>DASZFY010000068.1:0-25848 GCA_035939335.1 Solirubrobacteraceae bacterium | reverse complement strand
CGCCGCATGCGGCGTGGCCCATTACCTCAACCCGGCGGTCCTACTCCGAGAACTCGATCGAGGCGATGCCGATCGGCTCGGACGGGCGGTCGCCGCCGTCGGTGCGCACCGCCTCGAGCTTGTCGACGACGTCCATGCCGTCGCTCACCTGGCCGAAGACGGTGTGTTTGCCGTCCAGCCACGGGCAGGCGTCGGCGGTGACGATGAAGAACTGCGAGCCGTTGGTGTCGGGGCCGGCGTTGGCCATCGCCAGCGCTCCGCGGACGATCTTGTGCGGGTTGATCTCGTCCTCGAAGGTGTAGCCGGGGCCGCCGGTGCCCGTTCCCTGCGGGCAACCGCCCTGGATCATGAAGTCTTTGATGACGCGGTGGAAGCTCAGCCCGTCGTAGAAGCCCTCGCCGGCGAGCTTGCGAAAGTTCTCGACGGTCTTGGGCGCGTCCTCGTCGAACAACTCGAAGACGATCGGCCCTTCGGTGGTCTGCATGGTGGCTTTCGTAGGCATCGGCCTACCTTACCTTCACGCGCTCGAGGCTGAGGGTCTGGCCGCGGACTGGACGTCCGTCGACCGCGTCGATCACCCGGTCCGCGTCCGCCTCGGGCACCGATAGGAACGAGAAGCGGTCGAGCACGAGCACGTCCCGCACCGCCTCGCCGTCGAGGCCCGCAGATGAGGTCACCGAGGCGACGATGTCGGCCACGCTCAGCCCCGCCGCGCGGCCGCCGCCGAGCACCAGCTTGGTGTAGGACTCGTCCTCGTCTCGGCGTGAGATGCGCGGCTTGGAGTGCCTGCGCGGGCGCTCGCGCACGGGTGTCGGCGCAGCCACGGCGCCCTGCTCCCACTGCGCGACGTGCGTGCCGATATGGCGTTCGATCGCCTCCAGCTCGCGCTTCTGGCGATCCTCCACGAACGTGATCGCCCGACCCGAGCGCCCGACGCGCCCGGTGCGCCCGATGCGGTGCACGTAGGTGTCGGGGCTGGTGGGCACGTCGTAGTTGACCACCAGTGTCACGGTGGAGATGTCAAGGCCGCGCGCCGCCACGTCGGTGGCGACGAGGATCGGCACGCGCCCGCCCTTGAACGCCAGCATCACGCCGTCGCGCGAGCCCTGCGACATGTCGCCGTGCAGCGCCCTGACGTTCATGCCGCGGTCGCGCAGCGTGCGAAACAGCTGCTCGCAGCGGATCTTCGTGCGCACGAACACGATCGCCTGCTGGCCTTCTGCTTCGCCTTTGCTGCCCATCTCCGCCCTGAGCACCTCGACGAGCTTGTCAGGCTTGTCCTTCGTCTCGACCGGCAGCTGGAACTGCGCGACGGTGTCGATCGTGAGCGTCTGCGCCTCGACCTGGATGATCTCCGGGTCATACATGTAGCGGTCGGCCAGTTTGCGGATCGGCGGCGGCATCGTCGCGCTGAACAGCGCCGTCTGGCGGCTGGAGGGCGTCAACGAGAGGATTTTCTCGACGTCTTCGAGGAAACCGAGGTCGAGCATCTCGTCGGCCTCGTCGAGCACCAGGAAGCGGCAGTCGTGCAGCACCAGCGAGTGGCGCGAGATCAGATCGAGCACCCGCCCGACGGTCCCCACCACCACGTGCCCGCCGGCGCGCAGCTGCGCCTGCTGCGTGCGGATCGGTGCGCCGCCGAACACGGCGACGACGTCGATGCCGCTGTGCGCGCCGTATGTGCGCAGCGCCTGCGTGACCTGGATGCACAACTCGCGCGTGGGCGTCAGCACGAGCGCCTGCACGACCTGCTCGCTGGAGTCGAGGTACTCCATGATCGGCAGCCCGAACGCCGCCGTCTTGCCGGTGCCCGTCTGCGCCTGGCCGATCACGTCGCGTCCCTCCAGCAGCGCCGGGATCGCCTGCTCCTGGATCGGGCTGGGCGACTCATAGCCGACGTCGCGCAGCGCCTGCAGTGTGGACTCGGACAGCCCGAGATCGGCAAATGACTTGGCCATGACGGTGGACATGGAGCTTAGGCGCCCGGGTCCAGCAGCAGCTTGCCGGTGGTGCGCCGCGCGCGCAGGTCGATCTGCGCCTGCGCCGCCTGCTCCAGCGGATATGTGTGCCCGACGATCGCCCGCAGCTCGCCGCGCGCGGTGCGCGCGAACAGGTCGGCGAGCGCGTCCGCGAACATGCCCGGCCGGCGCAGGCAGTGAAACAGGTAGAAGCCGACGACCGCGCGCGAGTGGCGCAGCAGCGAGCCGGTGGACACGTCGTTGGCTTCGTTCGTGGCGATGCCGTACGCGACGATCCGCCCGAAGGGCGCGAGCGCCTTGTAGGAGGCGTCGAAGACCTCGCCGCCGGACATCTCGAAGACAACGTCCACGGGCTGTCCGCCATTGGCCTCGAGCAGGCGCTCGGTCAGGCCCTCGGCGGCTGGGTCGATCGCGACGTCGGCTCCCAGCTCCAGCGCCAGCGCGCGCTTCTCCTCGCTGGAGGCCGTCGCGATCACACGTCCGGCGCCCATCGCGTGGCCAAGCTGCGCGGCGATCGAGCCAACGCCGCCGGCGGCGCCGTGGACGACCACGCTCTCCCCCTCGGCGACGCGCCCGGAGGTGCGGTACAGGTGCCACGCGGTCGTTCCCTGCACGATCATCGCGAGCGCGGTGCCGTCGTCGATTCCGTCTGGAATCGGGAAGACGAGGTTCTTCGGAGCGACCGCGTACTCGGCGTAGCCGCCGGTCCCCACCAGCGCGACCACGCGCTCGCCCGTGTCCTCGGACACGCCCGCGACCTCACCGCCGGGCACCAGCGGGAGCGTGGCCTTCTGCACGTAGGTGTTGGTCCGCGTGTGCGTGTCGGCGAAGTTGAGACCCGCCCGCGTGACCTTGATCAGCGTCTCCTCGGGACCGGGCTGCGGGGCGGGCAGATCGGTGAGCTTCAGCACCTCGGGGCCGCCGAACTCGGTCATCTGGATCGCTCGCATGGGCTCCGAGGCTAGCGGAGTGCCGCGCGCCCGCCGGGGGCGGTGTGCTCTAAGGTGCGCGCCCATGTCCATCACCGTGGTCGGATCGATCGCCTATGACACCGTCAAGACCCCGTTCGGCGAACGCCAGCGGATGCTCGGCGGCGCGGCCGTGCATTTCGCCCTGGCGGCGTCGTTCTTCGACGACGTGCGCGTCGTCGGCCCTGTCGGCGATGACTTCGGCGAGGAGCAGCTGGAGGTGATGCGCCGCCGGGGCGTGGACGTGTCCGACGTCGAGCGCGTGAGCGGCGGCAGCACGTTCTTCTGGCAGGGCGAGTACGGCTGGGATCTGAACTCGCGCGAGACGATCGACACGCAGCTGGGGGTCTTCGAGGGCTTCTCGCCGAAGCTGTCCGAGCGCTCGCGCGCCAGCGACGTGCTGTTCCTGGCCAACATCCAGCCGGATCTGCAGCAGCAGGTGCGCAGCCAGCTGCCGCAGGCGCGCTTCGTGGCGCTCGACTCGATGAACCTGTGGATCGACATCGCACGCGACTCGCTGGTGCGCGCGATCGAGAGCGTCGACTGCGTGATCCTCAACGACGCCGAGCTGCGCCAGCTGACGGGCAAGCCGAACCTCGTGTTGGCCGCACGCGAGATCCTTTCCTGGGGCCCGCGCGTGGTGGTCGCCAAGCAGGGAGAGTACGGCGCGGCGCTGGTGACGCGCGAGGGCTTCTTCGCGCTGCCCGCCTACCCGCTGGAGAGCGTGATCGATCCGACCGGCGCGGGCGACACGTTCGCGGGCGGCCTCGTCGGCTACGTGGCCGCGCACCCGCACGAGGAGCTCTCCGACGCTCTGTTGCGGCGCGCGATGGCACACGCGACGGTGCTCGCGTCCTTCAACGTGGAGGAGTTCGGGACCGAGCGCATGGAGCGTCTGCAGGGCTCGGAGATCGTGGCGCGCATCGCGGAACTGCACGCGATGACGCAGTTCAGCGGCGCGCCGCTCGAGCTTCGCGGCTGAGCTGAGCGGGCGGGCCGTTACCAGCCGCACCGCGATCGCGCGTCGTGGCTTTCTACTGATCGCGCTCGGGGGGTTGTACGGAGCCGGTACCGGGTATACGATCGAAGGACGTGACGACGTGGACGTTCATCTGGTTGATGGTCATCCTCAAGGTCCCGATCGGGGCGCTGTTCGCGATCGTGCGCTGGGCTGTGCGCCAGACTCCCGAGACCGAGCTCGGCAGCAACGACGGCGGCATCGGCCCGAAGCCGCGGCCGCTGCACCCCCATCATCCGCGCTCACGACCACCGCGTGCGCCCCGGCGCGGCCCGCACGGAGACCCCGCCTCAGGCTCCCCCAAGCGCGTGCGAATCAGCGCCCAGCGCCAGCGCCAGCCCTACCGCTGAGCCTAATTCCTCGCCACCTGCAGCCGGTGCGCGCGTCAAGCGGCGAGCGCACGAGCGCCGTCGCGCATAATCGATGCAGAGCGTTCCCCAACCCGCGGACCAGGAGACACACATGAGCACCGAGCGATCGACGATCGAGGTCACAGCAGGCGCGCCCGGCAATGGAGCAGCACCCGCGCAGGGAACGCTCACTGTGACCGACAACCGCACGGGCGCGACCTACGAGCTGCCGATCGAGGACGGAACCGTGCGTGGGATGGATCTCAGGCAGATCAAGACAGACGATCAGGACTTCGGGCTGATGGTCTATGACCCCGCGTACATGAACACCGCCTCGTGTCGCAGCTCGATCACCTACATCGACGGCGACGCCGGCATTCTGCAGCATCACGGCTACCCGATCGAGCAGCTATGCGAGCACTCGAGCTACCTCGAGGTCGCCTACCTGCTGATCAACGGCAGGCTCCCGACCCAGACCGAGCTGACGGGCTGGATCGACGAGATCACGATCCACACGTTCGTGCACGAGAACGTCAAGGACTTCATCAAGGGATTCCGCTACGACGCCAACCCGATGGGCATGCTGGTGGCCTCCGTGGGCGCGCTGTCGACGTTCTATCCGGACGCCAACAGGATCCACGAGGAGCGCGTCCGCGCGATGCAGATCATCCGCCTGCTCGCGAAGATGCCCACGCTCGCGGCGTTCGCGTTCCGCCACAACATGGGCCAGCCGTACGTCTACCCCGACAACGACCTCAACTACGCGGGCAACTTCCTCGGGATGATGTACAAGATGACCGAGCTCAAATACGAGCCCGATCCTCGCTTGGAGCGTGCACTGGACGTGCTGTTCATCCTGCACGCCGACCACGAACAGAACGCCTCCACCAGCGCCGTACGCTCGGTCGGCTCGACCCAGGTCGACCCTTACTCGGCGGTGGCCGCCGGCGTCGCGGCGCTGTACGGCCCGCTGCACGGCGGCGCCAACGAGCAGGCGCTGCGCATGCTCGAGCGGATCGGCAGCGTCGAGAACATCCCCGCCTTCCTCGAAGGTGTAAAGGCCGGCAACGAGCGCCTGATGGGCTTCGGCCACCGCGTGTACAAGAACTACGACCCGCGGGCGCGGATCATTCGCAAATACCTCGACGACGTGTTCGAGGTGCGCGGCAAGAGCCCGCTGCTCGACGTGGCGAGCGAGCTCGAGAAGCGCGCGCTCGACGACGAGTACTTCACCTCACGCAAGCTCTACCCGAACGTCGACTTCTACTCCGGCCTGATCTACGAGGCGCTCGGGCTGCCGGTGGCGATGTTCCCGGTGATGTTCGCGATCGGGCGCACCAGCGGCTGGATCGCCCAGTGGAAGGAGATGGTCGGGGACCCCGAGCAGAAGATCGCCCGTCCGCGCCAGATCTACACCGGCGAGCGCGACCGCGACTACGTGCCGATCGATCAGCGCTAGCGACGCGCTGGCACGGCGCCGGGCGGCGCTAGGCTGGGCGGCGCTCCGCTGGGCGCCGGGCGGCGCTCCGCTGGGCGCCGGGCGGCGCTAGGCGCGGGCGGGGCGGCGCTCCGCTGGCCGGCGCTGGTTTGTCCGCAAAAAAAGTCTGTATAACCATAGTTAGACAGACTTTTAATTTGGAGGACTCTCAGAGCACGAGCGTCGCGCCGTGGCGGCGCCATTTGACCGCGAAGGCGGATTAGACTTGTAAGCGTCTGAGGGAGCCGCCGTATACCGGCGGCAGCGAATCGTCGGGGTCGATCGGCGCCGGCCTGAGGGAGGAGCAGTTCACATGTACGCAAGCCTTGCGGCGCCGCTGCGCGCCCGCCACACGCGCGCCCTGCTGGTCGGCGCGTTCGTCGCACTCGTCGTCTGGATGATGCTCGCGGCGCTCGCCCCCGCGAGCGGCTGGGCGTGCTCGAACGTCGAGCTCATCGGCGTGCGCGGATCGGGCGAAAGCTATAGCGGCAACTACGGGATGGGCACGACGATCGCGGGGCTCTACGAACGTGTCAAAGCGCGCAAGCCGAGCAGTCAGACGCTGCAGTCCTATGGGCTGGAATACCCCGCGGTGAACGTCGCCGAATGGTGGAACGCGTGGGACTACTTCCCGAGCGTGTGGGAAGGCGACGAACACCTCGAAAATCGTGTCAAGGGCGACGCCTCGGCGTGCCCGAGCATGAAGATCCTGATCGCAGGGTTCTCGCAGGGCGCGCACGTGGTCGGCGACACGATCGAAAACCTCACCAACGCCAACAACAGCTCGGTCTCGCACATCTACGGCGTCGCGCTGTACGGCGACCCGCGCTTCAACCCGAGCGACAAAGCGACCGCCCGCGGCAACTACAACCCCGAACATTGGGGCATCCTCACCGAGCGCGGCAACTACTCCTCGAAAATCAACAACCGTGTCGGCGACTGGTGCCGACTCAAAGACGCCATCTGCCAGGGCTTCAACGCCGGCAGCACCGAATACCACGAATACCTGCACTACGAAAGCGGCAAGTTCCTGCAGCAGGGCGCCGAAATGATGTTCAGCCACATCGGCTGGTAGCGCTCGCCACTGCTGGCGAAGTTGGGGCCTTCTGGCGGCGGCGCAGTGGCTGCCGTCGCCGCCAGAACCCCTTACAACACGAGCGTCGCGCCGTGGCGGCGCAGCCAGTCGCGATCATCGCGATAGCCGGGCCAGCGATCCGCGAGCAGCGCCCAGAAGCGGGGCGAGTGGTCGAGGATCTCCAGATGGCAGACCTCGTGCCAGACGACATATTCGAGCACGCGTTCAG
Organism: Solirubrobacteraceae bacterium; assembly: GCA_035939335.1. Lineage (GTDB taxonomy): Bacteria > Actinomycetota > Thermoleophilia > Solirubrobacterales > Solirubrobacteraceae > Palsa-744. The sequence continues at coordinate 18,752 of DASZFY010000068.1, read as the reverse complement.
GTGCCAGCAGCAGCCGCCAGTTGAAGCTCATGCGCCCGCTCGACGAGCACGACGCCCAGCGCGTGCGCTGCGCGCGAATGTCCAGGGCGCTGTAGGAGCTGCCTGCGAGCTGAGTAGCCCGGTCAAGGCGCGGGGCAATCTCCGCGCGTGCGGCCCGACGGTAGTAACGCTCGAGCGCCGGGCGGTGGTCGCCGTCGGGCACGAGCAGTCGATCCCCCGCGCGGTGCACACGCGTGCGGCCCGCCTGCGGGACGAGCACGAGCGTGGCGCCCAGATAGGGCACGGTGCCGGCGCGTTCGGCCAGCCGGGCGAGCACGTCGCGCGCCTCGTCCAAGCGACGCTCGATCCACGGGCGCAGCTCGCTGACGGCGGCGGCGGCGGCGCGCTCGGGCGCACGCGTCGGGAGCACCACCTCCACGCCCGTGTGGGCGTGCACGTTCACGCGCACGCGCCGAGCACGCGTCGAGCGCCGGATCGTGTAGGGGATCTCGGGGGCAAGCGGCTCGGGCATCGACCGCTGAGGGTACGCGCCGGAGCGGGCGTCGGGCGCATAGTCAGCGCCGCCGCGAGCTGACGAACCCGGCGCGGGCGGTCATAATCAGGCCGCGATGACCAAGTCCCGGGTCAGGCTCCCGCGTGGGGTGCGCGGCGCCTACGAGGTCTACCTCAACGGCGTGCCTCAGCGGCTCGGCGTCGACTACACCGTGCGCGAAGGCGCGCTCGTGTTCGAGCGCGAGCTGCGCAAGGACAAGATCAGCGGTTGGCGCTGGCTGCTCGGCGCATGGGGCGTCGGCACCTACCGCCAGGACGACTCGGTCGACGTCCGCTATGAGGCCGCCGACGGCTCGCCGTGCGTCGCCGAGGGGCTCGAGATCGAGTTGGGGTAGATGGCCTTCTCCCACGGCTTTGCGAGCTTCAGTGCGCTGAGGATCGCGCGCGTGGCGGGTGAGCGGTTGAGCGTGTAGAAGTGGATCCCCGGCGCGCCCGCGGCCAGCAGCTCCGAGCACTGCAGCGTCGCGTACGCGACGCCGAAGTCGAGCACCGCCTCGGGGTCCTCGCCGCGCGCGTGCAGCTCGCGGCGTAGGCCGTCGGGGATCGACGCGCCGCACATCTGGGCCATACGCTCGACCTGAACCACCCTGGTGATCGGCATCACACCGGGGATGATCGGGACCTCGACTCCCGCGGCGCGCGCGCGCTGGACGAAGTCGAAGTACACGGCGTTGTCGAAGAACAGCTGCGTGATCAGGAAGTCGACGCCCGCGTGCACCTTCTCGACGAGGTGTTCGAGGTCGGCCTCGGGGCTCGTCGCGTGGATGTGGGTCTCGGGGAAGCAGGCTGCGCCGATCGCGAACGGGTAGCCGTCCGAGATCAGCTCGACGAGTTCGCGTGAGTATTCGAGGCCCCCGTCGGTCTTCGTCCACGCCTCCTCCCCAGCCGGTGGATCCCCGCGCAGGGCGAGCACGTTGTCGATGCCGGCGGCCTGCATCTCGTCGAGCGTGCCCCGCAGTTGCGGGACCGTCGCACCGACGCACGTGAAGTGGGCCATCGCCTCGAGGCCATACTGCTCGCGGATCCGCTTGACGATCTCGATCGTCTTCTCCCTGGTCGAGCCGCCGGCGCCGTAGGTGACAGACACGAACGCTGGCTCGAGCGTCTTCAGCTCGGCGAGTGCCGCGTACAGGTTGCGCTCACCGTCGGCGGTCTTCGGTGGGAGGAACTCGAACGAGAACACCGGCGTGGGCGGGTCTTGATCGGCGAGGATCTGGTCGATGCGCATCGTCTGATTATGCAGCCCACCGCTCGGGCTCGCCGGGGATGCGACGGACCTTGCCGAGCGCGTGCAGGTGGGTGAGATAGCAGAGGATCTTCGACAGCAGCCAGTGGGCGTTTTGCTCGGAGAGCGAGTCGCCGTACACATGCGGCACGATCTCGAACACCGTCAGCGGCTGCGCGGCAACGGCCTGCTGGACGCGCTCGAGCCGTTCGCCCACGAGCGCGCGGTTGCCCTGGATGTGCGCGTGAACGTCGGTGAAGGTGCGTCCGTGCCCAGCCAGACACAGGCGCGCGCCAAGCTTCTCAACCACTCCCAGCGAATTGACGAATTCACCCACGGGGTCGGGTGAGTAGCCGTAGTCGAAGTACAGCGAGATGCGCCCCAGCAGGTGATCTCCGGAGACGAGCAGGCGCCGCTCGGGCTGAAAGAAACACACGTGCGAGGGCGCGTGCCCCGGGGTCTCATACACGATCCACTCGCCGAGGTCGGTGACGATGCCCATGCCTGTCACGAGGTCGCGGTCCGGCTCGATCGGGCCGGCGATCCCCGACCCGCGGGTGCTGCGCTCGGCCGCGTAGCGGCGCAGCGGCTCCTCGGGGACGCCGCTCTGTCGAGCGATCTCCAGGCGCCTGGCGGACACCGCCTCGGGGTCCGCGATCATGCGGTTCAGGTGCTCGTGGTTGGGATGCATCCACACTTCGCACCCGGCGCGCTCGACGATCGTCGCGGCCTGCCCGCAGTGGTCTGTATGGGCATGCGTGCACACCACCAACCGGGCCTGCTCCAGGCGCAGGTTGCACATCGCGAGCGCCCGCTCGAGGTGTGAGATCGAATCGGGCTCGTGCATGCCGGTGTCGAACAGCACGAAGCCGTCGCCGTGCGCGACCGCCCAGGCATTGCAGTGGGGAACGCCGGGCCACGGCAGCGGCAGGCGCAGGCGGAACAGGCCCGGAAGCACGCGCTCGCCGCGTCCAAGCTCGCGCCGGCTGCGAACATCGGGCATAGCGCGGAGACTAGACTACGGCCGTTCAGCGGCGTAAAGGAGAGGGCATGACCGATCGGGAGACTGCCAGCGAAGCAAGCACGAAGGTGCAGGAGGTCGCCGCGAACATGCAACAGGCGGCGGCGACGCGCAAACGCATCTCGGGGAGCAAGGCCGAGGCGGTCGCTCGGCGCTACTTCGGCGCGATCGACGCGCGCGAGGTCGATCTGGCGGTGTCGCTGTGGGCGCAGGGTGGGCGCGAGCACGTGCGTGGACAGGTCGACGTGCTCGCACCGGAGGGCGTGCGCGCGTTCATCGGCGAGCTGACCGGCGCGCTGCCGGATCTGAGCATGCAGGTGATTTCGACCACGACCGAGGGCGAGCGCTGCGGCGTGCAGTGGCGCCTGACCGGCACATTCGCCGGCCCCGGCCACTTCGGCGGCATCGCCCCCACGGGCATGCCGGTCGAGCTCGAAGGCTTCGACCTGCTCACCGTCCGCGACGGGCTGATCCAGAGCAACGACGCGTTCACCGACTCGATGACGTTCGCGCGTCAGATCGGGATGATGCCGCCGCAGGGCTCCGGCGCGGAAGCGCGGATGGCGCAGGCGTTCAACGCCAAGACCCGCCTGAGCTCCCGTCTGGGAGCGGGCGAGGCAGAGCTGGTCGCGGAGGGTGTGTGGGTGGTGCAGGGCCAGCCGGCGCGCTGCAACGTGTACCTGATCGAGGACGACGGCGGCGTGACGCTGTTCGACGCGGGAGCGCGCACGATGACGCGCGCGGTCGCGACCGCGGGAGCGAAGCTCGGCGGCATCCGGCGGGTGGTGCTCGGCCACGGGCACACCGATCATCGCGGCACGGCGCCCGCGCTCGGCGTGCCCGTCCTGTGCCATCCCGACGAGGTGCAGGACGCCGAGGGCAGCGGCGGCTTCCGCTACTGGCCACAGGGCCTGGCGGGGCTGCCAACGCCGATGCGTCAAGTCCACCGCCTGCTGCACCGCTTCGCCTGGGACGGCGGTCCCGTGACGATTGCGGGCACGCTCGACGAGGGCGAGGAGCTGGCGGGCTTCACGGTCGTGCACCTGCCGGGGCACGCGCCGGGGATGATCGCGCTGTGGCGAGAGTCAGACCGTCTGGCGCTCACCAGCGACTGCTTCTACACGCTCGACATGTGGGGGCGCGACTGCGAGCCGCGCCTGCCCGAGCGGCTCTACAACTACGACACCGAGCAGGCGCGCGCGAGCATCCGCAAGCTCGCCGCGCTCGAGCCCGCGGCCGCGTGGCCCGGCCACGCCAAGCCGGTGACCGGCGACGTGCGCAGCAAGCTCGAACGGACCGCCGACGCGGGCTGAGCGTGGGCAAGCGCGCTCGCCGCCAGCAGCGCGCCGAGAAGCTCGCCGCGCCGGACAGCGACTACACCGACGCGCACGGCAATGTGCTCACGCTGCGCGGCTCGCTCACACCGGGCTCTCGCCACGAATACGCGCAAGCGCTAACCGGAGCCGCCGGCCGCCCCGCAGGCACGCAGGAGGACGCATGGCAGCGCGCGGGCGAGCTTCTGTTCGAGCGCCTGGCCGTCCGCTGGGTGATCGCCGACGCGCCGATCGAGCGACAACGCGAGCTGCTCGCACGCTTTCGGGTGGCCTCGGCGGAGGAGCGCGCGTGGGTGCGCGAGGTGTTGCGCGCGCACTGCGCGGAGCACTTCCCCGACGTCACCGCGCCGTAGACGTCAGATCCGCTTCCCGAGCAGCTCCAGCCGCGGCCCATGCGCCGTGCCGGCGGACACGAACCGCGCGGTCGCGGGGCTGAGCACGAACTCGAGCACGTCTCCCCGCTCGTCGCGCACCTCAAGGCGCCGGCCGTCGTCGTGCACCGCCAGAACCACGCCTCGCTCGAAGCCGCCGCCGAAATGCACGATCCGGGCGTGAGCGCCGATGCGGGGCATCTGTCGGGAGGGGCCGAGCACGCCTGGATGCTACGCGGCACAGGCCGAACACAACCCGGTTACGCATGATTGTCGCGGCAACGATAAGTTCAGACGATGCGCCGCACGAAGATCGTCGCCACCATCGGACCCGCCTCGCGCGAGCTGGAGACGCTGATGCGCATGGTCGAGGCGGGCATGGACGTGGCGCGGCTGAACTACTCGCATGGGACGCTCGAAGAGCACGCGGAGACGGCGCGGCGCGTGCGCGACGCCGCCGGGCGGGTCGGGCGGCCGGTGGCGATCCTGCAGGACCTGCCGGGACCAAAGCTCCGCATCGGCCCGCTGCGTGAGGACGTTGTCGAGCTCACGCCGGGCGAGCGACTGACGTTCTCCTGCGGAGACGGCGATCGACCGGGCGACGCGCACGAGATGAGCATCTCCTGGGCGGGCCTGCCCGACGCGGTCGAGGACGGCTCGATCCTGTATCTGGCCGACGGATCCGTGCGGCTGCGCGTCGTGGACGTGCGGGCCGCGGACTGCGAGCTCGACGTCGAGATCGAGATCGGCGGCGCGGTCGCGTCGCGCCAGGGCCTGAACATCCCCGGTCCGGTGGCGGCGCTGCCGGCGGTGCCCGAGGAGGACCTGCACCTGCTGCACCACGGCGAGTCGATCGGCGTGGACATGGTCGCGCTGTCATTCGTACAGACGCCGGAGGACGTCGAATTCGTGCGCGACCACACACGCCTGCCGCTGGTCGCCAAGATGGAGAAGCCCCAAGCGGTCGAGCGCGCCGCGGAGATCCTGCGCGTGGCCGACTGCGTGATGGTGGCGCGCGGCGACCTCGGCATCGAGCTGCCTATCGCGCGCGTGCCGCTGGTGCAGAAGCAGCTGCTGGAGCTGGCCGGCTGGATGGCCCGGCCGTCCATCACCGCGACGCAGATGCTCGACTCGATGGTCAGCTCCTCGCGCCCCACCCGCGCGGAGGTCGCGGACGTGGCCAACGCGATCCTCGATGGAACCGACGCGGTGATGCTCTCCCAGGAGACCGCCGTGGGCGCCTACCCGGTCGAGGCAGTGGCGATGATGGCCGCGGTGGCGGAGCAGGCGGAGTCGATCGCGCCGTACGAGCGCTGGAACCAGTCGCGCGTGCGCCGCACGCACTCCGATCCGGCGTACACGATCGCGCACAACCTCTGCGACGCCGCCCGTGAGCTGCGCCTCGACGCGCTGGTGATCCCGACGCTGTCGGGGCGCTCTGCGCGCCTGGTCTCCGCGCACCGCCCGACGGTGCCGATCTACGCGCTCTCGCCGGGCAAAGAGACGGTCAGGCGCTGCGGGCTGATGTGGGGCGTGCAGGCTGCGTCGATGCCGCGGCACGAGACCACCGAGGCGCTGATCGCCGACGCCGCCAGGCGGGTGGTCGAGCTCGGCTGGTGCGAGCGCGGACAGCGGGTGGGGATCACCGCGGGCCTACCCTCCGGGCGCCCCGGCACGACAAGCCTGTTTCAGATCCAGGTCCTGTGAGCGCCTAGAGCGACGGCGGCCCGCTCGACGGCGGCTCGCCGCCGTTCGACGGGAGACCCAGCGTGCCGGAACCGGCGGCGTAGGAGATCGGATGACCACCGCGTCCGCGCAGGATGAACGCGCAGCCGACGGCGATCAGCGCGCCGGCGAACGGGCCGAGCACGTAGACCCAGTAGCCGTTGAAGTCTCCGCTCACGAGCGCCGGGCCGAACGAGCGCGCCGGGTTCATCGAGGTGCCGCTGACGGGCGCCGACCACAGGCCGGCGAGCGCGATGTAGCCGCCGACGGCGAGCGCGGCGACGCGCCCGACGTTCTGGGCGGCCGACGCGGTGCCGAGGATGACGCTGACCAGCGACGCGCTCAGCACGACCTCCATCAACAGCGCCTGCCAGTCGGCGTAGCCGGCGCCCGGCAGCGTGGCGCCCAGGTGCTGGATGTTGCCGAACACCCCCTCGAGGAACAGGCACGCGAGGCTGGCGCCCACGAGCTGGATGACGATGTAGCCGGGGACGCGCCTCCAGGGGAAGTCTCCGCGCAGGGCGAACGACAGCGAGACGATCGGGTTCAGGTGTGCGCCGGAGACGGCGCCCATGAACAGGATGATCGCCATCACCATCAGGCCCGGCGCGACGACCGCCGCCGCGAGCGTGATCTGGCCCTGCCCGTGAAGGATCCCGCCGCCGGCGGCGACGAGCACCAGCATGAACGTGCCGAGCAGCTCGGAGAAGAGCCGGCGCCACTCGAAGCGCGGATCTTCGAACTGAGCCTTGGACCCGAACTCCAGCGCCAGCAGATGCAGCGCCCGTGGACTGGCCAGACCCGAGCCGACGCCCTCCCCTGGCTCGATATCACCCTGTACGACAGGCTCGTCGGGCATCGCCACAACCTATCTGGAATGATCCCCGCCCGTGCGCGCGGACGTCCTGGTCATCTACGGGATAACGGGCGACCTCGCGAAGGTGATGACCTTCCGCTCGCTCTACCGCTTGGAGCGCCGCGGCCTGCTGGACTGCCCGATCGTTGGCGTGGCGGTCGACGCCTGGACGGTCGAGCGCCTGCGCGAGCACGCGCGCGAATGCATCGAAGGCACCGGCGAGCAGCTGGAGGACGACGTGTTCGAGCGTTTCGCCGCGCGCCTGTCCTACGTCAGCGGCGACTTCACCGACGCCGCCACGTACGAGCAGGTGGGCGCGGCGATCGGCGACGCGCACACTCCGGTCTTCTACCTGGAGATCCCGCCGTCGCTGTTCGGACCCGTGATCAAGGAGCTCGCGCAAGCCGGGCTGACAAAGGGCGCGCGCGTGGTCGTGGAGAAGCCGTTTGGTCACGACCTGCCCTCGGCGCGCGCGCTGGCCGCCGAGATCCACCAGTACATCGATGAGTCACAGCTCTATCGGATCGACCACTTCCTGGGAAAGATGGGCACCGACGAGCTCCTGTACCTGCGCTTCGCCAACACCATGATCGAGCCGATCTGGAACCGCAACCACATCGCGTACGTGCAGATCACGATGGCTGAGGCGTTCGGCGTGGAGGACCGCGGGCACTTCTACGACCCGGTCGGCGCGCTGCGCGACGTGGTCGTCAACCACCTGATGCAGCTCGTCGCGCTCGCGGCGATGGAGGCCCCCGCCGGCCGCGACGCGAAAACTCTCCAGGACGCCAAGTTCGCCGTCTTCCGCGCGATCGCCGACGCGAACCCCGCGCACTACGTGCGCGGCCAGTACGACGGCTACCTCGACATCGACGGCGTCGCCAGCGACTCGACCACGGAGACCTACGCGGCGATGCGCCTGGACATCGACAACTGGCGCTGGTCGGGCGTGCCGTGGTTCATCCGCACGGGCAAGAAGCTGCCACTCACCCAGACCGAGCTGCGGGCGGTGTTCCGCGACCCGCCTCGCCTCGGCTTCATGGAGTCTGGGCATCGCCACCCTGAACCGAACCAGTTCGTCGTCAAGCTCGACCCCGGCACAGGCACCCGCGTGACGCTCGACGCGCATCGAGCTGACGCCGCTGGCCCCGAGGCGGTCCACCTCGACGTCGAGTTCGCCGAGCAGGGCGGCGAGGCGCCGACGCCGTATGAGGTGCTGCTGCTCGACGCGATCGAGGGCAACAGCACGCGCTTCACCCGCCAGGACGGCGTCGAAGAGGCGTGGCGGATCTTCGAACCGCTGCTGAAACAGCCCCCGCCGGTGCACCGCTACGCCTCAGGGTCCTGGGGGCCACCGGAGGGAGACCGGCTGGTGTCGGGCTTCGGCGAGTGGCACAGCCCGTGGGTGCCGTGACGCCGTGAGCGCAGTGATGCTCAGTGTCCAGCTCCGGCATGGCCGTACGATAGGCCGATGAGCGACCCGCACGAGCTGACGCGCCCGGAGATCGAAAAGCTGGAGAGCATCTACGGCAACCGTTATCGGCTCGAGCCCGCGCCCGACGGCAAACTGCCGAAGATGGGCATGACGGCGGAGGAAGCGAAGGGCTTGATCCAGCAGGAGACTGTGCTCGACGGCCTACCGACGCGCAACCTCGCGACGTTCGTGACCACGTGGATGGAGCCGGAGGCAGAGCAGGTGATCCAGGAATCGCTGCGCGTGAACTTCATCGATCACGCCGAGTATCCGCGCTCGGCGGAGATCGAGCAGCGCTGCATCCGCATGCTCGCCGACCTCTTCAACGCGCCGGGGGAGACGACTGGCGCGCGCACCCAGGGCTCCTCCGAGGCGATCATGCTGGGCGCGCTGTCGCTGAAGTGGAAGTGGCGCGCGCGCCGGCAGGCGGCGGGCAAGTCGGTCGAGCGCCCCAACATGGTGTTCGGCGGCGACGTGCACGTCGTGTGGGAGAAGTTCTGCCGCTACTTCGACGTCGAGCCGCGGATCGTGCCGCTGCAGCCGCACAAGTACACGATCGGCCCCGAGGACGTCGAGCCTCACATCGATGAGAACACGATCGGCGTGGCGGCGGTGCTGGGCACGACCTTCACCGGCCACGCCGACGACATCCGCGGGATCAACGACTACCTCGTCGGGCTGAAGCAGGAGGGGGGACTGGACGTGCCGCTGCACGTCGACGCCGCCAGCGGCGGCTTCGTGTGGCCGTTCCTATATCCCGACTCCGAGTGGGACTTCCGGCTCGAGCAGGTCCGCTCGATCAACGTCTCCGGCCACAAGTTCGGCCTGGTCTATCCGGGGATCGGGTGGCTGATCTTCAGGGAGAAGGACGATCTGCCCGAGGATCTCGTGTTCTACGAGAACTACCTCGGCAAGCGCGACGCGACGTTCACGCTCAACTTCTCCACCGGCGCGTCGATGGTGCTCGCGCAGTACTACAACTTCGCCCGCCTCGGACACGCCGGCTACCGCTACGTGATGGAGACGATGAAGTACAACGCGCGCACGCTCGCCAAGGAGATCGCGGCGTGCGACCTCGAGGTGATCGGCAGCGAGCAGGAGGAGCAACTTCCGCTGGTCGCGTTCAAACTCGCCGGGGAGCACCCCTACGACGAGTTCGACGTGGCCGCGCAGCTGGCCGCCGACCACGGCTGGATGGTCCCCGCGTACACGCTGCCGCCGAACGCCGAACACGTGAAGATCATGCGCGTGCTCGTCAAGGAGACGCTCGGCCATTCGCTGACGATCTCCCTCGGCGAAGACATCGCCACGGCATGCGCGACGCTCCAGGCCAAGGGCCACGGGCTGCACCCGGCGGAGCGCAAGCGCCGCGTCAAGACGAACACGGGCTTCTGAGCGCGAGCGGGTGACGCAGATGAGCGCCCATGAACAGGTGGCGCACATGAGCGTGGCGGAACGCGCGGCGCGTGGAAAGGCGGCGCGCAAGCTGGCGCCGCGCTCCAGCCACGCGCACTTCGAGCCGCCGGCGCGCCGCGCGGATCCGGTCGAGCTGCTCGAGCGCCAGTCGGCCACGCGCGTCCGGGAGCTCGTGCCGATCCGCTACGGGCGCATGCTGGTCTCGCCGCTGACGTTCTACCGTGGCGCGGCGCTGATCATGGCCAGCGATCTGTCGCCGACGCCGCGCTCGGGGCTGACGGCGCAGTGCTGCGGCGACGCGCACCTGTCGAACTTCGGGTTGTTCGCCTCGCCCGAGCGCCGGCTGGTGTTCGACGTCAACGACTTCGACGAGACGCTGCCTGGGCCGTGGGAGTGGGATGTGAAGCGCCTGGCGACGAGCGTGCTGGTCGCCGCGCGCGCCAATGGATTCTCCGCCCGGCACCAGGAGCGGGCGGCGCTCGACACGGTCGAGGAGTACCGCACCGCGATGCGCCGCTTCGCCGCGATGGGCAACCTCGAGCTGTGGTACGCGCACCTGGACGTCGACGACACGTTCCGGCAGCTGCGCTCGCAGCTGACGCCCACGCTGGCGAAGGGCACCGAGCAGACGCTCGCGAAGGCGCGCACGCGCAGCAGCATGTCGGCCCTGTCCAAGCTCACGCACGTGGTCGACGGCGAGCCGCGCATCCGCGCCGACGCGCCGCTGATCGTGCCGATCGACCAGCTCGAGCAGGGCGAGGAACGCGGCGAGATGTTCGACGTCCTGCACGAGCACCTGCGCTCGTACACCAACAGCCTCGAGCGCGATCGGCGCGTGCTCGTCGAGCAGTTCCGCCTGGTCGACTTCGCGCGCAAGGTCGTCGGCGTGGGTAGCGTCGGCACGCGTGATTGGATCGCGCTGCTGCTCGGGCGCGACGACCGGGACCCGCTGTTCCTGCAGCTGAAGGAGGCGCAGGCGTCGGTGCTCGAGCAGTTCGTGGCGCCCAGCGAGTTCGCCAACCACGGCGAGCGGGCCGTCACGGGACAGCGCCTGATGCAGGCCAGCAGCGACATCTTCCTCGGCTGGCTGCACGCGGAGTCAAGCGAAGACGATGTGCCCCGCGACTTCTACGCGCGCCAGCTGCGCGACTGGAAGGGCTCGGCCGAGATCGAACAGATGACCCCCAAGGGCATGGCCGCGTACGGACGGCTGTGCGGCTGGACACTCGCCCGCGCGCACGCCCGCAGCGGCGACCGCGTCGCGATCGCGGCGTACCTCGGCAGCGGCGCCAGCTTCGAGCGGGCGCTCGTGGCCTTCGCGCACGACTACGCCGAGCAGAACGAGCGCGACTACCGCGCCCTGGCAACGGCTGCCAGCTCGGGGCGGATCACCGCCGAGACGGGCGTCTGAGCGCGCCGTCAGCCGCGCCCGCCGTTAGCCGCGCCAGCCGCCAGCTGAGCACGCCGTCAGCCGCGCGCGCCGACGCCGCTGCGACCGTAGAAGTCGGCCTCCTCGCGACCGAGCTCGGTGACGGGCTCATCGCCGTACATCCACTCGCGGGCGATCCTGTGCCAGTTGGCGCTGGCGCGCAGCTGTGAGAGCACGGCCAGCGTCAGCATCTCCATGCGCCGCCCAAACAGGTGCTCGGGGCGCATCGCCTGATGGCGCATCTCCCTGAAGTGGCTCGAGCGTGGATCGGAGCTCTCGATCATCACCTGCGTGGCGATCTCAGGCGTCAGCTGGACGACTTCGTCCGCGGTGGTGTACCACCAGATCGCGTCCCTGATGAACGCGAGCAGGTGCTCGGGGTCGACGCGCTCGGGGTTCGGCAGGAAGCCGGAGGTGGCGAGCAGCTCGTGCAGGGTGGCGGCGTCGCCCTCGACGACGGCCCGCTGGCAGGCGAGCTCGAGATCGACGGGCTCGGCGTCCATGCGCTTGAACAGGCCGAAGTCCAGAAACGCCACCCGCCCGTCGTCGAGCAGCAGGAAGTTGCCGGGATGCGGGTCGCCGGAGAACTGGCGGTGCCGGTACAGGCAGCCGAGGAAGAAGCGGAAGATGATCTCGCCGAGGCGGTCGCGCTCGGACTGCGAGCGGGTCTTCAGCTCCTCGAAGCCGACGCCGCTGACGAACTCGCTGACGAGCACCCGCTCGCGCGAGAGCGAGCTGACGACGTCGGGGACGACGATGAACGGATGCCCGGCGAAGATGCGCGCGAGCGAACGCTGGTTCTGGGCCTCGAGCTCGTAGTCGAGCTCCTCGACGATCCGGTCCTTGATCTCCTCGGCGATCGCCTTCGCGTCGAGGCCGGGAGCCATGCGCTTGAGCAGGCGCAGGATCATGTCCAGGTTCTGGAGATCCGCGCGCACTGCGCTGGCGACGCCGGGGTACTGGACCTTGACGGCCACCTCGCGGCCGTCACGCAGCGTCGCCTTGTAGACCTGCCCGATCGACGCGGCGGCGATCGGCTCCTCCTCGAAGGAGGCGAACACCTCGGAGATCGGTTCTTCGAGGTCGTCCTCGATGACGCGACGCATCTGCCTGAAGGACACGGTGGGCGCGGAGTCGCGCAGCTTGGCGAGCTCGTGCTGGAACTCTTCGCGATGCTCCTCGGCGACGAGCCCGACGTCTAGGAACGACATCACCTGCCCGAGCTTCATCGCGGCGCCCTTCATCGTGCCCAGCACCGCCACGATCTGCTTGGCGGTCTCGAGCTGGCGGCGGGCCATCGCCTCCTCCGAGGCCTCCTCGCCGCGGGTCACGTTGGCAGCGCGCGTGCCGAACTGCTTGACCGCCTCGGTCGCGGCGAGCGTGGCGACCGTGGCCGTGCGCCGTGCGCGCGAGGTCGGGATCTTCTCGTTCTCGCGCGCCATGTCCTGAATGCTAGGAGCTGTGCGCGGCTGGCGAGGATTGGCTACTGCGAGCGCTCGATACGCGAGCCTGGAACGATGTCATCGGAGCCGTCCTCCCAGCAAATCCACGCCTTCGTGCCGCCGTCGTAGTCGGCGCCGAGCAGCACCAGCGTGGCGGGCTGCCCGAGCGCGGTGCACGACTCGGAGCCCTGAGGGTCGAGGCCACGCCAGACGCGGATGAAGGCGTTTTCGTCCCACTCTCGCGCGACGGACGTCTCGTCAGCGTGACCTGGGTAGATGACGGTGTCGGGCGGCAGCTCCATCAGCGTGCCCATGACCGAGTCGCGCAGATCGGTGTAGGTGGTGTGCCCCGGCGCTCTGACCCCGCCGACCGAGTCCTTGAACAGCGTGTCGCCGGTGAACACCACGAGGCCCGCGCCGGCCAGTCCGCCGGGAGCGGCGCTCTTTGCACCGCGCCCCGGCGCCACGTCTCCCCCCGCGTGCTCGGGACGCTCGCCGACGAGGAACGACAGCATCCCGGCGGTGTGGCCGGGCGTGTGCAGCGGGCGCACCTCGAGCGCTCCGAAGCTCAGCGTCTGGCCGGCCTCGACGGAGTCCATGCCGTCGGGAGTCGCCGGCCCAGCGGCCTTCGCGGCGCCCGCCTCGCCGCCGCTCGCGCCGGCGTCGCGCAGCATCTCGCGCTCGCGCTCGCTGATCAGCACCTTCAGCTTGGGCCAGCGTGCGATCAGCTCGCCGACGTCGCTGACGTGATCGAAGTGATGATGGGTTAGGAGGACGTGCGTGGGCGTGACCCCGAGACGCTCAGCGGCATCGATCAGCGGCGTGACGGGGCCGCCGGCGTCGATGAAGAATGCCGGCCCACCCTCGCCGTCGGCGACGAGATACGTGTTGGAGAGGAACTGCGGGTGGCTGGCGCGCTCCACGAGCATCGCGCCATCCTTGCACGAATCCGTCAGCCGGCGTTTGGGAGAAGCACCGTCTCACCAGATGCTCCGCCGCCCGACGCGCCCGCCGCCTTGGGGCTCGCGGCCTCCGCCGAGACCAGGCGGGCAAGACCCTCCAGGTAGCGCTCGTCGCCGACGTCCGTGCGCCACTCAAGGACCGGCACGCTCGCGGCCTGCTCGGCGACACGAACGCGTGCCTGCTCGAGCGTGGGCGCGGTGCTCGCCAGCGCGACCGCACGCGAGGTGCCGACAGTGCGATACCTGCTCGCGGCTGCCTCGACGGCTGCGGAGAAGAACACGTGGCACCCCGTCGCTTCGATGCGCTCGCGCTCGAGCGTGAACTCGTATGCGCCGCCGGGCGCGGGACCGGCGGAGGGCGTGCCGAGCGCGTAGTCGGGCGAGACCAGGTACAGCACGACGGAGGCCTCCTCGCGCAGACGAACGTCCTCAGCGACGAGGCTCGTGGCGGCGATGCTCTGCATCACCTCGGGCCAGCTGCCGCTGAACAGGCTCATGATGTTCATGCACTCGGGGTCGCCGAACCTGGCGTTGAACTCGATCACCTTGACGCCGTCGGCGGTGGCGAAGAAGCCGCTGTTCATCACGCCGCTGAAGTGGCGTCCCTGCTGGGACAGGCGCTCGATCACGCGCTCGATGATCGAGCAGGCGTGCTCGTAGTCGCCGGGCGCCATGAACGGCAGCGAGGCGCCGGACATCGACAACGAGCCCATGCCGCCGGTCCCGGGGCCGTGGTCGCCGTCGTAGCGGTAGGGGTAGTCGTAGGTGGACGGCGGGAACACGACGGTCCTGCCGTCGCTGACCGCCTGGATTGTGAACTCCGCGCCGACGATCTTCTCCTCTATCAGCACCGTCTCGCCGGGCTTGCCGCGTGCGAGCAGTTCGAGCGCGTACTCGCGCGCGTGCTGGTGGCTTGAGAGGTGCGGGCCCATCACCTTGACGCCCTTGCCGCCGGTCAGGCCGGACGGCTTGACGACGACGGGCGTAGAGCCGAGCGCGGCGATCGCGTCTGTGACCTCGTCGGGCGTGCGCGCCACCCGCACCGCTGGCAGCGCCTCGGGCGCGACCTCCGCGAGCAGCGAGCGCGCGAACGCCTTGTTCCACTCGATCTCGGCCCCCGCGGCTGTCGGACCGACCGCGCGCGTGCCTTGCGCGAGCAGCGCGTCAACCACGCCGGCCGCCAACGGCTCGTCGGCGCTGACCATCGCGATGTCGATCTCTTGCTCGCGCGCGAACTGCGCGACGGCGTGCGGGTCGCAGACATCGCCGAGCTGATGGCTGCCGCCGGAGGCGGCAGCGTAGCCGACGATCGACGGATTCTCGTGGCCGAGGAACGCGTGCAACTCGCTGTGCTCGGCCATCCGATACGCCAGCGCGCTCTCGCGCCCGCCATGCCCGACTATCAGCGTTCGCACGGGCGCAAGTCTAGAGCGCAGCCGACGGCGCGGCTCGCGGGTTGACCTTCGAGCGACAGCGCGAGGCGTTGTACGCTGACGTCGAGCGTCGTCGAATGAGACACCGGACAGTCATCGCGGTGGGCTTCCTGGACGGGGCGGCTGTTGTAGCCGCGCTGTTCTTCGGCCTACAGCCACAGGCGACGCACTCAGCCACACCGCCACGCACCGATGTCGCGCAGGCGTCGCCGTCGTCGGCCGCCGCCGCGCAGGTGCTCGCGGAAGAAGCACGCGCGCGGCTGGCCAACGAGGCCGAAGCCAAGGCGAACAAGCTGCGGGAAGCGAACGCGCGCGAATCGCGTCAACTGGAAGTCAAGGCGAGCCGTCTGCGGGAAAGGCACGCGCGCGAAGCCAAGCGCGCGAGCGCCAAGGGCAGCAAAGCCGACGGGGTGGCAGCGCGCGAAGCAAGGCGCGCCGCCGAGCACGCCAAAGCGGAACAAGGGCCGGGCGCAACCGCGCAAACGCCCAAGCACGAAGCCGCGGCAAGGAAGGAGAGGCAGGCCGCGGGCTCCAAGCCCAAGCACAGCTCGAGCTCGCGCGCGCAGGCAGAATTCAAGCGTCAGCGCAACCGCAAACGTGCCAAAGAAAGCCGCGAAGCGAAGCGTGCCGAACGCGAAGCCGCTCGCGCGAAGAGCCGCCAAGAACGGCGCTCGCGCGTGACGCTACCGGCGTCGTCGTAGAGGGGGGCGCTGCCCTAGACTCCCGCTGATGGCCCTCATCCACACCTGCTACCGCATCACCGACATCGACCGCTCTGTGGCCTTCTACGAGGCGCTCGGATTCCAGGAGGTCGGCCGCCTGCCGATTCGCGACGAGGCGGTCAACGTCTTCATGAACCAGCCCGGCGACGGCGACATGCCGCGCCTGGAGCTGACGTACAACTTCGGCGTGGCCTCCTACGACGTCGGCACCGGCTACGGCCACATCGCGATTACCTCCGACGATCTCGACGCCACGCTCGCGCGCCTCGCCGACCAGGGCATCGAGCCAGAGAAGCCGCCGTACTCCGTGCGCGAGGGCGGCTCGCGGCTGTGCTTTGTCAAAGACCCGGACGGCTACAGGATCGAGCTGATCGAGCAGTAGCCCGTCGAAGTCGTGCCATCGCCAACAACGATGAGCAGCCTGAAATCGAGTTCCGCTCCTATTGCGTCGCGACGGCCGAGCAGCCGGGACGAAGCATACGCGCCCCGGCTGCATCCGAGACTCTAAAGCGTCGTTGGCCCAATCCATTCCCCGGGGACTACGTATGCGAAGTCGGAGATTTCTGCGCTCCCGTTCGCATAGAACACGTACTGTTCATTATTCGATGTATAGGTTGCTGCGAATGGGCTGCTGCCTGTTTCGACTTTGCCGCCGAACGCTCGGCCAACCCATTTCGATTCCGAATACGTCCAGTTCGCGATTTCACTACTTGAATTCACATAGTAAGCAAACGCCTCTCCGCTGGCATAAATCACTGCCGTTGGGCTCGTTTTCGCCTTCACTGCCCCACCAATGGCGGATGGGCCATGCCACCCTTCTTTGTTCGCGAAGAAGTCACCGACTTCCTTACTGCTGTTCACGTAGAATACGAACTGAACCCCATTCGCCGCGTTCGTTGCTGCGAACGGGCTGCTGCCCGTTTCGACTTTGCCGCCGAACGCTCGGCCAGCCCATTTCGATTCCGAATACGTCCAGTTCGCGATTTCACTACTTGAATTCACATAGTAAGCAAACGCCTCGCCGGTAGCGTACACTACTGCGGTGGGGCTCGTTTTCGCCTTCACTGCCCCGCCAATGGCGGATGGGCCATGCCACCCTTCTTTGTTCAAGAAGAAGTCAGCGACTTCCCCGCCGCTGTTCACATAGAATACATACTGAACGAGATTTTCTGTGTTCGTTGCTGCGAATGGGCTGCTGCCAGTTTCGACTTTGCCGCCGAACGCTCGGCCAACCCATTTCGATTCCGAATACGTCCAGTTCGCGATTTCACCATTCGCATTCACGTAATAGACGAATATCTCACCGGTTTTGTAGATCACGGCCGACGGGCTGGTACCCGCCTTGACGCTGCCCCCAACCACGCCTTTCACCCACCCTTCGGTTGATTTGGAGTGGTGCCAATACGCGATTTCGTGTTCGTTGTCGACAAAGAAGCACCACTGTTCGCCGTTAGACGGATTCACCACGGCTGTGGGGCTTGTTTCTGGTTCGGCTTTTATGGCCATGGCGTTCCCCGGTAGCGCCATGCCGATCACGACCGCGGACAAGAGGCAGAGCCCTGCGGATTTATCTAGCATTCGCATCTCCGTCATCCTCCCTTGATCCTATGCTGGAATCTTTCGGTTTGATGGATCATAGGCTCTACGCGTTTTCACCACGGATGTCGAGGCAACGCCGCAAACCCCAGTACCCACGGCGTCTGACACTCCGAGAATGTCTCTGACTCGTGATGACTATGGCCCTAGTGTGCGCGAGGGAGAAAGTGGAGATCATTGAGGCGACCTGACGAGACCGCCGTCCGCGCGTCGCTTGGACTATCTTCCCGATTGTGCGAATCAGACGTCGCTGCAGAGTCGCGCTGATCTGGGTGTTCGTAGCGTGAGTCGCTGGGCTGGCGGCTCGGCCGTCGTCGCTGCAACGATCATGCTGGCGGGCTGCGGGAAGACGCAGTCGGTCACAGCGACAAAGCCATCAACGACTTCGCAACTCAAGGCCGACTGCGAACAAGAGAGCCATAAGCTGCTCACGATCGACCAGCTGAGCTTGCGTCCGGAACTTTCGATCATTGGAAGGCTGATCGAGCAAGCCGCGCTGGCAGGCGAGAAGATCGATGCGACAACCACCGCAAAGGCGCATCGCCTGCCATCCAGCACCTACACGACGCGAGTGCTCGCCAATCTGGCTCATAGCCACGCCGCACTTCAGGCAGTGGTTCAGTCCGTCCGACGCCACGGCATCGCGTATGACCGGCTTCCTCGCAGCCTTGTGCTCTCATTCGTGAAGGCGAATAGTGGATGCGGTCGCATCAGTGTGCGACAGCCAATCCGCGGCTGAGCTGATGCGTCCTTAAGGAGACGCCGACGTCCGCGCACCCTCAAGACAACACCCGCCCCCGGAACTTGCGCAGCCCAAACGCGAGGAACACCGCGCAGAACCCGAGCAGCACGGGATAGACGATGTACAGGTGCATGTGCGAGGCGTGCGTGAGACCGGCGCGCAGGCCCTCGTTGACATAGATCAGCGGGTTGACGAGCACGATGATCTGCAGCCAGTGCACGCCGCCCACCTGCACGGGCGCCAGTCGCGTCCACTGGTAGTAGGTGCCGCCGAGGAACGTCAGCGGCAGCACGACGAAGCCGAACATCAGCCCGATGTTGCGCGGCTCGAACGCGGTCCCCAGCAGCAGGCCTAGCGAGGTCATGGTGACGCACGCCAGCGGGATCAGCGTGAGCACGACCCACCAGTGGACCGACAGCTGCGCGTGGACGCCCGATGCGTGCACGACAGCG
>DASZFY010000067.1:0-13476 GCA_035939335.1 Solirubrobacteraceae bacterium | reverse complement strand
CTGCGGCCGATGTCGAGCATCGCGCCCGCCGCGCAGCCCGCGAGCAGCGATCCCGCCCGCACGAGGCCCGCGCGCCCCAGCAGCGACCCCAGCGCCACCATCACCGGGCCGAGCCACGTGGCGTACATGATCGGCGCGGTCTGCTTCGCGCGCTCGTGCTGCTCGGGAAAGCGCTCCGCGAACAGCCGCGGCAGCGCGGGATGGAAGACGAGGCCGCTGTGCGCCGCGTCGTGGTGCGCCACCACCACGACCGTCTCCGCGCCGTCAGGGTCGCCGGCCTCGGCGACCACGTTGAACGTGTCCCGGTGGGGGAGCACGGCACGGCGGAACCACAGCCGCCCGCCGCCGACTTCATCCCAGATCGCCGCCGCCGCGCCCGTCCCCAGGACGCCGCTCAGCAGGCGCAGCCAGCGCGACGGTCGGCGGCGCACCGCCCACCCTGCCAGCGCCATCGAGCCGTTGAGCAGACCCAGCGGCCACCAGTAGCCGCCGTGCGCGCGCTCGACCTCGATCGTCGCCGTGTGGCCGTGCGCGCGCATGCGCGTCGCGATCCAATCGGCCGCGCGGCGCTCGCCCGCAGACGCCGACGCCCGCTCAAAGCCGGCCAGCTCCTCGACCACCTCGCGCAGCTCCTGCGCGAGCCACGGCTGCGCCGCGGGCTGCGCCCCATTTGTGGTCGCGGTCGAGCTCACCGCGCAGACGCTAGCCCAGGCGCGACGCGCGCGCGGTCAAGGTGCCGGCGAGGCGCGTCGATAAAGGCAACGCGATGATGCGCCTGACGTACCCCGCATGCCTGGCGGGTGTCTTCGCGCTGCTGCTCGCCGTTGGCGTTGGCGCCGGCGCTGAGGCGCGCGAGCTGCACCGGCCGCACGCCCACGCGGCGATCATCGGCGGCGCGCCGGCGGCGAGCGCTGCGTTTCCGTGGCTCGCGGAGATCATCGACGTGCGCGGAAGCGAAGCGGGGCAATGCACAGGGACCGTCGTCGCTCCGCGCCTGATCCTGACAGCGGGCCACTGCGTCGAGAACATGCGAACTGGGACGCCGCGCCAGGCGTCCGGCTTCACCGTGCTGACGTTCGCCGGCGCCACGGCGACCGGCGAGCCGAACGTCTCGACGGTGAGCGGTGTGATCGCCTACGACGGCTTCAAGCGCGGGGTCGACGATGGCGACGCGGCGCTGCTCGCGCTGTCCGCGCCCGTGGGCGCTCCTGTGATCCCGCTCGCCACCAGCGCCGGCGCCGACCAGCCGACAGCCGGCACGCCGGCGACGATCGTGGGGTGGGGGAGGACCAGCTTCACACAGCGCGCGCCGAGCGAAGCGCTGCACTCGGCCGCGACCGCCGTGCAGGCGAGTCCCTGGTGTAAGCGCCACGCGCCGCCGTTCTTCGCGCGGGGCGAGCTGTGCGCGCTCGATCCCCCCAGCTATGCCACCGGCGCCTGCAACGGCGACAGCGGCGGCCCGCTGCTGACCGCCGGTGCGAGCGGAGAACCGGTCGAGGTCGGCATCGCGGTTCACGTGTACCGCCGCTGCTCGACACGCCGGCCGACGGTGTTCACGAGCGTCAGCTCGCTGGCGCCGTGGCTGGCGAGCTGGATCGCCGCGTACGCAGTCCCGTAGGCTTCGCCGTGTGAGCGCCATCGTGCGAGCAGGCGGACTGGCCTACCGGGAGGCGGGAGCGTCGAGCGCGCCGGCGGTGCTGCTCGTCCACGGCTACCCTGAGTCCTCGTACATGTGGCACCGGGCGCTGCCGGCGCTCGCGCACGCGGGCTGGCGCGCGCTCGCGCCCGACCTGCCCGGCTACGGAGACTCCGAGCCCGACAGGGGGGCGGGGTCCGGATCGTGGGAGCGCCACATACAGGCGCTCGAGCGCTTCGTCGAGGAGCTGCAGCCGGGCCCGGTGGTGCTCGTCACCCACGACTGGGGCGTGCCGATCGGACTCAAATGGGCCTGCGATCACCCCGGCGCCGCGAGCGCGCTGGTGATCTCCGACGGGGGCTTCTTCGCAGACCGTCGCTGGCACGACCTGGCCAACGTGATGCGCACCCCCGGCGAGGGCGAGCGGCTGATCAGCTCCTATACGCGCGAGGGCTTCGCCGCGATGATGCACGCCGTCTCCGGCGGCATGGGAGAGCAGGCGATTGCGGAGTACTGGAAGGCGTTCGCCGACGACGCACGCCGGCTCGCCCAGCTCGAGCTCTACCGCTCGGGTGAGTTCGACAAGCTGCTCCCCTACGAGGGCCGCGTCGCCGCGCTGGAGGTACCCGCGCTGATCGTGTGGGGCGCGGAGGACCGCTTCGCCGGGGTGCGGATGGCCGAGCGCTTCCACGATGAGCTCGCTGGATCGGAGCTGGTGATCCTCGACGGCGCCGGGCACTTCGTGTGGGAGGACGAGCCCGACCGCACGAGCGCCGCGCTCGTGGACTTCCTCGCGCGGCGCGTGCTCACTCGACCCTGACCACCGGCTCGCTCGTGAGCCGCCTTCAGAAGCCGTTTCTCAGCTCCGCGGCTTGGCGCGTTCGATCGCCTCGGCGAGCGCCGCCAAGCTGATCTCCAGGGCGAGCGCGATACGCCGCACGGTCGTCCACGTCGGGTTCGCATGGCCGCGCTCGATGCGCGCAAACGCCGCCACTGTCAAGCCGGCTCGATGCGCCAGGTCCTCCTGCGTCTCGCCCCGCTCCACCCGTAGACGCCGTACAGTGCTCGCGAGTGCGAGATCTGGCTGGGTGGGCGCCGACACAATCAGAAACATCGCACTTCGCGAGTAGCAAGATCCAGACAGCCACCTGCTGGTATCTTGCTGCCGTCGCGCCATCCCCACAGACGGCGTTGGCTCGGTCGGCACGGGTGCGCCGCGCGCGCTCGTGTCGGCCTCTATTCGCGGTGGCGATTGACACCTCTGCTCACCGCCGTTGTGGGCGGTGCTCGTCGTGTACGAGCCGCAGTCGCCCGCTCGGCTCGCCGTCGTGGAACATCGGCGGGTCACCGAGGGGTTGCATCCCGAGCGCCATGCGCAGGTGGTCGCTCATCGAGACGCCTTGGCGTCGGGCGGCGTCCATGCGTTCGTGCAGCTCGTCTCGGGTCACGTTGACTTCGAGCTGGAACACGCTAGATGGCGATGAGGTCGAGGCTTTCCAGACAGACGAGCGCTGGCGTGGCGATCAGCCGGTCGCCGCTCGTCGTGAGGATCCCAGCGCCCACCAGGCTGGTTATCGCGGCGTTGATAGCGTCGCGGTCGTGGTCGCGTAGATGTCGGTAGAGCGTCGGTCGTCTGCGTCCTCGCCGCTGCCCCAGCAGGTCGATCACGACCAACCGCGCTGCCGTGTAGTTGGTCTGAGAGGATGGCTCGTGCATGGGAGCTTGGCCGACAATTGGGTACTAAACCAAGTGGAACTCTACATGGTGGAATACAACCCGTCAATCGGACAAGATCGCTAGATGCCGCCAAAGAAGTCCGAGGCCAACCAAGCGCTTGGCGACGCGATCCGCGCCATCCGCAGCGAGCAGGGTCTGACGCAGGAAGCGTTCGCCATCCGGGCGGGCATAGATCGCAGCTACTACGGCGCTTTGGAGCGAGGCGAGTTCAACATGACCGTGGACACGCTCGTCGCTGTCGCCAACGGCCTCAACGTCCCCGCGTCGGAGGTTTGGCAGCGCGCTGGTCTCTAGTGAGAGCTTTACCAGGTGGAGCTAAACACAGTGGAATAGCGCCAGCCACTGGTACAGGCTCCCGGCGTGCCGCCGAAGGGTTCCCGAGACAGTCGCGCCCTCGGCCGAGTATTCCGCGCGACGCGCAAGGAGCTTGGCTACACGCAGGAATCGTTCGCGCTCAAGGCCGACATCGACCGCTCCTACTACGGGGCGCTCGAGCGCGGCGAGTACAACGCCACGATCGAGACGATCATGCATGTCGCTCGCGGGCTTGGCGTGCCGGCGTGGAAGCTCTGGGAACGAGCCGGCCTGTAGGTCGCTCCGGACAGAGTGCTTGCACGTGCAATCATTGTCGTGTGAGCACGATCGCCGTCACGCACTTCACCGACCCGGGGTGCCCGTTCGCCTACTCCGCCAGCCCGGCGCTGTCCGTGCTGCGCTGGCGCTACGGCGATCAGCTCGACTGGCGCCTCGTCACGATCGGGCTCGCCGAGGATCCGCAGCGCTACCTCGACGCCGGCTACACGCCCACGCGCTCAACGATCGGCCAGCAGAGCTACTTCAAGCGCTTCGGCATGCCGCTGCTGATGGAACCGCGCGCCCGCGTGACCGCCACCTCGCGCGCCTGCCGCGCGATCGTCGCCACGCGCCGGCTGTACCCCGGCCGCGAGGACGAGGCGCTGCGCGCGCTGCAGCTCGCCTGGTTCACCACGCCGCTGCTGCTCGACGAGGACGCCGACATCGCGCAGGCGCTCGCGCGTGTCGAGGGGCTCGACGTCGCGACGGTGATCGCCGCGATCGAGGACCCCGAGACGCTCGCCGCCTACGAGGACGACAAGGAGCAGACCCGCAGCGCGGAGGGCGGGCCGACAGACTTCCAGGGCAAGGCGCGCCAGACCGACGGCCCCGTGCGCTACTCCGCTCCCTCGCTCGTCTTCCAGAACGCCGCCGGGCTGCGCCTGGAGGCGGGCGGCTTTCAGAGCATCGACGCATACGACGTGCTGATCGCCAACCTCGACCCTACGCTCGAGCGCCAGCCGCCGCCTGACGAGGCGATCGAAGCGCTAGAGCACTTCCCCGACGGCCTTGTCACCGCGGAGGTCGCCGCGATCCTCGCTCAGAACAACCAGCTCCCCGATCGCGCCGCCGCCGAGCGCGCGCTGATCGAGCTCACCGGAGCGGGCGCCGTGCGCCGCGAAGCGCTCGCCGACGACGCGCTCTGGCGAATCGCCTGAAAAGTCTCGCCGCAGCCGGGTAGCCTCCAGCGCTGCGATGTCACTCAAGGTCACACTCCCAGACGGCAACTCGCTCGAGCTGTCCGACGGCGCCACCGGCGCCGACGCCGCCGCGGCTATCGGTCCAGGTCTCGCGCGGGCGGCGCTCGCGATCGAGGTTCGGCTCGGCGCGGGGCAGGGCCATGACGGCGCCACCGGCGAAGGCACGGAGGTGCGCGACCTCGCGCGCCCACTCCCCGACGGCGCCCACATCGCGATCCTGACTAAAAATGACGGGCCGAAGGCCCTTGAGCTGATCCGCCACGACGCCGCGCACGTGCTCGCCGCGGCCGTCACAGAGCTCTATCCCGGCGTCAAGATCTCGATCGGGCCGCCGATCGAGGATGGCTTCTATTACGACTTCGAGTTCCCCGAAGGCGCGGCGGTCTCCGAGGCGGACTTCCCCAGGATCGAAGAGCGGATGCGCGCGCACGTGAAGGCGGCCGAGCCGTTCGAGCGCGAGGACGTGCCCGTTGGGCATGCGCGCGAGCGCTTCCTCGCAGAGCGCCAGGACTACAAGGTCGAGCTGATCGACGACCTCGTGACGGCCGCCGAGCAGAGCCTTCACCGCGAGCCGCTCACAACGGTCTCGCTGTACACGAACGGTCCCTTCACCGACCTGTGCCGCGGCCCGCACGCGCCGAGCACAAAGACCATCGGCGCGTTCAAGCTGAGCTCGCTCGCGGGCGCGTACTGGCGCGGGGACTCCACCAGGACGATGCTCACGCGCATCTACGGCACGGCGTTCTTCAACAGGGCAGAGCTGGAGGAGTACCTCGAGCGGATCGAGCAGGCCAAGGCGCGCGACCACCGCAAGCTCGGGCGCGAGCTCGGGCTGTTCGCCTTCTCCGAGGTCTCACCCGGCGCCGCCTTCTGGATGCCCGCGGGCACGACCATCTTCAACTCGCTCGTCGGCCTCTCCCGGCAGATGGGCGCCGAGCGCGGCTACTCCGAGGTGAAGACCCCCCAGATCTTCGACGCCGAGCTGTGGCGCACCTCAGGGCACTGGGACAAGTACCGCGAGAACATGTTCACGCTCGAGGCCGAGGACCGCGAGATGGCGGTCAAGCCGATGAACTGCCCAGGTCACTGCCACCTGTTCTCGCAGACCCGCCACTCCTACCGCGACCTGCCCGTGCGCTACTTCGAGCCGGGCCTGTTGCACCGCAACGAGGCCTCCGGCGTGCTGCACGGGCTGCTGCGTGTGCGCCACTTCGCCCAGGATGACGGGCACATCTTCTGCACCGAGGAGCAGGTCCAGGGGGAGGTCACCTCGGCGCTGGAGATGGCGTTCGCGACGTATGCGCTGTTCGACTTCGACGTGCGCCTTGAGCTCTCGACGCGCCCCGAGCAGCGCGTCGGCACCGACGAGATGTGGGATCGCGCCGAGCAGAAGCTCACGCGCGCGCTCGACGAGCTCGGCCTGGCGTACGAGCTGAACCCCGGCGACGGCGCCTTCTACGGCCCCAAGATCGACATGCACATGACCGACTCGCTCGGGCGCTCCTGGCAGCTCGGAACGGTCCAGCTCGACTACTCGATGCCCGCGCGCTTCGGGCTCACCTACAGCGGCGCTGACAACCACGAGCACACGCCCGTGATGATCCACCGCGCGATGCTCGGCTCCTACGAGCGCTTCATCGGCATCATGCTCGAGCACTACGCGGGCGTTCTGCCGCTGTGGCTCGCGCCCGTGCAGGCGATCGTGCTGCCCGTCGCCGATCGCTTCAATGAGCACGCCGCCAAGGTCAGAGACGCGCTCGCCGGGGAGGGGGCACGGGTCGAGCTCGACCACCGCAGCGAGTCGATCAAGCGCAAGATCCGCGACGCTGAGCTCAGGAAAGTCCCGTACATGCTGGTCATCGGCGAGCGCGAGCAGCAGGACGGCACGGTGTCGCTGCGCGAGCACGGTCGCGGCGACGCGGGGAGCGTTCCGCTCGAAGAGTTCACAACGCGCCTGGCAGGAGAGCTATACTCGGCCGCGTTGACGCCCCGCAAATCCTCACACAGCCACGCGTAGCGATAGCTTGACGCGCGGCCACCACAGCTAGTGCCGGTTCCGCGCAGGTTCGACCGGCGCCCGCCCGAGCGGGACACGACGAGGATCAACGAGCGAATCCGCGTGCCCGAGGTGCGCCTGATCGACGACGAGGGTCAGCAGATCGGCGTGATGAAGACGCCCGACGCGCTCGTGTTCGCCCAGGAGAGAGAACTCGACCTGGTGGAGGTCGCCCCCGAGGCGCGCCCGCCCGTGTGCCGCGTCCTCGACTACTCCAAGTACAAGTACGAGCAGGCGCAGAAGGTCAAGCAGGCGCGCAAGCACCAGCAGCAGATCACCGTCCGCGAGATCAAGTTCCGTCCCAAGATCGCCGAGCACGACTACGACACCAAGAAGCACCACGTCGAGCGCTTCCTGCGCCACAAGGACAAGGTCAAGGTCACGATCATGTTCCGCGGGCGCGAGGTCACCCACCCCGAGCGCGGCACCGCGATCCTCGACCGGCTCGCCGAGGAGCTCTCAGAGCTCGGCGTCGTCGAGCAGCGCCCCATGCAGGAAGGGCGCAACATGACCATGATGATGGCGCCGTCCAAAGCCGTGCTCGCCGGCAAGGCCGATTCGCACGAGGCCGCCGACGAGGTCTTCCCCGCCGACGCCCAGGGCGACGTCGCCGCGGAGGCGCTCGAGTCCCCGCTCGAGGCTCCGTCCGAGGCCGACGCTGAGCCAACCGCGCCCGAGTCCGACGCGGAGGCGGCCGCGAACCCGCCCGAGCCCGCCGCAGAGACCCCGCCAGAGCCGCAGGAGTCGCCGGTCGCAGACGGCGGGACCGCGGCTACCGGCAGCACCGTGTCATAATCAGCGCCTCGAGGGTGGCGCAGGCGACCGCAGGTCGTCAAGCCGGGCCCCTCGTTCTCTGATCCTTATGCCAAAGATGAAGACACACTCCGGCGCGAAGAAGCGCTTCAAAGTCACCGCCAGCGGCAAGGTGCGCGCCAGGCACGCCTTCACGAGCCACATCCTCGAGAAGAAGTCGCCCAAGCACAAGCGCCACCTCGGCCGGCCGGTGATCGTCTCCGACGACGACGCGCCGCGGATCAAGCGCATGCTCGGAGTGGGCAAATGACCCGCGTCAAGCGCTCCGTGGGGGCGCGCAAGAAGCGCCGCGCGACGCTCGAGCGGGCGAAGGGCTTCCGCGGCGAGGCGCACTCGAACTATCGCCGCGCCAAGGAGGCGCTGCTGAAGGCCGAAGCGTACGCCTACCGCGACAGGCGCAACCGCAAGCGCGACTTCCGCCGCCTGTGGATCACGCGCATCAACGCCGCCGCGCGCGTCAACGGCATGAGCTACTCGCAGCTGATGCACGGCCTGAAGCTGGCCGGCGTCGAGCTCGACCGCAAGGTGCTCGCCGACATCGCAGTGCGCGACGCAGACACGTTCCGACGTTTTGCCGAGGTCGCCCGCGAGGCGTCGGCTGCCTGACCCCGGAGAGCCGGGGACCCGGCAACGACAGACAGCCTCCCGGGCGTCGCTCCTGAAAAGGACGGCGCTTTTTTTATGACATGACCCAGATCCAATGACCGAGATCCACTCCCCCCACAATCCCCGCCTGAAGGCGGTGCGTCACCTGCACACCAAGCGCGGCCGCGCTCGCAGCGGCCTGTTCCTGGCCGAGGGCGAGGACCTGATCGCCGCCGCCGAGCACGCCGGACGCCCGCTCGTCGAGGGCTACCGGCTGACCGGGTCAGGCCTCGGCAACGACGACTTCCATGAAGTCGAGCGCTCCGCGCTCGCGAGCGTGTCCGCGCTCGGCTCCGGCACGCGCGTGATCGGCACCTATAACCAGCGCTGGGACACCCCCGCGGGGCCGCTGTGCGTGTACCTGCACCGCGTCGGCGATCCCGGCAACGTCGGCACCGTGCTGCGCTCCGCGCAGGCGTTCGGCGCGTCGTGCGTCGCGCTCGGTCCCGGCTGCGCCGACCCGCACGGGCCGAAGGCCGTGCGCGCGAGCATGGGCGCGATCTTCACCGTCTCGCTCGCACACGTCAGCGACATCGCAGACCTGCCCGGACAGCGGATCGCGCTCGTCGCCGGCGCCGGCGAGCCACTGCGCGGACCGGAGGACGCCGGCGCCGGCGAGCCACTGCGTGGGTCGGGCGACAGCGGCGCCGATACCGGCCTCGGCGGCGGCGAGCGCGGCGCCGACGGCGCGGTCACGCTGCTCGTCGGCTCCGAGCGCGACGGGCTCCCCGACGAGCTCGTCGCCGCGTGCGAGCGCGTCGCGAGCATCCCGATCGCCACCGACTCGCTCAACGCGGCGATGGCTGCCACGGTGGCGCTGTACGAGCTGACCCGCCGACCGCATCGTTGTCCCGCCCGCCCCAACGATACGGTCCCCGCGTCATGATCGATCGCATCCAGGAGTTGCGCGGCGAGGCCGAGAGCGCGATCGCGGCGGCCGGCTCGAGCGAGCAGCTCGAGGAGCTGCGCGTGCGCTACCTCGGACGCAAGGCCGAGCTGCCGCAAATGCTGCGCGGCGTCGCAACGCTGGCGCCCGAGCAGCGTGGGCCCGTGGGCAAGGCCGCCAACCAGGCGCGCCAGGCGCTCGAGGCGCTGATCGGGGCGCGCACCGACGAGCTGGCGGTCGGCGAGCTCGAGCAGCGGCTGCTGGCCGACCGCGTCGACGTCACGCTGCCCGGCGCGCCGGCGCAGCCGATCGGGCGCCTGCACGTGCTCACCGCCACGCGCCGCGAGCTCGAAGACATCTTCCTCGGCCTCGGCTTCACAGTCATGGAGGGGCCCGAGATCGAGACCGTTCACTACAACTTCGACGCGCTCAACCACAGCCCCACGCACCCCGCGCGCGCACGCACCGACACCTTCTACGTCGCGCAGGACGGAGCCGGCGGGCTGGCGCCGCAGGACGAGCTCGTGCTGCGCACGCACACCTCGCCGATGCAGGTGCGCGCGATGGAAGCCCATCCGCCGCCGCTGTACGTGGTGATCCCCGGGCGCGTGTACCGGCCCGACTCCGACGCCACGCACACGCCGCAGTTCCACCAGATCGAGGGCCTCGCCGTCGACGAGGACATCACGCTCGCCGATCTCAAGGGCACGCTGCTGGAGTTCGCGCGCGCAGTCTTCGGCGGTGAGCGGGACGTGCGCCTGCGCCCGCATTTCTTCCCCTTCACCGAGCCCAGCGTCGAGGTCGACGTGTCGTGCTTTCACTGTGACGGCAAGGGCTTCCTGAAGGACGGCACGCGCTGCTACCTGTGTAAGGGCGAGGGCTGGCTCGAGGTGCTCGGCGCCGGCGAGGTCGACCCCAACGTCTACTCCTACGTGCCCACCACCGAGCGCAACGCTCCCGGCTATGACCCCGAGAAGGTCCAGGGCTTCGCATGGGGGCTGGGGGTCGAGCGAATCGCGATGCTCAAGCACGGCATTCCCGATCTCAGGCTCTACTACGAGAATGATCTCAGGTTCCTGGAGCAGTTCTCATGAGGGTGCCGCTGCCGTGGCTGCGCGAATACTGCGATCCGGTGCTCGACGTGCGCCAGATCGAGGAGCGCCTGACGATGACCGGCACCAAGGTCGAGGCGATCCACCACCACGGCGTGCCCACGACCGACGGCTTCGTCGTCGGTCGCGTGCTCAGCGCCGAGCGGCATCCCGACGCCGACCGCTTGAAGGTGTGCACGGTAGATCTCGGCGACGCGGGCCCCGAGGTCGTCCCGGACCCGCTGGGTGAGAAACGCGGTGTGGAGCACCGGCCGGCAACGATCGTGTGCGGCGCACCGAACGTCGCCGCGGGGCAGACCGTCGCGGTGGCGCGGCCCGGCGCAGTGATGCCCGACGGTACGAAGCTCAAGCAGGCGAAGCTGCGTGGCGTTGTATCCGAAGGCATGATCCTGTCCGAGTCCGAGCTCGAGCTCAGCACAGGCTCGGAGGGGATTCTCGTGCTCGATGGCCAGCTGCTCGACGCCGAGCTGGCGCCCGGCACGCCGCTGGCGGAAGTGCTCGCGATCTCGATGGACGTGCTCGAGCTCGAGATCACGCCCAACCGTCCTGACTGCCTGGGCGTGTACGGCGTCGCGCGCGAGCTGCACGCCGCCACCGGCGCGCCGCTCGCGGACGCCCCGTGGAGCGAGGACCCCGGCACGGACGGTCCGGTTGCCGGCGCGGAGGTGATCGTCGAGTGCCCCGATCTGTGCCCGCGCTTTACCGCGCGCGTGTTCGAGGACGTCACGATCGCGCCGTCGCCGCCGTGGCTGAAGGCGCGGCTCGCCGCCGCCGGGCAGCGGCCGATCAACAACGTCGTAGACATCACCAACTACGCAATGCTGCTCACCGGCCAGCCGCTGCACGCGTTCGACCTCGACCGCGTCGCTGGCGCGCGGCTGACGGTGCGCCGTGCCCACGAGGGCGAGCAGGTGCAGACACTCGACTTCCAGACGCGCACGCTCGATCACGAGATGGTCGTGATCGAGGACGCCGACGGGCCGACGTCGATCGCGGGGCTGATGGGCGGCGCGCGCTCGGAGGTCGAGCCGGACACCACGCGCGTGCTGATGGAGGTCGCCACCTGGAACGGCCCCAATATCCACCGCAGCTCGTGGGCGCTCGGCCTGCGCAGCGAGGCCTCCGGGCGCTTCGAGAAGGGGCTGCAGCCGGAGCAGTGCCTGCACGCGCAGGCGATCGCCACGCAGCTGATGATCGATCTGTGCGGCGCGCGTGTGCTGCGCGGCACGATCGACGTGGGCCTGAAGGGGGCAGGGTCGATCGCGCCGCGCCCCCAGATCGGGCTGCGCGAGGCGCGCGTGCAGGCGATCCTCGGCGTCCCCGTCGCGCGCGAGCGCCAGGCGGAGATCCTGAACGCGCTGGACTTCCAGACCGAGCCGCGCGCCGATGGTTTCGAGGTGATCGTGCCGGCGCTGCGCCGCGACGACGTCACGCGCGAGATCGACGTGATCGAGGAGGTCGCGCGCATAGACGGTCTCGAGCGCCTGCCCGCGACGCTGCCGGCGCGGCGCGGCGCCGCCGGCAGGCTCACGCACGCCCAGCGCGTGCGTCGCGCCGCCGAGGACGCGCTGGTGGGGCGCGGACTGTATGAGGTCGTCGGCTGGAGCTTCACCCACCCCGAGCTGCTCGATCGGCTGCTGCTCGGAGCCGAGCACCCGCTGCGGGACGTGATCGAGCTCGAGAACCCCCTGTCAGAGGGTCAGTCGATCATGCGCCCGACGCTGCTCGGGTCGCTGCTCGACGCCGCCCGGCACAACGTCTCGCGCAACGGCCCCGACGTCGCGATCTTCGAGTCGGGCACCGTGTACCGCGCCTCGCACGACGAGCGCCCCGCCGACGAGCACCACGGCCTCGGCGTGCTGCTGAGCGGCGAGCTGGAGCCGCGCTCCTGGCGGGGCGAGCGCCGCGAGGCCGATTTCTTCTCCGCCAAGGCGCTGCTCGGCGCATTGCTGGAGCGTTTCGCGATCGATTGGACGGTCGAGCCGGTAGAGCCGAGCGCGTGGCCGTTCCTGCATCCTGGACGCAGCGCCGTGGTGCTCGCGAGCGCCGCCGACGGCACCGCGCACTCCGTGCGCCTCGGCTTCATCGGCGAGCTGCACCCGCTCGTGGCGCGCGCGTGGGACCTCGATCGCACTGCCGCGTTCGCGATCGACCTCGGCAAGCTCGCCGCGCTCGCCTCACCGCTGGTCGAGTACACGGCGTTTGGGCCGTTCCCGGCCTTGCGTCAGGACCTCGCGGTGACGCTGCCCGAGTCGGTGCCTGCGGGCGAGGTGCTCGCGCGTGCGCGCTCTGCGGCGGGCGGGCTGCTCGAAGAGGTGCGCGTGTTCGACGTGTACACGGGCGAGCAGGTGGGGGAGGGCCGGCGCTCACTCGCGCTCGCGCTGTCCTTCCGCGCGCTCGATCGGACGCTCACCGATGAGGACGTCGAGCCGCTGCGCGCGAAGATCGTCGCGGCGCTGCAACAGATCGGCGGTGAGCTGCGTGGCTAGCGTGTCCCCGCACGAGGGGGTCGCCTCCCAGCCGAGTGCCCCCGGCGGGCCGCGCGTGATCGTCGCCGGCGCGACCGGCTTCACCGGCGCGCTCGCTGCGCACCTGCTGTGGCGCCACCCGGACTTCGAGCTCGTGGCTGTGACCGGGCGCTCGGAGCAGGGCCGGCGACTGCAGGACGTCTACCCGCGCTACCGCGTACCGCTGGCGATCGAGTCGCTCGAGCTCGAGCGACTGCACGGCATCGACGCGGCGGTCGTCGCCTACCCGCACGCCGCCGCCGCGCCCACCGTCGCGGCGCTGCGCGAGCTCGGCGCGCGAGTGGTCGACCTCAGCGCCGACTTCCGCCTGGGCTCGCAGTCCGAGTACGAGAAGTGGTACGGAGAGCACCCGCGCCCGGAGCTGCTCGAGGATGCCGTCTACGGGCTCACTGAGCTGCACCGCGAGCGGATCGCGGGCGCTGGGATCGTCGCCAACCCCGGCTGCTACCCGACCGCGTCGCTGCTCGCGCTCGCGCCGCTCGCGCGGGCCGGGCTGGTCGAGGACGTGGT
>DASZFY010000066.1:0-48836 GCA_035939335.1 Solirubrobacteraceae bacterium | reverse complement strand
AGGGCAAGGCTCGGAGAACGACAACAACAAGAACCTCGTATATCCAGCGCTAGACCATTCCATCGCGGAAACGTACGCCGCGCAGTCCTCCGCGACCAACAAGAACAGCCTCTATGACTCCTACATTCGGGCATTCCGTTGGGCCAGCGATCGCATCAAGGGTCAAGGCATCATTGCGTTCGTCAGTAACGGCTCATTTATCGATGGCGCCTCCGCTAACGGCTTCCGCAAGACCCTAGCCGCCGAGTTCTCGTCCGTCTATGTATTCAACCTGCGCGGCAATCAGCGTACCTCCGGAGAAACGTCCCAACGGGAGGGTGGAAAGATCTTCGGACAAGGAAGTCGCACGCCTATCGCTATCACGCTACTCGTTAGGAATCCGAACGCCCGCGGTCCGTGCACTCTCCGCTATCACGACATCGGCGACTACCTATCTCGCGACGATAAGCTCAGCACGATCAGAGACTTCGGGAGCGTTGAGGCGATACCATGGCAGTCGCTCACCCCAGACGCTTCGGGAGATTGGATCGACCAACGCGACACGCTCTTTGCCAAATTCGCGCCGCTCGGCGACAAGAAGAGCACAAGTGCCCCGACAGTTTTCGGCGTGTACTCGATGGGTCTCCAGTCAAAGCGTGATGCATGGGTTTACAATTTTTCTCGCGCAACCATGCTCGCCAGCGTCCATCGTATGGTTGACTTCTACAATGAACAGCTCGCGAGCATCGCGGCGTTGGCGAATGAGCGCGAGCTTACGGCGGCGTACATCGACACGCTGATCGATCGCAGCCCGACGAAGATCAGCTGGACACGAGGCCTCAAGGCCGATCTCCGGAGACTCAAGGCCGCCAACCTCGACGAACGGTGCGCGGTGATCAGTACGTACCGGCCTTACTGCAAGCAGTGGCTGTACTTCGACCGACAGTTCAACGACATGGTGCTACTCACACCTAGACTGTTCCCAACCATGGCGCATAAGAACATCGTGATCGCGTCGATGGGGGTGGGAGCATCGAAGCCGTTCTCTGCACTTATTACAAATGCAATGCCCAGTCACGACTTGATCGAAAAGGGCCAGTGCTTCCCCCTCTACTACTACGAGCCCGCGGACAGCGACGGCTTGCTATTCGCAGATGGCGAGGTTGTCGACGGGTATCGACGTCGCGACGCGATCACGGACGCCACCCTCAGCCGTTATCAAGCCCGCTGCGGAACAGATGTCACGAAGGAGGACATCTTTTACTACGTCTACGGCGTGCTGCACTCCCCGATCTACAAGCAACGCTTCGCCGCCGACCTGAAGAAGATGATCCCTCGGATCCCGACGGTCGCTGACTTCTGGGGCTTCAGCGACGCTGGCCGACAGCTCGCAGCCTGGCACCTTGACTACGAGGAAGTCGATCCCTGGCCGCTGGAAGAGATCACCCTAGGCGCCGCGGATGACTATCGCGTGGAGAAGATGCGGTTTGGCAAGGACGGAAAAGCAGAGGACAAGACCCGCATCCGCTACAACAGCCACCTCACGTTCGCCGGCATCCCGGAGGAGGCCTACAGCTATGAGGTGAATGGCAAATCTGCGATCGAATGGATCATGGATCGTTACCAGGTAAAAACCGACCGAGACAGCGGGATCGTCAATAACCCCAATGACTGGGCGCTCGAGCATGGAGATCCACGGTATATCGTTGATCTCCTCAAGCGGATCGTCAGCGTGAGCATGGCGACGGTCAATATCGTTAACCATCTACCTGACCTCGAGCTGCTCACCAGGGATCCGGGCCAGTAACAGGCCGCGTCGACGACCGCTCGCTAGGTAGACTGGTGGCGCGGAGCGGGCCGTCTTCGACGCGCCGGGCGAGCTTGTCGAGCGTCTCCGTGTCGGCGATGACCTTGCTCGATTTCTGACGTGGTCTGCAACCCCGTGGGAGCGCTTTTGACGTCGCGGTGCCTGGCGTGCTCAGGATTACCTGGTGTTGCCCTCGCCGTCTTCTGTCGCGGAGAACGCTGGCATCACCTCGTGCGCGAACCGTCGCAGCTGCTCCTTGCCGCCAAGCACGGTGAGCAGGATGTAGCGAGCGCCGGCGGCATTCAACGTCGCCAGCTTGGCGCAGATTTCCTCAGGTGTTCCATAGAGCGCATGCTCCTCGGTGTTGCCGCTCTTTCCCGCGTAGGCGAGCACATGCGAGCCGCCCGCGCGTGCAGGCGAGCGGGACACGCTCACCGTGCGCTGGGTGTACTTGGCTTGGCGAGCAAGAGCGGCTTCAGCGTCCGCGCGATCCCTCGCGACGTATAGCTGGCGCGCCACCACGACTCCCATCGGATCGAATCCTCGCCCGTGCGCTTCACGTTCGGCGCGGTACAGCGTCATGCGCTCGCCGATCTGCTCGGCGGACGCGTACTGGTCGAGCATCAGGTTGAAGCCGCGCGCGGCCGCTTTGCGGATCGATGTTGGGCTCCCGGCGGCCATCCAGAACGGCGGGTGCGGTCGTTGCGCGGGCGGCGGCTCGACCACGATGTCCTCGAAGCTCCAGAAGCGCCCATGGTGTGAGAAGCGGGAGCGCTCTAGCCAGGATCGTGTGATGAGCGAGACGGCCTCCTCAAAACGTGCCTCCGCCTCCTGCTGCGGGATCTGAAAGCCGGTGAACTCGCTGTGGCGATAGCCCTTCCCGATACCGAAGTCGAGTCGGCCGCCGGAGATGAGATCGAGCGTCGCCGCCTGCTCTGCCAGCAGGACCGGGTTGTGCCAGGGCAGCACCATTACGGCCGAGCCGAGGCGCAGTCGCGTGGTGCGCATGGCAAGGCACGTGAGCAGCATCAGCGGGGCGGAGACCTGGTTCCAGCCGGTGAAGTGGTGCTCGACCAGGAAGCTCGAGTGAAAGCCGAGCTCCTCAGCCTCGACGTTGAAGTCGAGATAGTCGCGGAAGCCTTGGCCGGTCTCGGGGGGAAGATCGTCGCTGCTGGCCTGCGCTGAGCAGAATAGGCCGAATCTCATCGGCTAGGGACGCGTCACGGCCGACATCGCCGCTCCTTGAGTTCGGAGCGGTCGAAGCTCGAAAGTGCTAAGCCGACGCACGGATTCGCGCGTTACTACCTGCAGCCTCGCCACGCGCCAGAGGAGGCTCACTTGGCGGCTGCGTCTCCATTCACGACGCAATGGTACAGCCGAGCGGACGAGACCAGGATCGCGGCTCGAAGCGCGTCATAGACGACACCGACGTGCAGATATTCGCCGTCCCGCGCTCACGGCGCCTAACTCGCCCCCGGTGTGATCTCCTCCACCACCTCGTAGCACCCATCCAGCAACACCTCCTCGACCAGCGGCTGCACGCGCGAGACCTGGTCGCTGCGGCCCATCCTCGCTTGCATCTCGCGCAGCTCCTGCTCGCTGCCGTCGAACATGCCGAAGGAGATGACCACGTTTTCGTCGTCGAGGTCGCGCACGTGATAAATGCGCTTCCAGCGCGCGATCACCTCAGACGGCGCGGCGCTCGGGTCCCAGGCGCCGCGGAAGTCCTCGTAGGCGCCTGGCTTCAGGCGTCGCGCTGTGAGCGTGCAGATCATGATGTGAACCTCCTCGATGGTTGAGTTGGTGTTGCTTGTGCCAGCCGGCGGCGGTGCGCGTCACACTTGTGGCGGCTCGTGCAGGCCGATGTAGTTGCCGTCCGGGTCCTTCAGCCACGCCGCCCTGTAGGAGCCCATGTCGGCGATGCCGTCCACGGTGCGCAGGGCCGGGCCGTCGTACTCCTCGAACACGACGCCCCGGGCGCGTAGGTCGTCAACCGTCGCGCGCAGGTCATCCACCTGGAAGCCGGCGACCGTGTGCGACGGCGGCGTGAAGTCAACCCTGTGCAGCAGCGGGAAGATGGTTCCCCCGCCAGCCGACATGAAGATGCCGGTGGACGCCTGCGCGGACACCGTCAGCCCGAGCCTCTCGTAGAACTCCCGCGCCCGCTGCAAGTCGCGCACGAACACCGTGGGATGGGCGAGCGCTTTCTCCAGCATCAGGGCCGAGCCTCCAAGACGATGTTGAACGGGGTCTCCGCCGCGCGGCGCACCCGGCCGAAGCCGCCGGCATCGAGCACCTCGGTCAGCCGCCGCTCGCCCGCCTGGGCGCCGAGCGCAAGGCCTACCTCCTGGCTCAGCGACGCGGGCGTGCACAGCATCGTGGAGCCGCCGTAGAAGATGCGCCCGATCGGGTTGAGGTTCTCCTCTATGGCGTCGCCCGCGAAGGGCTCGACCACCATCCAGGTGCCGTCCGGCTTTAGCTGCTCGCGCACGTGGCGCGCGGCGCCCACCGGGTCGCCCATGTCGTGCAGTGCGTCGAACACGCACACGAGGTCGAACGGGCCGCCGCCGAAGTCCTTGGCGGAGGCCACCTCGAAGCTCACGCGCTCAGCGACTCCGCGGCGCTGAGCGGCAGCGCGCGCCGCCGACACCGAGCCCTCGTGGTAGTCCGACCCGACGAACTCGCTCGCCGGAAACGCTTCGGCCATCAGGATCGTCGATGCGCCGTGCCCGCAGCCGATGTCAGCCGCCAGCGCGCCGGCGGTTAGCTTCTCGACCACGCCGTCCAGCGCCGGCAGCCACGACTCGACCAGGTTCGCCAGATAGCCTGGGCGGAAGAAGCGCTCGGTGCCGGCGAACAGCTCGTGATCGTGCTCATGCCAACCGAAACCCTCGCCCGAGCGAAAGCGCTCCGCGATGTGCGGCTCGTCCTTGAGCGCGGCGGCTGCCAGCTGGAACGCGCCGGGGATAAACGCGGGGCTGTCTTCGTCCGCGAGCGCCATCGCCTGCTCCGGGGGCAGCCTGAAGGTGCCCGTAGCGGCCTCGTACTCCACATAACCGCTGGCCGCCTGCTGGCACAGCCACTCGCGGATGTATCGCTCGCGGCAGCCACTGCGCTCGGCCAGCTCGGCGGGTGTGACCGGCTCGCCGTCGGCCATCGCCTTGTACAGCCCCAGCTTGTCGCCGATCAGCACCAGCGGCGCCGTCAAGGTGGCCCCGAGGTCCCCCACGAATTGAGTCATGAACTGCTCGAGCTTCGCTTCGTCGATTCCCGTGGCACTCATCACACGCTCCCTTTGGGTGGTTGCAGGTTGCATGACGATGGTCGCCGGTCGCGCGTCACCGAGCCGTCAATCGAGCGTCAAAGCCGACAGCTCTGCGAGCCTCGCCAGCGACGCGTGAATCGTCTCGCGCTGGCCATCCAGCCGCGCGACCTCCGCCTCGGGGATCTCCACCTCCACGCTGACGCGAGTCCCGCCGCCCTCCAGCGGCTCCAGGAGCCACTCGAAGCGCAGGTCGGAGACCAAGCAGGAGACCGTCACGCGGCCCTCCTCGCGCGCGGTGTCCAGCAGCTGCGCCATCGGGAAGTCTGGGTAGCCCTCCGGGTACATCGTGTATGAGCCCGTGTTCGCACTCTTCTCGACCGCTCCTATGCCTGCCCACCATTCGGGGAAGCGCGCCGGGTCGTACAGCAGCTTCCACACCTCCTGAGCGTCGGCGCGCGTAAGGGCGCTGTCATGAAACGACGGCATGCTCGACCCCCTCTTTCGTGGTTTGAATCGCGTGGAGCTCCGCCAGCACCAGCTCGCGCTCGCGCTCGGGCTCGATCAGCCCCACCACCGGGCGCCCGAGGTCGGCCAGCGCGACTGTGAGGCTGTCGCTGCGGCTGAACGTCGACACGAGCCTGCCCCAGCCGTCGGCGGCCTCGCGCAGGCGCCTTTCCGCCAACTCGCGGTCGCCCGCGAGCAACGCGATCAGCCCCTGGACGCGCGCCATGCGCGCGACGAGCGTGGCGGGGAAGTCGCTGGGGCGCACCGGCTCGAGCGCGGTGGCGCGCAGCTCCGTATCGGCCTCCGCCAGGCGCCCGGCGCGGGCGAGCGCCTCAGCTCGCCACAGGCGCGTGAGTGGACGGCTGACGGGCGCGTCGCCGTCGAGGGCCTGCTGGAAGAGCTCGCCCGCGAGCGCGTGCTCGCCCTCGGCGAGGGCCGCCAGCGCACGATCGTGGGCGGCCATCGCCTCTAGCTGCGCGGCGCCGACGTGGTCGGCGATCCTGCGCTCCTGCTCTGCCGCCTCGCGCGCCTGAGCGGTGCGGCCCATGCGCAACAGCACGAACGCGCGCATCGCCAGCATCTGCACCTCCAGCACCAGCAGCCCCTTGCTCGTGAGTGCCTGCGCGCAGCGCTCGATGAACTCCAGCGCGCGTTCGTAGTCGCCTGCAGCCGCCGCCGCTCCCGCGGCGTTGGCCCAGCAGCCGTACGCCAGGTCGGGCCGTCCGGCTCGCGTGATCGCCTCGCCAGCGGCGATCGAGGGAGCGTAACCCTCGACGAAATTGCCTCGGCGCATCATCGCCAGGGCGCGCGCGTGGGCGACGTCGTAGACGGACAGGTCGTCGGGCTGGACCTGGGAGGAGAGCTCGTGCACCTGCAACAGCAGCCGCTCGGCCTCCTCGACGCTGCCCGCGACCGCCTCCGCCCAGGCGAGCGCCGCCAGCGCCTCGCGCCGCTCGAGCGCCGCTGGCGCGTCGGAGCGGTCGAGCAAAGCGAGCGCCTCGCGGCAGCACTGGCGGACCATCGCTGGTGCGCAGATCGGGCCGTGATAGGAGCGCGCGCTGCGCAGCCACGCGCGCGCCAGCTCCAGGGGTTGGCCCTCCAGCAGCGCCTGCGCCCTGGCGAACGCCTGCTCGGCCTCGGCCCGCAG
Organism: Solirubrobacteraceae bacterium; assembly: GCA_035939335.1. Taxonomy (GTDB): domain Bacteria; phylum Actinomycetota; class Thermoleophilia; order Solirubrobacterales; family Solirubrobacteraceae; genus Palsa-744. The sequence goes on along the minus strand of DASZFY010000066.1, from coordinate 42,134 downwards.
CCCGCGCCACGCGCGCACCTCGCCCAGCTCCAGCCACAGCTCGGAGTCCTCGTCCGCCATCGACGCGCACTCCTCCAGATAGCCCGCCGCCTCCGGCAGCGCGCCGATCGCCCGCGCGTCGGCCGCTGCGAGCGTGAGCTGCTCGACGGCCTCGGCATCGCTGCCTGCGATGCGCAGGTGGCGGGCTATCTCCGCGGCGCGCCCCGGGCCGCCCGGCGAGGAGCGGGCGAGCAGCGTCCGCGCCCACTGCTCGTGCAGGCTCGCACGCCGCGGCTGGGCGATCTCCGCGTAGGCGGCCTCCCGCAGCAGCGCGTGGCGAAAGCCGACGCGGCGCTCGCGCTCCACCAGCATGCCGCTGTCGAGCGCCTGCGCCGCCGCCTCCGCCGGGTCGGCCACGGGCAGGGCGGCGATCTCGTCCGGCTCCAGCTCGCGCGCCGCCACCGCCGCCAGCTCGACGAAGCGCCTGCCCTGCTGCGCGAGCGTCCCGAACGCGCCCTGCACCGCGCTGCGCACGCCCTGCGCGAGCTCCGGCTCGCCGCGTGCGAGCGCCCGGGCGGTCTCCACTGCCAGCAGCGCGTTGCCCTCCGCCGAGTCCACTACTCGCTGCACGTCGGCGCGCTCGAGCGCGGCCACCGCCAGCGCCAGCTCCGCCACGGCCTCGCGCGCCAGCGGGGCGAGCGTCAGCTCCTCGCGCAGCAGGCCCCGCTGGCGCAGCGCATGCTCGAGACGCTCCGCCTCCCTGCTGCGGGGCAACGTCCTGCGCGTGAGCACGAACAGCACCGGCAGCGTGTCGATCCGCCGCGCCACGTAGCCCGTCAGCTCCAGGCTGGAAGCGTCGGCGATGTGCGTGTCCTCGAGCAGCAGCGCCAGCGGACGGCAGCCGGCGGCCCACTCGACCGCAGCCACCGTCGCCTCCAGCAGCCGCGTGCGCTCCAGATCCGGCGAGACGAAGGGACGCTCGTGCGTGGTGCGGCCGAGCATCGCCGGCAGCTCAGGCACGAGGCGCGCGAGGTCCTCGGGCCAAGCCGCCTCGGCCGGCGGGGCAGGGAGGGCTGGCAGGAGCTTGCGCAGCAGTTCCGCCCACAGCCCAAAGGGCGCCGACCCACCGAGGTCAAGCGGCGCGCACGCCGCCACCGCGGCCTGCTGCCCGGCGGCGAGCGCCAGCAGCTCGCTGGATAGGCGCGTCTTTCCGATGCCCGCCTCCCCACGCACGCATACCACCGCTCCGTTTCCCGCGCGCGCCTGCTCCCAGACCTCCAGCAGCTGCTCCAGCTCGCGTTCGCGCCCGACGAGTGGGCTCGACCCGCGCACGCCCTTGGGCCGCGGTGTCGGCTCGGCGCTCTCCAGCCGCAGCCTGCTCACGAGCTCGCGGGTCGCGGGGGAGGGCGCCACAGAGAGTTCGCGCCGCAGGCGCTCGGCCAGCGCGCTGTAAACGATCAGCGCCCGCGCGAGATCGCCGGTGGCGGCCAGGCGCGCGATCAGCGCGCGGTGCGCGTCCTCGCTGAGCGGATCGACCGCGACGGCGCGGCGGCTGCACTCGAGTGCCCCTTCCATGTCACCGCTCGCCGCGCGGCGCTCGGCCAGGCGCTCCAGCGCGTCGAGCAGAAGCTGGCGATGCTCGTCGCGCGCGATCAGCGCCCACTCGTCCTCGAAGCCTGCGAGCAGCTCCCCCGCGCACAGCTCAACCGCCTCGCGCTCGCGACCGGCGTCAAGCAGCTCGCGGAAGGCCACCGCGTCCACCCACAGCTCGGAGCCGTCGAGGCCGATGCTGTTGCGGTCCACGCATAGACGGTCGGCATGAGCGCCGAGCGTCCGCCGCAGTGACCACACAGCGCTGCGCAGGCTCGCGCGCGCGCTGGAGTCGAGCACGTCCGGCCAGAAGCGGGCGGCGATCTCGCTGCGCGCATGGGGGCCTGGGGCGAGCGCGAGGTAGGCCAGCAGCGACCACGCGCGCCGCGCGCTGGGGGCGGCGAGCTGCTCGCCGTCGCAGTCCACTGTCATTGCCCCAAACAGCCGTATGCGCAACACCAGACTCAAAGCGTAACCGTCTGTGACTTTGACGCTCGCTTGACGGAGCCACAACGGCAGCTCCCGCATGATCGCCACTACCCGCAGCAAGCTCAACAAAAAGGAGTCGACCATGTCCACTATGCAGAAGTTCCAGATCGAGGCCTTCACCCGTGCGATCGAGGAGCGCGACGCGGCCACGCAGCTCGTCATGTATGCGCCGGACGCCGAGGTCACGCTGATCGACCGCGTCACTCAGCCGAGCGCCCCGCGCGTGCTGCACGGCGTGGACGAGGTTCGCGCCTGGCTCGAGGACGTGTGTGGGCGCGACATGACCCACCGCGTGCAGCACACCGTCTGCGACGGCACCGGCGCAGCCTTCACCGAGGCCTGCCGCTACCCCGACGGCACCGCAGTGGCGTGCGCCACCGTGTTGGAGCTGTCGAACGGGCTGGTCAAGCGTCAGAAGGTCGTGCAGGCCTGGGACGAGTAGCCGGGCCGTAAACCCGTAGGCAGTTGCGGCGATCCGAGACGGGCGCTCTGGACGGTCGCTGGGGCGCCCGTCCAGGTCGCGCTATTCGCTAGCAGGCGGATTGCCGATCGGCGTGCCAGGTGGCTGCTCACCCTCGTAATAGTCGACCGTGTCCGCTATGCGGAACACCTCCCGCAGTCCGCCTCCGTCTGACAGTCGCTCGTAGGCGCCGAGCGTGCCCGAGTCGGGCCGGATCACGATGTCCGGCTCGCCGTTGGTGCTGAACGCCAGGAACCGCACGGTCTCCTCAGTGCGGTTGACCAGCTGGTGTGCGCCTTGCTCGCCGCGCAGGAACGGCACAACCTCTCCCTTCTGCAGCTCCCGCCACCCCTCGGGAGTCCGCAGGCTCGGCCGGCCGTCGAGCACGAGCACGAGCTCCTCCTCGGCGAGGTGGAAGTGGTACGGGTAGGCCGCTTCGCCCGCCGGCAGCTCCCACAAGCTCAGCCCCAAACGGTCGCTGCCTGCCTGACGGCTGAGACGGGCGCGCTGGGCGCGAAATCCCGGGTGCTCGCGTGGCTCGTCGAAGATCGGGTCGTTGATGTTGGTCACAGGCGGAGGGTATCTGTAGCTTGCTGTCGAGCGGCTCGGCGCATTGCATGCGCCCGGTCAGCCAGCGCTCAATTCACAACGCGTGTGTCCGTATCGACGTACGCACGCGCGCGTAGCGCGAAGTGCAGGGCGAGGACGGTATCGTCGTCTGAGAGGTCCTCGCCGAGCAGCGTTTCGATCCGCTTCAGGCGGTGGTAGAGCGACTGTCGCTCGAGGTGCAGCACGCGCGCTGTCTCGGCCTTGCGCCCGCCGTGTGCGCAATACGCTTCGAGGCTCGGGAGCAGCTTGGCGGCGCGCTGTCGATCGTGCTCGACCAGCGGGGCGAGGCAGTCGTGCACGAACGTGCCTAGCGCATCCTGATCGCGCAGGGACCACAGCAGCCGGTCGAGGTCGGCCCGCGTCGCGTCGTGCCAGCGTTTCTGCGGCCCCGTCGCCGCCGCCTCGGCCGTGGTCAGGGCCAGCTCGAGCTGCTCGCTCACATCGCTCCAGCCGCGCACGGCGCCGGCGACGGCGACCAGGGCCGCGTTGCGTGCACGGATGTGGCGCTCGCCTGTGGTCTCGATCAACGTCGCGACTCGATCCGCCAGGTCGGCTCGCTGCTGCTCGTCGTCGAAGCCCAGCACGAGCAGGACGACGTGCCCGCCCGCGCGAGCGCCGATCAGCGCGGGTATGCCGACCGTGCTCAGCTCGCGGCGCACGTCGCGCCAAACGAGCGCCCACGCGAGGTCATCCTGACCGGTCGGCGTGTTGGCGACCGCGGGTGCGCGCAGCACGGCGAGCGCCAGCAGGCGGGTTGCGCGGCGACCGAAGCCGAGTTGCTCCGCGCGCCTCCAAGCCTCGCTCTCGCTGAGCTCGCCTGAGGCTAGCTCGGCGAAGAAGTTGCCGCGCTCGCGCACCGCGAGAACCTCCTCCTGGCGATTGCGCAGCAGCGTGAGCGCGACCAGCTCGACCGCGCGCTCGATCGCCACGCGATCGAGCTCGTCCAGCGGCGAGTCGAGCGCCAGCGCTCCGAGGCGTCCCCAGCGTTCGTTCTCTGCCGCGGGAACGGCGATCGCGTAGCGCTCGGGCGCCAGCGGGATCTGCTGCGAAGCGGCCTGCCAGGCCGCGAGGACCTCGCTCGAGGCGGCGTGATGAGTCGCGTGGTAGAGAACGCCGTGACCGTCCTTCTCGAGGATCACCGGATTGGAGATCGTCTCGGCGAGCACCGTCAGCACGTCCGGGATCCCCGCGCCCTCGAGCACGAGCCCCGTGAAGCGTCGGTGCAGCTCGTCGCTGCGGCGCATGACCATGAACTGACGATTGACGATCTCGCGGTGGAGCAGTTCGGTGATCTCGACGAACGCGACCTCGCGACGCAGCACGATCAACGGCAGGCCGCGCGCGTGAGCCTCCGAGACGAGCGCGCCGGGCACCACGTCGAACGTGCCGCCGAGCTCGATCGCGAGCGCCGCTACCTCACGATCGGCCAGCTCGGCGATGAACTTGCGCTGCTCGACCTCGCCGCTCTGCAGTCCCATGCCGGTCGTCAGCAGCAGCTCGCCTCCCTTCAGCAGCGAGGCCATGTTGAGGACCTCGCCGGCATGCACCCAGCGAAGCGGCCTGCCGAGATGATGCTCGCCCGCCACGACCTCCGGCAGGCCGCGGCGCATGGCCGGCAGCTGCAGGGCGGCGCGCACGGTCATCAGCGGACTGCGACGTGTAGGTGTGGAGCTCATCGGCCGGCTGCGGCGTGTCGGCGGGAGCTCATCGGTCGATTCTCTCAATCCTGGGGGCGGACGACGTGTATCTAGAAGTCATACCCACGCGCGGGCGTGTCGTTGGCGCCCCGCTTTGACGCTCCGTCGCGCGTGGCGGGTCAGCTTGTGACGTTCGGGAGCTTGTCGGCGCCGGGCGGCTCTACGACGATCGTTGGCGTAAGCGGGAGGTCGGCCAAGGAGTCTGCGAGATGGACCAGCAAGAGCACGAGCGGCTGCAGCGGGATGCCCATGAGCATCTATTGCTCCACTTCGCCCGCAACCGTCCTTATGGACCGGGGGCGAGCGAGATGCTGGTGCTCGAGCGCGGCGAGGGCGTGCGCGTCTTCGACACGCGGGGCAAGTGCTACATCGACGGCCTGTCGAGCCTGTTCTGCGCCCAGATCGGCTACTCCTACGGCGACGAGATGGCGGACGTGGCAGGCGCGCAACTCCGTCGCCTGTCTTTCAACACCAACTGGGGGACCGCCAGCCCACCCGCGATCGAACTGGCCGCCCGTCTCGCCCAGTTGGCCCCGGCGGGCATCGAGCAGGTGTTCTTCACCAGCGGTGGCTCGGAGTCGGTCGAGACGGCCTGGAAGCTCGTGCGCCAGTTTCACATCGCCAACGGCGAACCCGAGCGCTCGAAGGCAATCGCCAGGCGCGCCGCCTACCACGGCGTCAGCCTTGGCGCGCTGGCGCTCACCGGTGTCGAGCGCTTCAAGGAGCCGTTCGGCCACCCCGCGATCCCCACCAGGCACGTGTCCTGGACGAACTCCTTCCGACCCGATCCCGACGCACCGGTCGAGGGCAGCCTGCAGTACGCGCTCGACGAGATCGAGCAGGCGATCCTCAGCGAGGGCCCCGAGACGATCGCGATGCTGATCGCCGAGCCGGTGCAGAACGCCGGGGGGTGCCTGGTGGCGCCCGCCGGCTACTGGCCGGGCCTGCGGGAGATCACCGACCGCTACGGGATACTGCTCGTCGCCGATGAGGTGATCACTGGGTTCGGCAGGCTCGGAGAGTGGTTCGGCGTGGAGCGCTACGGCGTGGTCCCCGACCTGATCACCGTGGCCAAGGGGCTCACCTCGGCATACGCCCCGATGGGCGCGACGCTCGTCTCCGACAGGGTCGCCGCGCGGCTGCGCGAGGACGACCGCACGCTGCTGCACGGCATCACCTTCGGCGGGCACCCGGTCAGCGCGGCGATCGCGCTGCGCAACATCGACATCTTCGAGCGCGACGGCGTGCTCGAGAACGTGCGTGCGCTCGAGCCCCACCTTCGCGGGCGGCTCGAGGAGCTGCGCGAGCTGCCGATCGTCGGCGACGTGCGCGGCGCCGGGTTCTTCTGGGCGGTCGAGCTCGTCAGCGACGGCGAGCGCGGAACCTTCGACGCCGAGCAGCGCGAGCGGCTCGTGCGCGAGTTCATTCCCCGCCGCCTGCTCGAGGCCGGGCTGATCGCGCGAGCGGACGACCGCGGCGACGCCGTCCTGCAGATCGCCCCGCCTTTGATCAGCACGATCCCCGAGCTCGACGAGATCGTCGACGCGATGGCCGCCGTCCTTGAGGACGCGGGTCACTTCATGGGCGTGAGCGCTCGGGCGAGCACAACGGAGGTGAGTCGATGAGGATGTACTTTCCCCAGGAGGAGTACGAGGCGCGCTGGGCGCGCGTGTATGAGGAGATCGCCAAGCGCCGCCACGACGTCGCCGTCGTCTTCGGGCGCTCGGCCGGCACGTATGAGCGCTCGGGCGACATCGTCTACCTGACCAACTTCTGCTCGACGCACTCGGGCGCCGAGTACGACACGCCCCTGTGGCGCGCGCGCGGCTATGCCGCCGCGATCCTGCGCGGCGGCGAGCAGCCCGATCTGCACACAGATGAGGCCGACACCCCGCGGGATCTCGTGGCAACCGATCGGATCGAGTGGCACTGGGATGTGATCGAGGGCCTCGCGCAGGCGCTGACGCAAGCCGGCGTGGAGGGTCGCGTGGCGTTTGTCGGCTCGGACTTCCTGCCGGTCAAGCAGTACCGTTGCCTGGAGGAGCTGACTCCCGGCATCGAATGGGTGCCTGAGGACGATCTCGTCGAAACCGTTCGCCGCGTCAAGAGCGAGCGCGAGCTGACGTGCTACCGAGAGGGCGGCGAGATCGTGACCGCCGGCCTCGACGCCCTGTTCGAGAGCCTGTTCGCGGGTTGCTCGGAGGCACAGGCAGCCGGTGCGGCCGCCAAGGAGGTCATCAGCCGCGGCGGCTCCTACCACATGATCCCGCTCTCGCACGGCGAGCGAATCCGCTACTTCTGTCGCAACCCGTTGACCGGCTACAGCCTCGACACGCCCAAGGAGGGCGACCTGATGCGCGGCTGGCTCTACGGGCCGATCTGGCAGGGCTATTGGCTGGACCCCGGCCGCACGACCGTGCGCGGCCTGCGCCCCGACGAGGGGCAGAGGAGCCTCGTCGAGGGCTGCGCCGCGATCGTCGATGCCGTGATCGCGGCGATCCGGCCGGGAGTGCTCGTACGCGATGTGATCGCGCTCGGCGATCGTATGACCGAGGCGGCCGGCGGCGGCAAGGACCAGGCGGCGCAGATGTGGCCGATCTACGGCCATGGCGTGGGTCAGTTCTGGGAGCAGCCGTGGCTCGGAGCGGACGTGCTCGAAAGCGTCGAGCGCTTCGAGGAGGGCATGGTCATGGGCGTCGAGGCCTTCCTCGCCCACGATGGCGTTGGCAGCGCCGGCTTCGAGCAGAACCTGATAGTCGCCGCGGGCGGCGCCGAGCTTCTGACGAAGACCCCGATGATCTTCTGGGATTGACGCGCGTTGGACGTTGCCACCGACGCGCGGGGCCGATTTGACATGTTGTCGCTCCCGCGTACGCAACCAGTGACACGTGGCTGCTTGCCGCTCGCGGGCCGTGCCAGCAAGCTCTCAATGTGAGTCGGAGAGGATTACACGAACGTCAAGCACGTCATGGCGAGGCTCTACTGAGCGGGGAAGCAATCTCAGTCGGGCACGTATAAACACCGAGGGAGGGGTAGGTCAGGTGGAGTCATCAACACAAGCAGGAAGCCAAGCTGGCGCAGCGTCGGGGGCCGCGGCGTCAGGACCGTCGCTGGACGTTTTCACGCGGCGCTCGTCCGGGCTGGTCCGCGAGCTGTCGCTGGTGGACACCGCGTGGTACGGAGTGCTCGCGGCCGGCGCGCTGTTCGGCCTCATATACGTGTTTCCCGGTCCTCAGAGCTTCCTCCCCGGCCTCAGCGTCCCGCTGTCGGCGCTGATCGCGGTCGTGCTGATGATCCCCGTCTATGCCCTGTACGCGGGTCTCGGCTCGGCGATGCCGCGCATCGGCGGTGACTACCTCTACCAGAGTCGTGCCATCCACCCGGCGGTGGGATTCACCTTCACGTTCGCCTGGGAGGTGTTCCTGTGGGTGACGTTCACCACGACCGGCGCCCTCGTGATCGCGGATCTTGGACTCGCCCCGCTGCTCTACAACCTCGGTCTCGTGTGGAGCTCCACCGGGTTGATGAAAGCCGGCACGTGGCTGTCCACGCCCGACGGAATCCTGACCGTGACGCTCGTGATCATCGCGCTCGCGTTCGCCACGACGATCGCCGGCATCGGCGTCTATCGCAAGATCCAGCGGTGGGTTCTGATCCCCACGATCATCGTCTCCAACCTCGTGCTGCTGATCCTGCTGCTGGCCTCGCACGGCTCCTTCATCAACGACTTCAACAGCTGGCACCACAAGGCGATCGGCGTGTCCGACTACTACCAGAAGGTGCAAGCCACGGCGGCGAAGGGCGGGTTCAAGAACCCCGGCTTCTCGCTGCGCAACACGATCCTGTTCGTGTCCGTCACAGGGCTGATCTGGTACGTCGTGTTCGCCGCCCAGGGTCTGCTCGGAGAGGCCAAGCAGGCAAACAACTTCAAGAAGCTGTTCAGCGCGTTCGTCATGGGCGGCGCATATGTGGGGATCGTCTCGTGGATCCTGCCGACGCTGCTGTTCCAGAACATGGTCAGCGGCAACTTCATGAACGCCTACGCCTTCGTCACCGCGAGCGGCAAGGGGCTGACCCCGGTCGGAGCGACGATCCCCGGCTTCGCGATGATGATGACCGGCAGTCCGATCGTGCTGATCCTGCTTTCGCTGGGCTTCATCAGCGTCGGCTACTACTTCGCCACGTGCGTGTTCCTGAACATGACGCGCGTGATGACGGCGATGAGCATGGACCGCACGCTGCCGTCGTGGTTCTCGAAGGTCAGCCAGCGCTGGCACGCTCCGACCAGCGCGGCGATCTTCTATCTGGTCCTCGCGGTGGCGCTGAACATGCTGTTCCGCTGGGACAAAAGCGTCGAAACCCCGATGGTCTACGGCGGCGCATTCACGAGCGTCGGCGTGATCGCGATCACGGGCCTGGCGGGCGTGCTGTTCGCCTACAAAGCCAAGGCCATCCACGACGTGGCGCCGATCGCCCAGTACAAGTTCCTCGGCCTGCCGCTGATCGCCGTCACCGGCGCGATCACGTTCCTGGCAGCCGGTGCGGTGACGGCCATGAACCTCATCTATCCCGAACTCGGCTTCACGACGACCGCCGCGCGCCTGCTGCTGCTGCTCAGCCTCGTCGTCTCGGCGGTGTGGTTCTTCGGCTATCGCGCCTACCAGCGGCGGGTGCAGGGCGTGGACATCGACCTGGCCTTCCGACAGGTTCCGCCCGAGTAGCCGCCGGTGCCGTTCTGGTCCAAGAAGAACGACGGCGCAGGCGCCCGCGGGCGCTTGAAGATCCTGTTCGTCACCGATCTGCACGGGAGCGAGCTGACGTTCCGCAAGTTCCTCACCTCGCTGGAGGTGTGGTCGCCGGACGTGTTCGTCGCGGGCGGTGACGTGGCGGGCAAGGGGCTGCTGCCGGTGCTCGACAACGGCAACGGCAGCCTGCGCGTGCGCTGGATGGGGGAGGAGCGCGAGGTCGCCCGCGACCAGTTCGAGGACATCGCCGCCAAGGCGGCGCAGCTCGGGTTCTACCCCTACCTCGCGCGCGCCGAGGAGCTCGAACAGCTGCGCACCGACTCCGCCGCGTCTGAGGCGATCTTCGAGCGGCTGATGCAGGAGCGCTGGCGCGACTGGCTCGAGCGCCTCGAGCAACGCTGCGCCCAGCTCGAGGTGCCCGCGTTCGTGATCGCCGGCAACGACGATCCGTGGTCGCTCGACGAGATCTCGCGCGAGCCGCGCGAGTGGGTCCAGGCGGCCGACGAGCGGGTGCTGCCCCTCGCCGAGGACTGGGTGCTGCTGTCCTGTGGGCTGGCCAACAAAACACCGTGGGACTGCCCGCGAGACGTCAGCGAGGAGGAGCTCGCGGCGCACCTCGACGCGCTCGCCGAGCAGGTCGAGGACTTCGGCAACGTCGTCGCCAACATCCACGTCCCTCCGTACAACTCCTCGCTGGACATCGCCCCGCAGCTCGATACCTCCGTGTTCCCCCCGCGCGCGATCGCCGGCGCGACGGTGCCGGTGGGCAGTCGTGCGGTGGCGGAGTTCATCGCGCGGCGCGCGCCGATGCTGAGCCTGCATGGGCACATCCACGAGTCGCCCGGCGCCGTGCACATCGGACGCACCTGGGCGATCAACCCCGGCAGCGAGTACGCGGAGGGGATCCTGCGCGGTGTGCTGATCACCGTCGAGCGAGACCGTGTCGTCGGCCACCAGTTTGTGACCGGATAACCAACTACAGGAGGATGAACATGTCGTCAGCCAGTGCCCACGACGCTCAACCCAGCGACGCGATCGAGCGTTCCGAGTACGAGGCACGCCGAGCGCAGCTTCGCGAGCGCGCCGCCGAGCGCGGCCTGGACGGCGTGCTGGTCGTCAGCCGTGGCGCCAACGGCGCCGACTGGGGCGCGGATCTCGTCTATCTGACGAACCACTACTCGGCCTTCCCACAGATCCCCGACCGGCCGCCGGCCTGGTCCGGCCGCGGCCTCGGCGGGCTCGTGATGCCGGTCAAGGAGGACGGCACGCTCGTCGTGGAGATCCCCGATTGGCGCCACGACCTGGTGGCGATCGACGACGTTCGCGTCTCCCTGGACCTGTGGGCCGGTCTCGCCAGCGCGCTGCGCGAGCGTGGTCTCGGCTCCGCCCGGGTGGGGCTGATCGGCCGCGAGAGCGTTCCCTACATCGCCGTCGATCGCATCCGCCAGGAGCTCGGGGGCATCGAGCTCGTATGGGCCGACGACATCATCGAGGACATGCGCCTGCGCAAGTCCGACGCGGAGATCAGGCTCGTGCGCGAGGCCACGCGCGTGGGCTGCGAGATGGTGCAGGCGTTCGTCGAAGCGGCCGTGCCCGGAGCGACCGAGGCCGACTGCGTGCTCGCCGCGCTGCAGCGCGGAATCCCGCAGGGCGCCTTCCCGCTGGACATCCCCGTGACCTCGGGGGCGAACGTCGACCACTTCCAGTGGGACCGCATGCCCTCCTGGGACTGGCGGCGCCCGCTGCAGGCGGGAGACATGATCCACCCGGACATGTACGGGACGGTCAACGGCTACTTCTACGACCTCGTGCGCACGACCGTCGCCGGGCGCAAGGTGACGGACGCCCAGCGTGAGGTGCTCGAGGGGTCGGTGGCCGTCGTCGAGCACGTCGTCGAGGCGATGCGGCCGGGGGTCAGCTGCGAGGAGCTGTTCGACCGCGGCGCCGCATGGCTGACCGAGCAGGGGTTCGACGCTCCCGGCGCCGAGGCCGCCGAAGGCGTCGCCTACCTAGGTCAGAGCTTCCCCTCCTTCGGCCACGGCCTGGGGCTCGCGTGGGAGCATCCGTGGCTGATGCCCGGCGAGTCGACGAAGCTCGAGGCCGGGATGGTGTTCGCGGTCGAGGCCGAGGTCGGACGCCCGGGCGCCGGCACCGGCGCGTTCGAGCACGACGTCCTGATCACCGATGACGGCCACGAGGTGCTCACCACGAGCGTCAAGAACGTGTGGTGGGAGTAGGCGCCACCGTGCGGATCGCGCTGGCCTCGAATCCGGACGGGCGAGCAGCCGTCGCCGAGGCGAGAGCCCGTGGCGCGGAGGTGATCTGCCTGCCGCATCTCAGCTTCGTCCCGTACGTGGCGGCGCGGCGTGAGCGAGCTGGCCTCGAGTGGGCCCAGCGGACTCCCGCGCGCTCTTACCGCGAGGCGCTGGAGGCGGCAGGCGGAGCGTGGCTTGCGGCATCGGCATACGAGTCCGAGGGCGAGGGCGTGTTCTACGTGACGGCGCGACTCGCGCGCGCCGGCGAGGAGCGCCTCGCCTATCGCCAGCGCCACGTGGAGGCGGCGCCGGGGCGCTTCGAGCAGATGTTCTTCTCGCCCGGCCACCGCTCGCCGGCGGTGGCCGAGATGCCGTGGGGCGCGACCGGTCTGCTCGTCGGCTTCGACCTGCGCGTGCCGGAGGCGTGGGCGCAGCTGGCCGAGCGCGGAGCGCGGGTCGTGCTCGGAGGCGCGAGCGAGCCGGCCGCGCTCTGGCAACGCACGCAGCGGCTGGCCGCGGGCATGGCCGCCGCCTACGGCCTGACCGTGCTGATCGCCAACCGCGAGGGCATCGAAGAGGCCACCGAGTTCGCCGGCGGCGGGGCCGCCTACGGCCCGGACGGCGACCCGCTGGACGCCGGCGCGGACGGGCTCTACGAGTTGCAGGCGGCCGCATGAGTGGCCCGCTCGAGGAGGTCGACGGGCTGGGAAGCATCTCGCACCAGTACTACGCGCGCGAGCAGCCGCTCACGGGGGTGGTGCTGCTCCCCCGCCAGGAGCGCCACGACACCGGTGAGAATCCCGAGAACACGCGGCGGCTGCCGGGCGTGCTCGAGCATCTGCGCTCCAGCCCTGAGTGGGAGCGTCTGTTCGTTCTGTATCCGCGCTACGCGCGCATCGAGGACGCTCTGCGCTCGCACGACGCGGGCTACATTCAGCTGCTGGAGGCGAGCGCGCAGGACGCGCCGCTGTGGCTGGACACGGACACGCGCGTGTCCGAGGGCAGCTTCCGCAACGCGCTGCTCGCGAGCGGCGCCGCGCTGAACGCGGTCGACGCGGTCGCGATGGAGGCCTACCATCGCCCCGACAGCCTGCTCACGCTCACGCGCCCGCCCGGCCACCACGCCGGACGCGACAAGGCGATGGGCTTCTGCCTGCTCAACCACGCCTCGATCGCCGCGCGCTACGCGCAGGCCCAGTACGGGCTGGAGCGGGTGGCGATCCTCGACTGGGACGTGCACCACGGCAACGGCACCCAGGAGATCCACTGGGCCGACCCGTCGGTGCTGTTCATCTCGCTGCATCAGTGGCCGCTGTATCCCGGCACCGGCTGGCTCGACGAGGTGGGGGGCGGGGAGGGCGAGGGCCGCACCGTCAACATCCCGCTCCCGCCGGGATCGCGCGACGAGGAGTACCTGCAAGCTCTGGACCGTGTCGCGCTTCCGATCATGACGGCCTATCGGCCGCAACTGCTGATCGTCTCGGCGGGGCAGGACTGCCACGCGGCGGACACGCTGTGCAATCAGCTCGTCTCGGCCGCGGGCCTGCGCGCGATGGCCACGCGGATGGCGGCGTTCGCGCGTGATCTTGGCATCGGGCTGGTGGTGGTGCACGAGGGCGGCTACAACGTCTCGACGCTGCCCCAGCTCGTGCGCTCGATCCTCGGCGGCCTCGGCGATCTCCCGAGCGATGACGACGACGTGTTCGTGCCCGAGGACGCACCCGCCCCCGCCGAGTGGCTAGAGCGACTGGACGAGATCTTGAAGATCCAGCGCGGGCACTGGCCCGTGCTGGCGAGCTAGCGCGAGGAGGTGCGCCAGGTGCGAACGCTGCGAGCTCTGGCCTGGCCTGGCATGCCGGCGCCCGAGTCGCTGCGCGAGGCCGGGCGGCGACTCGGGGTGCTGGTCCACGCCGAGGTCGTCGCTTCCAACGAGCGCCTGCTGGAGCGTATGGACGGCGGTGAGCCGTTCGACCTGGTCTTCCCCTCCGACTACGCCGTCGAGCGCCTGCGCACGGCCGGACGGCTGGCGGAGCTCGACCGCGACCTGCTGCCGCTCGAGCGCCTCGTCGACTGGGCGCGCGACGGCGCTTACGATCCGGGCTGCGCGCACTCCGTCCCGTTCGCCTTCGGCACGACCGGCTATCTGCACGACGGGAGCCTCGGTGCCGCCCGCGGCTGGCGGGAGCTGTTCGAGCCCCCGCCCGCGACCCGCGTCGGCATGCTCGAAGAGGTGCGAGAGGTGGTTGGCGCCGCGCTGCTCGCCGCGGGCTACTCGCCGAACGCCACCGATGAGGATGCGCTGCGCGCGGCGGGCGCGCTGCTGCGCGAGCAGCGTCCGCGGGTGGCGCGCTACGACAGCGAGGACTTCGTCTCGCCGATGCTCTCGCGAGCGCTCGTCGCTCACCATGCCTGGAGCGGGCCCGCGGCGCTCGCGATGCGGGGGCATCCGTGGCTGCGATACGTGGTGCCCGAGGAGGGAGCGCTGCTGTGGATCACGACCGCGGCGATCCCGCGCGACGCGCCCGACCACGATCTGTCGCTGGCTTTGATCGCGGAGCTGATGGACCCCGTGCTGGCCGCCGCGACGACGCTCGACCACGGCTATGCGACCCCGAACACGGCGGCCAGGGAACGCCTGCCGCACGAGCTGAGCGAGGACCCCGTGCTGTTCCCCACCGCCGCGACGCTCGCCCGCTGCCACGTCGCCCGTGACCTCGGCGCGCGCGAAGCAGGCATGGTGGAGCTCTACAGCTCGCTCGACTAGGCATCTTGTCAAACGGCCGGGCCAAGCTTGTGCCCCTGTGTCTATTGCCGGCCCCAGGGCGCCCTCTCATGATGCTTGCAAACGATCAGTGGAAGGCTCTCGGATGTCCAAGACGGCAATACCCGCCACAGGCTCTGGCGCGACGACGCGAACGCTCAACAACTATTGCGCCGGCCACTGGTGCGAGGCGCGCACCGAGGAGTATCTGGACGATCGCAACCCGGCGACCGGCGAGCTCCTCGCGCGGGTGCCGCTGTGCGACGGCGAGGACGTCGAGCGGGTCGTCGCCGCGGCTCGTGACGCCGCCGCGACGTGGGGAGCGGAATCGCCGCTCGTGCGCATGCGCGCCGTGTTCCGGCTGCGCGAGGTGCTCGCCGCCCACCACGAGGAGATCGCGGAGCTGGTCACGCGCGACATGGGCAAGACGATCGCCGACGCTCGCGGCGAGGTCGGTCGGGGGATCGAGTCGGTGGAGGCCGCCTGCGGGCTGCCGCACGTGCTCAAGGGGGAGAACCTCCAGGGGGTCGCGCGCGGGGTGGACGTCGAGCTGATCCGCCAGCCCGTCGGCGTCGTGGCGGCGATCACGCCGTTCAACTTCCCGGCGATGATCCCGCTGTGGTTCCTGCCGTACGCGATCGCGACGGGCAACAGCTTCATTCTCAAGCCCTCCGAGCAGGACCCGCTCCCGGCCGAGCGCATCGTCGAGCTGATCGACGGCATCGAGGAGATCCCGCCCGGCGTGGTGAACCTCCTGCACGGCGCGCACGCGGCGGTCAACGGGCTGCTCGAGCATCCGGCGGTGAACGCGATCTCGTTCGTCGGCTCGGCGAGCACCGCGCGCTACGTCGCGTCGCGAGCGGCCGAGCACGGCAAGCGCGTCCAGGCGCTCGGGGGCGCGAAGAACGCGATGGTGATCATGCCCGACGCCGACCCCGCGCTGATGGCCGCGGGCGTCAGCTCCTCGGCGTTCGGCGCCGCCGGGCAGCGCTGTCTCGCCGGCTCGCTGGCCGTCCTCGTGGGCGAGCGCGCAGAGCAGGACCGCTCCCTGCAGACGATCCTCGACGCCGCCCGCAAGCTGACCGTCGGCGACGGCGCCGACCCGAGCACGGACGTTTGCCCGCTGGTGTCGCCGGCGGCACGCGAGCGCGTGGAGCGCGAGATCGAGAATGCGCTGGCGGAAGGAAGCGAGCTGGTGCTCGACGGGCGTCGCGGCGGCGGCGAGGCCGGCGCCGAGCTCGGCCCGACGATCATCGACGCCGCGCCGGCGCACTCGCGTGCCATGCGCGAGGAGCTGTTCGGGCCGCTGCTGACGATCGCGCGCGCGCCGGACCTGGCGGCGGCGATCACGACGGTGAACGGGAGCCGCTATGGCAACGCGTCGGTGATCTTCACCTCCAGTGGCGGCTCCGCGCGCGAGTACAAGGCCTCGGTCGAGGCCGGCATGGTCGGGGTGAACATCGGCGTTGCCGCCCCCGTCGCGTGGTTCCCGTTCGCCGGGTGGAAGGACTCATTCGACGGAGACCTACATGCGAACGGGCGCGACGCCTTCGAGTTCTACACACGCAGAAAGGTGGTGACGTCCAGGTGGTAGTAGGAGTCGTCAAGGAGATCAAGCCCGCGGAGCGTCGCGTGGCGTTGACGCCCGCCGGCGTCAGGGAGCTGGCGGCGGGTGGCGCGAGCGTCCTCGTCGAGGCACAGGCCGGAGTCGGGTCGGGCTTCGAGGACGAGGCGTACGAGCGCGCGGGTGCGCAGCTCGTGAGCACGGCCGCTGAGGTGTGGGAGCGAAGCGACCTATTGGTGAAGGTGAAGGAGCCGATCGCGAGCGAGTATCAGCTGCTGCGCCCCGACCTCGTGCTGTTCACATATCTGCACCTGGCTGCCGACCTGCCGTTGATCGACGCGCTCGTCGAGTCTCGCGCCACGGCGATCGCATACGAGACGGTCGAGGACACCCACGGTGCCCTGCCGCTGCTCGCCCCCATGAGTGAGGTGGCCGGCCGCCTGGCCACCCAGGCCGGCGCGTACTTCCTACAGGATCCGATGGGTGGCAACGGCACGCTGATCGGCGGCGCCCCAGGCGTGCGCGCGGCGCGTGTGCTCGTCATCGGCGGGGGCGTCGTCGGCACGCAGGCGACGCGCATCGCCGTCGGCATGGGCGCCGAGGTGACCGTGCTGGAGCGCTCGCTGTCGCGGATCCGCGAGCTCGAGCAGCAGTTCGACGGTCGCGTGAGCGTGCTGATGTCCAACCGGCTGACGCTCGAAGCCGAGCTGCCGAATGCCGATCTGGTGATCGGCGCCGTGCTGATTCCCGGTGCGGCCGCGCCGCACCTGATCAAACGCGAGGATCTCGCGTTGCTCAAACGCCGGTCGGTCATCGTCGACGTGGCGATCGACCAGGGCGGCTGCGCCGAGACCTCGCGTCCGACCACCCACGGCGACCCGGTGTACGAGGTCGACGGGGTCCTGCACTACTGCGTCGCGAACATGCCCGGCGCGGTGCCCGCGACCTCGACGCAGACGCTGACCAACGCCACGCTCCCGTATGTGCTCGGACTCGCCTCGCACGGAGTCGACGGTTCGTTCGACGCCGACGCCGGGTTCGCCAAGGGCCTGAACGTACGCGGCGGCGAGATCGCCTACCGGCCCGTCAAGGAGGCCTACGAGCACGCGGGCGCGACCGCATGACCGCGCCCGAGCAGGGGCGCGCTCCCGCCTCCGCGGAGGATCTCTCGCGCGCCGCGCTCGATCACCTGTGGCTGCATTTCACGCGCATGGGGGCGTATCGGGGGCAAGGGCCGGACGCCGGGCCGCCGATCATCGCGCGCGGCGATGGCTGCTACGTGGAAGACGTGCACGGGCGGCGCTACCTCGACGCGCTCGCCGGCCTGTTCGCGGTGCAGATCGGCTACTCCCACGGCGAGGAGATGGGTGCGGCGGCGCTCGAGCAGATGCGCGAGCTGCCTTTCTACACCAACTGGAGCTACGCGCATCCCCGCGCGATCGAGCTGGCGCAAGAGCTCGCGTCGCTGGCTCCGGGCGATCTCAACCGGGTGTTCTTCGTGTCGGGAGGCTCGGAGGCGGTCGAGTCCGCGTGGAAGCTGGCCCGCGAGTATCACGGCCTGCGGGGCGAGCGACGCTGGAAGGCGATCTCGCGCGACGTCGCCTACCACGGCACGACCATGGGCGCGCTGTCGATCACCGGCCTCGCTGGGCTGCGCGCGCCGTTCGAGCCGCTGGTGCCGTCCGTAGCGCGAGTCTCGAACACGAACCGCTACCACCGCTCGGAGCTGGAGAGCGAGGAGCAGTTCACGGCCTTCCTGCTCGACGAGCTGGAGCGAACGCTGCTGCGCGAGGGGCCGGACACGGTCGCGATGGTGATCATGGAGCCGGTCCAGAACGCC
Organism: Solirubrobacteraceae bacterium; assembly: GCA_035939335.1. Taxonomy (GTDB): domain Bacteria; phylum Actinomycetota; class Thermoleophilia; order Solirubrobacterales; family Solirubrobacteraceae; genus Palsa-744. The sequence continues at coordinate 24,145 of DASZFY010000066.1, read as the reverse complement.
GGAGGAGCGTTCACGCCCCCTTCCGGCTACTTCGCGGGCGTGCGCGCGCTGTGTGACGAGCACGGAGTTCTCCTGTGCGCCGACGAGGTGATAACGGGATTCGGCCGCGTGGGGTCGTGGTTCGCCTCGGAGCGGTATGACATTCGCCCGGATCTGATCACCTGCGCCAAGGGCATGTCGTCGGCTTACGCGTCGATCGGGGCGGTGCTCGCGAGCGATCGCGTGGCTCAGCCGTTCCTCGAAGGCACGAACGTGTTCACGCACGGGATCACCTTCGGAGGCCATCCTGTGCAGGCTGCGATCGCGCTTCGCAACCTCGAGATCATGAAGCGCGAGCGGCTCGTCGCGGGCGTCGCCGACAAAGAAGCGCTGTTGCGCTCGAAGCTGGCGCAGTTGCTCGAGCTGCCGATCGTCGGAGACCTGCGCGGAGCCGGCTACTTCTACGCGCTCGAGCTCGTCAAGGACAAGGACTCGCGCACCTCGTTCACGGCGGATGAGTCTGAGGATCTGCTGCGCGGGTTCCTCTCAAACCGGCTGTTCGAGGCCGGTCTGATCTGCCGCGCGGACGACCGAGGCGACCCCGTCATCCAGATCTCACCGCCGTTGATCGCCGGTGAGCGCGAGTTCGACGAGATCGTCGGCATCCTCGGCGAGGTCCTCGTGGAGGGACAGCAGCGGATGCTCAGCCGAGCCTAGCTTCGAACCTCACCTCCACCCGCAGACCGCCGTCTGCCAGCGCCTGGAACGTGAGCGTGGCGCCGTGGGCGGTGGCGATTGCGTCGACGATCGACAGGCCGAGGCCGTGGCCATCGCCGTGGCCGGTGCGATCGCGGCCGAGCCGGTGGAACGGGCGTACGAGCCGCTTGACCTCGTCGGCGGGGATCGCCACGCCGCTGTTGGCCACGCTCAGCACCGCCTGCCCGGCGTCGATCCCCGTCGTGACCTCCACCCAGCCGTCGGCGGTGTTGTGGTGGATGGCGTTGTCGAGGAGGTTCGCGACGAGCCGCTCGATCAGACGCTCCTCGCCCGTGGTGGGAGCGTCCTCGAGCTTGCTCTCCAGGCGCAGGCCGCGCCGCGCGAGCTCCTCGTGCCGGTCGAGCAGCACCGCGCGCGCGACCGCCTGCAGAGACACGGGCTCGCGGCGTTCGACGCCGCGCTCGCTGCGCGCCAGCGTCAGCAGCGCGTCGATCATGCGCTCCTGCTGCTCGCCGATCGCGAGCACGCGCTCGCACGCCGCGCGCAGCGACGCGGAGCTGGCGGCGGGGTCAGCGAGCGTTACCTCGAGGATCGCGCGCTCGAGCGTCAGCGGCGTGCGCAACTCGTGTGAGGCGTTGGCGACGAACTGGCGCTGGGACTCGAACGAGGCCTCCAGGCGCGCGAGCAGCTCGTCGAACGTGTCGCCGAGCTCGCGCAGCTCGTCGTTGGGGCCGTCGAGCGCGAGGCGCTCGTGCAGGTTGGAGGCGGAGAGCTCGCGGGCCGCGGTGGTGATGAGCTGCAGGGGGCGCAGCACGCGCCCGGCGAGCAGCCATCCGACCGCGACGGAGGCGACCGCCATGATCGCCAGGGCGAAGACCGACCAGATCAACAGGTGGTGCAGGTCGCTGTTGTTGACGTTGAGCGCAAGCTTCCCGAGCTGATGGGCCTTGGCGCGTGCGCGTTCTAGAGCGAGGGCTTCCGGCACGACCGTGAGCGTGGATCCCGGCGGCGCCGCTTCCACGCTGTGGGGTTCCACCAGCTTCGTCGCGGTCCCTTCGGCGGAGACGACGACGCCGTGCGTGGACTGGCGCACCGACACGATGAGGATTGCGAGCAGCAGCGTTCCCAGGATCAGGAACACGCCGCTGTAGAGGACGGCGAGACGCAGCCGGATCGTGTAGCGGGGCAGGCGCAGCCGGCGCCGCCGAGGCGATCGCAGATCGCCGGCCGTGGCTTGGAGCGCGTCGGGGGCGGTCATCGCTGCGCTTAGATCCGGTAGCCGCCGTGGGTGACGGTCTCGATCACCGGCGGCTCGCCCAGCTTGGCGCGCAGCCGGCGGATGGTCACCTTGACGGTGGTGGTGAAGGGATCGGCGTTCTCGTCCCACACCCGCTCGAGCAGCTCCTCCGCGGAGACGATGCGCCCGTCGGCGCCGAGCAGGTACTCGAGCACGGCGAACTCCTTGGGGCTGAGCGCCAGCCGCTCGCCGCTCCGGCTGGCGAGGCGATTGGCCGGATCGACGCGCAGGTCGCCGTGCACGAGCGCGGGTGGCGAAGCGGCGCCGGAGCGTCGCCCGAGCGCGCGGACGCGGGCGACGAGCTCGGCGAACGCGAACGGCTTGGGCAGGTAGTCGTCGGCGCCGAGGCCGAGGCCGTCGACGCGGTCTTCGATCGAGGCGGAGGCGGTGAGCAGCAGGATGCGCCCGTCGCGCCGCTCGGCGACCATCAGGCGGCAGATCTCGTCGCCGTGCACGCCGGGCAGGTCGCGGTCGAGTACGAGCACGTCGTAGTCGGTGAGCGCGAGGTGCGCGAGCGCATCGTTGCCGTCGAGCGCGACATCGACGGCCATGCCCTCGCGGCGCAGACCCGTGGCGACGGTTTCCGCCAGCTCGACGTGATCCTCGACCAAGAGCACTCGCATGAGACCACTCAGCGTGGCGCATCCGCGGTTACAGCGCGGTTACAGCGGCGATCACCGTGCTGTAACCGGCCGTTTCGTACAAAGCCCTTGCACGGCACCATCCACCCCGCGCCAGGGAGACGACATCGACATGAAAGCTATACGGGTAATCGCCAGGCCGCCAGCCCTTAGGCTCGCGGCGGCCATCGTGGCCCTGCCGCTGCTCGTGGCGGCGTGCGGCGGCAACTCCCCGAGTCCGGGCGTGGCGAACCTGAGCTCGAGCAGCTCTTCGAGCACCCCATCGTCCACTTCCTCAGCGGCCGGGTCGGGCGCTGGCGGGTCGTCGGGCTCGTCGTCGCCCAACAGCCAGGCTGTGGCGTACGCGGCGTGCATGCGCGCGCACGGCGTGCCCAACTTCCCCGATCCGCAAGTCTCGAGCTCCGGTAGCGAAGTGAAGGTGGCGGTCAGGGTCACGCCGGGCATCAAGGGCAACCCTCACTTCAAGTCCGCGCAGCAAGCATGCCGCCAGCTTCTGCCAGGCGGCGGGCCGGGCTCGGATCCCCAGCTGAGCACCGCCGAACAGGCGCAGGTCCTGCAACTCGTGGCGTGCATCCGCAAGCACGGCGAGCCGAACCTCCCGGACCCGACGTTCACGGGTGGCGGGGCGCACCTTCCGCCCAGCGTGGACACGCAGTCGGCGGCGTTCAAGTCCGCGGAGCAGGCGTGCCAGTCGCTGATCCCGGCCAGCCTGCGCGGCCACGGCTCATGATCCGGGCGGCGATGCTCCTCGCAACTGCGCTGCTCGTGGAGGCCTGCGGCGGCACCTCCCCAACCACAGGCGTGGCGCATCTGGGCTCGACGACAACCGCGACGACCACCGCCAGCGGCTCGGGCGCGTCTGCCGCGTCGGGTTCCGGCGCTCCGGGCGCGCAGGCGTTGAAGTTCTCAGTGTGCATGCGCTCGCACGGCGAGCCGAACTTCCCCGACCCGGAAATCTCGAGCAGCGGCGGCGGGACGAGCATCAGGATCCACGTGACACCGTCGAGCGGCATCGACCCGGGCTCACCCGTCTTCCAGGCTGCGCAGCGCGCCTGCAAGGCGTTCTCGCCGGCGGAATCCAAGAGGTCCGCCGCACACGCGAACCTGAGCGCGCAGGAACAGGCGCAGGTCCTGCAGTTGGCGGCGTGCATGCGCAAGCACGGCGAGCCGAACCTCCCGGACCCGACGTTCGCGGATGGCGGGGTGCACCTCCCGCGGAGCGTGGACACGCACTCGGCGCCGTTCACTTCGGCGATGCAGGCGTGCCAGTCGCTGATCCCGAGCAGCCTGCGCTCGAACTCGGGCTCGGGCACGAGCACTAGCACGGGCGCGGGCGGCTGATGAGCGCTGTGCGGCGCTCGCGCCGGATCGTGCTCGCGGGGATGGCGCTCGTGCTCGTGGCGATCGTGGCCGTGGTGCTCGTAGTGACAGGCCCGTTCGCCGGTCCGAGCAAGCCCAGCGGCGTGGCTGACAACGCGGCGGCGACGTCGCTCGCGACGGTGACCCAGCGCCAGCTGTCCTCACAGACGCCGGTGAGCGGGACGCTGGGCTATGCGAACGCGTCGAGCATTCGCGTGCCGGCGGGCACGCCGCCGTTGGCGGTGGCGCAGGCGGAAGAATCGGTGACGTCGAGTGAGGGAATGCTGAGGACGGCGAGGGCGTCGCTGACGGCTGACGATCAGGCGCTGGCGGGCCAGCGGGCGACGCTGACGGCGGCGCGCGAGAAGGAGTCGGTGGACTGCGCGGGCGAGGGCGCGGCGGAAAGCGCCGCCGCGGGCTCTCCGCCGAGCGCGGGCGGCGAAGGCGCGGGCAACGGCTCGTCGCCAGGCGCCGGCACCGGCACCAGCTCTGGCCTGTGCACGGGCGACGCGCAGGTGGTGTCGAGCGACACGCAGGGCGTGGGCGCCGCCCAGACGAAGCTCGACGGCGACCGGGCGTCGCTGGCGGCGGGCGAAGCGGCGCTGGCACGCGCCGAAGCGGCGGTGTCTGCGGCGCGGGCGTCGGAGGTGCCCTACGACCAGAGCTCGACGTTCACGAAGCTGCCGGCGGTCGGCCAGGTGATCTCCCGCGGACAGACCCTGTACGCGATCGGCGGCCGGCCGGTGGTGCTGCTGTACGGCTCGCCGGCGACACGCGCGCTGCCATTGGGCTCGGCGGTGTTCGAGCGGGGCCCGGTGCGCGTGACGAGCGTGACGCCGGCGCTGGGCGAGAACGTGGCGCCGGGGCCGGTGCTGGGCATCACCTCGACGACTCCCCAGGTGACGATCGAACTGAGCGCGGCGCAGCAGTCGAGCGTGAAGGTGGGCGACGCGGTGTCGATAACGCTGCCGAACAGCCACACGACGCCGGGCGTGGTGCGCTCGGTGGGAACGGTGGCGAAAACGCCGAGCAGAGGCGAAGGCGGAGGCGGTGGGGGCGGGAACGGCGGCGGCGGCGGTGGTGGCGGCGAAGAAGGCGGCGCGACGATCGAAGTTGACGTCACGCCGAGCGAACCGAGCGCGATCGGCCATCTGGACGAGGCGCCGGTGACGGTGTCGATCACGACCGCGAGCGTGTCCAATGCGCTGGTGGTGCCGGTGGACGCGCTGCTGGCGCTGGCGGGCGGCAACGGGGGCGGCGACAACGCGGGCTACGCGTTGGAGGTGGCGGAAGGCGCGGCGCACCACCTGGTGGCGGTCTCGCTGGGACTGTTCGACGACGCGGAAGGGCTCGTGCAGGTCAGCGGGCGGGGCCTGTCGGCGGGCCAGCGCGTGGTGGTGCCGGCGACGTGAGCGCGCCGAATGATCAGCCCGCGCCCGCCACGCTCCCCGACGCGACCGCGGACGCGCCGGTCGCGCTCACCGACGCGCGTGCGGACGCGCCGACAGTTCTGGAGCTGCGCGGCGTGAGCAAGACGTACGGCGCGGAGCCGCCGGTGTACGCGCTGCGCGACGTGAGCTTCGCGGTGAGCGCTGGCGAGCTGGTGGCGATCGTGGGCCCGTCGGGGTCGGGCAAGACGACGCTGCTGCACGTGATCGGCACGCTGGAGCGCCCGAGCAGCGGTGTGGTGGCGATCACGGGCGTGGACGTGGCGAGCCTGTCCGATCGCGAGCTGGCGCACCTGCGCGCGCGGAGCATCGGCTTCGTCTTCCAGCAGTTCTTCCTGGCGGAGCACTCGACGGCGCTGGAGAACGTGGCGGACGGGCTGTTGTATGCGGGGCCGGACGTGAGCGAGCGGCGCGAGCGCGCAGCCGATGCGCTCGCGCGGGTGGGCCTGGCGGATCGGGCGCAGTTCCGCCCGAGCAGGCTGTCGGGCGGCGAGCGCCAGCGCGTGGCGATCGCGCGGGCGCTGGTGGGCAGCCCGGCGATCGTGCTGGCGGACGAGCCGACGGGCAACCTCGACAGCGCGGCGGGCGCGGCGATCGTGGCGCTGTTGGAAGAGCTCCACGCGCAGGGCGCGACGATCGTGGTGATCACTCACGATCGCGAGCTAGCCGAGCGCCTGCCTCGTCAGGTGCAGATGCTCGACGGCGCGATCGTGGTCGACACCGAGGCGGTGACTGCTGATGTTTAAGGGGATCGCGTGGCTTCGCCGCTCGGGCGGGTGGTCTCGTGTCGGGCTGCTTGTGACCGTCGGCGCCGTGGCGGTGCTGGGTGGGTTCGCCGGCGCGTCGCAACCGGCTGTGGCGGCTGAATCGCCGATGCCGGACGCCTTGGTGGGCGCGCCACTGGCGGCCGCCGCAGCGGAACCGACGTCGCCGGGCGGCTCCGGTGGCGCGGCCTGCCCGTCGCTGAACCCGCCGAACACGCTGACGCTCGTGGCGGGCACGCCGCAGACGGCTCCGCTCGAAGCGGCGTTCGCGACGGGGCTGCAGGTAGCACTGGCGAACAGCGACGGCTGCCCGGTGACGGGCGCGGCGGGCGTGCCGGTGACGTTCAGCGCGCCGCCGGGCGGCGCGAGCGGCGTGTTCTCGAGCAGCGGATCGAGCGCGGTGACGGTCGGCGGCGACGCCACGGGCACGGCGGCCGCGCCGACGTTCACCGCTAACGGCACCGCGGGCAGCTACACGGTCGTTGCCAGCTCGCAGTACGGCTCGGTGTCGTTCTCGCTGACGAACACCGCTGCGGGCGTCTGGTGCTCGACGCTCGACAGGCGCGTATCGCTATCGGCAGGGGAACCCGTCAAGCTCACGGCGGGGGTGGGCGCGACGCAGTCGACCGCGTCCGGAACGCACTTCCCGATCCGGCTCGCGGTGACTGTGACGGACGTCGAGGGGAACCCCGTGCCGGGGACTCCGGTCACGTTCGCGGCGCCTGTGCGCGGCGCCAGCGCACGCTTCACGATCCGCTCGCAAAGCGCTAGCAGGGCTCGCGGCGATCGCTTGCGCATCTCGCACCCGCACACCGTCAAGGTCGAGACCGACGCGTGCGGGATCGCCGTCGCGCCGCCCCTCACGGCGGGTCGCGAGGGTGGCTACATCGTCAGGGCGAGCGCCGGCCACGCGAGGCCGGCGGCGTTCGCGCTTGTCAATGAGGCGCTCGGACAGCGGCCATGAGCGCGCCAGGGCGGCGGCGGTGAGCGCCGATGGGCGTGCCAGAGCGCAGGCCGTGAGCGCCGCCGCGAGCCTCGCCCCCGGCAAGCTCCGCCCGTCCGATCTGGCGCGGGTCGCGAGCGTGGGGCTGCGCACGCGCAGGCTGCGCGCGGGCCTGTCGGCGCTGGGGATCGCGATCGGGGTGGCGGCGATCGTGGCCGTGCTCGGCCTGTCCTCCTCGAGCCAGGCGGGGCTGCTCAGCCAGATCGATCGGCTGGGCACGAACCTGCTGACGGTCAGCAACGGCCAGGGCTTCACGGGCAAAACGGCCGAGCTGCCGCTGGCGGCCCCGGCGATGATCTCCCGCATCTACCCGGTCACGACGGTCGCGCAGACGGCCAAGGTGAGCGGCTCGGTCTATCGCAGCCCGCTGATCCCCGTCGGCGACACCAACGCGCTGAGCGTGCAGGCGGCGAGCCTCAACCTGCTGGCGACGCTCGGTGTGAAGACGGTTCAGGGCAGCTACCTGAACGCGGCCACCGCGAGGGAGCCGGTGGCGGTGCTGGGCTCGGCGGCGGCGCAGCGCCTTGGCATCGACCGCCTGTACCCCGGCGAGCGGATCTGGCTGGCGAGTCAGTGGTTCTACCTCGCGGGCATCCTCGGCCCGGCCGAACTGACGCCCGAAATCGAAAGCTCCGTGCTGGTGGGCTTCCCGGCGGCCGAGCGCTACCTCGCGTCCAACGGGCACGCCAACACGGTGTACGTGCGCGCCCAGGACGAACAGGTGGCGGCGGTGCGGTCGGTGCTCGCCCAGACCGCCAACCCGGAAGCGCCGAACGAAGTCAACGTGAGCCAGCCGTCGGCGGCGCTGGTGGCGCGCGCGGACGCCAAGAGCGCGCTCAACGGCCTGTTCCTGGGGCTGGGCGCGGTCGCGCTGCTGGTGGGGGCGGTGGGCGTGGCGAACATCATGGTCATCTCCGTGCTGGAACGCCGCTCGGAGATCGGGCTGCGCCGCGCGCTGGGCGCGACCAAAGGGCAGATTCGCACGCAGTTCCTCTCCGAGGCGATCCTGCTGGCGCTCGGCGGCGGCGCGGCGGGGATCGCCATGGGCGTGCTGGCCACGGCCATCTACGCCGCCACGAAGGGCTGGGAAGTGGTGATCCCGACGACCGCCTGGGCGGGCGGGTTCGGCGCGGCGCTGCTGATCGGCGCGGTCGCCGGCCTGCTGCCGGCGATCCGCGCCGCACGGCTCTCCCCGGCCGACGCGCTGCGGACCGTGTGAGGCCGTGTGAGTCCTGCTCGACGCGGCGGACCAGCCCGAGCGCTCAGCTGGCGCTGCTGGCGACCGGATCGGAGCGCACGATCACGGTGTCTGCGATCGCGAGCACCTCGTCGGCGGGCATGCCGACGCGACCGGCGTGCTCACGCACCGTCTCGGCGTCGCGTGCCTCGTACACGCACGCGGTTCCGAGCCTGCCGTCGTCCTCCTGGACTACGTAGCTGCGAATCCAGCGGATCGTCTCTGGGAACTCCGCGTCGGCTACCTCCGTCGAGCGCGCGGCGGCGGCCTGGAGCTCGGCGGGCGAGGCCCATGCACTGCGTCGTCGGATCATGTACTGGTTCATCGCTGCCCTCCTGTGCTTGTCATTCGTGCCCCTCGTGGGGCGGACAATAATTACCGACCGACAGTCGGTCTAATCTAACTACCGACGATGGCGAGTGTCAAGGGGAAAGAACGTAAGCCGCGCGAAGGCGCGACAGCAGAGCGACGACCGCGAGGCCGGCCGACTGATGGGGCGCGCGAGGCGCTCGTCCGCGCGGCTCGGGAGCTGTTCACCGAACGCGACTTCAACGACGTCAGCACCGGCGAGATCCTCGCTCGCGCAAGCGTCAGCCGCGGCGCGATGTATCACCACTTCCCGAGCAAGACCGACCTGTTCCGCGCCGTATATCTCGCCTCTGAGGGAGACGCCATGCAGCGAGTCGCCGCAGCCGCGCAAACGCTCGTGTCGAGCGACGATCCATTCGAGCTGCTCGTTGCCGGATGCCGTGCGTACCTGGCCGAGTGCGCCAGCTCGCGGGAGCTGCAGCGCATCGGCCTCCGCCAGAGCCGCGCCGTGCTCGGCTGGGAGGCGTGGCGGGAGGCGGCGGCGGATCTGGGCATCGGCCTGATGGAGGCCACGGTCGCCGCCGCGGCTGCGGCTGGCGAGATCGACGCTTCCGACGTGGCCGCGATGTCGAGCGTCCTGCTGGCCAGCATGATCGAGGCGGGTCTGTCGATCGCAAACGACCCGAAGCCGCAGCGTGCGCGCGCCCGCTTCGAGCCACAGCTCGTGCGGCTCGTCGAAGGCTTGCGCACGACCGGGCCGCGCTAGCAGCCGCCGTCCGCCAGCTCGTCGGCGGCCGCCGCGGCGCAATCGAGCACGTGGCTGGTCGTCGCTTGCACGAGCAGCTGGTACAGCGTCTCCCGCTGGTTGGCGTCGAGCGCGCCCAGCACCTCATCCTCGGCGGCAGCCAACGCCGCCTCGGCCTCGGCCAGTCGCGCGGTGCCGTCGTCGGTCAGCTCGACGAAATGGCGGCGGCGATCCTCGGTGGATCGCCGCCGCAGGATCAGCCCATCCGTCTCCAGTTCGTTGAGCAGCCCGATCAGGTTCGTACGGTCCATCCGCAGCGCCGCCGCGAGCGCCTGCTGCGTTGGGCTTCCGTGGTCGCGCAGGACAGTCAGCGCCACCAGATGCCGCGGGCGCAGGCCCAGCGGCGCGAGCGCGGACTCGGTGCGCTGTCGCGTGAGGCGCGCGAGATGGTCGAGCAGTGCCGAGGAGCGGTGCCGGGTCTGCAGAGATGAGGCCATGCCTTGCATCTTATGACACTTGGACGACTTAGTTGTCTGCTACAACACTGTTGTAATACACAACCGAGTTGCAAAGGACGACGATATGCCCCATCTACTGCACATCGACTCGAGCATCCAGGGCGAGCGGTCGGTCAGCCGCTCGCTGACCGCGCGCGCGGCCGCAGCGTGGCGCGCCGCGCATCCGGACGGCACGGTCACCTACCGCGACCTCGGCGCGCACCCGCTGCCGCACCTCGACAGCGAGTCCGGGCTCGCGCGCATGGTCCCGCCAGAGCAGCACACGCCGGCGCAGGCCGCGTCGTGGGAGCTGACCAAGCAGGTCGTCGACGAGGTGCTCGCCGCCGACACGATCGTGTTGGGCCTGCCGGTGTACAACTTCGGAGCGCCCAGCAGCGTCAAGTCATGGGTCGACCACCTCGTCGCGCCGGGGCTGTCGGTAGACCGAGCGACGATGACCGGGATGCTCAGCGGGCGTGATCTGCTCGTGCTCGAGGCACGCGGCGGCGGCTACGCAGCGGGCACCCCGCGCGAGGGCTGGGACCACGCCGAACCGTGGCTGCCACACGCTCTCAGCCTGACCGGGCTCGAGCCGCGCTTCATAATCGCCGAACTGACGCTCGCGGACGTCAACCCGCAGATGGCCGAGCTGAAGCCGCTCGCCGCCAAGAGCCTCGCCGCGGCCGAGCGCGCGATCGACGAGCAGTGGGCGCCGCTGGCCGCGTAACCCGTCGCGCTCGGGCCGCCGACGCGTCGGGTGTCTTGCGCCGACGCTCCAGCAGGGCTTGTGCCAACATTGCCGTGCGAGCCTGGGAGGGTCGACAGCAGTGGCGCAGACACCGGAGCCGCAGGCAATTCTGAAGGCGCCTACAGAGGCCGCGATCTTCCTCGTGGTCTCAGTCGACCAGGGCGCCGAGGGCGCTGTGCGGGATCTCCTCAGCGACGTCGGCGGCCTGATTCGCTCGGTTGGCTTTCGCATTCCAGATGCCGGCCTGGGCTGCGTCGTCGGGATCGGCTCCGCGTTCTGGGACAGGCTCGTCGGCGGGCCGCGTCCGGCTGATCTGCATCCGTTCGCGGGGGTCAGCGGGGGGCGGCACACGGCCGTGGCCACGCCCGGCGATCTGCTGTTCCACATTCGCGCCAGCCGCGCCGACCTGTGCTTCGAGCTCGCCCAGCGGCTGGTCGAACGCCTGCGTGGCAGCGGCGCGGTGGTCGACGAGGTTCACGGCTTCAAGTCCTTCGACGAGCGCGACCTGCTCGGGTTCGTCGACGGCACCGAGAACCCCGTCGGCGCGGCGGCGCCCGCGGCGGCCGTGATCGGCGAGGAGGACCCCGACTTCGCCGGCGGCAGCTACGTGCTCGTGCAGAAGTACCTGCACGACCTGCAGACGTGGGATGCGCTGTCGGTGGCCGAGCAGGAGCGGGTCATCGGGCGCTCGAAGCTCAGCGACATCGAGATGCCCGACGACGTCAAGCCCGCCAACTCGCACGTAGCGCTCAACACGATCGTCGACGATGACGGCCAGCAGCGTCAGGTGCTCCGCTACAACATGCCGTTCGGAAGCGTTGGCGAGAGCGAATTTGGGACCTACTTCATCGGGTATGCACGCAGCCCAGATGTGCTCGAGCTGATGCTCACCAACATGTTCGTCGGCAGCCCTCCCGGCAACTACGACCGCATCCTCGACTTCTCCACTGCGATCACCGGCGGCCTGTTCTTCGTGCCCACAGTCGAGTTCCTCGACGACCCGCCGGTGCCCGCGGACGCCGCCACGTCCACCGGCGAAGGCGATGACTCGTCGACCGGCGAGGACATCTCGACCGGCGAGGACGCCTCGACCGCTGACGACACCGAATCGCTGCGCATCGGCAGCCTAAAATGGGAGCCCGCATGAACCATCTGCTCCGTTCGCTCGCGCCGATCAGCGACGCCGGTTGGCAGCTGCTCGACGACGAGGCCACGCAGCGACTGACGCCAGCGCTTGCCGCACGCAAGCTCGTCGACTTTGCCGGCCCGCACGGCTGGTCGCACTCCGCCACCAACCTCGGCCGCACGAGCCCGCTCGCCTCGCCGCCCGGCGAGGGTGTCACCGCGCTGCAGCGTCGCGTGCTGCCTCTGGTCGAGACCCGCGCGGACTTCGAGGTCTCGCTCGAGGAGCTGCGCGCCGCCGGCCGCGGCGCCGCCGACGCCGACCTCGACGGGCTCGACCGCGCGGCGCACCGCATCGCCGTGGTCGAGAACGTCGCCGTGCTCCACGGTTGGGACGGCGCCATCACCGGGATCACGCAGGCCTCGCCGCATGCGCCCGTCCCGCTCGGCGGCTCACCGCAGGAGTATCCGAGCGCGCTCGCCGCCGCGATCGAGCGACTGCTCGGCAGCGGCATCGCCGGTCCGTACGCGCTGGCGCTCGGCTCCGAGCAGCACCGGCTCGTGCTCGAGACCGCCGAGCACGGCGGCTACCCCCTGCTCGAGCACCTGCGACGGATCCTCGACGGCCCGATCGTGTGGGCCCCCGGAGTCCGTGGAGCGGTGCTCGTCAGTCAGCGCGGCGGCGACTTCCTGTTCGACTGCGGCCAGGACCTATCGATCGGATACGACTCGCACGACAGCCAAGTCGTGCGCCTGTACCTGCAGGCGAGCTTCAGCTTCCAGGCCGCCACGCCTGACGCGGCCGTGGCCCTGGTCGCGCAGGCCGGCTAGCTGGCCGGATCGGCCACCGCTGCGAGGAGGAGCTCCGTGAGTGCGTTGTCGATGTCGTCGGCCAGGGCGCCGGCGTCGGGGAGCACGTTGCGGTCGGCGTAGACGCCAAAGCACGCCCGCTCGCCGATGCTCGTCATGCCGATCGACACGGCGTGCTGGTCGGCTAGCGGGACGACCGGATATGTGGCCTCCAGCGGGCAGCCCAGCATGTACATCGGCTCGCTCGGGCCAGGGATGTTGGAGACCACCAGATTGAACGTGCGCGGGCTGGCGAGCACGCGGGAGATCGCGTGCTGCACAAAGCCGAGCGTGTGCTCAGCGGCCTTCAGCGCGAGGTCTGCCCCCTCGGGCTCGCGGTCGCGCTTGCGCGCGGTCATCGTCGTGTGCACGTGGTTGAGGCGATCGAGCGCGTCGGGTTGGTCGCAGGGAAGCTCTGCGAACACGAACGAGATGTGGTTGCCGAGGACGTCGCCGGCGCTGCGCACGTTGACCGGGACCATCGCCTTGAGCGCCACCGGCTGCTCGCCGTGGCGAATCAGGTACGCGCGTAGGCCGCCCGCGACCGCCGCCAGCACGACATCGTTGACGGTCGTTCCGTGCTCGCGCTTGACCGTGCGCAGGTCCGCGAGCGGGCGCTCGCTCCAGGCCATGCGCCGCAGCGGCGACAGCGGTGCGTTGAGCGCGCTCGCCGGGGCGGCGCGCAGCGAATGGCTCAGCGCCCGGGTCACGCGCAGGGCGCCCGCCGCGGTCTCCCGCGCCGCGCTCGCCGGAGATCTCGCCGCGCGCAGCGGCCAGCGCAGCAGTCCGAGCTGCTGGGTCAGGATGTCGCGCACGCCCCGGGCGAGCAGCAGCTCGGCGCCCGGCGCCGCTGCGGGATGCCACGCCTCGGGCTCGCACGCGGCCGGCTCGGGCGTTGGGTCGAGTAGCATCGAGCCGAGTTCGACCGCCGCGATGCCGTCGACCATGCAGTGATGGGTCTTGCCCACGATCGCGAACGTACGCTCCTGCGGGTTCTCGCACACCCACATCTCCCACAGCGGGCGGTCGCGGCGCAGCGGCATCGACATCACGTCGTCGACCAGATCGTGAAGCGGCCCAGGCGCCCAGTAGACGTGACGGTCGATCGCAAACGCCTGATCGTCGATCCACTCCGGCGCGCGCAAGCCAAGCGGCACCGGCGCGAGTCGCTGGCGGTAGCGCGGCGCCCGCGCCACGCGGCGCTCGATGTGCCTGCGCACCTGCGCGAAGCTCGGCGGCGGCCCCTGCGCCGGCGTGGAGAACTCCGCCACCCAGCCCGCGTGCATGTGCGCGGTAGGTGTCTCCACCGCGAGGAACGAAGCATCCAGCGCGGACATCCTCGTGCTGCTCATCGCGCCAGCTCCAGTCGCCGTCGAGGTGAGCCGTCGCTCCTCACCCGCCGGGCGGAGGAGGGCGCGGGCGTTCCTGTCGGATGGGGCCCGGGCGCGCCCGTCGCGTGGACGCGTGGGATCTCGCGCCTGCCCCAGTCGGCGGCGAGCGCAAACTCGACCAGTCGATCGAAGTACGTGCGCAGCGGCGTGGACTCGATGCCGGTTCCGCGTAGTGCCACGCGGGCGCGACGGTCGTCGTATGTGACGCCCATGGCGAAGTACGGGAAGAACGCCTCGCTGCGCCGCAGCGCGCGTACATAGCGCTCGTCGCGGGCGCCACGGACGAGCAGCGGATGCACCACCCGGCGATACAACGCCGGCTCGATCAGGCGCGGGGATGGGCGTTTGAAGAACACGCTCGCGAGCTCCACCAGCTCGCCCACGCTGCTCGCGTCCGCTCCCGCGGTCAGGTGGAAGGTGGCGTCCTGCGCCTCGCGCGCCTGGCTGAGCGCGAAGCTCGCGTCGGCGACGTAGTCGATCGGCACGACGTCCACGGGGGCGTCGCCGCGGGCGGGCAAGGCCGCGTAGGCGCCGCGCGCAAACGCGCGCAATGGCCAGTACAGGACGTTGAACGAAGCCGTCCAGCCGCTGTCGCGCGCGCCCACGATGATGCTCGGACGCAGCACCGTGATGGGCAGTCGTCCGCGCCAGCCAGCCACCACGCGCTCCGCCTCGAACTTCGACTGCTCGTACGTGTTGCGAAAGCGCTGGCCCCTTGCGAGGTCGTCCTCGCTAAAGCAGCCCGTGTGCTCACCCGCGACATACGCCGTAGAGATATAGGAGAAGCGTCGCAGCCCGCCCCGGCTCTCGCACAGCTGGGCGAGCTCGAGCATCCGCCGTGTGCCCTCCACGTTGATCGCGCGCGCCTCGTCCACGTCGAGGTCGAAGGACACCGACGCCGCGCAGTGCATCACCTCGTTGACCTGCCCCGCGAGCGCGTCGCGCCTGCGGCGTAGGCCAAGGCCCGGGCAGGTCACATCGCCACAGACGGGCACCACGCGCCCGGCGTATGGGTGACGAAAGCCGAACAGGCCCACGAGCGTGCGCTCGATCCTGGTCGCCGCCGCGCGCTCGCTGGCGGCGCGCACCAGCACGTGCACGCGCCGGTCGGTGCGCTCCAGGTAGCGCGCGAGCAGTTCCATGCCCACGAACCCGGTCGCACCCGTCAGCAGCACGCCGTCTGATCGGGCCTCCTGCTCGCTCAACTCAGGACTCCTCCACGGGCCGCATGCGTCGGCGGCCCGAGTCTTCGTTGGTGGTCGGGCTTTCGTGCGTCCTTGCCCGTACGCTGCGCATCCAAACGTCGAGTTACCGAAAAAAAACTTCGAAACTTGCGCAGCTATGGTGGTATCTGGTCCTCGACGGTCGCAACTGGAAATTGGACATTCGTTCGATTCTCGCGTGCTTGGGTGAACATGGTGTGGTCCTATGTCGAGCCGTGGGATGGACGTCCGGGCGCGTCAGCGTTCGGAGTGCACTCGAGTCGCGTGCGCCGCCGTGCGCACGGCAAGGAGGGAGATGCTCCGCAGAGCCCACAAGACCGACCAATCGCCACCCACCCCGGTGCCCTTCGAGATCAGCAGGCGTGCGCTCGACGCGCACACGAGCGTGGTCGACGTCGAGGGCGACCTCGACCTCGCGACCGCTCCGCAGCTCAAGTGGATGCTCGTCGACGCGCTCGACGAGGGCCACAGCCAGCTCGTGCTCGACCTCACGCGCACCACGTTCATGGACTCCACCGCGCTCGGCGTGCTCGTCGGCGTCACGCGCAGCCTTGGCGCTGACGGAACGCTCGCGATCGTCTGCGCCAATCCCACGCTGGCGAAAATCTTCGAGCTGTCGGGCATGGACGGCGTGTTCGCGATCTACCCCACGCTCGACGACGCGCTCGCGCACGCTCGCGGGCGCGAAGCCGAAGCCGGCTGAGTGGTCCGCTCGATGGAGAGCCACAGCCGCACGAAGCTGACACCCGCTCGCCGGACCCGGCGTCTGGCGATCGCCGTCGTCGTGCTGTGCTGTGCGCTCGGGCTCGCGTTCATCCCCGCCGCCACAGCCAGACGCGATCGCCCCAGCCCCGCCGGCCCGCCGCCTGGCCCGCCGTCCGCGCCGTCGAGTGGCGCAGGCTCGAGCGGCCACGCGGGCGCCCCGCCCGCGCCGGCTTCCGCCCAGGCGCACGGGCAGAGCACCCAGGCGACGACCGCGCCCGCGGGATCCGCCCCGCCGCGGCAGGGTCGCCATCGCGGCGACGGCGGCTCCAACGCGCCGACGCAGGGCGCCGCCAGCACGCCCAACGCGAACGCCAATACCGACGCAAACGCCAACCCGAGCACGGGCACCAACACGAGCACCGGCACCAACACGAGCACCGGCACCAATCCGAGCACGGGTACCAACAGGAACACGCGCACCAACAGGAACACGCGTACCAACAGGAGCTCAGACACGACCTCAGGCGCGAGCGCGCAACCTGCTGCCGGCACCGGCGCCGGCGCGACGCCGCAGCCCGACACCACCGGCGCGCGCCGTCGCGGTGACAGGCGTGAAGCGGACCCCAGGAAAGCGGCAAGCCGCCAGGAACGGATCCGAGCCCGCGAAGCAGCGCGCGCGCAGGCCAGCACCGGCCGGCCCACTGCGCCGGCGCCCGTGAGCACACCCGCGGTCACCGCCGCGCCCACGCCCGCGGTTACCGCCGCGGTCACGCCCGCCGTTACCGCCGCGCCCACGCAGGCGACACCGTCGCCGACGCCGCAGCTGGCGCTCGGCGCCTCCACGCCGGCGGCGCGTCACGCCGCATCCCGCGGCGCGCGTCGCCCACGACGCAACTCATCTCACGGCGCCGGACTGGGCGCCGCACCGGAAGCGTTCGCCGGTGTCGGGTTGGCGCCCGCTGCCGCCACGACCACCGCCGCCACATCAGCTCGCACGCCGCCAAGCGCCCGCAAGGGCGCCCTTAAATCGAAATCGAATGGCCGCACCTCACCGCTCGTGACGACCATCACCAAGATCGTCGGCGTCGTGCCCACGCCTGTGCGCGAGCTGATCGGCGCCCTGCTCGCGCTCGCGCTGGCGCTCGCCGTGCGCTCGCGCTTCGCCGCTCTGCGCGCCCGTCGCCTCGAGCGCCAGCGCGCGCAGTTGCTCGAGGACGTCGGTCTGCTGCAGGCGGCGCTGCTGCCCGTGCCGCCCGCGCGGCTCGGTCCCGTTGGCACCTCCGCCGCCTACCAGCCCGCCGCCGGCCCCGGCGCGGGCGGGGACTTCTACGACATGTTTCCGCTCGAGGACGGGCAGCTGGCGATCATCGTCGGCGACGTCTCAGGGCACGGACGCCAGGCGCTGCCGCACACCGCGCTCGTGCGCTTCACGCTGCGCGCGTATCTCGAGGCTGGGCTCTCGCCGCGCGACGCCGTGCAGACCGCCGGTGCCGTGCTCGAGCGCCAGCTCGGCGGCGCGTTCGCCACCGTCCTCGCCGCCACTTACAACCCGCGCGAGCGCCTGCTCGTGTACGCATCCGCCGGGCATCCGCCGCCGGTCGTGCTCCCGTCGCAAGCACATGCAGGATCGATCCCGGCGGTTACGATCTGCGCCTCGCCGCCGATCGGAGTGGGTATGCGGACAGGTACCCGACAGACGGTCATCTCCGTTCCAGGCCACTCGCAGATCTGCTTCCACACCGACGGTGTCACCGAGGCGCGCGTCGGTGGCGAGCTGTTCGGCGTCGAGCGGCTGCTCAGCACGCTCGTCGAGCTCGGGCCCGGCGCCACAGCGCCGGAGCTGCTCGATCGCGTCGCCGCGCGCACCGACGAGCGCCCCGACGACATGGCCGCCTGCCTGCTGCGCATCGAGGGTGGCGATGATGCCCCCACGGTGCTTGTCGAGGAGCTCGAGCTCGACCGTCACGAGGCCACCAGCACCCGCACCAAGCGCTTCCTGCTCGCCTGCGGGGTCGAGCGTGGCGAGGTCGCCGAGCTGACTCGCTCCGCTGGCGCCGCCGCTGGGCGCGCGGGCACCGTCGTGCTCGAAGTGCGCCACACCGACGACCTGCCCGAGGTCACCCTGCGCCGCGAGCACCTCGCTTACATCCACGCGCGCCGCGGCGCTGACGTCGGGGTGGCGCTATGAGTGCGCGGCCCGTACTCGCACCCGACGCCGCCATCGCGCTGGGCATCGCATCCACCGCCATGCCGTTCGCTCGCACCCCCGACGACCAGGTCGAGCGCTGGCTGCGCGTGCTGCGCCTGCACGGGGAGGTCGGCATCGCGCTGCAGGCCATCGGCGTCAGCGAGGTGCCACTCTCAGGAGCCGACGACGCTTCCGATCGTGGCGGCGGCAGCGCAGGCAGCGCCAACGGTGCGGGCGGTGTCGGCGGCGCGGCCGACAGCGACGCTGTGGCGAACGTCACCGAGCACGCCGTGCGCATCGCCGACGAACGGCGCCAGCGCGCGCTCACCACCACCGACATCCTGCTGGCGGTCATGCACGTGTACGGAGAGGACTTCGATCGTGTGCTGCAGGTACACGGCACCGACCGCCAGGAGGTGCTCGAGCGGCTCGCAGCCGCTTGAGCCATCTGTCTGATCGTTCGAACATCTGTCCACCCGGCCCTTCGCGCGCGGGTACGGGGGCTAGTACGCGGGCAAGTCCAGAACATGGACGCGCATGGTGGGTTAGGTGGCGCATGGCCGAGGCTCGGGGCCGCGGCGACGCTGGCGCTCTCGCTAACGCTGTTCGCCGCCATCTTCGCGCTGCGTGTGGGCGACGCCAACGTCGGCGACAACGAGGGGATCCTGTTCATCGTGCCCATCGGCCTGCTCGCGTTGCGCTTCGGGCTGCGCGGCGGGCTCGCCGGGGCGCTGCTCGGATTCGCGCTGATGGCCGTTTGGGATGCTCTCAGCGATCACGTGCCGCTGACCTGGCTGGGCTATGTGAACCGCGGCATCGCGTTCCTGGCGCTCGCCGCGCTGCTGGGCACGTTCATCGATCGCAGCCGCAGATTGGAAGCGGACGTCCGCCACTACTACGACGAGACGCTCGAGCTCCAGCTCAGGGCCCAGCGCCAGCTCGCCAACAGCGCGAGATCGCTCGAGGAGAAGGTCGTCGAGCGGACGTTCGAGCTCGACGACGCGCGCGCCGAGACGCTGCAACTGCTAGCCGCCGCCGTCGAGTATCGCGACGACGAGACCTTGGAGCACACCGAGCGCGTCGGCGTCATCTCAGCCGAGATCGCTGCGCGTCTCGGGCTGCGCAGCTTGCAGGTCAAGCGGCTGCGCGAGGCCGCGCCGCTCCACGACGTCGGCAAGATCGCCATCCCCGACGGCATCCTGCTGAAGCGCGGGAACCTCACCCCGGAGGAGCACCAGGCGATGGAGCGTCACGCCGCGCTCGGCGCTCGCCTGCTGTCGCGCAGCAGCTCCCCAGTGCTGCAGATGGCGGCCGTGATCGCCGCCACGCACCACGAGTGGTGGGACGGCAGCGGCTACCCCAGCGGTCTCGCAGGCGAGCGCATCCCGATAGTCGGGCGCGTTGTCGCCGTCGCCGACGTGTTCGACGCGCTCACGCACGCGCGGCCGTACAAGGACGCATGGTCCGTCAACCAGGCCGTCGCGCGGATCAAGCGCGCGTCAGGCGTCCAGTTCGACCCGCGCGTCGTCGACGCGTTCGTGGCCATGCACGACGACGCCACGGCTGACACTCGCGCCTTGCGCCCTCAGGTGCTCAAGGAGGCGGACCATTCCGCCGCGTGAAGCTCGGCGTTCGCGACGACCATCTCGAACGCCTCGTCCACGCGCTCGCGGTCACCTGTCGCGAGCAGGTCGATCACGAGGCCTCGAAGCGTCGCCAGGAACACCGTCGCGTGCGCGCGAGCCGCGCCCTGCGGGCAGCCGCGGCCGACGACGCCCGCGCTCAGCAGGTCGAGGTGGTGGTGAATCGCGCGCTCCACCACCGGCGAGTAATCGGCGCCCTGGAAGCGGCTCTGCCCAAGTACCTCGATGAACAGGCATAGGTCTCGCTGGCCCGGCTGTGAGGTCAGGTGCGCCCACAACGTACGCAGGCGGCTCGTCGCGTCCGTCTGGGGATTGGGCACACCGTCGGCGTACAGCGGCTGGGGGATCAGCGTGCGTGCGAGCAGGTGCTCGACGATCTCTCCCACCAGCTCCTCCTTGCTGCCGAAGTGGTGTTGCAGCGTCACGTGGCTGACGCCCACCGCGTCCGCGACGCGGCGCAGCGACAGCGCCGCGATGCCGTTGTCGAGCACGTACTCGCCCACCGCATCGAGCAGCTCGCCGCGGCGGTGCTGGTAACGCAGGGTACGGCCGTCGATCCGTGTCTGCATCCGCGTGGACAATAACGCGGCGCTACGCGGCGGGTACGCGGCGCGGGCCGATCACGGACGGCGGCGGCGAGCGCCCGCGCTCAGGCCTTGTGCGCCTTGGCGCGTTCAAGCAGCAGCAGGAACAGCCGTTCCTCGAGTGCCGACGGGAACGGCCGCGGCACTCCAAACGTGAACAGCGACACCTCGGCGGGGCCCTTGACGAATCCGAGGATGTCGATGTAGAACGGGATTCGCAGCCCGCGCAGCGTCAGCGTCTCGGTGAAGCGCAGCCCGAAGCTCCCGTCGGCGCCTCGCGCCGGCGGCGAGCCCTGTTTGGTCGACACCGGGCCCACGCTCGCGCCGTGCAGGTTCTGGCTCTTGAGCAGCTGGTTGAAGTAGCGCGACAGGCAGCCCTGGAGGTGACCGCCGCGGATCGCCGCCAGTCCCTTCGCCGCCAGCGCCGGCGTACGCGCGACGGTCACCTGCGAGCTGACGCTCTCGGTCAGGATGCTCGCTCCGCGTTCGAAGTCCTGCGAGCTCGCTTCCGCGCTCGCTTCCACCGGCCTATTCGCGCCCGCCCCGCCCACGCACCGCAGCAGTTCCGGTTCCAGGCGCTTTTCCGCCGCCCCCCGGTGTTGATGTTCGCTGGACACGTGGAAGCTCTGGACGTCGCTCGCTTTGAGGTTGACCGCGCTCGCGAACGCCCGCGCCTGCGCGGTCGCCGTGGAGCTCGCGGCGCCGGGCGTTGTCTGCGCGCCGCCGCCGTGCGTCGTCTTCGTCGCGGCCGAGCCCGTGGAGCTGGTGGACGTTTTCGCGGCTACGTGCCCGCCGCCGCCGCAGCCGGCGAGCAGCACGCCGCTGACGACGAGCACGGGAATGGCGGCCGTCGGGCGCATCGGCGCGGCCATTGTGTCAGAGCGCCTCGGTTGGCAGGTCAGCGCGGTTCACTCGGCGAGCTTGCGCCGCTGGGGATGCAGCGTGTCGCCGCGGCTGAGCATGGCGACGTACTGCTCGATGCGCCGCGCGCGCGTGGCGGGGCGCTTGGCGGCGTCGATGCGGTACAGCACCGCGTAGCGATTCTGGCTGGTGAGGATCTCGAACATCGCCTGCGCGCGCGGCTCGGCGGCGAGCGCGCTGGCGAGGTCGGGCGGCACTTCGATGCTCGCCTGGCCGGCGTACGCGACCTCCCAACGGCCGTCCTCTTTGGCGCGCTCGACGTGCGCGACCCCAGCGGGGTGCATGCGGCCGTCGCGCAGCAGCCGCTCGACGTGGCCGACGTTGCGCTTCGACCACGCGCTGCGCGCACGCCGCGGCGTGAAGCGCTGGCGGAACGTGCGCTCGTCGCGACGGCCGATCTGACCGTCGATCCAGCCGTGGCACAGCGCCTCGTCGAGCGCCTGCTCGTACGTGAGGCTCGTCGGCTCGGTGGTTCCCTTCTTGGCCAGAACCAGCCACACACCCGCCTCGGTGTGGTGCTCGCCGAGCCACGCGCGCCATGCGGCGGCGTCGGCGACGATCAGCTCGGGCAGCTCGTCCACCGGCGGAGCAGCTAATCCAGTGTGATCGCGCGGATGCTGTGTTCGTCGGGCAGCTTGTCGAGGATGCCGCGCAGGACCTCGCGCTCGTCGGACTGGCCTCGCTGCAGGTCGTTGAGCAGTAGTTTGACCGCGCTGTAGGTGATCTTCATCTGCTGCGCGTGCAGCGACACCGTCAGCACGCCGTTCGCGTCCGGCTGCTGCTCGAGCGCGGAGAGCACCTCGCGCGCCAGGCGGCGGATGTCCGGCTCGTGCGCCTCGTCGGAGATCAGCAGCCGCAGCGCGCTCGCCGCCACGGGCACCTCCTCGAAGTCGAGGAACAGGTGGTAGGAGGGCGCGGAGTCTTCGCTTGCGTCGCTCATCGGTCACCAAAGCCTACCCTTGGTTGCACGTGGCAAGCACCAACGCGCCCTTCCGTCTGTCGGTCCTCGACCAGTCCCCGATCGCGGAGGGCTCATCTGGCACGCAGGCGCTGGCGAACACGCTCGACCTCGCGCGTCTGACCGATCGCCTGGGCTACCACCGCTACTGGGTGGCGGAGCACCACGGCGGCCCGATGCTCGCAGGCCCCAGCCCGGAGGCGCTGATCGGGCCGATCGCGGCGGCGACGGAGCGCATCCGCGTGGGCAGCGGCGGGGTGATGCTGCCGCACTACAGCGCGCTGAAGGTGGCGGAGACGTTCAGCGTGCTGGCGGGCCTGTTCCCCGGACGTATCGACCTCGCGCTGGGGCGCGCGGCGGGCACCGATCCGATGACCACGTTTGCGCTGCAGCGCGACCGCCGCCAGGCGGCGCCGGACGACTTCCCCGAACAGCTGACCGAGCTGCTCGGCTATCTCGACGACCGGCTGCCGGCGGATCACCCGTTCGCGCGCCTGGCAAAGACGCTGCCCGGACGCCCGCACAAGCCGCAGCCGTGGCTGCTGGGCTCTTCGCCGCAGAGCGCCATCTGGGCGGGGGAGCTGGGGCTGCCGTATGCATTCGCCGACTTCATCAACCCCGAGGGCGCGGAGATCGCGGCGCTATACCGCGAGCGTTTCGCCCGGCGCGAGCACGAACACGAGCAGCAGCGCGAGCACGAGCAGCAGCGCGAGCAGGCACGCGCCGAGGCGAAGCCGCGCGTGGCGGTGGCGGTGTGGGTGATCTGCGCGGACAGCGACGAGGAGGCGCAGCGGCTGGCGGCGAGCGGACGCATGGCGTTCACGCTCCTGCGTCGCGGTCAGCTGATCGCGGTTCCCCCGCCTGAGAAGGCGTTGCGCTTCCTGGAGCAGGAGCGCGAGCGCAAGGCTCAGGGCAGCGGTGAGCGCCCGGCTGGGAGGCGCACGGTGGTTGGCTCGCCGCAGACGGTGCGCACGCAGCTCGAGCAGGTCGTCCGCGACTACGGCGCCGAGGAGGCGATCGCGGTGTGCATCACCTACGAGCACGAGGCGCGGCGGCGCTCGTATGAGTTGCTGGCGGAGGTCTTCCAGACCGCGGATGTATTCCAGCCCTCGAACAACGACGAATAATATGATGCGTGCGTTGTGGTTGTGAATGATCCGCCCGCGCAAGTTCGCCGCGCGACGTTCGCCGACGTGCCGGCGCTGGCGCGGATGCTCGCGCGCGCGTTCCTGGACGACCCGGTGGCGAGCTGGGCATGGCGGCCAGATCGCCTGCGGCTGGGCGCGCTGGAGCGCTTTCAGGCGGTGCGCCTGCGCCAACTGCTGGCGGGCGAGGAGGTGTGGACGAACGACGAGCTGACGTGCGCGGCGCTGTGGGCGCCGCCGGGGCGCTGGCACTCCTCGCTGCGCGAAACCGCCGAGCTGGTTCCGTCTTTCCTGCACCCGCGCCTGTTCATGCGCATGCCGATGGTGGCGCTCGGCTGGGAAAAACTCGAGCGTGCGCACCCGCACAAACCGCCTCACGTGTACCTCGCGCTGCTCGGCACCGAGCCCGAGGCGCAAGGCCGTGGGCTCGGCTCGGCGGTGCTGGCGCCGGTGCTGGAGCAGTGCGACAGCGACGGCGTGGGCGCGTATCTCGAGTCGTCGAAGAAACGCAACATCGACTTCTACGCGCGCCACGGCTTTCGCGTGCTCGACGAGATCCACCTGCTGCGTGGTCCGACGATGTGGAAGATGTGGCGCGACCCACGGCCCTAGCCGGCGCGGCATCGAAGTCCGGGGCGGCATCGAAGCCCAGCGCGGCATCGAAGCCGGGGG
>DASZFY010000065.1:0-28736 GCA_035939335.1 Solirubrobacteraceae bacterium | reverse complement strand
GCCCCGTCTCCGGAGCACTCACAGGGTCTGCTCGCGGAGACTTCTACACCGGCGCGCAATTCACCGGCACCGTCACGATCCGAACCCATGCCGGCTCGATCCGCGGGAAGGGTCGTGCAACGCCCCACGGCTCAGGGCGCTATCAGAGCTTCAACGGCACCTTCACACTGACGGGCGGCACCGGCCGCTACACGCGCGCGCACGGCCGCGTCTCCCTCTATGGCACCTTTGACAGGCGCAGCGACGCGGTCACCATCCAGACCGTCGGCTCGTTCTCATACTGAGAACGACTCCGGCGCCCACCGTGCACCAAGCGCGCCGCTACCTTCTTGCTCTGCTCGTCGCGTCCGCGCTCAGCCCCGTTGACGGCGCCTCCGCAGCGCAGACCGCGACGCTCCACGTCTCATTCAAACCTGAGCGCCTCGGGCAAAGCACAAACCTCACATTCCACCTGCGCATCCTCGCGGCCGGCAATGTCCCCTCGCCCCTCACCGGCGTCGATCTGAACTACCCCAGCGACCTCGGCATCGCAATCAGCGGACTCGGACTCGACACGTGCTCCGCGGCCACACTCGAATACATCGGCCCGGTAGGCTGCGCCGCCGAGGCACGCATGGGCCAAGGCAGCGCGCTCGCCGAGCTCCCGTTCGGCACCGAAGTCTTCCAAGAGGGCGCCGAAGTAGCCATCCTGCGCGCCCCCGAAGAAGACGGCCACACAGGATTCTCCTTCTACGCCCAAGGCAACACTCCCATCTCACTACCAGTCATCTTCCCCGGCGTCCTGATCCCCGGTCCCACCGCCCAGACTGAAACGATCCGCATCCACGTCCCCCTCATCGAAACGTGGCCGGGCGCACCCGACGTTTCAGTCACCCAGCTCAGTGCCACACTCGGACCACACGGACTCACCTACTACGAACACATCCACGGCAAGTTCATCCCCTACCACCCCCGCGGCATCCTCCTACCCAACAAATGCCCACGGGGCGGCTTCCCCTTCAGCGCGAACCTCATCTTCACCGGCGGCAGCCACGCAACAGCCACCAGCCGCATACCGTGCCGAAGCTTTCGCGGGTAGCCGCCTGACCTAGAAGCCGGTGACGTGCACGTACACGGCGCCGGCTCGCGTCCGGCTGACGCCGCCCGGCTCGCCCGGCGCGCGCCCGGCTGTGCGTTCCAGTACGACCGTGTCCGGCTCTTCCTCCGTCTGCCAGCCTTCCGGCGCAGTCTCCTCGGGGGCGACGCTCTCGGGCGGCGCTGGCTGCGCCCCGGATGCCCTGAACTCTCCTCTCAGCTCAAGCTCCTCCGCGTACACCTCGTAGCTCTCCTCCCACGCCGGCGTGGGCGCTGGCTCCTCGGCGGCGCTCTCGGCCCATGTGGGCGCGACGGCGGGCTCCTCTGCAGCGCTCTCGCCCCATGCAGCGCTCTCGCCCCATGTGGGCGCGAGGCCATTCTGCGCCCACTGCGCCGCGGCGGGCTCTGTGTCAGCGGTCGCGTCGGCGGTCCACGCGGGCACAGCGTCGAGTTCTGTCGTGGGGGCCTCTTCCCAGCTCGACGCGGCGCTCTGCCGCTCGGCGCTCCACGCAGGCGCGGGGAGCTCCGGCTCGAGGACCGGCTCGGGCGCGTCGTGCTCGTGCTCGAGGACGGGCGCGGGCGAGTCGTGCTCGGGAGCGGGCGCGTCGAGCACAAAGCGGAACTGTCCGCTCTCGTCGGTGACCCAGAAGGCGTGACCGTGATCGCCCGCCTCGTACAGGATCGAGCGCTCGTAGTGTTCGGCGATGCGGACGAGCGCGTCCATGTCGGCGACGTCGATCACGGCGACGCCGGGCAGCTGTGAGACGTGCGCGACAGGGACGATCAACCGGCCGTAGCGCGAGCGAATGCGCGCGACCTCGTCGCGGTCTCGCGGTCGAACGAGGGCGAGGATCGGCCGCAGCAGCGCGAGCATCGCGAGCACGGCGCCGAGGATGATGGCGATGGCGCTGAGCGCGATCGTTCGCGCCGTTGTGACCGACGGTCGTGCGAAGCCCAGCGACAGGAACAGCGGTTCGCTGCGGGTGCCGGTGACCGAGCCGGAGTTGGATGAGGCGAACTCGGGTGCGCTCGAGGATGCGGAGGCCGACGAACCGCTCGCAGCGACGACGGGCTGGAGCTCGGTTTCGTTGAGCGTGAACTTGACTTCGGGAGAGAACGCGGCGTGTACGGGCACGAGGTCGGAGGTCCCGTTCGCGCGCACGTGCGGGGTGATCGCGAGCGTGTACGCACCGCGCGTCTTGGTCGTGTTTTCCACGTTCTGCACAAGCGCCATCAGCGAGGTCAGGTCGAGCGTTCCGGTGGCTACGGCGTGATCGCCTCGGAAGCGCGTGGGTGCTCCGAGCGTGAACGTGTGCTGCCAGCCGCTCGTCGAGGCGATCGTCGCGGACAGCGACGCCTTGCCGGCGAGCGAGTGCGTGGCGGCGGTGTGGAAGGTGTAGGCGAAGCGCATGTCGACGGCCCGCAGTACGCGGGTGAAGAGCGGATCGCCGGTCACCGCGCGGTCGTCTGCGTAGACGGGCCCCGGCGGCGCATCGGCGGAGTAGGAGAGGACGCCGCTCTGTTTGTAGGGGATCTTGTAGGGGCGGCGTTCGGAGGGCGGGCGCGTAAACGCAAGCAGCGCGAGCGCGACGAATGGGAGCAGCGCGACCAGGCCAATAGCGAGCACACCGAGGACGGGATTTGCGGGGTGCTGCGGAAACTGCGTCGGCGTGTGTGCCGTGTCCCCACCGGCGCGCCTATCCCTGCGCCTGCGCCCTCGAGTCCGCGCGAACGCTCCACCGGTGAGCAGCAGCATCCCGAAGAACAGCAGCGCTCCCAACAGCGCTGGCGAGCGGATCGACTGCAGACTTGCGCCCGCACCCGGGATATGCAGCCACAGGGAGCCGATGAGCTGGTTGGTCAGCGGATGTTCGGGGTCGACGAAGTTGTTGTTGTCGCCCTTGAAGATGTAGCTGTCGCCTTCGCGCCCGATGATCCGGTGCAGCACAATCGTGTGGAGCTGGTGGTTGTGGTAGGCGACGACTTCACCGACCCGGTAGCTACTCTGACTGCGCACAATCGCCAGGTCGCCGGTGTGAAAACGCGGTTCCATGCTGACCCCGTGGGTGGTCACGTAGGCCGCCGAGCCGCCGAGTTGGACCGGAGCGAGGTAGAACCACACAGTCCCCAGGATGATCAGTCCCAGGGCCGAGGAGAGGATTTTTCTCATGCGTGGCGGTCGCATTCCAGTTGTGTGGTTGTGGACGTGGGCGGGGAGGGCCGGCGCCGCCGACCCTCCCCGTTTGCCACTTGGTCGCTACACCTACGAGGTGACTATGGTTTCCTGTACGACGTCTTCTTCGATTTCTGTGTTTGTTAGCGCTTTCGTAAATGTGCACGTGAAGAGGGCCGATGCGCCCGGAGTCGTCAGCACGCAATGCGTCCAAACGGGCGTTCCGGCCGTTTTCATTACGTTGATTTCGGCTTCTTTGGCTTCTGCCTCTCCCGCGATCGTTTCTGCTGTGAATTCGGCCTTTGTGGCAGTGCCGTTTTCGAGTTTAAATTTCAGGTTCGACGTTTTGTAGCCGGACACAACTGCGACGTTGGCGCCTGCGCCCGATTTTTCCGCTTGTGTGTTGCTTGCCGTGAACGCGTACGCGCCCACGCCGATCACGCCTGCGAGCACGAATGCGCACAGGCCGGCTATCTTTCGCTTGCGGCTAGCGAAGGTTCGCTTGCCTTTACGCATAAACACTTCGGGCCCCCTTTTGGGATCGTGGACACACACGGTTGGTGTCCTTGCCGCAGCCATCGGCCCGCGCTTAAAGGCGCTTTAGGGATGCAGTTCCGATTGCGCAGATTTCGGGTTCGAACTGCCGGATTTGCAGGCAAAACGAGACGTCTGCTGGCGGCCTCGAGGCCGTCCCGATCTCCGGGTGCAGACCCTAGATAGTCAGCTGCCGGCGCGCGGTCGCCCAATCGCATCGTGGAGCTCGCCCAACGGGCTCGAGGAGCCCGCCCAATCGCATCCCGGAGCCCGCCCAACGCATCGCGGAGGCCGCCCAGCGGAGGCTGCCCGGCGGGCGCCGCGGGGGCACGTAAAAGAAATGTTATAGACTGCCGGCCAGCCAGATCTCAACTCGCAGATCTGGTCGGCGTAGGGGCCAAAAACCCCGCCCGAGCAGGCAAAAAGCGACCCTGGCGCGTCTCGTCCAGCCGGCTCCAGGTCGGTGGTTTGGGCTGCTGTCAAGCCCCGCGCGTTTCATGATATGCTCCCGGCCTCTATCACGGAGAGGTGGCGGAGGAGGGGGCATTCCATGCGGCCCGCGTGCAGTCGGCAGGTTTCCGCAAGCAGCAGCGAGACATCCAGCTCAAAGCTCAATCCAGCCGTTAGGGCGAAAGCGAGGACTTAGGAGAATGAGACGCGTCAGGGTTGTACTCGGGTTTGCCGCCGTGATATGCGCGTTCGGCGCCCTCACCGCACCGGCTTTCGCTCGCGAAAGAAAACCGGCGATCTTCGGCAAATTCACGGCGAGCATCAACGGGAAGACGATATCCCCAGGAGAACCGGCGGCCACGAAGGGCCATGGCGAAGTGGAAGCGATGAAGCTTGGACCGTACGTGTTCACGGGGAGAAACCTGGGCGAAGGCAAACACGGCCCGGTGTGCGAACGGGCGCTGAAGTCCCAGGGCGAGGTTGCGTCGGAATCGTCTGAAACGGTGGTCCAGAACATCACCTTCTCGAAGTGCGTGTCGACCCGTCGCGCTGGTAGCAGCGAAGAAGCGGTGGTGTTCCACTTCACGCTGGGCATGGAATTCCATTCGAACGGCTCCGCGGTGGCTGGGGAAAGCGAAGCAACGGAAGTGAAGATCATCAAAGGCAGCACGGTTCACTTCAAAGGCAGCAAAAGCACGTGCGAAGTGATCATCCCGGAACAGACGGTCCCGGTGAAAGCGGCGACGAAACCTGAAAAAGAATATGAATCGGCGGCGTACGAAACAGAAGAAGAAGAAGTCGAAGGCAAGAAGGCGCTGAAAGAGTTCCCGTCCGGATTCCAGCAGAAGCTCGACATCACGATGGAATTCAAAAAACTCCATACGATCGAGCAGCTGAACCCGGCGAAGGGATGCACGAACGGGAAGCTCGAAGAAGGCGGGACGTTCAACAAAGAACACGACACCGTTGAATACGCAAACGGCATCCTTGAAGCGGAACTGGAAGAAATCGAGATCAAGGGGGGCAACGTCGGCTTCGTCCCGGCCGTGTAGGACGGTCTGAGCGAGCTGGCGAAGCTGTAGACCCGCCGCGTAGCGCAGCGCTACGCGGCGGGGGCGAGCACTGGCAGGCTCTGGCCGTGCTGCTTTGACTGGTTGATGGCGGCGTCGGGTCGCTTGACGAGCTCCTCTGAAGTGATGTGCTTGCCGTCGGAGCAGGCGACGCCGACGCTGGCGCGCAGCTCGGCGGTGCCGCAGGAGAGCTGGAAGCTGCCGCAGAGCGTTTCGCAGATGCGGTCGGCGGCGCGCATGGCCATCTCGGGTCCGGGGATGTCGTGCAGCACGACGAGGAACTCGTCGCCGCCGAGGCGCCCGACGACGTCTGAGTCGCGGCTGGCGAGTTTGAGGCGCTCGGCGACGAGCACGAGCAGCTCGTCGCCGGCGGCGTGCCCGAGCTTGTCGTTGACGGGCTTGAACTTGTCGAGGTCGACGTACACGACGCCGGTGCTGTTGGAGTCTTCACGCTCGAGCTCGCGCTCGAGCGTGCCGAGCACGGACGAGCGGTTGTGGCAGTGGGTGAGCGTGTCGAAGGTGGCGCGTCGCTCGAGCTCCTGGCGCGCGCGGGCGCTGTCGGTGATGTCGAGCACGCATGTGATCGCGCCGCTGACCTCGCCGTTGGGGCGCAGCAGCGCGCGCAAGCTCATGAGCGCGCGGCGCCACGTGCCGCACGGCAGCGTGATGTCGACCTCGACGTCGTGGTCGACGCCCTCGAGCAGCACGTGGTCGAGCACCGCGTTGAGCTCGGCGAGGCTGTCGGCGGTGAGCGTGTGTAGGAGGGTGGCGCTGGATGAGACGGGTGCTCCGGGCTCTTGATGGAACGCCTGCGCGTGCGCGGGCTCGGGCGCGTCGGTGTGCGCGCCGGGCGCCTCGGCGCCGTACAGGATCTCGAGCAGGCGGGCGTTGTTGTAGACGACGTTGCGCTCGGTGTCGATGTGCAGCAGCCCGACGGGCATGGCGGCGGTGAGGCGGCGCAGCAGCTCCTCGCGTTCCTGCAGCGCTTCCTGCGCCTGCATCTCGGCGGAGATGTCGATGATCTCGACGAGCACGTAGTTGCGATCGGGGTGGTTGAGCAGGTTGCGCAGCGTGGTGTCGACCCACATGTACGTGCCGTCCTTGCGCCGGCGGCGCAGGCGCGTCTGCTGGTCGCGGTGGGTTGAGAGCACCGCCAGCCAGCCCTCGACGGCGCGACCCTGATCCTCGGGGTGGATCTGGTCGAGCACGGAGTTGCCGAGCAGCTCCTGCTCGTGGTAGCCGAACATCTCGGTGAAGGCGTCGTCGCAGCCGAGCACCCTCGCGCCCTCGTCCTCCATGAGCGAGCAGAAGCGCGGCGCGGACGGGGCGAGCTCCTCGATGTCCTCGCGTGTGTCGGCCTGCTCGTCGCTGGGGATGATCACGCCGAGCAGCACGCCGTGCATTTCGCGCAGGTCGAGGAAGTGCAGCGTGGTCCAGGTGGAGGGTTTGCGCAGCAGGCGGACTTTGTCGGCCGCCGCACCCTCGTCCTGCGCGCGAATCCACAGTTTGACGACGGTGCTGCGGTCGGCGGCGACGACGTTGTCGATCAGCGCCCTGCCCTCGATCAGCCCCTGGCCCCACAGCCCGACGGACTGGGGGACGGGCACGATCAGCCCGTTGCTGGCGAGCCCGCACACGAGCGCGTCGGGGTGCTCGCGTAGTAGCGCTTCGGCTCCAGCGGCGACGCCCTCGGTGTCGCGTGTGGTGGAAGTGCCCATGTCGCGGTCGAGATCGGCCATTTGGCGGACGGACATGAATGCTGAAACGGCGCTTGGACACTGAGACGAGCAGGTCAGCAGCGCGCTGCCGGCCCCGCAGGACCGGGCGCCGGGCGCGTCGATCCTGAGAGGATGGCGCGATGAACGGAGACTCCCTCGTCCAGCTACCGCTGGTGCTCGCGTCAGAGCAACCGCGCACGCGCACGCGCTATGTGATGGGCGTGGACGGCGGCGCGACGAAGACGCTCGCGGCGGTGCTCGACGTGCAAACGGTGGAGAGCACGGGCGAGATGGTGCTGCATGTCGGCCACGGAGGCCCGAGCAACCAGGACGCGGTGGGCGCGCGGGCGGCGGTACAGGCGCTGCTGGAGGCGGCGGACGAGGCGCTCGAGCGGGCGGGCATCGACGCGGCTGAGCTGGGCGCGGCGGTGCTGGCGATGGCGGGCACGGACACGGAGGGCGTGGCGCGCAACGTGCGCGCGGCGCGCACGGACGCGTGGGTGGTGGTGAACGACGTGGTGGCGGCGTGGGCGAGCGCGACGGGTGTGGGGCCGGGCGTGGCGGCGATCGCGGGGACTGGCTCGAACGTGTTCGGCGTGAACGGCGAGGGCGCGCACACGCGCACGTGGCGCGCGGGCGGCTGGGGGCATGTGCTGGGCGACGAGGGCTCGGGCTACTGGCTGGGCGTGCAGTCGATCAAGGCGGCGCTGCGCCACCGCGAGGCGTCGGGGCCGCGGACGGCGTTGTGCGAGGCGGTGCCGGCGTTCTTCGGCGTGTCGAGCGTGGAGGCGGCGGCGGCGCTGGTGTACTCCAAGCCGCTGACCAAGGGCGAGATCGCTGCGTTTGCGATCGAAACGGCCAAGCTGGCGGAGCAGGGCGACGCGGTCGCGTGCGAGCTGTACGAGCGCGGCGCGCGCGAGCTGGGCGAGCAGATTGCGGCGGTGATCAGCCAGACGGGTCTGGGCGATCCGGACGCGAGCGGTGCGCGCGCGCGCGAGTTTCCGGTGGGCCTGATCGGCAGCGCGTTCAAGGCGGGCGCGGTGTTCGTGGAGCCGCTCACGCGCGCGATCCACGAGCACGCGCCGGGTGCGCGCGTCGGCCTGGTGGAGATGGCGCCGGTGGGCGGCAGCCTGCTGCTGGCAGCACGCGCGTGCGGCAACAGCGACGCGATCGCCCCGGCAGAGCTCTCGCGCCTGATCGACGACGCCCTCCGCGCGACGCGGAAGTCTGCATGACCATAGCTATACAGACTTTTTTAATTTAATAAAGGGAGCGGCGTGCGCGCGGTGATCGACAGCAGAGTCTGTCCCACCATGGCGCTACAGCCAACCGCGGGCGCCAGCGGTTGAGTGCAGCCGCGCCTCGATTGCGCGACGCTCGCCGATGGCGCTCGCGCCGGAGCCGTGCATGCGCACCGCGGCGGCGGCGTTGGCGAAGCGAGCGGCGTCGAGCGCTGAGCGCCCCTCGTTGACGGCGACGAAGAACGCGGTGGCGAACACGTCGCCGGCGCCGAGGTCGTCGATGGGCTCGTGCAGCGCCGGTACCGGCAGCCTGTGGACGGCTGGCGCGAGGATCGTGACGGGTGCGTCCCCGTCGGTCACCGCGACGAGCGCGCCGGTGGCGCCGGCAGCGGCGATCAGCCCGGCGCAGCTCGCGCGCTCGGCCTGGTTGACAACGAGTGCGTGACAGTGCTCGGCGAGCGCGACGGCGGCTGCGCCGGGCTGGAGGTGGGTGATCTCGCCGGCGCTGTGATCCCACTCCCTCACGAGCCCCTGGGGCGTGAGCCCGACGAACTCGGCCGGCCCGCGCCAGCGGCTGGGGGTCTCGCGGGCGACGGGCGCGAGATGCAGGATGGCTGTGTCGAGCGCGAGGTCCTCGGCGATGGGACCGGCCCAGGCGAGCACGCGCTGCGTGCGATCGGAGCCGCAGCCGGAGGTGAGCAGCGTGGTGGTGCGGGGCGCTGGCAGGATCCTCAGCTCGAGCTCGTGGCGGTAGGGCTCGAGCAGCTGCTCGATCTCGGCGGGCAGCCCCTGGGTGACGATCAGCGTGCGCAGGCCGAGCCTGGCGGCCTGCAGGGCGCTGTAGAAGGCTGTGCCGCCGGCGCGGCGGGAGCCGTCGTCGAGCACGTCGATGGTGACGTGGCCGACGGTGGTGTAGTCAAAGTGCAATGCGCGATACCAAATCGAACGTGTGCGTAGCCTGTTGTGCTTGCTTGAGTCGATGATTTCGAACCTCGTTCACCGCCGAGCGCTTGGGAGCGTATTCGCAGTGCTGCTGTCCTGGGCAGCTCTTGCGGGCGTCGCGCAGGCGCCGGCGGCGAGCGCGTCGCCGTCGCCGTACCCGGCGGGCGCAACGCGCCCGGCGCTGCGCCCACGCGCGTCGGAATTCGCGCGCGCGGCGAGCTCGAGCGGTGGCTCACAGGCGCCGGGCGGCGCGGTGACGCCGCCATCCACGCCGGCGAAGCCCGCCAAGCCGACGAAATCGACGAAGCCGAAGAAGCCGAAGAAGCCGGTGCTGCACGGCAACCCGGCGCGTGCGCTGGCGGCTTTGGAAGCGATGCAGAAGGGCTATTACATCGCGGGCTCGGGCCTGTACGCGGGCGAACCGTTCTCGTACCTGTGGCCGTTCTCGCAAGCGTTCGCGGCGACGGTGAGCGTGGCGTTCATCCCACATCTGGGAGTGTCGCTGTCGCGTGAACTGGACGCGCGCCTGACGGGGCTGAACTCGTATCTGGACACGGACAACTCGGGCGCGTCAGAAGGCACGTACACGAGCACGCTAGCGGCGTTCGACGGTACGGTGGCGCCGCCGGCGGGGCCGGGCGGGACGAAGTACTACGACGACAACGACTGGATCGGGATCGAGATGGTGCGCCTGTACCAGTTGACGCACAGCGCGGCGCTGCTGGGCAGCGCGGAGGGGATCATGGCGTTTGAGATGGCGGGCTGGTGGGAACGGCCGGGGCTAGCATGCGAGGGCGGGATCCCGTTCTCGAACGAAGCCAGCGACGGCGAACGCAACACGGTGACGACGGCGCCGGCGGCGGAGCTGGGCACGCTGCTGTATCGCTACACGCACAACGTCGCGTACCTGCAGTTCGCGGAAAAAGCGTACGAATGGGTGCGCCGCTGCCTGCAGCAGCCGGCGAACCTGTACGCAGATCACATCGGCGACAGGGGCGTGGTGGAACCGCGGCTGTGGAGCTACAACCAGGGCTCGATGATCGGCGCGGGCACGCTGCTGTACCAGGCGACGGGCAACGGCGCGTACCTGTACCAGGCGCGCCAAACGGCGAAGGCGGCGCTGGCGTACTTCACGAACGAAAAGCTCGGATCGGAAATCCCGTTCTTCGTGTCGGTGTACTTCCGCAACCTGCTGTACCTGGACTCGGTCACGCACGACCCGCCCGGTCCGTCGATCGCGCAGAACTACGTCAACTACGCGTGGCAGTACCTGCGCCTGAGCAACAACATATTCGTGTCCGGCTCCCCGCCGACGGCGCAGTTGCTGGTGCAAGCGGCGATCGTGCAGATCTACGCGCTGCTGTCGACGCCGGCGAGCACGTACTTCTAGATACGGTCCCTGCCAAGCGGCGCCGGCCTGCCAAACGGTGCGGCCGGGCCAAGCGGCGGCCGGCTGGCCGGCCCGCCGGGGCGGCACGCCGGGTGGAGTAGGCTCTGATCGGTGAGCGACGGATCGAACCTGACGACGGCGGCGGGCCTGCTGGAGCTGGAAGCGGAGCTGGCGGCGCTCGAGGGCGACGGGCGCAGGGAGATCGCCGAGCGCATTAAGACGGCGCGCGAATGGGGCGATCTGAAGGAGAACAGCGAGTACCACGACGCGAAGAACGACCAGGCGCATCTGGAGACGAAGATCGCGCGCCTGCGCGAGAAGATCTCCAACGCGGTGGTCGTCGAGGAGGCGCCGCAGGGCGCCGGCGACGTGGTGAGCTTCGGCTCGACGGTGGTGGTACGCGACCAGGACGGCGTGGAGCAGACGTGGCGGATCGTGAGCTCACACGACGCGTCGCCGCGCGACGGGCGCCTGTCGGCGGAATCGCCCGTGGCGGTGGCGCTGCTGGGGCGCGCGCCGGGCGACAAGGCCGCGGTGTCGCTGCCCAAAGGGCGGCGCACGCTGACTGTGCTGAGCGTCAGCTAGGAGCCGCGCGCGCTCGGCGTGCGGGCGGCCGCGCGGACTGTGCTGACTAGGGCTAGCGCGCGCGGGCCGCGTGGGCTCGGCGCACGCGGCGCACGAGCTGCTTGGGCTTGACGCGGAACAGCCGTCGTCCCTGGCGCAGGGCGCGCTTTCGCAGCACGCGCCGGCGCGCGGCGATCGCCTGCAGCAGCGCCTTGCGCGTGCCGCGGCCGCAGCGCCAGACCTGGTCACGGCTTCGCCGCTTGGCGCCGGTGCGGAGGCGCTGGGCGAACACGGCCAGGTCGTGGTCCTCGCCGAGCAGTTCGCCTAGCTCGTCGGCGCGGCTGCTGAGCTCGCGCAGGCGCTGCTGGGAGCCGCGCGCGTCGAGCATTTCGGTCGCGTAGCGCAGCTCCTTGACGCGTTTGCGCCACTGATGCATGGTGATCGTGCGGTCGCCGCGGTCGCGCGCGGCGCGCCGGTAGCGCTTTTGCCCCTGGCGATACAGGCGCTCGAGATCGGCGCTGACGAGCGCGAGGCTGTCGCCGACGGGCAGCGTCCACGCGGCGACGCGCCAGCGGAAGGCGTGCAGCTCGCCGAGCACCTCCGCGCGGGCGCGGGGCTGGGTGAGCGTCTGGTGCTGCAGGCGCGCGTGCTCGGCGGCGAGACGCCGGCGCAGCTCGCGCACGCCCTTGCGGTGCCCCAGCCGGCGCGGGTGGCGGGCGATGAGCGCGTCGAGCGTGGCGAGCATGACGGCGGCGTCGCGCGCCTCGGAGAGCTGGCCGGCGATGTCGCGCAGCGCGCTGCTCTCGCGCGCGTACGCGCGCTCGCCGAGCTCGTGCCTGAGCAGCCGCAGCAGCGCGCGCAGGCGCTTGAGCGCCTTGCGCGCTTCGTGCACGCCCTTCTCGCTGGGCGCCGCGCCGTCACGCTCGGCGAGCGCGTCGAGCGCGAGGTCGACCTGGCCGAGCGCCATGCGTTGCAGGCCCGCGGCCAGCGGCTCGCCTGGCGCGAGCCCCAGTCGGCGCTCGAGCCGACGTTGGCGCGTGCGGCGTCGCTCACGCTCGGAGCGCGCCATCACCACGCCGACGCCGACGGCGACAGTCGCGGCGACGGTGGCGCTGAGCTGCGTGACAATGGAGCCGTGCCCAGCCTTCCGCGCGCCCCATGGTGGACGGTTCGCCCAGCCGCGAATCGCAAGCCGGCGACGTATCGCTGTCCGATTTGTGGTCATGCGCTTCCTGCCCTGAGCGAGCATATGCTGATCGCGCCCGAAGGCGACACGCGCCGGCGCCGCCACGCGCACTCGCAGTGCGTTCTCAACGCGCGCTCTCGCGGGGCGCTGCCGCTGCGCGACGAGTGGCTGCGCACGCAGCCGCGCCGCCCGTCGCTGTGGGCGCGCCTGCTGCGGCGCGGCTGAGCGGGCGGGCTGCAGCCGCGCGGCTGGGCGGGCCGGCTGCTGCGGCGCGGCTGAGCGGGCGCGGGCTCAGTTGCCGTACACGTGCGTGTGCTCGGGCTCGATGCGCACGATCACGCGCTGTTCTCCCGGCTGGCGGTAGGGGTACTCGTCGGCGCCGAGGTACTTCTTGGCGAGCGAGTCGATGTGCTCGTCGGCG
Organism: Solirubrobacteraceae bacterium; assembly: GCA_035939335.1. Classification (GTDB taxonomy): domain Bacteria; phylum Actinomycetota; class Thermoleophilia; order Solirubrobacterales; family Solirubrobacteraceae; genus Palsa-744. The sequence continues at coordinate 15,973 of DASZFY010000065.1, read as the reverse complement.
CCGTCGTGCGTGTGCTCGGCCATGCGTCCGCGCACCTCCAGGTACTCGTACGGGTTCTCGAGGTTCTGCACGGTGAGCGTGACGCGCGGGTCGCGTTCGAGGTTGCGCAGCCACGCGCGGCCCTGGGCGGTGTTGACCACCGGGCGTCCGTCCTGGACATCGACCCACACGGGCACCCCGTGCACGGATCCGTCGGTGCGCAGCGTCGCTACGTTGCAGAAGTTCTTGGCCGCCAGCAGCTCCTGCGCCCGGCCTTCGATCTTTACGCTCATCAGAGCAAGCCCTTTCTCCCGTGGATGGTCATCACCCCACAAGATAGGCCGTCCGGACAGGCCGCCGGCTGGCTGCGGCTGAGACGGCCGCGACGGCTAGTTGCGGCTGAGGCCGCTCGCCGAGCTGGCGGGCGGGATCGGGTCGAGCGCGGTGAGTTTGCCGTTGTTGAGCTGAAAGTGCACGGTCGCCTGGCCGCTGGGGCTAGAAAGCGGGGCTCCCGCGCGATACAGCGGATAGGAGAGCGTGACTTCGGTGTCGCCCTGCGAGAGCACCTTGACGCTGGCGCTCGGTTCCTTGGTGTCGGTGCCGATGTAGCGACCGGCGACGAAGAAGAACGCCTGCTGGCCGTAGCCGTCGGTGGACCCGGCTTTGGTCCCGACGAGCACGCGCAGCGTTTGGCTGGGGTGGTACTGCGATGTTTCAACCGGCGTATAGCCCCTGCCTTTGAGCACGGACGCCGCTTCGCTGACGCCTTCCGCGTGGCTTTCCCGCTGCGCGAATTCGGGCTCGGGCGCCGTGCGCGTGCCGCCCGGCGCGGCGGTGCCACCGGCGGTGCCGGTGGGCGCGGTGGTGGCCGTGCCGGTGGGCGTGCTGGCGGTGGTGGCGCTGTGCGTGCTGGTCGTCGTTTCGGCGACGCTCGGCGAGCCGGCGACGGACACGGTCTTGGTCTGCGAGCCGCAACCGCTGAGCACGGCGCCGCCACAGGCGCCGAGCGTGAGTACGGCGAGCGCTCGGATCAGGTGTCGCTTCATCACGCCCATGGTATTCGCCATCCGTGACGCGCTTTCCTCGCGCTGGCTGTTGCTGCCCGCCCGAGGAGGCTCTGACCCGTCATCAAGGTGTAGGCGAACCGCTGGCGTGAGGGCTCGGCGTCGCCCAGCCGCTCAGATGTCGGGTTTGCCGCGTAGGCGGCGCAGCGCGCGCATCAAGGCAAAAAAAGACCCGGCCCACGAGGGGCCGGGTGGTATAGATGCATAGTATATCGGCATCTGCGCCGCGAAAATCAAGGTTTCGCGCTGAATGTCTCCGAGCGTGTTTACCAGCCAGATGGCTTTGCGTAGGTACCTGCGGGGTTGGGTAGCTGGTGGGCCTTGTAGTCGGCAGCGCACAATTTAGCCCACCAGTGGCCACCTACACCGTCGCTCGGAGTGCCCCGAAGATCGCCGGCTAGAAAGCTGCTGGAGGGATTTACGGTCCCGACGGGAACACGCTTCCGCGCCTCCACCAGCGGAAGACGAAGGTCACTGTCGTTGGATACGACGATGGCGGCGTCGATGTCGTTCTGGAGCACGTCGAGCAAGAGATGCGCGGCGACGTTGACGTCGGACCCCTTCTCCTCTCTTCGGGCGTGAGAGACCATGAACACCGCGTCGCGCACTGGCTGGTCCGCCGCGTCCTTGACCAAGACCGGAGGTGCTGATCGCGTAAGGATCGGCCGGCCCTTCGCGTCCGCTGTCGCCATCGGAGCCTGCTTGACGCGCGACACGTAGGAGCCGTACTCGATCAGATCGACTGCCTTCGCCGCGACTAGCGCCTTGAGATAGACGTCCTGATCTTCCGCCCCAGACGGGTTATCGGCACCGCTGATTCTTGCCGTGCAGTAGACGACTCGCGTTACGCTGCACCCACGCCAAGTTGCGAGTTGCTCAGCAAGTCCACGCAGGTCAATCCAACGCCAGCCAGCCTTTCCTTGACCGCAAAGGCCTCGCGCCCCGTAGTACAGATTGAAGCCGTCTATATAGACACCGACTTTCACGGTCCCGGAGTCTATTCGGCTGATCGGACTCTTATCCAGATCGGGACTCCCCGAGCACTTGACCCGAGCGCGAGCGCGAGCCGCTGGTCGGCGCTCGTGCAAAACGCTACGATCAACGCACACACGATGTCCGCGCCATCAGCACAGAAACCGCCGGAGGGCTCGCAGCGCAAGCTCGGGCGTGGGGGAGCGCGAGGGCGGGGCGAGGCCAGCGATCGCAGTGAAATCGCGCGCGCGAGCGCGCTGTTCATCCTGACGGCGCTTGCGATCGTGTTCGCGGTGCTGAACCTGGACGACGTGGAGGTCCACTGGGCGTTCGGCTCGGGCAGAGCGCCGCTGATCGTGGTGATCGTGATCTCGCTGCTGGTGGGCAGCGTGCTTACGTACTTTGGAGAACGGGTGTCGCGCAGACGGCGTCGCTGACCGAGCCGGGCGCGCGCTCCTCGGTGACGATCTCGATGGCGGCGTCGGCGCCGATGAACGGCGCCAGCACGACGTACGCGAGGTGGTCGGACAGCGCGGCGAGCAGCTCTATGCGCCCGCCCGCGACCTGGCAGCGGACCGTGTGCCAGATCGCGCCGGCGACCGCGTCGACGATCAGCGCGCTCTGCGCCGGCTCGGGCGCCCCCTCGGTGAGCAGCGTGGCGATGCTCTGCGCGAGATCGACGATTCGCTGGTACGGCTCGGCGCCCGAGAAGAACGCCTCCTGCGCAAGCACGCGCGTCTGCAGCGGATGGTTGACCAGATAGCGCATCAGCTCGGCGAGCACGCGGCGGACAGCGTGCGCCCAATCGTCTGACACGAGGTCGGGGTCGGCGGCGATCGTGAGCAGCTCGTCTCCGATCATGTCGAGCGCGGCGAGGAAGCATTGGTCCTTGTCGACGAACAGCTCGCAGAAGGCGTCGATCGAGACGTTCGCCTCCTCGGCGATCTGCGGTGCGCTGAGCGCGCGGTAGTCCTCGTGCGTGACCAGCCGCAGCACCCCCTGCATCAGCCGCGTGCGCTCGTCTCGGCTGGGGGCTTCGGCGCCGTGCAACCCTTGACCGTACGCCGCTGAGATCTCGCGCATGCGCGCGCTCAACCCTGTGGCCATGCGCTCGCCGAGGTGCTCCGCGGCGGGGGTCTGGAACAGCAGCGTCCAGCGCAGCATCTCCTCGGCCAGGTCGATGTGCCGCGAAGCGTTGGTCTGGCGTATAAAGCTCGCGGACATGCCGTGCAGGCCGCCGGCGATGCCTCTGACGATCGGCATCGGCAGGGGCGTCGCGCCGGGCTCTTGGGTAAATACGCGCGCGAGCATCTGCTCACAGGCACCGGCGGCGTTGCGCAGGTGCAGCACCCCCGCCGGCCCCGCCCGCTGCCCCTCGAGCAGGACGAGGATCGTCGCCTTGCGGTCGTCGTGGATCGCCTTGGCGAAGCGCTCGAACGCCGCGCGCGTGCGCTCCTCGAGCGTCCCGCCGGCGCCGAGGTAGGCCCTGCGGATCTGCTTGATCTCGCGCCTGGCGATCAGGTCGAACGTGACCAGGAAGCACTCCTCCTTGTTGGCGAACTGCTCGTAGAACGAGCGCCGCGAGACGCCCGCGAGGCCGATCACCTGCTTGATGCTTGTGCCTTCGTAGCCGTCCTGCGCGACCGCCTCGATCAGCGCTCCGTGGATGCGTGCGCGCTGGTTGAGTATGACCTCGTCGCGCTTCAGCCGGTGCGGCCCGTGCGGCAGGCGCTTGTACAGCGGCGCGACCCGCGGGGCTGCCTTGCGCGCGCCCGACTTGGCCCTCTCGGCGCGTTTTCCCCCCGCCGTCATCGACGTCCTGCGTCCGGATCCCATCTTACCTCTCCTCCGACGATCTTTCGAACCTGCGGACTGCTGTCATGCGTCAGGCAAGCCAGATCATTTCATGTCAGCGATCTTTTGTCTACACAGAACCGCGCACGCGAGCATGTGGCCGGCGTCGAGTCTTTGGAACGATCAGTGCAGGATGATCTTCAGCGCGAGGATCGCGACGCCCATGGCCGCGCCGGCGCAGCCCTCGAGCACCAGCTCACGTGCGCTCGCGCGCGCACGCACGCCCGCGATCAGCTCGAACGCGACGAGGCTCGCGATCGCGCTCCACAGCGCCGCCGTGACGGCGCTCTGCAATGCCACGCCGGCGGCCCAGCCGATCGCCAGCACGGCCAGCGGGAGCGCCGCACCGCGGACGATCGGCCACTCCTGCGCGAGCGCGCGTGCGAGCGCGCCCACCGTCAGGCGCTCCTCGCTGGCCAAGCGGCGCCCGAGCAGCTCGGCGTACGCGTGTGCGAACCAGTACAGCGCGGTGGCGATCGCCGCGGAGGCGACCGTGTCCAGGTACGTCTCGTGTAGCCCGCTCTCAACCGCTAGCAGCGCGGCGATGACGATGATCCCGTAGATCACCTGCGACGGGTTCTCCTCCGGCGCGAGCCGCTCGGCCGCGCGCACGGCCCACGGGCGCTGCGGCTGCGAGCGCGGCTGCGGCTGCGGCTGACGGGTGGGGGCGGCTGGCTCGGCTGGCTCCTCGATCGGCGGATTATCCGCCGCCGCTCAGCGGATCAGCACGGGCGGGCTGTACGCGGAGACGTGCGCTCCGTCTGAGATGCTCAGCGTCGGCACGTTTGGTCCCGGACGTACTATGGGGGCATGAAGGACGTACCTGTCAGCTTTCCCGGCAACGAGATCGTGACTGCCGGTCTGGTCGACCTTGCCGAGGGGTGCGAGAGCGAGGCGTCATTGCTGGTGTCCATGGCGGCGCCGCGGCTGCGAGCGCTGGGCTTTGCAGTACCAACAAGCGGGCACGAGCGTCCTTCCCACCGCCTTTACGAGTTGATCGCAGAGCGCGATGACGGTGGCGCGCATAGCCGCTACAACGCGCTCGTCGCCCGGATGGTCAGCTTCGCGCGGGCTGCCGAGCGTGATGCGGCCGCCGGTTGACGAGCAGCGCATTCGTGCGCTCGCGCGCGAGCTTGCACGTGTAGCGCGTGGGTCCGTGCGGATCTATTTGACCGGGGGATCGACGGCGGTGATCGAGGGCTGGCGCGACTCGACGATCGATGTCGATCTGCGCTTTGAGCCTGAGTCGGACGAGTTGCTGCGGGCGCTTCCTGCCTTGAAGAACCCGTCTGGGAATCAACATCGAGCTGGCGTCTCCGCCGGATTTCATCCCTGAGCTTCCAGGCTGGCGGGAGCGCAGCCCGCTGGTGTTTCGTGAGGGCAGCGTGGAGGTGCATCACTTCGATCTGTACTCGCAGGCGCTATCGAAGATCGAGCGGGGGTTCGAGCAGGATCTGGACGACGTTGGCACGATGATTGCGCGAGGCTTGGTACAGCCGCTGCGTCTAGTCGAGTTGTTCGATGCGATCGAGCCGGAGCTGTATCGATACCCGGCGCTCGACCCACTGGTGTTTCGCCGCAAGCTGGATGCGGCGCTGGGGTAGGGCAGCGCCGCTTTCGCCGCTCAGCGGATCAGCACGGGGGGGCTGTACGCGGAGACGTGCGCTCCGTCTGAGACCTTGACGAGCGCGCGGTACAGGCCGCGCTGCACGCGCACGACGCGACTGAACTTCGACACGCTGGCGGTGCCGGCGGTGACGATCGTGCCGCCCTTGTTGAGCGAGCGGCCGGGCCGCAGCAGCTGGAAGCCGACGAGCGCGCCCACCTCGGCGGGGGCGACGGTGCCGTACAGCCGCGCGTAGCCGCGGCGCCGGGTGGCGCGGACGTGGAAGCTGACGCGCACGGCGACGTTCTCGACGAGCACGGGGCTCGAGACTTCGGGCTTGCCGACGGTCACGACGCGCAGCTGCGCGTTCTCGAGCAGCCCGAGGAACGGGAACGAGAAGCCGCCGGAGGCGTTGGTGAGCTCGGGGTTGCCGACGGTGAGAAAGCCGCCGAGGTACGGGAACGGGTTGGCCTGCAGCGCGACCGGGTGGTTGGCGGCGCCGGTTCCCGACAGCGTGCCCTCGACCAGGAACGAGCTGCCGAAGACCACCGGGTTGGGCGCGCCGGCGATCGCCAGCGACAGCGGCACGGGCCCAGTCTTGAACGTACGGTCGCCGCCAACGGTTGCGCCGGCGGGGCTGGTGGCGAGGATCCGGTAGTGGTAGGTGCTGAGCGGCGCGAGGCCCGTGATCGTCTGGCTGACCTGCAGCGCGTGGGTGCCGGCGCCGGCCGGCGCGAGCGGCGTCTGCGCGCCGTATTTGCGCGTGGTGCCGTACTGGAAGACGTAGTCGGTGGCCTGTCCGTGCGGGTTGATCGTGGCGAACACGATCGCCGAGGAGAACGTCACGCCGGAGCTGCGCCCGGTGGTCGCGCTCGGCGCGGTGGCCGCGCCGGCGCTGGTGGCGGCGCACGCGAGCGCGCCGACGCTAACGACGACCGTGAGCAGCGCGCGGCGCGCAATGCGGCGGGGCAGGGGCAAGCGACTGGTGTTCATGCCAGCAAGCTATCCGGTTGGGCGCCTGGTCAAACACGCACCGCTGGGTACATCCGCGCGTCAGGGCTCGTCGTCGAGCGATTCGAGCAGCTGCACGTCGGCGAGGTCCTGCGGCCGGCCCGCAGCGCGCTTCATGCGCAGCAGGTCATCGCGATGGGCGATCGGGATCGACAGGCCGCCCAGCGGGACCTCGTGCGCGCTTGCGCGCATGTCGGCGAACGATCCGAGGTGCGCTGGCAGCGTGAGCACGTCGAGTGCTCCGTGCGCGGTGATCAGATGCCACTGATCGCTCGACGCGAGCAACGGTGCGCTCGGCGCCGCGCGCGAGCGCTGGCCGTCGGGGCCGAGGATGCGCGCGTCGAGGTCGTGCAGCGCGTCGGAAAGGCGCGCGATGTTCTCGGTGGAGGACGCGACGACGATGTCGAGGTCCTGTGTCAGGCGCTGCCCTCCGTGCGCCTGGATCGCGATGCCGCCGATGGTCACGTATTCGACGTCGTGCTGCGCGAGCGCTTTGAACAGCTCGCGAGCGTCGAACCCGCCTGGCGTGGTCACGGGGTGAGAGTCGTGCGCGCGGTGGCCGCGGCGATACCGGCGCGCAGCTCGGCGGCGACGGCGTTCCAGCTCAACGCGAGCTCCAGGCGCTCGGACATCGGACGCCGGCGGGCGGCGAGCACCGCGGCGGCGCTCGCCAGCGGATCACGCACGGCGCCCGAGCGCGGCTGGTCCGTGGCGCGCGCGGCTTCTGCGGACCCTGGCATGGGAGAAGGGTACCGAGTGGACGTTCGATCGAAGCTCGTCGGTCGCGATGCGGATCTGGGGTTATAGTCGGCCGCAACGATGCGAAGAAACCAAAGCATGCGGCGCGTCGGACTGGCGGCTTTGGTGCTGACGCCGCTGCTGGCGTTGATCGGCACGGCCGGTCAGGCCGCCGGATACTCGCCCGGCTGCGGCCAGATCCCGATCGTGTACGGGATTCCGCCATGGGGCTTTCACACCGGCGCCCCGGGCGAAGCGGGCGGCTTCGCCCGCGGCCACGGCCAAATCAACCTGGAAGCGAACACCGTCTCCGGGATCATGTGTCAGGAAGACCGTAGGGGTGCGATCACGATGACGGTCGAGCATCACCTCGTCTACCACTCACACTACGCGACCATGTGGGGCTACCCCGGGAACGTCATGAAGATCGTCGTGCGCGTGGTGGCCAGCAACGATCGCAAATGTGAAGTGGGAACCGTCGGACGCGCGACTCTGTTCGCCAGCTACAACGGCGTTCGCAGCGACAGTGTGCAGTTCTTCTTCCCCGCTGCGTGCAAGGGTCAGGATCACCTGTACCACGGCACGCAGGTCAACAACCAGGTTCCGCCGCTGTAGTCCAGCGACCTCGCCGACGAGCGCGCTGCCGAAATAGCGCTCGAAAGTCCAGGCGCGACGATCGCGTTGCTGACGTATGTCCGGTGCTGGAGGAGACGACCTGAGCACGGTCGTCTCAAATGCTTCGCTGCAGCGAGTGGGGCTGATCGCGCGTAAGGATCGGCGCGCGGGCATCGCGGGCATCCTCGCGCGCGAGGGCTTCGCGATCGAGCTGCTGGATTGCGTGGGCACGATCGCCGACACCGACGGTTTGGACGCGCTGGCGGCGGTGCTGCTGTCGATCGAGGGCGCCGTGTCGACGGTCGTGCGCCTGGTTGAGTCGCTGAGCAAGCGCTTCGAGCCGGTGCCCGTGGTGGTGGTATGCGCGAGTATCCAGCGCCGCGAGGTGCGCGCGGCGCTGACGGCGGGTGCGGCGGGCGTGGTCGTGTACGAGGAGTTGGACGAGAGCCTGGGCGCGTGTCTGCGTGCTGTGAGCGCCGGTCAGGCGTGCGTGCCGCGCGGACACTGGCGGGAGATCGAGCCGCCGGTGCTGTCGATCCGCGAGAAGCAGGTTCTCAGCCTGGTGGTGTTGGGCTACATGAACAGGCAGATCGCCGAGCGGCTGTTCCTGGCGGAGAGCACGGTCAAGAGCCACCTGTCGTCGGCGTTTGGGAAGCTAGGCGTGCGCTCGCGTAGCGAAGCGGCGGATCTGATCAGCGGTCGCGAGGCCGCTCTCGGGGTGCAGACGTCCGACCTCGCGGATGCTCCCTCGGAGAGCGCGCCGGCGCAGCTGACTGCGGTGACGAGCGCATGAGCGCGGCGGTGGCTGGCATTCCGCTGACGGTGATGGACCACGAGGATCCGTGCCTGCTGGCGCGGCTGCTGGAGGCGGTCGCGGAGGTGGCGGCTACTGGCGCGTTCACGGGCGGCGCGGCGGTCGAGCGCTTTGAGGCGGACTACGCGGCCTGGTGCGAGGCCCCGTACGCGGTGGGCGTGTCATCGGGCACGGAGGCGCTCGTGCTGGCGCTGCGCGCGCTGGAGGTGGGTAGGGGCGATGAGGTGGTGGTGCCTGCGAACTCGTTCATCGCAACCGCAGAGGCAGTCAGCCTGGTGGGTGCCCGCCCGCGCTTCGCGGACGTGGAGCCGGACACGCAGCTGATGAGCGCGCGCACGCTCGCGCCGGCGCTCACGCCGGCGGTGCGCTGTGTGATTCCCGTTCACCTGTTTGGCCGCACGGTCGACATGGAACCGATCGTGGCGCTCACGCGCGGCGCGGGCGTGGCGGTGCTGGAGGACGCCTCGCAGGCGCACGGCGCGCGCTACCGCGGCAGGCGTGTGGGCACGATCGGCGACGCGGGCACGTTCTCTTTCTATCCCGCCAAGAACCTCGGCGCGTGGGGCGACGCGGGGGCGGTGGTGAGCACGCGCGCGGATCTGGCCGAGCGCGTGCGTCTGCTGCGCTCGCACGGCGAGAGCCCGCGATATCACCACCGCGTGATCGGCACCACCGGCCGCTTGGACGCGATCCAGGCTGCGGTCCTTCGGCTGAAGCTCGCGCACCTGGACGAGCGCAACCAGGCGCGGCGGCTGGCGGCGGACGCGCTGCGCGAGGCGCTTGCAGACATCGAGGAGCTGACCCTGCCCGCGCCCGCGGCGGCTGACGGCGACCACGTGTATCACCAGTTCGTCGTGCGCACGCCGCGCCGGGACGCGCTCAGGGAGCTGCTGGCCGAGCGGGGCATCGCGACGGGCGTTCACTACCCGATCCCGATCCACCGCTCGCAGGCGTACGCGGCGCTGGCGGAGGAGCACGATCAGGCGCCGTGCGCGAGCGCGCTCGCGGGCGAGATCCTGTCGCTGCCGATTTTCCCGTCGATCACGGCCGCGCAGATCGAGCGAATCGCCGTTGCGCTGCGCGCAAGCCACGCGGCCGTCCGCCCGTTGGTTGTGACGATGGGCACGACAGAAGCCCGTTGACGTTCCCCGAGCACGGATACAGCAGCGGAGGAGGGCAGCGAGATGATCACGACGCCGATCGGCATCGCGGTGGTGGGCTTTGGCTATTGGGGACCGAACGTGGTGCGCAACATCTCAGAGCGCCCGGAGTTCCGTCTGATGGGGCTGTGCGAGCGCGACCCCGCGCGCGCGATGGACTTCGCGCGTCGCTACCCCGGTTGTCCGGTGGAGCACGAACTCGACACGCTGCTGCTCGATCCGCGCGTGCAGGCGGTGTCGATCGCGACGCCGCCGCGCACTCACTTCGAGCTGGCGCGCCGCGCGCTGGAAGCGGGCAAGCATGTGCTGGTGGAGAAGCCTCTGGCGACGACGGCGGCGCACGCGGAAGAGCTGATCGAGATCGCCGCGCGGGCCGAACGGGTGCTGATGCCGGGGCACACGTTCGTGTACAGCCCGCCGGTGAACAAGGTGCGCGAGCTGATCCAGACGGGCGAGCTCGGCGACGTCTACTTCGTGACCTCCTCGCGCATGAACCTCGGCCTGTACCAGCCCGACGGCGTGATCAGCGACCTGGCCCCGCACGACCTGTCGATCCTTTTGTATTGGCTGGACCGTCCGGTGACGCACATCGCGGTCGCCGGCCAGAGCATCTTCCAGGATGGCGTTCCCGAGACGGCGTTTCTGACGGTGACGTTCTCGGGCGGCACGACGGCCAACGTGCAGATATCGTGGCTGGCGCCGCGCAAGATGCGCCAGATGGTGGTGGTGGGCTCCAAGCGCATGGTGCAGTACGACGACAGCTCCTCGGATGAGTCGGTGCGCATCTACGACCGCGGGCTGGACGTCTCGACGGTGGAGGCGCCGGCGACGTTCGGTGAGTACCAGTTGACATATCGCAGCGGCGACATCGTGGTGCCGCGCATCGCGGCGGGCGAGCCGCTGGGCCTCGAGCTGGAGGACTTCGCGCACGCGATCCGCACGGGCGAGGAGCCGCGCTCGAGCAGCGCGCTGGGCCTGGAGATCGTGCGCGCGCTGGAGGCGGCGCACAGCTCGATGGAGCGCGCAGGCGACCCCGTGGCGCTGCTGGACGGCGACCATCCGTGTTACGGCGAGCGCGTGTCCGCGTCGGTGCCGAGCATCAATCGTCAGCGCATCGTCGACAGAATCCCGGTCGCGGCGGGCGCGCGCGTCACGGCCGAGGGCTGAGGGGCACCGACGCAAGTCCATACCCGGCGCGAGCGTTGCTCGAATATGGCGGAGGACGGTAGTGGGGGGGTCCAGGTGGCATCGCTGGATGACACCGTTCACTCGCGTCCGAGCCCGCTAAACGCGGTACCGCGCGCGGGCACGCTGGTGGCGCGCGGGTATGGCCGACGCGACTGGTTCCTGCGGCGGCTGCTGGCGGTGAGCGACGCGGTGTGCCTGGTGCTGGCGCTGGCGGCGGCGGTGGCGCTGGCGGGCGGCGGGCACGGTCACTCCTGGCAGCAGTACATGCTGTTCGGGTTGCTGACGCTGCCGGCGTGGGTGGTGCTGTTCAAGCTGTACGGGCTGTATGACCGTGACACGAAGCGTTTGAGTCACTCGACGCTGGACGATCTGCCTTCACTGTTTCAGGCTCTGCTGCTGGGTTGCCTGTTGCTGTGGTGCTGGTATGTGCTGGCGGCGCCGGCGAAGCTGATGTTCGCGGCGATCCTGGCGTTCGCGGGTCTGGCGATGGCGCTGGTGCTGAGCGGTCGTGCGCTGGTGCGAGCGGGCTTCACGCGTCTGGTGTCACCGGAGCGGGTGCTGTTGATCGGCACGGGCCGTACGAGCGGCGCGCTGATAGAGAAGATGCGCGCGAAGGCGAGCCTGCGCCTCGAGCCGATCGGGATGGTCAGCTGCGAGCAGCACATGGGGGACGAGCTCGCGCTGCCGTGCCTGGGCGATCTGGACGAGGTGGACCTGCCGCGCGTGATGGTCGAGCAGCGCGTGGGGCGGGTGGTGGTGGCGGACGCGGAGGTGGACGGCGAGCGCCTGCTGGGGGTGCTGCGCGACTGCAAGACGGTGTCTGTGAAGGTGAGTCTTTTGCCGGCGACGTGCAGCGCGTTGGGGCCATCGGTGGAGGTGGACGATCTCCATGGCGTGACGGTGCTGGGGATCAACCCGTCGGTGCTGTCGCGCTCCTCGCGCATGGCCAAGCGCGCTTTGGATCTGGTGGGCGTCGCGATCATGGGCATCTCGGCGGTGCCGTTGGTGATCGCGATGGCGATCGCGGTGAAGCTCGACTCGCCGGGTCCGGTGTTCTTTCGCCAGGAGCGCATCGGCATGGGTGGACGGCGCTTTCGGCTGCTGAAGATGCGAACGATGGTGCTCGACGCGGAAGCGCGTCGCGATGAGCTGCTGGCGCACAGCAAGGACCCGGGCTGGCTTCACCTGGAGCACGATCCGCGCATCACGCGCGTTGGGCGCGTCCTGCGGCTGACGAGCCTCGACGAGCTCCCGCAGCTGTGGAACGTGGTGAAGGGCGACATGAGCCTGGTGGGTCCCCGCCCGCTGATCGCGGCGGAGGACAGCATGGTCGACGGCTGGGCGCGGGGACGGCTCGACCTGACGCCGGGGATCACCGGGCTGTGGCAGGTGCTCGGCCGCACGAGCATCCCGTTCGAGGAGATGGTGAAGCTCGACTACCTGTATGTGACCAACTGGTCGCTGTGGGGGGACGTGCGGTTGATTCTGCGCACGCTGCCGGTGGTGCTCAAGCGCGACGGGGCGAATTGAGCCTGCGCTCCAGGCCAGGCTAGAGCTTGGTCAGCCCGTCATCGTCGTAGACAGCGTTTAAGCACGTGACCTCTTGCTGCAGGTCGCGCTTTCGGAAGTTGCGACAGACGATCCCGTGCTCTGATGCCGGTACGACATTTGTCGAGAAGTCCGAGAAATCGAACTGTCCTGGCATGGAGTCGCCGAGAGCGTACTGAGAGTACGAAATGATGGAGAGTTCTGACGGGGCGTAGATCGTTCTGCCAGCGCCCGCCCACTAAGGGACAGCGCTAAAGCGAGAGGATCTGCCGCATGACGCCGAGATTCACGATCAGAACGACACTCTGCGGAGCAGCCGTGCTGACGTGCGGGCTGTCGGCGTGTGGCTCGACTCATCCCGCCAGCGTGCGTGCTCAACGTTATCTCGATACATCGCGGGTGGCCCTTGCCATTGAGCAGAGCGCGCTGTCGCAGCGAAATCTGCATACGCATGCCTACTGCCCTTCTGAGGTGCCGCAGATCAAGGGCCAGACGTTTACATGCATCGCCTACGCCGCACGCGTAGCACCAGCGATCTTCACCGTGGTGCAACTCGACACCAACGGCCACGTTCGATACGCGGCCCAGTGAGCGCGAGAACCCTTCAACCACGCGAGGCACACATGCCCATTGCTCCCCCCTCAGGGACTAATCCTTCGCCGTCGCTTAGCCATCGCTTCGGGGTTCATGCTGGCTCAGAACGCCTGCTTGTGGCCCTTGGAGCACTGGCTCTCGTAGCGGGAGCGTGGGGTGCGGGTCCGGCACTCGCCGCCCACGGTGGGGAGCGTCATGAGGCAACTCATCATCGAAACACGATCACGGCTCGACGGGGCGCAAGGGGTCCTCGAGGAGCAAGTGGTTCAACCGGCGCGCGCGGCGGCGTGGGCCCAACGGGTCCTCAGGGCGCGAGCGGGCTACAGGGCGTCGCGGGTGTGAGTGACGTAGCCGGGGCCACGGGATCTGTTGGCGTCCAGGGAGCACAAGGTCTAGCTGGATTGCAGGGCATTCAGGGTGTCGCGGGCGAAGTCGGCGCGTTCGGCCCGCTCGGGCCCCAGGGTCTGCAGGGCCTAGTTGGCCTGCAGGGCATTCAGGGTCTAGTTGGACCGCAGGGCGTCCAGGGTCTCGTCGGTATAACAGGAGCGGGAGTGCAGGGCGTTCAAGGGGTCGCCGGACAACAGGGCCCAGACGGACTCCTCGGACCACAGGGTATCCAGGGTCTAGGTGGACCGCAGGGCTCACAAGGGATCGCGGGCGCACTCGGTGCGATTGGGCCGATCGGAGCGCAGGGCCTTCAAGGGATTGCTGGACCGCAGGGCTTGCAGGGTCTCGCGGGCGCGATTGGCGCGACGGGCTCTGTCGGACCGCAGGGCGTCCAGGGTCTCGTCGGGCCTGAGGGCTTGCAAGGCGTCCAGGGTCTCCTCGGGCCTCAAGGCTTGCAGGGCGTCACAGGCATAGCCGGTGGTGCGGGTGCCGCCGGAGCCCAGGGCATTCAAGGTCTCGCCGGGCCGCAAGGTATCCAGGGTCTCGCCGGCGCCCAAGGGTTCCAGGGGGTCGCGGGTACGACCGGCGCGGCGGGTACCACTGGCGCCACGGGCACGACCGGATCGCAAGGCCTTCAGGGGCTCCCGGGGCTTACCGGGGGTCTAGGGGCGGCCGGTCCGACCGGAACGACAGGAGCAGCAGGGCCGACTGGACCGGCGGGACCGAGCGGAGCGGCGGGTCCCACCGGGGCAACCGGGGTAACAGGCGCAACCGGAGAAACAGGTGCGACCGGGCCAACCGGCACGGGCACCACGGGTGCCACAGGCGCTACGGGTGCCACCGGCCCAAGCGGCGGGATCACGCCGATGCTCGGAGGCAGTCACGGACCTGTGACGTTCGTCGTGGGCATACCTCAGTTCCTGGCCCCCTCCGGCCAAAGCCTGCCGTCCACGGCTCTGTCTGGCAACTCGGCGGTAATGCCCACCAGTGAGACGGCCTCCAACCTCCGCGTAAGCCTCACGGGAGTGGCCGTTCCCCTGACAGGCACTCTCAAGCTGACCCTGATGGTGAACGGAAGCGCGAGCGCGCTGACGTGCACGGTGCTGGCAACTGCGAGCACCTGCTCTGATACCACCCACACAGTCTCCCTCACGCCGGGCAGCGAAGTCGCGTTCGAAGCACTCGACAGCGGCGTCGCGGCCATCGTTCCGGTGACCTTTGGGTGGCAAGCGAGCTAGAGCAACAAACAAATGCGTCCCGGAAAGACCACCCAACAGTGGACTCCACGATCGCCCTGGCGACGATCGTGCACGGCGAGGCGGGAGTGACCTGACGCTTGCGAGAGTCAAGAGACCGTCGCTCCTGCATTGAGCGAGATCTGAGCGTCCTCGCTGTGCCCAGCTCACGTTCGCCTCGGACGAGATCGCCACCTCCGGACCTGGGTCGCGACCCCGAGTTCGCATAATCGTGAGGTCCGGATAATACTTGAGGTTGCGTGCTGTGCGCTGCGATCGCTCTCAAAGGCTTCCTCGCCGTCCGCGGCCAGCGCTTTGATGTCCACGAGGGCATCGCGCATGTCCGTGAGCCGATCGAGGTCTCGACGCGGACTCAAAGCGGGATCGCTTCCCGTTCGATCTGCTTGCGAGTGCTCTCTCGCGCGTAACGCAACCCGCATGTCGTCGCGACGTGTACTGGGCAGCGCAGCAGCTCTTCCAGGTCGCCTTGGAGACCAGCCTGCTCGAGCATGCCCCGCTGCTCCATCTCGACCAGCACGTCGAGGTCGCTGTCTGGCCTCGCCTCGCCACGGGCGACCGATCCGAACACCCGCACCCCGCGCGCGCCGTGACGCGCCGCCAGGCGCTCGATCTCACCGCGGCGTCTACGCACCTCTTGAAGATTTGGCGCAGGCCCGGACGGGCGCGGGTATGGGTCCGGCCCGCGCCGATGGTCGATCTGTTGCCCAAGCTCGCCGAGCCTGTGCAGCGCCGCGTACCTGCTGTGAGTTCGAGTGCTCATATGTCAAATGGTAAGGCCTGCTTGGGATGCCTTGGGGCGAACTGGACGGCTGCGGGCCGTAGCTCGAAACGGCTGGCGATGACACACGGCAGCGGCGCACCGCCTGCCGGCGAGGATCCGCACGTGGAGCGGCGCTCCGCAGCGCTCGGGTCGAAGCGGCGCGTCGCCTTCCTAAAGTCGCACGGCCGCGGCGACGTCGAGCGTGCGTGTGACCCCGCGCAGGTCCACAAGCAGGCGTGCGTGTTGGGCGACGAGCTGGTGGTCGACGTGGGGGTGGGCGGTGATGATGAGGGTGAGGTCGGCGTGTTCGAGCGCGTCGTCGAGTGAGACGCTGTGCAGGTCGTAGTCGCGCAGTTCGGGCACGTGTGGGTCGTGGTAGCGGATCTCGGCGCCGAGGTCTTTCAAGAGCGTGAGGATCTTCAGGGCG
>DASZFY010000064.1:0-32031 GCA_035939335.1 Solirubrobacteraceae bacterium | reverse complement strand
ACCCCGAGGGCTTCGTCACGGTGATGGCGACGTCGCGGGGCATCACCGAGACCAAGCTCTACGACCGCCAGGCGGTGATCGACCGCTACGGCATCGCCCCGGAGCTGATTCCCGACTTCTACGGCCTCAAGGGCGATACCTCCGACAACATTCCCGGCATCCCGGGGATCGGCGAGAAGACCGCCAGCGAGCTGATCCAGAGCTTCGGCTCGCTCGAGGAGGTGCTCGCGCGCGTCGAGGAGGTCAAAGGCGCCAAGCGCAAACAGAACCTGATCGAGCACGCCGAGGACGCGCGCGTGTCCAAGCGCCTGGCGACGGTGCAGCGCGACGTGAACGTCGACTTCGACATCGCCGCCGAGGCCGTGCGCGAGCCGGACCGCTCGCGGCTGCGCGAGTTCTTTCGCCACTACGAGCTGCGCGACCCGCTGCGGCGCCTGGAGGAGGCGCTCGGCGATGCCGAGATCGCGGCGCCGGCGGGAGCCGCACAGGTGAGCCTCACCGCGCGTGTGCGCGCCGGCAGCCCCGCGGACATCGCGCGCGTCGGCGACGCGGAGGGCGAGCTGTGCGTGGCCGTGCACGCGAGCGAGCCGCCCGAGGGCGCCCTGTTCGCCGACGGCGCGCCGTGGCGCTTCGCGGTGGCAGCGGACGGGGAAGTGCTGGTCGGAGACTGCGCCGGCCCGGAGGAGGTCGTCGGCGCCGTTGGAGAGCGTCCGGCGCTAGCCCATGACGCCAAGGCGCTCGGGCTCGTGCCCGCCACGCTCGTGCACGACACGCTGCTGGGGGCATACCTGCTCGAGCCGGCCAGGCGCGGCTACCCGCTGGCGGAGCTGTTCGAGGAGCGCGGCCTGGACAGCGACATCGAGGACCCGGTGGCCGCGGAGGCGGTGCTGCTGGGCGTGCTCGCGGACTGGCAGCGCGAGCAGATCGCCGAGCGCGGCCTCGAGCCGGTGATGGCAGAGATCGAGTTGCCGCTGGTGGCGGTGCTGCGCGAGATGGAGCTGCTGGGGGTGCGGCTCGACCTCGAGCGCCTGGCCGAGATCAGCGGCCGCGTCCGCGAGGAGATCGCTGCGTTGGAAGAGGAGATCTTCCTCCTCGCCGAAGAGGAGTTCACTATCGGCTCGCCGCAACAGCTCGGTCAGATCCTCTTCGAGAAGCTCGGTCTCTCGCGCAAGCGCCGCGGCAAGACCGGCTACTCGACCGACGCGCGCGTGCTGCAGGCGATTCGCGCCGAGCACGAGATCGTGCCGAGGATCGAGCGCTGGCGCGAGCTCTCTACGCTCGCCAAGACCTACCTCGACGTGCTGCCCGGCGAGGTCGA
Source organism: Solirubrobacteraceae bacterium (assembly GCA_035939335.1). Lineage (GTDB taxonomy): Bacteria > Actinomycetota > Thermoleophilia > Solirubrobacterales > Solirubrobacteraceae > Palsa-744. Next base: position 30,713 of record DASZFY010000064.1, on the reverse strand, counting down.
CGAGCGCTCTCGGATCCACACGACGTTCCTGCAGGCCGGAGCGCAGACCGGCCGGCTCGCGAGCACCAACCCGAATATGCAGAACGTCCCGATCCGCACCTCTCTCGGGCGCGAGATCCGCGGTTGCTTCGAGGCTGAGGAGGGCAGCGTGCTGATCTCCGCCGACTACTCCCAGATCGAGCTGCGCGTGCTGGCACACGCGGCCGGCGAGCAGGTGCTGATGGAGATCTTCGAGCGCGGCGAGGACGTGCACACGGCGACCGCCTCGCGCGTGTTCGGCGTGCAGGGCGACGCGATCGACCCGGGCATGCGCTCGAAGGCGAAGATGATCAACTACGGGATCGTCTACGGCCTGTCCGACTTCGGGCTCGCTGACCGACTGAACATCCCGCGCGAGGAGGCCAAGGAGTTCATCGACGCCTACCTCGAGCGCTTCCCGCGCGTGGCGGAGTTCATCGCCGCGACGATCGAGCAGGCCAAGGAGGAGGGGCACGTGAAGACGTTGTGGGGCCGGCGCCGCCAGATCCCCGAGCTGCGCGCCCGCAACTACCAGGTGCGCACGCTCGGCGAGCGCCTGGCGGTAAACACGGTCATCCAGGGCACCGCCGCCGACATCATCAAGCTGGCGATGGTTCGCACGCACCGGGCGCTCGCGGAGTCCGAGCTGCAGACGCGGCTGCTGCTGACGATCCACGACGAGCTGCTGTTCGAAGGGCCGCCCGAGGAGGCCGAGCGCGCGCGCGAGCTGATCGAGCGCGAGATGGTCGGCGTGTGGGAGCAGCGCGAGCCGCCGCTGGCGGTGGACATCGGCGTGGGGCGCACATGGCTGGAGGCCAAGTGAGCGTGACGCGCCCGAGCGTGCCATGAGCCGTGCCGTGGCTGTGCTGGTGGGCGTCCTCGCCGGCTGCCTGGTCGGGATGCAAGCGCCTGTCAACGCGCGTCTGGGCAAGAGCATCGGGAGCATCCAGGCGGCGACGTTCTCGTTTCTCCTCGGAACGGTCGTGCTGCTGGCGATCGCTGCGTTCGTCAACGGCGGCCTGGGCGAGCTGGCCAACTTCGGGCGCGCGCCGTGGTGGGCGCTCGTCGGCGGCCTGCTCGGAGCGGTCTATGTGACGGTCGCGCTGATCGCCGTGCGCACGCTCGGCGCGAGCGGCCTGACGGCGGTGGTGATCACCGGCCAGCTCGCGATCTCGGTGGCGATCGATCGCTTTGGGCTGTTCGGGCTTGCCCGCCAGCACATCGGCGTCTCGCGCATCGCCGGGCTCGTACTGCTGGTGGCCGGGGTCGTGCTGGTGGTGCGGAAGTAGAGGCGCGGAAGCAGGGTGCGCCCGCGTCAGCCGAGCGCCGTCTGAAAGCCCTCGCGCCAGCTCGAATACCTGGGCTGCCAGCCGAGCTCGCGCTTGGCGAGCGCGTTGGCGGCGCCCTGCGCGGCGGTCATGGTCATGATCCCGTAGCTGCCGGCGAGCGGGCGGGCGAGCAGCGAGGGCACACGCCGCGGGGGTGGCGCGCCGAGCGCGGCGGCGAGCGCCGGCAGCCACTCGCAGACGGGTGCTGGCTCGTCGTCGACGACGTTGTAGGCAGCGCTCGCGCCGTTGGCGAGAGCCGCGACGGTCGCCTCGGCGGCGTCCTCGACATGGACGAACGACCACACGCCCGTGCCGCCGCCCACGATAGGCAGACGCCGGCGCGAGACGTCCGCGCAGAGCGAGCCGCCTCGCGAGATCGCGCTGCCGGGGCCATAGAAGTATCCGTAGCGCAGCACGAGCCCGCCCGCGCCGAGCACCGTGCGCTCGAGCTCCGCGATCGCGGCGGCGGAGCGCCTGAACTGCTTGGGGGGGTTGGCGGTCGCGGTCAGAGGGTCGCTCTCGATGTGAACGCTGGCGGGCGGGCCGGGGGCGTATGCGAAGGCGATGCTCTGCGCGAGCACGCGCCAGGCCCCTGCTGCGCGCGCGGCGTCCACGAGGATGCGCGTACCCTCTGTTCGCAGGCGATCGGTGAGCTCGAAGTCGCGCACGATCTTGCGCGGGTTCAGCCGCGCGGGAATCGCGGTGAGCTGGTGGATGACCGCCTCCGGGCGGGCGGACGCGACCGCGCGCGTGACCGCCGCCGCGTCGAGCGCGTCGGCGAGGACCGGCTCGGCGCCCGCCGCCCGCAGCGCCTGCGCGTTGGCCGGCGAGCGCGTCATGCCGGTGACCTGGTGGCCCTCGGCGACGAGCATCCGCAGCAACGGTTGCCCGATCGCGCCCGTCGCCCCAGCCACGAACACCCTCACGGCTTCGCCTCCAGCAGCGCCGCGCGGCACAGCCACGCGAGCGCCGCCGTCGCGGCGGCCAGCGAGAAGAAGTCGAAGTAGCCGTTCCACGCCGGGTGGGCCTTGTCGATGTCAATCAGGTGGTTGACGCAGTGCAGCGCGTACTGGATGCCCGTCAGTGCCAGTACCGGCACGCGCCACGAGGCGCGGACGATCGCGACCGCCAGGGCGACGCCGATCGCGCAGTAGAAGCTCGCGACGTCGCGGATGTAGTGGGCGTTGAAGGCGCCGAACGGACCAACCGCGGTGTAGAAGCCGTGGGGGCTGGCCGCCATGAACAGCGCCAGGCCGAGCTGGATCGCGGCGAACGTGGCGAGACCCACCGTCACGACCGAGGGGCCTGGGGCCTGCGGCGCGGAGATGCCCGTGGGCTGCTGGTAGCCCGCCTTCACACCACGCACGATATGGCCCCGACACGGCGCTGGGGAGGTCCAGTTGCACGCCCCGCGCGGGTGCCAATTGCGCTCGCGTCGTGGTTCAGTGGGTCCCCTCGACGCCGGCGCCCGTCTCGACCTCGGTCAGCGCCTCGGCGATCAGGCGCACGCCCTGTTCGATCGCCGGCTCGGACAGGTTGCCGTAGCCGAGCAGCACGCCCGGCGTGCCTCCGTGGGTGAATCGGTGCCAGCTAAGGCCCTCCATGCCCGCACCGCGCTTGGCGGCGGCGGCCAGTAGGGCGGCCTCGTCGACCTCGTCGGGGAGCCGCACGAGCTCGAACATGCCCGCCGCGGCACCGCTTGGGCGTCCCTGCGGCAGCCACCGCGCGAGCGCGTCCAGCAGCGAGTCGCGCCGCGCCTGGTAGCGCAGGCGCATGCGACGCACGTGCCGGTCGAGCTCGCCGCGTTCGATGAAGTCACACAACGCCAGCTGGCCCAGGACCTCCGAGCCGCCGTCCTCGATCGCCTTCGCGGAGATCAGATGCCACGCAAGCCACGAGGGCAGGAGCATCCAGCCCAGGCGCATCGCCGGCGCCAGGCGCTTGCTCGCCGAGCCGATGTACAGCACTCGCTCTGAGGCCAGTCCCTGCAGCGCGCCGACGGCGACGCGGTCGTAGCGGAACTCGGCGTCGTAGTCGTCCTCGACGATCAGCAGCTCGCCGTCCTCGGCCCATTCGATCAGCGCAGCGCGGCGCTCGCGGCTGAGCACCACGCCCGTCGGAAACTGGTGCGCGGGGGTGACCAGCACGGCGCGAGCGCCCGTGTCGGCGAGCGCCTGCACGTCGAGGCCGTGCTCGTCGACTGGTACCGGGACCGTCTGTATGCCGGCCTGTTCGGCCATCAGACGATGCACCTGCCAGCCCGGGTCCTCCACTGCGATCTGCTCGACACCCTGGCGGTGCAGCCACCGGCAGAGGATCGAGAAGCCCTGCATGAAGCCCGTGCATACGAGCATGTTCTCCGGGTCCGCCGCCGCGCCGCGCACGCGCCCGAGGTAGTCGGCTAGCGCTTCGCGGAGTCTCGGCGCGCCGCGCGGATCGCCGTAGCCCACCGCGTCAAGCGGCGACTCGCCCAGGCCGGCGCGCAACGAGCGCAGCCAGCGGTCGCGGGGAAAGCCCGCAAGGTCGGGGAGGCCGGGGTGGAAGTGGTAGGGGAAGCTGGGCAGCAGCGAGCGCGCTGGTGTGCGCGGGACGGCAGTGCGCACCGCCCGTGCGACCCGCACCGGGGCTCCCTGGCGAGTCTCCAGGTAGCCCTCTGCGCCGAGTTGGCCATAGGCCTCAGTGACGACGCCGCGCGAGACGCCGAGCTCGGCCGCAAGCCCGCGCGTGGACGGCAGCCTTGTGCCAGCGGGCAGGCTGCCGCGCCGGATGTTCTCGCGCAGCGAGCGCTCGAGCTGCTCGTGCAGCGGCAGCTCGTCGTTGCGGTCGAGTTCGACCAGTAGCTCAGGGCCCGTAACTGGCCCTTTGATGCCTGTCATTACTGGAACTGTATACCGGACCAGTGGCGGCGTAGGGTGATCGTGTCAGCAACCGCCAGGAGGATCCTCATGAGCTCGCCGAGCCGGCATGCAGAGCACCAGCTGAGTCAGATCACGATCGTCGGAGGAGGTCTTGCCGGATTGACCGCCGCGATCACCTGCGCCGAGGGCGGTGCGCGCGTGTCGCTGTTTGAGGCGCATGCCACATTGGGCGGACGGGCGCGCAGCAGCGATGGTCCGTACAAAGCCAATCTCGGCCCGCACGCCCTCTACAAGGACGGCCCGTTCTGGCGCTGGATGGCCGCGCGCAAGCTGTTGCCGAGCCACGCAGGGCCGCCTTTGGCGGGCGTCAGGTTTCGCTGGCAGGGCGAGCTCAGGCGCACCCCTCCACTCGGAGCGATCCCGTCGGTGCTGCGGCTGCGCGGCCGTGAAGCGCCGGCCGAGCTCCCCTTCCGCACCTGGGCCGCCCAGCACACCGACGAGCGAACGGCCGCGATGCTCTCGGCGGCGGCGGGGGTATTCAGCTTCCACCACGACCCGGGGGAGCTGTCGGCCGCGTTCGTGTGGCCGCGGACCGTCAGGGCGTTGCTGAGCCCGCTGCCGGTCGCGCGTTACGCGCTCGGCGGCTGGAGCGCGGTGGTCGGCTCGCTCGAGGCCCGCGCCCGCGAGCTGGGTGTGGTGATCGAGACGGGTTGCGCCGTCGGCGAGCTGCCCGAGCCACCGGTGATCGTGGCGACGGAGCTGAACGCCGCTCGCGAGCTGCTCGGCGACAACGGCCTGCGTTGGACCAGCGGGCGCACGCTCTGCATCGACGTGGCCCTGCGGCGTCGGCGCGGCGATCCGTTCGTGGTGTCCGATCTCGACGAGGCCGGCTGGGTCGAGCGCTTCACCGCCCCCGACCCGTCGCTGGCGCCCGCGGGCGAGGAGCTCGTGCAGGCGCAGATGCCGATCCGCCCCGAGGAGGACGCCGAGCGGGCGGCGGCGCGGCTCGAGCGGCTGCTCGACAGCTCACTGCCGGACTGGCGCGAGCGCGAGACCTGGCGCCGCCGTCAGGTGATGGACGCGTGCAGTGGCGCGCTCGACATGCCCGGAACGAGCTGGCGCGATCGCCCTGCCGTGGATCGCGGCGACGGCGTGTTCCTGGCGGGCGACATGGTCGCCGCGCCAGGGCTGCTGGCGGAGGTCGCCTGGGCGAGCGCGGTCGAAGCTGGTCAGCTGGCGCTGCGGGCGACCGCCGGAAGCCCGAGCCTGCGCAGGGTGGCCTGAAACGTCAGTCAGCCCGCCGCGGCCACCGCCGGGCGCCCGATCGGCGTCGAGCGCTGGCTCCCGCCGCGGACGAACGACGGCGGCGCGATGTCCAGGTAGTGCTGGAACGCCCACGCGGTCAGGCGCCGGCTCTCGAAGCTGCGCACGATCGCGGTGGCGGCGCGGCTGGGAGTGATCTGGCCGATCGCGCGCTGGACGTTGAGCATCCAGCGGTATTTGCGCTCGTGCGAGTGGGAGAACGCGCCGTAGCGCGCGAGCGCCTGCTCGCGCGTGCGATCGCCGCCGATCACCGCGCGCAGCTCGCGCCCGCATGCGAGCCCGAAGTACAGCGCTGTGCGGATGCCCTCGGCGGTGAGCGGCAGGCAGTGCCCGGCGGAGTCGCCGGCGAAGAACACGCCGTCCTCGACCGCGTCGCGCAACTCGTGGGGGATCCAGTTGCCCTGATAGCCGTCTGGCGGCAGGCCGAGGTCGTGGGCGAGCCTGACGGTGGGCTCCTTGACGTGATGGGAGGGCCAGAACGAGCCGATGCCGACGCGCACCTCACCGCCGGCGGGAAAGCTCCAGCCGTAGCCGGCACGCACGTAGCCGGCGTCGATCCACAGCTCCATGTCCTCGCCGCGGCCGTCGGGGTGGACCTCGAGGCCGCGTGAGAGACGCGCGTCGGGCGGCTGGATCGGCGCGGCGTTGGACAGGACGCGCCGCCAGCCGAGCGCGTCGACGATCAGCGGCGCGCGCAGGTCGCCGCGGTCGGTGTGCACGGTGTTCCCGTCGCGAGCGGTGACGGTGGCGGTCTCCAGCTCCAGCTCCGGGCACGCGGCCTGAGCCCACAGCAGCGCGCACAGCTCGCGGTAGTCGAACGTGGAGAACGACCACGGCAGCATCCAGCGCACCGTGCGGTAGGGCGTGTGGACGATCATCTCGTGGAAGCTCTGGCGCCACGAGTCCATCAGCTCGAGCGCTCGCATCCACTCGGTGGGCATCGCGCAGGCGGAGGTCTGGCGCTCGCCGAGCTCGTAGCGGTCGATCACGAGCACCTTTGCGCCCGAGCCGGCGAGCTCGCGCGCGACCGCCAGCCCGGCAAAGCTGGCGCCGCAAACGAGCACGTCGCAGTCGCGTTCCAAGCGGGTTCGCTGCTCTCCCCGCTTCGTCGCTCGCATGGGCATATGGCCGCAATGATACGGCTGCGCTACGCTTCGCCCGGTGCAAACGATGGTAGAGAATCCACAGGCCCGCGTGGTCGACGGATCAAACGGGCTTCTGCTCGAAGTGGACGGCCAGATCGTCCCCAACTACGACGCCACATTCCGGGCGATCGAGGAGGGCGAGGTCGTCACCGGCCACGTCGTCCGGATCGACAAGGACGAGGTGCTCGTAGACATCGGCTACAAGTCCGAGGGCGTCATCCCCGCCAACGAGCTTTCGATCCGCAAGGCGGTCGATCCGAACGAGGAGGTCCACCTCGGCGAGGAGGTCGACGCGATCGTCATGACCAAGGAGGACCAGGACGGTCGCCTGATCATGTCCAAGAAGCGCGCGCGCTTCGAGAAGGCGTGGCGCCGCATCGAAACGGCTGCCGAGTCGGGCGAGCCGGTCGAGGGCACGGTCATCGAGGTCGTCAAGGGCGGCCTGATCATCGACCTGGGCGTGCGCGGCTTCCTGCCCGCCTCGCTGGTGGACATCCGCCGGGTGCCCAACCTCGACGAGTACATGGGCACGAAGATCGAGACCAAGGTGATCGAGCTCAACCGCTCGCGCAACAACGTCGTGCTCTCCCGGCGCGCGGTCCTCGAGGAGGAGCGCAAGGAGGTTCGCCAGCAGATCCTCGACCGTCTCCAGCCTGGCCTGGTGGTGGAGGGGCAGATCTCCAACATCGTCGACTTCGGCGCGTTCGTGGACCTCGACGGCATCGATGGCCTGATCCACATCTCCGAGCTCTCGTGGTCGCACGTCAACCACCCGAGCGAGATTCTCAACATCGGAGACACGGTCAAGGTCAAGGTGCTCGACATCGACCGCGACCGCCAGCGCATCTCGCTGGGTCTCAAGCAGACGCAGGAAGACCCGTGGCAGCGGATCGTCGACACCTACAACGTCGGCGACGAGCTCGCCGGCAAGGTCACCAAGGTGGTCACGTTCGGTGCGTTCGTCGAGATCCTCGACGGAGTCGAGGGGCTCGTTCACATCTCCGAGCTGGCAGCGCATCACGTCGAGAGCCCGCGCGAGATCGTCCACCCGGGCGATGAGATCCGCGTGAAGATCCTCGAGATCGACTCCGAGCGCCGGCGCCTGTCGCTGTCGGCTAAGCGCGTCGAGGATCAGATCCTGCCCGTGTCGCGGCCGGGTGAGCCCGCTGTCGAGGCGGAGGTTGCTACCGAAGACGGCGAGGCCGTTGAGGCTCCTGAGGCCCCGGAGGCTGTTGAGGCCGCTGAGACTCCCGAGGCCCCGGAGGCTATTGAGGCCGCTGAGACTCCCGAGCCCGTCGAGGCCGTAGCCGCTCCGGAGATCGCTGATCCCGCGGAGGTCGCTGAGGACGCGGCGGTGGAGGCCCCCGAGGTCGCTGACGCGCCGGAGCCGGTCGCGGAGCCAGAGGCGAGCACAGCTTCCGAGCCAGCGGACGAGGACGCGCCCGCTGATGAGCAGACGGCGGCAGAGAACGGTGACGCGGGCGATGGCGCTGTCACGGCCGAGTCCGCGCAGCAGGACTAGAAGCGAGCGGAGCATCGCCGAGCAGGTCCAGGCGGCGGTGCCGTTCGTCGGGCTGACGGGCGGCATGGGATCGGGTAAGTCGACTGCGCTGGAGGCGCTGCGGCGGCTGGGCGCGGAGGTTCTGTCAAGCGACGCGGTCGTGCACGAGCTCTACGAAGGCTCGCATCTGCGCGACGCGGTGGTGGCGCGCTTCGGGGCGGAGGTGGCTCCGGGCGGCATCGTGGATCGTGCGGCGGTGGCCGAGCGCGCGTTCGCGTCGGCGCAGGAGCGTGCGTGGCTCGAGGGCCAGGTGTGGCCGATGGTGGGCGCGAGGGTCCAAGAATGGCTCGAACATGCGCGCGCCATGCACCCGGCGCCGCGCGCGGCGGTGGTCGAGGTTCCGCTGCTATTCGAGGCGGGCCTGGATGAGCTGTACGACGCGACGATCGCGGTGGTGGCCGAAGAGTCGGTGCGCCGCGGCCGGGCGGACGCGCGGGGGCACGCGCTCGTGGACGAGCGGGTGGCGCGCCAGCTCCCCCAGGAGGAGAAGGCGTGCAGGGCGACGTTCGTGGTGCACAACGACGGCAGCAGGGAGGACCTCGAGCGCGAGCTGTCGGCGGTTCTTGGCAAGCTTGGACGATGACACGCAGGCTGCTCGGCACGATCGCGGCAATCGCCGTGACGGTGCTGTTCGTGGGTGTGGTCGCGTCGACGCTCCAGCAGACGACGCGCAACCTCGCGCTGCCGCTGAGCGACGCGAGCATCATCCGCAGGCAGGCGGCGGAGAAGCGACTCGATCCGGCGTTGATCGCGGCTGTGATCTATGCGGAGACCAAATTCGAACCGCGCCCGTCGTCAGCGGGCGCGGAGGGGCTGATGCAGATCCTGCCGAGCACGGCGTACTACCTGGCCAGGCTGTCTGGCGGCAGCAGTTTCACCGCGAGCGACCTGTCGGAACCGAGCGTCAACGTGGCCTATGGCAGCTACTACCTGCGCTACCTGCTCGACCACTACGGCGGCAACGAGATGCTGGCGGTGGCGGCGTACAACGGCGGCGAGACGAACGTCGATCGCTGGGTGGCGCAGGCGGATGCGGCCGGCAGGCAGCTCAGCGTGCAGGAAATCCCGTTTTCCGAGACGCGCGAATACGTGCAGCGCGTGCTCGGCGCGCAGCGCGCGTACCGGGCGACATACCCGCGACAGCTGGGCATCGCATAGCGCTCTCCGACCGCCGGCGGGCAGCTCGGAGGACTCCTCGGACGGCCGCTCGGGCAGATCTGGTCGAGCGGCTACTGTAGGACGAGCCACCGCGCATGCCCGACTTCAAGCTCGACTCAGTCTTCACCCCAACAGCGGACCAGCCGAAGGCGATCGCGGCGCTGGCCGAGGGTGTCGAGCAGGGCGAGCGCTTCCAGACGCTGCTGGGCGCCACCGGCACGGGCAAGACGATGGCGATGGCGGGCGTGATCCAGGAGGTGCAGCGCCCGGCGCTGGTGATCGCGCACAACAAGACGCTGGCGGCGCAGCTGTGCAACGAGTTCCGCACGTTCTTCCCGGAGAACGCGGTCGAGTACTTCGTGTCCTACTACGACTACTACCAGCCCGAGGCGTACGTACCGAGCCGCGACCTGTACATCGAGAAGGACTCGGCGATCAACCAGGAGGTGGACCGGCTGCGCCACGCGGCCACCGCGGCGGTGTTCGCGCGCCGCGACGTGATCGTGGTGGCGTCGGTGTCGTGCATCTACGGCCTGGGCTCGCCGGAGACGTACGAGATGAACATGCAGATCCTGAAGCGCGGCGAGATGATCGACCGCGACGGGCTCCTGCGCAAACTGGTCTCGATCCAGTACACGCGCAACGACAGCGTGCTCTCGCGCGGCAGCTTCCGCGTGCGCGGCGAGACGCTGGAGGTGTTCCCCGCGTACGCCGAGACGGCCTTCCGAGCGACGATGTTCGGCGACGAAGTCGAACGCCTACAGCAGTTCGACCCGTTGACGGGCGAGCTGCTGGAGGACGACCTGGAGCACGTGGCGATCTGGCCGGCGACGCACTACAACGTCAAAGAGGGCACGATCGAGGCGGGCGTGGCGGAGATCGGCCGTGAGCTGAACGAGCGCTGCGAGCAGCTCGAGTCAGAAGGCAAGCAGCTCGAGTCCCACCGCCTGCGCCAGCGCACGCAGTACGACATGGAGATGCTCAGGGAGGTTGGCTTCTGCTCTGGGATCGAGAACTACTCGAGGATCCTCGACGGCCGCGCGCCAGGCTCGCGGCCGTACTGCCTGATCGACTACTTCCCCAAGGACTTCATCTGCCTGATCGATGAGTCTCACCAGACCGTGCCGCAGATCGGTGGCATGCACGAGGGCGACCGCTCGCGCAAGCAGACGCTCGTGGACTACGGCTTCCGGCTGCCGAGCGCGCTGGACAACCGCCCGCAGACGTTCTCCGAGTTCCTGTCGATCACGCCGCAGCTGGTGTTCGTGTCGGCGACGCCGGGCGAGTACGAGCGCACGCAGTCCACGCGCGTGGTCGAGCAGATCGTGCGCCCGACGGGCATCGTCGATCCGGCGGTGGAGGTGCGCGAGACGAAGAACCAGATCGACGACCTGATGAACGAGGTTCGCAAGCGCGTCGATCGCAACGAGCGCGTGCTGGTGACGACGCTGACGAAGAAGATGTCCGAGGACCTCTCGCAGTACCTGCTGGAGATGGGCTTCAAGACGCGCTACCTGCACTCGGAGATCGACACGCTCGAACGCATCCAGATCATCCGCGACCTGCGCCTGGGCGAGTACGACGTGCTCGTGGGCGTGAACCTGCTGCGCGAGGGCCTGGACCTGCCGGAGGTCTCGCTGGTGGCGATACTGGACGCCGACAAGGAGGGCTTCCTGCGCGGGGAGACCTCATTGATCCAGACGATCGGCCGCGCGGCGCGCAACATCGAGGGCACGGTGCTGATGTACGCGGACAAGGAGACCAGGGCGATGAAAGCGGCGATCTCGGAGACCGATCGCCGGCGCGAGATCCAGCTCGCGTACAACGTCGAGCACGGCATCACCGCGGCGACGATCGTCAAGGGCATCTCCGACATCGCGGAGTTCCTGCAGGCCGAGTCGAAGGTGCCGCGTGGTCGCAAACGCCGCACGGCCAAGCGCGGCAAAGGCGAGGAGATGCCGAAGCACGAGCTCGAGCGCATGGTGGTGGAGCTGGAGGAGGAGATGATCGCGGCGGCGGATGACCTGCGTTTCGAGTACGCGGCGCAGCTGCGCGACGAGCTGCGCGAGCTGCGTCGCGACCTCCAGGAGATCCAGTCACAGGAGGCTCCGGCGGGCGAGATCTTGCCGGTCGAGACTTCCACCGGCGACATGGCTTAGGATGCCCGCCGTGGACTTCGATCGGCAGGCAGTCGAGCGCAGGGACTTCCCGATCGGCCGGCGCGGATACGACCCAGCGGCAGTGGACGCTCACCTGCGGGCGCTAGCGGACGAGCTCGAAGAGCTGCAGCGTGCGGCGATCACGGGCGGCGCGGACGTATCGGTCGCCTCGACCGCGGGTACGCAGGTGCAGAGCATCCTGCAGGCGGCGGAGACGGCGGCGGCGGAAATCGAGCGCCACGCGCTCGAGAACGCGCGCCAGGTGCGCGAGGACGCCGACCGCGACGCGGAGCGGACCCGTGAGGAGGCGCTCGAACGCGCCCGCCAGCACGTGTCGGCGGTGGCGCAGGTGACGGCGAGGCTGATCGAGCACGTCGGCTCGATGGACGGCGAGGTGGGCGCGCTGGTGGAGAGCATGCGCGCGGGCGCAGGGCGCCTGGCGGCGGATCTGTCGGCGGTGGAGACGGGCATGAGCGAGCTGTACGACGCCGCGTCGGGGCGCAGCAACGCAGCCCCCGAGCCCGAACCGCCGCGACAGTTCGAGCCGCAGTCCCGGCAGTTCGAGTCCGAGCTGCCGCGTCAGTTCGAGTCAGAGCTCGACAGCGCGCTGGAAGCCGCCCCACAGCCGGTCGCGGCGCAGGTCCCGGCTGGCGCCGACGCTGCGGGCGGCGGCGATCTCGACGGCGCGCGTCTGATCGCGCTGAACATGGCGCTCAACGGCGAGTCGCGTGCGGACACCGAGCGCTACCTCGCGGAGAACTTCCAGCTGCCCGATCGCTTGAAGCTGATCGACGAGGTCTACTCGGCGATCGAGGGGTAGCGCGCACCGAACATCTGTTCGCCTGCGTATCATGGATGTGTAGATGCCGCAGAGCAACCAGATCGTCGTCTCGGGAGCCCGTGAGCACAACCTGAAGGACATCTCGCTGACGCTGCCGCGGGATGCGCTGGTTGTCATAACGGGCCTGTCCGGGTCGGGCAAGTCGAGCTTGGCGTTCGACACGATCTACGCGGAGGGCCAACGGCGCTACGTGGAGTCGCTGTCTGCGTATGCGCGCCAGTTCCTGGGTCAGATGGACAAGCCGGACGTGGACTCGATCGAGGGGCTCTCGCCGGCGATCTCGATCGACCAGAAGACGACGTCGCGCAACCCGCGCTCGACGGTGGGCACGGTGACGGAGATCTACGACTACCTGCGGCTGTTGTGGGCGCGCGTGGGCAAGCCGCACTGCCCGATCTGCGGTCGTCCGATCGTGGGCCAGTCGGCGGAGCAGATCATCGACCAGGTGATGGAGCTGGCGGAGGGGGCGCGCTTCATGGTGCTCGCGCCGGTCGTGCGGGGGCGAAAGGGCGAGTACGGCAAGCTGCTGGAGGAGCTGCGCGCGGACGGCTTCGCGCGCGTGAAGATCGACGACCGCGTGCGCATGCTGGAGGAGTCGATCGTGCTGGACAAGCGCTACAAGCACGACATCTCGGTGGTGGTCGATCGCCTGGTGATGCGCCACGACGTGCGCAAGCGCCTGGCGGACTCGATCGAGACGGCGGTGGCGCTGGCCGACGGGCTGGTCGAGGTTGAGATAGTGGGCTCCGGCCGTTCGGCCTCCGCCGGGGCGGGGTCGGGCGCGGTCGATGAGGCTGGCGATGGCGGCAAGGGCGCGAAGGGTGCGAAGGGCGCCAAGGGCCCGCGTGCGGCGGCGGCGCAGATCGTTCCGGGCGAGACGCCGGCGCCGGGGACGCTGTTCACGTTCTCCGAGCGCTTCGCGTGTCCCGAGCACGGGCCGTCGCTGGTCGAGCTCGAGCCGCGGATCTTCTCGTTCAACTCGCCCCACGGGGCGTGCGAGCGCTGCACGGGCCTGGGCTCGCAGATGGAGATCGATCCCGAGCTGGTGGTGCCCGACCCGTCGCTGTCGATCGCCGAGGGCGCGCTCGCGCCGTGGGCGAACAGCGCGTCGAACTACTACGAGCAGATGACGGAGGCGATCGCGGAGCTGTACGAGGTCGATCTGGACGCGCCGTGGGAAGACCTGTCTGACGAGCAGCGCGACGTGTTCCTGAACGGGACGAACGGCGAGCCGGTGCAGGTGACCTACCGCAACCGCTTCGGGCGCCAGCGCTCCTACGCGAGCCGCTTCGAGGGGATCGTCAAGAACCTCGAACGCCGCTACCGCGAGACCGACTCGGAGTGGACGCGCGAGAAGATCGAGGAGTACATGTCGCTGCGCGCGTGCCCCGTGTGCGGTGGCGCGCGGCTGCGCGCGGAGTCGCGCGCGGTGCTGGTGGCAGGGACGCGGATCGAGGACTTCTGCGCGCTGTCGGCGTACCGAGCGCTGGAGTGGGTCGAGGAGATCGAGCTGTCGGAGACCGACAGGCACGTGGCGCGGCTGATCCTGCGCGAGATCTCAGAGCGGCTGCGCTTCCTGGAGAACGTGGGGATCGGCTACCTGTCGATGGATCGGGCGGCGGCGACGCTGTCCGGCGGCGAGGCGCAGCGCATCCGCCTGGCGACGCAGATCGGCTCGTCGCTGGTGGGCGTGCTGTACATCCTGGACGAGCCGTCGATCGGTCTGCACCAGCGCGACAACTCGAAGCTGATCGCGACGCTGGAGAAACTGCGCGACCTGGGCAACACGGTGATCGTGGTCGAGCACGACGAGCAGACGATGCGCGCGGCCGACCATCTCGTCGACCTCGGCCCCGGCGCGGGCGAGCACGGCGGGCGGATCGTGGCGCAGGGAACCGCGGTGGAGGTCCAGCGCGTGAAGGAGTCGCTGACGGGACAGTTCCTGGCGGGCACGCGCACGATCGAGCCGCCGAAGCGCAGGCGCACGCCGAGCGGCTACATCGAGATCGTCGGCGCGAGCGAGCACAACCTGCGCGACATCGACGTGCACGTGCCGCTGGGCGTGCTGACGTGCGTGACGGGCGTGTCGGGCTCGGGCAAGTCGACGCTGGTCAACGACGTGCTGTACAAGGCGGTGGCCAACCGCCTGCACCGGGCGCGCAAGCGTCCTGGCGCGCATCGCGCGATCCATGGCCTGGACCAGTTGGACAAGATCATCGCGGTGGACCAGTCGCCGATCGGGCGCACGCCGCGCTCGAACCCGGCTACGTACACGGGGCTGTTCGACGTGATCCGCGACCTGTTCGCGAAGACGCAGGAGGCGCGGGCGCGCGGCTACAAGCCGGGGCGCTTCAGCTTCAACGTCAAGGGCGGGCGCTGCGAGGTGTGCCGTGGCGACGGGCAGATCAAGATCGAGATGCACTTCCTGCCGGACGTGTACGTGCCGTGCGAGCAGTGCCACGGCAAGCGCTACAACCGCGAGACGCTGGAGGTGCGCTTCAAGGGCAAGAACATCGCGGACGTGCTGGAGATGCCGGTCGAGGAGGCGCTGACGTTCTTCGAGCACATCCCCAAGGTCCGCCGGCGCCTGGAGACGCTGAACGCGGTCGGCCTGGGCTATGTGCGTCTGGGTCAGCCGGCGACGACGCTCTCGGGCGGCGAGGCGCAGCGGGTGAAGCTCGCGACGGAGCTGTCGAAGATCGCTACCGGCCGCACGCTGTACATCCTCGACGAGCCGACCACGGGGCTTCACTTCGCGGACGTGCAGCGCCTCCTGACGGTGCTCCAGCGCCTGGTCGACGCGGGCAACAGCATCGTGGTGATCGAGCACAACCTCGACGTGATCAAGAGCGCCGACCGCCTGATCGACATGGGGCCGGAGGGCGGGGAGGAGGGCGGCATGGCGATCGCGGTGGGCACGCCCGAGGAGGTCGCCGCCGAGCCGGCCTCGCACACGGGGCACTTCCTGGCGGAGCTGCTCGAGCCGGCGCCATCGCGCAACGGCGCGAAGCCAGGCACGAAGCCAGGCTCCCCGCCGCGCAGGCGTCGCGCCAAGGTCGCCGCCTGAGGCGATGGTCGCCGCGGAGGGGGGAGAGGCTCCCGTTGCATCCCCTGTGGGCGCGCAGGCGCAGGCGCGCGAGCTGGCGCGACAGGCGCACCTGTGGGCGCAGAAGTGGCGCTGGTATGAGCGCAACTCGCTGCCGTGGAATCGCGCGCGCATCCACTGGGAGCTGATGCGCCGCGAGGCGTTCGTGCGCTGGCCGGTACACGGCAACGTGCTCGAGGCGCTGCGCGAGGGGCGCCTTGAGATCGGCGCGGGCGTGCTGCTGGAGTCGGGCGTGTGGATCACCGCGCCGGGCGCTGCGCGCGTGCGCATCGGTGCGGGCACGTTCCTGAACATGGGGGTGATGGTGGCGGCACAGGAGCTGGTCGAGATTGGCGAGCACTGCATGCTCGCCAACGGCTGCTTCGTCTCAGACGCCAGCCACCGCTACGACGACCACGAGCGCCCGATCACATGGCAGGGCTTTCACAGCAAGGGCCCGACGCGCATCGGCGACAACTGCTGGCTAGGCGCGAACGTGGTAGTGACGAGCGGCGTGAGCATCGGCGAGCGCTGCGTGATCGGCGCCAACAGCGTGGTCACACGCGACGTCGAGCCGTTCTCGATCGCGGCGGGAGCGCCCGCGAAGGTGCTCAGGCAGATCGGCTGAGGTGCGCGCGAAGCTCGGCCAGCTCGGCCGGGTCGATCGAGTAGGTGTGCTCGGGAGCGGGATAGCGGCGCGCGCGCACGTCCTCGGCATAGGCGCTGACGCCGTCGTTCATCTCCTGCTGCAGGTTGGCGTAGCGCTTGACGAAGCGCGCGCCGAGCCCGTCGCGGATGCCGAGCAGGTCGTGGAACACGAGCACCTGCCCATCGGTGGCGGGCCCCGCGCCGATGCCGATCACGGGGATCTGCAGAAGTGGCATCAGCTCGTCGGTGACGGCGCTCGGGATCGCCTCGAACACGAGCGCGAAGCAGCCCACCTCCTGCAGCGCTAGCGCCTCCGTCGCGATGCGCGCCGCGGCGGTCGCGGTGCGCCCCTGCGCCTTCCAGCCGCCGAGCGCGGTGGCGGTCTGCGGCGTGAGTCCGACGTGGCCCATCACCGGGATGCCGGCGCCGACGATCGCACGCGCCCGCTTGACCGATGCCTCGCCGCCGCCCTCGAGCTTGACGGCGTCGCAGCCTGCCTCCTTGACCATGCGCATGGCGGTCGTGATCGCCTGCTCGTCTGAGACCTCGTAGGAGCCGAACGGCAAGTCGCCGATCAGCAGCGGCGTGCGCAGGCCGCGTCGAACGGCGCGCGCGAGCACGAGCATGTCGTCGAGCTCGACGGGCGTGGTGGCGTTGTAGCCGAGCACGGTCGTCGCGGCGGAGTCGCCCACGAGTACGAGGTCGACGCCTGCGGCCTCGGCGGCGCGCGCGCTCGGGTAGTCGTAGGCGGTGACCATCACGATCGGTTCGCCGAGCCGCTTCTTCTCGATCAGCAGCGGCAGGGTCATCGGCAGACGGCCGGGGTCGGACGGCGCCTGACCCAATGCTCCGCGTTGTGGGCCTGTGGAATGGCTGGACATGGTTGTTTCCTCTCTGAAGGCCGGTTGACGCTCGCTCAGGAGAGCAGGGTCGCCACCTGCTCGTCGATCGTGATGATGCGGTTCGTTTCGGCCTCGACGTGCACGACGCGGGGGGCGTAGCGCTCGAGATCGGCCTCGTCGTAGGAGCCGTAGGAGATGACGATGATCGTGTCGCCGCGGTGCACCAGGCGCGCGGCGGCGCCGTTGACGCACATGTCGCCCGAGCCTCGCTCGCCGGGGATCGTGTAGGTCTCGAAGCGCGCGCCGTTGTCGACGTCGACGACGTGCACCTGCTCGTACTCGAGCATGTCCGCGGCCTCGAGCAGCTCGGGGTCGATGGTGATCGAGCCGACGTAGTGCAGGTCGCAGTCGGTGACGGTCGCGCGGTGGATCTTGGACTTGAGCATCACGCGCTGCATGTGGCGATCGCGTCTCCTTCGGGGTGTTGAGTGGGTGTGGGGGCTTGTTCTGCAACCGGCGCGAGCGTCGCGTTGTCGATCAGGCGAACCTCGCCAATGCGCGCGGCGATCGCGAGCAGCGTCTCGCCGGCGAGCGTGTCGACGGGCTCGAGCGTGTCGGGCTCGACGAGCGCGAGGTACTCGGGAACCACGTCGAACGGGCGCATCGCCGCGCGTGCCGCGTCGAGCAGCGCCTGCGCCGAGCGCTCGCCGGACGCCGCCAGCGCGCGCGCGGCCTCGAGCGCCGCGGGCAGTGCCACTGCGCGCCGCCGCTCGTCGGGTGCGAGCAGCGCGTTGCGGCTGGACATCGCCAGGCCGTCGGGCTCGCGCACGGTCGCCAGTGCCTCGATCCGGACCGGCAGGTTCAGGTCCCGCGTCAGGCGGCGAATGACCACCACCTGCTGCGCGTCCTTCTGGCCGAAGTAGGCCACGTCGGGTAGCGTCATGCACAGCAGCTTGGTGACGACCGTGGCAACCCCGCGGAAGTGCGCCGCGCCACGGGCCGCTCCCTCGAGGCGCTCGGTCACGCCGAGCACCTCGACGCTCGTCGCGAAGCCGGCGGGGTAGACCTCCTCGACGGCTGGCGCGAACAGCACGTCGGCGCCCGCCGCGGCAGCGAGCGCCGCGTCGCGGCGCTCGTCGCGCGGGTAGCGCTCGAGGTCGGCGCGCTCGTTGAACTGCGCGGGGTTGACGAACAGCGAGACGACGACCACGTCGCACTGCTCGCGCGCGCAGGTCACGAGCGACAGGTGACCTTGGTGCAGCGCGCCCATCGTCGGCACGAGCCCGATCGTGAGACCCTCACGACGAGCCGGCGTGAGCGCCGCGCGCAGCGCCGCCACGGTGCGCACGGTTCTCATGCGCGAAGCGAGGTTCGGTTGTGGTGGCACATTGGCTTCGGTCCAGTTCCCTGCGGATACCGGCGCGACTTCAGATGTTCCAGCGGGTGGTACGTCTGGTCCACCTCGAGCGAGCTCGTTGGCGGCCTGGCGCAAATGATACACACGCCTCGTGGCGTGTAAATAGGGCAGAGCCGTGTGTGCGCAAGATCACATATGGGCGCTCGGCACGCTTACCAGGCGTCGACGAACGCCCGCTTCTTGCCCGCTCGCCGCCACCACTCGCCGGAGTGCCCGTCGAACAGCGTGGCGATCCAGCGGCGCGAGTCGGCCGGGTCGATCACGTCGTCGATCTCGCCGTAGGCGGCCATGTTGACGCCCTGGCCGCGCTCGTAGGCGGCGGCGACCATCTGCTGGTAAATGCGCTCGCGCTCAACAACGTCATCGATCGCGTCGAGCTCGCGGCGCATGCCCAGGCGCACGGCTCCCTCGAGGCCCATGCCGCCAAACTCCGAGGTGGGCCACGCGACGGTGAACTGCGGCGCCTTGAAGCCGCCTCCGGCCATCGCCTGGGCGCCGAGCCCGTAGCCCTTGCGCAGCACGATCGTCCCGGTCGGCACGCTCACGTTGGCGCCGCCGAGGAACATGCGCGCGAAGTGGCGCACGGTGGCGGTCTGCTCAGCAGCCGGGCCGACCATGAACCCGGGCGTGTCGCACAGGAACAGCACGGGCAGCTCGAACGCGTCGCACAGCCCGACGAAGCGCGCGGCCTTGTCGGCGCCGTCGGCGTCGATCGCGCCGCCGAGGTGAGTCGGGTCGTTGGCCAGGACCCCGAGCGCACGGCCGTCCACGCGCGCGAGCGCGGTGAGCATCCCCGGGCCGAAGCCGTCGCGCAGCTCGAGCACAGACCCTTCGTCGAACAGCGTCTCGACCACGCGCCGCACGTCGTAGATGCGCTTGCGCTGCTCGGGGATCAGCTCACGCAGCAGCTCCTGGTCGGGCACCATGCCGGGCGGGGTGCGCCCCTGGAAGTACGAGAGATAGCGCTTGGCCAGCGCCACGGCCTCGGCGTCGTCGGCGGCGCGCAGGTCGACGACGCCGTTTGCATGCTGCACGTCGATCGGTCCCACGTCCTGGGGATCGTGCACGCCGAGGCCGCCGCCCTCGATCATCGCCGGTCCGCCCATGCCGATGCTCGAGTCCTCGGTGGCGATGACCACGTCGCAGCAGCCGAGCAGCGCGGCGTTGCCGGCGAAGCAGTAGCCCGACGCGACGCCGACGAGCGGGACGCGGCCGCTGAGGCGCGCGAACAGCTGGAACGCGCGGCAGTCGAGGCCGGCGACGATCGGCATGTCGACGTCGCCGGGTCGCCCGCCGCCGCCCTCGGCGAACAGCACCACCGGCAATCGCCGGCGCTCGGCGAGCTCGAACAGGCGGTCCTTCTTGGCGTGATTGCGCATGCCCTGGGTTCCGGCCAGGACGGTGTAGTCGTAGGACATCGCCACGCATGGGCGCCCTGCGACCTCGCCCACCCCGCCGACGAGCCCGTCGGCGGGCGTGCGTGCGATCAGCTCCTCGCGCGGGCGCCGGCGCTCCTGGGCGGCGAACAGCAGCGGCCCGTACTCGACGAACGTGTCCGCGTCGAGCAGATCGGCGAGGTTCTCGCGCGCGGTGCGCCGACCGTGCTCGTGGCGTCGCGCGACAGCCTCCGGCCGGGCAGCGTCCAGCCCGATCTCGTGGCGCTCGCGCACGGCGCGCACGTCCGCGCGCTCGCCGTCGGCTCCTGGGGAGCGCACCGGCGTCGCCACCTCACCGCCACCATCGCCGGGCTCCCCCTCCGGGGACGATGCGAGCGTCAGCAGCAACTGCCCCTCCTGCACCGCGTCGCCGACTGCCACGGCCAGGCCGCGTACCACCCCGTCGATCTCCGCGAGCACCTCGTGCTCCATCTTCATTGCCTCGAGCACGACCAGCGCGCTGCCCGCGCCGACCCGCTCCTCGCGCGCGGGCGCGATCGCGACGACGACGCCCGCAAACGGGGCCCTCACCGCATGCTCGGTGCGCGACGCCATCGCGGGATCATCGCTCAAAACGACTCACCGACGGGCGAGCGGAGCCTGCGCGGGATCTCACGCGCTCGGTCAAGCGGCCGGCCGGCGCAAGCATTTACCATCAGCTCGGTGTCAGCGGACGAGCGTGAGCTATCGCCGAGCGAGCGGCGTGAGGCCCTCAAGCAGGTCTTCGTGCAGGCGCGCGGCTGCACCCGCTGCCCCGAGCTCGCGGCGACCCGCAAGACGGTGGTGTTCGGCGCGGGCAACGCCGACGCGGAGCTGATGTTCGTCGGGGAGGCTCCCGGCGCGAGCGAGGACGAGCAGGGCGTGCCGTTCGTGGGGAGAGCGGGCAAGCTGCTCGAGCAGCTCCTCAACGAGATTGGACAAGAGCGTACTGATGTGTTTATTGCGAATGTCTTGAAGTGCAGGCCCCCCGGCAACCGCGACCCGCTGCCGATCGAGATCGAGAACTGCCAGGAGTACCTGCTGCGCCAGGTCGAGCTGATCCAGCCGACGGTGATCTGCACGCTGGGGAACTTCTCGACGAAGCTGCTGCGCGGCGATCCGACGGGGATCACACGCCTGCACGGGCAGCCCGAGGTGCTCGTGCTGGGCGCGCGCGCGGTGCGCCTCTACCCGATCTTCCATCCAGCGGCGGCGCTGTACACGCCGCGCATGCTCGAGACGCTGCGCGAGGACTTCATGCGACTGCCGGAGCTGCTCGCGCTGGGAGCGCCCGAGCAGCCGCCGGTGCAGACCGTGCCGGATCTCGCGGACGCGCCGGCGCTCGCCGATGAGCCCGCGGCGGCCGACGCGTCCGCCCCCGCCGAGGCGTCGGTGACCGGCGTGCAGTCATCGGGAGCGGCGCAGCAAGAGCCCGAACTGGACCAGCTCGGGCTCTTCTAGAACACATGTCCAGTGACATGTTCCCTGCAAACCAGGGGTTTCTGCGATTGCGTTGAAAAATGTCGTCGTTGCTCTAAAGCAATAAGGCACGGTTGCCGATGAAGATCCTGTCTCCATCCCTCCAGGAGTAACGACCGGCCCGCGTCTCATTCTCCCGCGGGCCGGTCTTTTTTTTGCCCCGCCCGCGATGCCTGGTGGGAGGCGGGCACGCTCTAGAGTCTCGTCGTGGCCGTGCGCAGCGTCGAAACCTCTGGTCCCGCCGAGACTGAATCGCTCGGCGCCGAACTGGCTGAGATCCTCGGTGACGGCGACGTGGTGCTGATACGCGGAGAGCTGGGCTCGGGCAAGACGACGCTCGTGCGCGGTGCCGCCCGTGCTCTCGGTGTGCGCGGTCCCGTGACCAGCCCGACGTTCAGCATCGGGCACCGCTACGAGGCTGACGCGGTGAGCGTCTCGCACCTGGACCTCTACCGGTTGGCCGGTCTCGAGCACGAGGACCCGGATCTGCTGGCGGATTACCTAGGGCCGGGACGGATCGCGTTCGTGGAGTGGCCGCAGGAGGCGGACGCCGAGCTTGCGGGCGCGCGCGTGCGTGTGACGCTCAGTCACGGCGGCGGCGATCGCCGCCGCATCGACGTGGACGAGCTCGCCGGTGCGCCGGGGGCGCAGGGAGAACAGGGCCGGCGATGATCGTGCTCGGCTTCGACACCTCGACGGCGGCGACCGCTGCTGCGCTGCGTCTGGCGGACGGAAGCACGACGCAGACGCGCGACGATCCCGCCGCGGGCGCGCACCCGGGACACGCGACGCGCCTGCTCGAGATGAGCCGCGAGCTGCTCGCGGGCGCGGGCGTCGCCTGGAGCGAGATCGATCGGATCGCTGTCGGAGTCGGGCCCGGCACGTTCACCGGCCTGCGCGTCGGTGTGGCGACGGCGCGCGGCCTTGCACAGTCGCTAGCCGCGGAGCTGGTCGGCGTCTCGAGCCTGCGTGCGCTCGCCGCGGTGGCGCTCGCGCCCGGGCAGCACATGGGGGAGCCGCTTCAGGCTGAAACCGGGACTCTGCTTGGGGTGATCGACGCTCGCCGGGGCGAGGTGTTCGCGGCGGCGTACGAGCGCGGCGACCCCGGTGGGCCAGAGGAGTTGGGCGATCCCGGTGTGCCGCGCGAGCTGGCGCACGCCAGGGCACTCGCGCCGGAGGCGCTCGCGAGCGTCGTCGCCGAGGTCGAGGCGGCGGGCGGCGGGCGCCGGCGCTGGCTCGCGGTGGGCGACGGCGCGCTGCGCTATCGCTTGCAGCTGCAATCGGCGGGGATCGCCACCCCGCCCGACTCTTCGCCGCTGCACCTTGTCAGCGCCGCGGCAGTGTGTGAGCTGGCGGCGCTGGCGCCGGCGGCGAGCCTGCACGAGCTGGTGCCCGACTACCGGCGCCGCCCCGACGCGGAGCTAGCCTTGGTGGGTGCGGGTAGAGGCAGCGTGACATGAGCGAGCGAATGGCCCCGGAGCGGCGTGTCGATCAGGCCTACCCGGTGGTGGTTCGGCGACTGAGCTACCAGGACCTGCCGCAGGTGATTGCGATCGAGCGCCGGGTTTTCCCGACGCCGTGGTCGCTGGCGATGTTCGTGCTCGAGCTGTCCAAGCAGTCCGGCGTCTGCCTCGCGGCGACGATCGCCACGGCGACGGGTGAGCAGCCACTGGTCGGCTACCTGATCTGCTCGCGCTACGACACGGTCTGGCACGTGATGAACGTCGCCGTCGACAACGATTACCAGCACCGCGGGCTCGCGTCGGCGATGCTGGCTGAGCTGTACGAGCGCGTCGGCGATGCCCATGCGCGCTTCACGTTGGAGGTGCGCCGCTCCAACCACGTGGCGATCCACCTGTATGAGCGCGAGGGCTTTCGCGCGGCGGGTATGCGACGGCGCTACTACCAGGACAACGGCGAGGACGCGCTCGTGATGTGGCGCACGCCGGCTACGCTCGAGGGGTCGCTCGGCGACGTTCCCAATCCAGGACCCGCATGACGATCCTGGCGCTGGAGACCAGCTGCGACGACACGTGCGCGGCGATCGTCGACGCGGACGGGCGCATGCGCTCGAACGTGATCTCCTCGCAGGAGGCGCACGCGCGCTTCGGTGGCGTGGTCCCCGAGATTGCCTCGCGCCACCACCTGGAGCTTGTGAACGTGGTCGTCGAGCAGGCGCTGGCGCGGGCGCAGGCGACGCTCGAGGACGTCGAGCTGGTGGCCGCCACGCAGGGCCCTGGGCTCGTGGGGGCGCTGCTCGTCGGCCTGTCCACGGCGAAGGCTCTGGCCGCCGCCAGAGAGCTGCCGTTCGCGGCCGTCGATCATCTCCAGGGGCACATCGCCGCGAACTTCTTGATCGACGAGCAAGCCGAGCAGACGCCCCCGTTCGAGCCGCCATTCGTATGCCTGATCGCCAGTGGCGGGCACACGCTGCTGGCGCTCGTCAGCGAGCACGATGGCTACGAGCCGCTGGGCAGCACGCTCGACGACGCCGCCGGCGAGGCGTTCGACAAGGGCGCGCGCATGCTCGGGCTCGGCTACCCCGGCGGCCCGGCGCTCGAGCGGCTCGCCGCCGACGGCGACCCCGAGGCGTTCGCGTTCCCAGGCTCGCCGGCCGAGCGCGCTCGCGGAAAGATGAAGTCCCGCCCACCTCGCTACAAGCGCTACGCGGACAGCCTGGACTTCTCATTCGCCGGCCTGAAGACGGCGCTGTTGTACACGACGCGCGAGCTCGGCGAGGCGGCGGCGCGCGAGCGGGCGGCTGACCTGGCCGCCTCCTACCAGGCGGCGATCGTCGAGCTGCTGGCCACCCGCGCCGAGCGCGCACTGGCGCAGACCGGTCTGACGCGCCTGGCGGTGGGCGGCGGCGTCGCGGCGAACGGCGCGCTGCGTCGCCGGCTGGGCGAGCTGGAAGCGACGCTGCACGTGCCCGCGCGCGTGTTGTGCACCGACAACGCGGCGATGATCGCGAGCGCGGCCCGCTTCTCTGAGCGGCTGCACTACCCCCGCTACCTGGGTCTCGATGCCTACGCGACGGGGGAACGTCGGCGATGACAGTACGCGTGCGGCCGTCTGTTGACCGCACGCGTGCTGCCGTTGCGCATCGCTAGTTGACTGTGCTCAGCTCGATCTTTTCTTCGTTGATCAGCTTCGTCAGCAGCCCCTCGCCCGCCTGCACGGCTTTTTCGCCGTTGAGCGAGGACTCGAGGACAGCTGGCGGGCCTCCGTCGAAGTTTTCAGGTTTCTGAAGGCCTTTGGACTGCGTGAATTTTTCGGTTTCTTCCAGAAGCATTTTGTTCGTGGTCACCTGATGGATCACGGACCCGGTGACCACGACTTTTCCTGTGATCCCGAAGAAAGGACCGCATTCGAGTTCGGCGATGGTGCCGCCCGGCGCCGACAGCGCGATACCAGCTGTGCTGCTCGTCGGCAGCGATTCTTTCTTGATCAGGCCGACGACGCCTTCGAGCGCGAAGTCCACGATTTCACCGCTACCGGCCCCCGTCGATGTGCATGGGGCGGTCACGCCGAAGCGTTCGATTTCACACCCGGTGAAGGTGCTGTCGAGCGACACCGTTTTCGCCGAGGTGTATTCGCCGGTCGCGCTCACTCCGG
This sequence comes from Solirubrobacteraceae bacterium, assembly GCA_035939335.1. Taxonomy (GTDB): domain Bacteria; phylum Actinomycetota; class Thermoleophilia; order Solirubrobacterales; family Solirubrobacteraceae; genus Palsa-744. The sequence goes on along the minus strand of DASZFY010000064.1, from coordinate 5,821 downwards.
AGCATTCCACGCGTTCTCCGGTGACTGTTTCGAGCACCGCCGGTTCGAGCGCTTCGCCTTTGCCTCCGTTCGCGGCCAGGGTTTCTTCGCATTCTTTCGCGGTGTAGTGGTGTTTTGCGAGCAGTGCTTCCGCTTCTGCGGTCTTTCCTTCTCCTAGGAGCGTTTGCCATTTCAGGCAGACCTGGTCTTTCAAGGTCAGCACGAACCTCGCTTCGGATTTGAACTTCGCTTTCGACCCTGGGCCGGGCTGCCATTCGTACCTCGCTTCCGAGCTGACCGCTTCGGCGCATTTGGCGTCGTAGAAGCCGCTGCCGCCTTTGACGGCCTTTTTGACGCACCTGCCGAATTCAGGAGCTTCTGCGGAGGCGGTCGCGGTTGCGACCGCGCTGATCGCGAGCGCTGCGAGCACGCAGAGCCACATTAGCCTGAGTCGTCTCATCTTTCGTCTCCCCTGATGGGCCTGTTGACATGGTCCGGAGAGTCTGCGATCCCACGTGCGCGGCCCCCCTGGCCGTGCAAGAACGATCGCTATGTTCGCCCCCCTGGCTGCCCCACATCGGATCCCTCCGTCCCGCCCTCCCCGGTATTCCCAAGTCTCTCCGACGGCGAAGGGATGTCAATATGTGGTCACAGCGTTTTTTCCCGCAAATAGCGAGATTTCTCGGCGGCTGGCGGCACGGCTCAGCACCGGGTCGACTCTGCCCGGACGGCGAGCGTGTCCGCGATAATCTCGCCGTCGATGGCTGAACGACACCCGACGGCGAGCGTCACGGTCTACTCCAAGCCCGACTGCCATCTATGTGCGGATGCGATGGTGGCGCTGCGTCGCCTGCGGCACGAGCTGGGTTTCACGCTGGAGGAGGTGGACATCACCGCCGATGAAGCGCTCCACAGAGCCTATTTCGAGCGCATCCCGGTGGTGGCTGTCGAAGGCGAGGAGCTGTGCGAGTACTTCGTCGACGAGGCCCTCCTGCGCGAGCGTCTAGAGTGCCGGCGATGAGCTACGGAGAAGGCACAAGCGAAGCCCCACCCGCGACGAGGGACGGGGTCGCCGCCTCCAGCGAGCGCCTCTCGCTGGGCGTCGCCGCGCGCCTGTCGCGCTACCTGCAGGTGCTGACGCAGGCGAAGAAGATGGGCAAGGAGACGATCTCCTCGCAGGAGCTCTCCGACTACACCCATGTCAATTCCACCCAGATAAGGCGAGACCTATCCGGCTTCGGCAAGTTCGGCAAGCGCGGCGTCGGCTACAACGTCGAGGCGCTCGTCTCGCAGATCCGCAAGATCCTGCGCACGGCCGGCCAGCACAACATCGGGCTGATCGGCGCGGGACATCTGGGCCAGGCGATCGCGTCCTCGGAAATCTTCGCCGACCACGGCTTTCGCGTGGTCGCGATCTTCGACAGCGCCGAGGCGAAGGTGGGCAGCAAAGTCGGCAACCAGGTGGTGCGCGACATCGGCGAGCTGCGCCAGGTGGTGGAGGACGAGGACATCGTCGTGGGGGTGCTCGCGGTGCCCCAGGACGCCTCGCAGGGACTCGCCGACGAGCTGGTCGAGGCCGGCGTGAAGATCATCTTCAACTACTCCGAATCGCTGCTGGACGTGCCGCCGGAGGTCACCGTCCACACCTCCAGCCCGGCGGTCGATCTGCTCTACGCGCTGTACTTCTACCTGACCTGAGCCCGTGCCCGGCCGTGGGCTCGGTGGTTGTGCGTCACACTTGACGTCCGAGCGCCCCGACCGACACCCAACGCACACGCGAAGCGATGAACAGCCTGGATCTAGATCGAGCCGCCGCGACGTTCGCGTCCGCCGTCGACATGACGGTGGGCGTGGAGGAGGAGTTCTCGATCCTCGATCCGCGCACGCTCGAGCTGATCCCGCGCTTCGAGCAGTTGCGCGCCGCCGCCGAGAGCGATCCGGTGCTGCGCGAGAGCGTCGCCGGCGAGCTGATCTCCTCGGAGATCGAGATCATCTCGGGAGTCGGCGCCGATCTGCACGACGCCTTGACCCGCCAGCGCGAGCGTCGCCGGCGGCTGTTCGCGCTCGCCGCCGCGGAGGGTGTCGCGCTGGGGGCGACGGGGACGCATCCGTGGGCGGACTACCGCGAGCAGCCGATCATCGACACCGAGCACTACCGGCGCGTCGAGGAGGGACTCAAGTACGTCGCGTGGCGCAACAACACGTTCAGCCTGCACGTACACGTGGGCGTGCGCGACATCGATCGCGCGGTGCGCGCGTGCGACCGGCTACGGCCGGTGCTGCCGCTGCTGCTCGCGATCTCCGCCAACTCACCATTCCTCGATGGCCGCGATAGCGGCTTGCATTCGGCGCGTACGCAGAGCTTCACCAAGAGCTTCCCCCGCTGCGGTGTGCCCGATGCGTTCGGGCGCTGGCCGGCGTACCGCGAGTACATCGAGTTCCTGTGCACCACGAGCTCGATCGTCGAGTTCACGCAGGTGTGGTGGTCGGTCAGGCCGCACTTCAAGTTCGGCACCGTGGAGGTGCGCATCTGCGACGTGCAGGCGACCGCGCCGGAGTCAGACGCGCTCGCAGGCCTGCTGGTCGCGTGCATCGCCCAGGCGGTGCGTGACGCCGACGAAGGCGTTCCGTTCGACGATCCGCCTCCGCGGCTGATCGAGGAGAACATGTGGCGCGCGATTCGCTTCGGCCTGGACGGCCGGCTGATCGACCTGAGCGCCGCGCGCGAGTACCCGGCGCGCGAGGCGATCGAGCGCCTGCTCGCGTGGACGGCGCCTGTGCGGGCGGAGCTGGCGATCGATCCGGCGTTTCCAGAGCGCAACGGCGCGCAGCGCCAGCGACAGATGATCGACGCCGGCGCGACGCGCGAGGACGTGTTCGCGGCGAGCGTAAGCGACACGAGAGCGAGCTACCCAGAGGAGGTGACGGTTTGAGTGCAGATGGAACCGAGACGGCCGGCGAGTACGGGCACGACGAGCCGATCGGCGGCGCAGGCGCTGCCAGCGGCGGCGAGCCGACGGAGGAGGAGCTGCGCGCGGCCTACGAAGCGGAATTGAGTCGCCTGACGACGACCGACATGATGGCCCAGGCGGCGGTCTCGCTGCTCAACATCGGCGCGCGGCGCCTGGCGCCGCCGAGCGACGATCCGACCCGTCCGCCCGAGCGCGACCTCGAGCAGGCTCGCGACGCGATCGACGCGGTGAGGGCGCTGCTGGACATCCTCGAGCGCAGGATCCCGCAGGAGCTGCGACCGCTGCGGGACGCGCTCTCGCGGTTGCAGATGGCTTACGCGCAGGAGATCGGATCCACATCCACCCAGCCGTCCACCCCTCAACCTGCCCAGTCGCCCGCGCAGCCCGGCCCGTCCACCGCGCCTGGCGAGCAGCCCGTTCCCGGTGGCGCGGGCTCCCATGGCGGCCCTTCCACTCCGCCTCAGGGGCAGGATCCCGCTGCTCCAAACGATCAGCCGCCGGGCCCCGGCCCGGCGGAGTCGAGCGGCAGGCTGTGGGTGCCCGGACGGTGAGCGGCGCCCGTCGCCCGCGCCGAATCTGAGCGCCGCGCACGCCGGATCGGCGCGTGTCGGCCGGCACCCGGCCGGCCGGCACGATAGACTCCCGGCGCGTTTGCACCGGATAGAAGCTCACGCTGAGCGATCCGGCCGTCAGACGTGCGCGCGACACATCCTCGCGCGGCACGCAAATCAGACCGCGGAGGATTTCTGTTGAGCAGCTTTCTGACGAACCATGGGGTCGTCGTCGCCCTTGTTTGCGCCGCGTGCGCCGTCGTGTACGGCCTCGTGACCACGCGATCCCTGCTGGCGCTTTCGCCCGGCAACGAGAAGATGCAGAGCATCTCCCTGGCCGTGCAACAGGGCGCGCGCGCGTACCTGAACCGCCAGTACACGACGATCGCCGGTGTCGGCGTGGTGCTGTTCGTAGCGCTGATCTTCATCCAGAACATCGCGGTCGCCGGCGGCTTCGCGATCGGCGGCCTGCTGTCGGGCTCGACCGGCTACATCGGCATGAACGTGTCGGTGCGCTCGAACGCGCGCGTCGCAGAGGCCGCGCGCGGCGGTGTCTCGCCGGCGCTGAAGGTGGCGTTCCGCGGCGGTGCGATCACGGGCCTGCTCGTGGTGGGGCTCGCGCTGCTCGGCGTCTCCGGCTACTACGGCGCGCTGACGTCGTTCTTCGGCGACAGCCCCAAGACGGCGGTTGACGCGCTGATCGGGCTCGGTTTCGGCGGCTCGCTGATTTCGGTGTTCGCGAGGCTCGGCGGCGGCATCTTCACGAAGGCGGCCGACGTCGGCGCGGACCTCGTCGGCAAGGTCGAGGCGGGCATCCCCGAGGACGACCCGCGCAACCCGGCGACGATCGCGGACAACGTGGGCGACAACGTCGGCGACTGCGCGGGCATGGCGGCGGATCTGTTCGAGACCTACGCGGTGACCGCGATCGCGGTGATCCTGCTCGGCGTGCTCACCTTCCACGAGTCCACGCAGGTCGCGCTGTACCCGCTCGTGATCGGAGGCGTGGCGATCATCGCCTCGATCATCGGCACGTTCGCGGTGCGCACGAACTCGGGCAACGTCGAGCGCGCGCTGCTGCAGGGCCTGCTCGTCTCGGGCGTGCTGGCGGCTGCGGCGTTCGCGCCGATCACCTACTGGCTGATGCACAGCCTGACGTTCAAGACGGTCGGCAGCACGGTCAACACCCCGAGCTGGTTTCACCTGTACCTGTGCTCGCTGATCGGGATCGTCGTCACCGCGCTGCTATTCGGACTGACCGAATACTACACCTCGACTCGCTTCTCGCCGGTGAAGAAGACGGCGAAAGCCTCGATCACCGGCCACGCGACGAACATCATCCAGGGCTTCTCCTCCGGACTGCAGGCGACCGCGCTGCCGGCGCTCGTGATCGTGCTCGGCATCCTCGGATCGTGGAAGCTCGCGGGCGGCGGCGTGACGGGCATCTACGGGATCCTCGTGGCGGCGATGGGCCTGCTGTCGCTGACGGGGCTGATCGTCGCGCTCGACGCATTCGGCCCGATCACCGACAACGCCGGCGGGATCGCCGAGATGGCGGACCTGCCCGAGGAGGTGCGCCAGGTGACCGATCGCCTGGACGCGGTCGGCAACACGACCAAGGCGGTGACCAAGGGCTACGCGATCGGCTCAGCCGTGCTGGCGGCGGTCGGCCTGTTCGCTGGCTTCCAGAAAGAACTCGAAAACAAGCTCGGGCACTTCGTCTCGTTCGGCATCAACGAACCGCCCGTGCTGATCGGCCTGCTCCTGGGCGGGCTGATGGTATGCCTGTTCGCGTCGCTGTCGATCGAGGCCGTCGGGCGCGCCGGCGGTGCGGTCGTGGAGGAGGTGCGCCGCCAGTTCCGCGAGCACCCGGGGATCATGGACTACACCGAAGAGCCCGACTACGCGAGGTGCGTGGACATCGTCACGAAGACCGCGCAGCGCGAGATGATCCTGCCCTCGCTGCTGCCGATCGGGCTGACGCTGATCGTCGGGCTGATCGACCAGCAGGCGCTCGGCGGCCTGTTGATCGGGGTGATCGTCGTGGGCTTCTTCTTCGCCGTGATGATGACCGCCGGCGGTGGTGCATGGGACAACGCGAAGAAGCTCATCGAGGACGGCTCGTTCGGCGGCAAGGGCTCGGACGCGCACGCGGCGTCGGTCACCGGCGACACGGTCGGCGATCCGTTCAAGGACACCGCCGGGCCCGCCATCAACCCGATGATCAAGGTCGCCAACATCGTCGCCATCCTGATCATCCCGCTGATCACCTGATGAGGAAGAAGGGTCGGCAGGGCCGCATGCGGCCCTGCCCGGACG
>DASZFY010000063.1:0-5613 GCA_035939335.1 Solirubrobacteraceae bacterium | reverse complement strand
CTCCTCTATGGGGCAGTGCAGCGCAAGGGCACGCTCGACTATTTGATCGAGCGCCTCGCCGAGCGCCCACCGGACCAGCTGGACGCGCGGCTGCTGGCGGCGCTACGGCTGGGACTGTATGAGCTGCTCTATCTGAGCGGCGCGCCCGACCATGCTGTTGTGGCGGATGCGGTGGAGCTGGCGAAGGGAGGTGCTCGCGGCGGTCATGGCCTGGTCAACGCTGTGCTGCGCAGGGGCACACGCGAGGGCGCTGCACTGCTGGAGGGGCTGAGCGATGAGACGCCATCGCAGGCGGCGGTGAAGCACTCCCATCCGGAGTGGATAGCGCGATTGTGGTGGGAGCAGCTGGGAGCCAGCGACGCCCGTGCACTGATGGCCTATGACAACGAGCCGGGCGAGGTGGCGCTGCGTGTCAACACGCTGGTCACCGGCACGGCAATGCTGGCAAGTGAATTACCGGTGGCCACACACACCGACCCCGACATTCCCGAAGCGCTGGTGCTGGAGGGCCCATTCGACGCCCACGACTGCGCCGCGTGGCGGGCGGGGGCGTTCCTGGCGCAGTCGCGCGCAGCGATGAAAGTGGCGCGGGCACTCGATCCGCGTCCGGGTGAGCGGGTGCTCGACCTGTGCGCGGCCCCCGGTGGCAAGAGCACCCATCTGGCAGCGCTGATGGAGGGCGAGGGAAAGGTAGTGGCAGTCGAGCGCAACCCACGGCGGGCGGACGCGCTGGCGCGGACCGCGCAGCGGCTGCATGCCTCCAACGTTTGCGTTGAGGTCGCCGACGGCGCCGGGGAACGTCCGGAGGGGGCGGTGTTCGACCGGGTCTTGGTCGATCCGCCGTGTTCGGGTCTGGGAACGCTGCAGGCGCGCGCCGACCTGCGCTGGCGGGTGACCCCGGAGCATGTGCAGGAGATGACGGGCATGCAAGCGGCGATCCTCGCGGCTGGCGCCGCCGCGCTCCGTCCGGATGGCGTGCTGGTCTACTCTACGTGCACCATTTCCTCTACAGAGAATGAGCGCCTGATCGCCGCCTTCCTGGACTCCCACGCCGACTTCAGCCTCGACACGGAGCTCGTGCAGACGCTGCCTCACCGCGACCTGACGGCCGGCTTCTTCATCGCCCGGCTGCGCCGGAGTTGAGTGCAATGGCTAACGAGGGAACCCCTGGCAGCGCGCAGGTCGACCTCGGGCCGAAGTGCCCGAATTGCGGCGAGCCGTGGCTGCGCGCCACCAACCTGGCGGGACGCTATCGCTGCGTCTACTGCCTGCACCGCTTCGAGCTGACGTCGGTGTGTCCCAACTGCGGCGAGCATTCGACGATCGTGCGCATGTCCTCGACGGCGCTCGTCAAGTGCAACAACTGCGGCGACAGCATGCTTCAGCCAATATGAGTGCCTCTTCGAAGGACCTGCTGCGGAGCGTGCGTGTGGCGCCTTCGATCCTCTCCGCCGACTTCGCGCGGCTGCGCGAGCAGGTAGGAGAGGTGCTCGATGCCGGGGCGCGGATCATTCATGTGGACGTGATGGACGGGCACTTTGTGCCGCCGATCACGCTGGGGCCGGTCGTCGTCGAGGGCATCGCCTCGCAAGCGCACGAGGCGGGGGCGATACTCGACGTGCATCTGATGATCGAACGGCCCGAGCGGCAGATCGCCGACTTCGTGAAGGCGGGTGCGGACTCGGTGACCTTCCACGCGGAGGCCACGCCGCACCTCGCCTACGCGGCGGACATCGCGCACGGGAACGGCGCCTGCGTGGGCGTGGCGATCAACCCCGGCACGCCGGTCGGTGCGCTGGCGGAGGTGGCGGGCGAGATCGAGCTGGCGTTGTGCATGACGGTCAACCCCGGGTGGGGCGGACAGGCTTTCATCGAGCACTCGCTCGACAAGCTGCCACGCGTGCGGGCGATCGTCGGCGAGCACGTCGCGGTGGAGGTCGACGGCGGGATCGCGCCTGATACCGCGCCGGCGTGCCGCTCGGCCGGTGCGAACGTGTTCGTCGCCGGCTCGGCGATCTTCGGCGCGGATGATCCTGGAGAGGCCTATAGGGCGATCGCCGAGGCCGTCCAGGCGAGCTGACGCTAGGGCGCCGCGCTCGCCTGCAGCTGGCGTGTGCCCTGCCGGTACAGGGCGGTGAGCGCGAGCGCCAGCACCGCGGTCGCGCCCGCGTAGCCGACCTCCGCACGCAGCAGCTGTTCGGAGATCGCCGGCAGCAGCATCCAGGCGACGAACAGCACCGCGGCCAACAGCCAGCAGCCGGCGGCCGCGCGCGCCCGGTCGCGCGCGAGGGCGGCCTGGTTGAGCGCTCCAGAGCAGAGGTGCAGGCCCATGCCGATGCCGATCAGCGCAAGGCCGGTGCCTTTGTAGGTGTAGTTTTGGCCGAAGAACACGTGACGCAGTGCGAACGGGCCGGCGAGAAGCAGGGCGAGCGTCACCACGGCTGCGAACGCGAGGATCGCGAGCACGGTCGTGCGGATCGCGCGCGCGAACGCCTCGTGTCCGGCGGTTGCCTCCAGTCCCGTGAGATGCGGCAACAGCGACGTCTGAATCGCCTGAAACAGCTGCAGCGGCGCGCGCGCGATCAACAGCACGTTGAAGACGATCCCCGCGAGCACCCGGTTTGCGGAGGTCGCGTCGACGGTCAGCACCGCTGCGTTCAGCAGCGTCTGCTCGGAGAGCATGATCCCCGACACCCACATGGCGAAGCCGCCGCCGCGGCGCAGCGACAGGTCGTCGTGGGCAGCCGTCTCCTGCACCCCCTCCAATTGGACCCCACCCACCCCGGCGAGCGCCGCGTCGGCCTCGGCGACGGTGATCGCAGCGGCAAGCGCTTCGTCGTGGGGGCCGCCGGACTCCTCGGCTCCACGGGTGCGCTCAGCGCGCGTGCGCGCGAACGCGGCCGGCACGACGACCAGCGATATGAACGGCGCAGCGGCGATGCCGAGCGCTACGGCCGTCTGTCCGCTGGCGATGCCGATCGCCACGGCGATCGCGAAGCTGATGCGCGAGACCGACTCCATCAACACAAGTCCGCCGAACAGGCCGAAGCGCTGATGTCCCGCAAGCCAGCCGCGCGCGAAGTAGCTGGCGGCGTAGGCGAGCGTGCCGGCGACGAGCACGTCATAGAGGGCCTGCTGATGTTCGAAGACGTTGTCGAGGAGCTCGTCGTGCAGTACCAGCGCCGTCGCCAGGAAGATCAGGGCGAACGTCGCCTGGATCAGCATCGGCACGCGCAAGGTGTGCTGCTCTTGGCCACGTGCGCGGCGTTCGGCGATCGTTCGCGAGAGCAGCTGTTCGATCGGCCGGTAGATCACGGAGATGATCACGAACATCACCGACCACAACAGGTCGATCCGCTTGGCAGGCTGTTCGCCCAGCACGTGGCTCGCGATCGAGAAGTACGCGAACGTGAGAAGCCCGGTGGAGGCGATGCCGATCGACAAGATCCGCGCGCCGCTTCCATAAGAGCGCTCCTTGTGCCCGGACGGCCGCTCCGCCACGGGTGCGCTAGAGCCGGACAAGCATCATCGTCCAGGGGAACGGCGAGCGAGCCTCGGCAACCTCGCCGTAGCGCGCGAGCAGCTCTCCGAACGAGCGCTTGGACCAGTGGTTGATGTGCCCGGGGGTGTTGCCTAGCTGGGGCAGGTAGGCCCCGCGGGCCATGTTGAGCATTCGCCACAGCGGCTCGCGCGGCACCGAGACGAGCAGGTGGCGCTCGGCGCAGCGCGCCATCTCGGCGAGCGTGTGCTCGGGGTCGGGGACGTGCTCGAGCACCTCGATCGCTGTGGCCAGGTCGAACTCGTTCTCTGCGAACGGCAGGTTCTCGGCGCGCATCACGTGGTACTCGAGGTTGGGCGCCTGCCGCTCCGACCAGCCGGCCTGGATCGACTGCTCCTCCAGGTCGATCCCGACGACGCGACACTCTCCCAGGCGCTGCGCCCACTGGTGCACGAGCACTCCCTCACCGCAGCCAACGTCGAGCAGCGAGTGAGGCTCGGTGCTCATGAGAAGCTCATCCAGCGTACGCTCGAAGCCCGTCATCAGGCGGCGCACGAGGAGGTTGGTCGAGCCGTACTTGTCGTAGGTGTTGCCGGTGACTATCCCCTCGTGGGAGACGGTGACGCCGCCGCTCACAGGCGCACCGCCTCGCGGGGGCTGGGTTGGGCGGGATCCGGCCTAGCTCCGGGTTCGTAGTGCGATGGCGCCACGTGCAGCTCGAGCTCAATCCGCCGCACGCGCTCGAAGGTCTTCTGCGTCATCACGCGCTGAGCGGCGAGCAGGTCGCCGATCACGCCCAGCGCCCACAGCACGACCGCGGCGATGAACAGCACGGCGCCGAGGATCAGCGACTGCACGTGGCCCTTGCCGCTGCCGTCTGCGTAGGCGACGATGAAACGGATCCAGACAGCGAGCGATACCACCCCGATCAGCGCCGCTAGGCTCCAGAACACGCGCAGCGGCTCGTACTGTGCGTAGATGCGGAAGATCGAGATCGCGTTGCGCCGCACGTAGGCGCCCATCGAGGGAAACAGGCGCGACTCGCGCGTCTTCGGGTTGGTGCGGACCGGGACGTGATCGATCGCGACGAGCAGCTTGCCGGCCTGGATGATCGTCTCCAGGGTGTAAGTGAACCGTGAGACGACCATGATCTGGATCGCGGCCTCGCGGTTGTAGGCGCGAAAGCCGGAGGTTGTATCGGGCACCGAGGTCGAAGACGCCTGGCGCACCACCCACGACCCAAGCCGTTGCAGCGCCTTCTTCAGTGGCGAGAAGTGCTCGACGTTCGTCACCTCGCGATCGCCGACCACCATGTCGGCTCGTCCCTCGAGGATCGGGCGCACGAGCCGCGCGACATCAGGACCGTAGTACTGGTTATCGGCGTCGGTGTTGACGATCACATCGGCGCCGAGCTTCAGGGCCGTGTCGATGCCGGCCTGAAAGCCGGTGGCCAGGCCCTTGTTATTTGTCAGGCGCACGAGATGCTCGACACCCAGCGCGCGGGCGACCGCGATCGTCTCGTCAGTCGAGCCGTCGTCGATCACCAGCCGCTCGACGACATCGAAGCCGTCGACCTGGCTTGGTAGCTCCGCGAGCGTTCGCGGGAGCTGGCCGGCCTCGTTGAAGCATGGGATCTGGATGATGAGCTTGATGGGTGGAGGATAGGCTCTGCGCGCAATGGGAGGCGCGACGCTCACCCGGCTGCAACTGAGCTCGCTGCTGCCGGCTCGGCTGCGTGACGCCCGGGCTGCGACATGGGCGAAGCTCGCCTTCGCCGTGATGTGCGCCGGAGCGCTGATCGGCTACTTCGTCTACCCGACCTACCCGACGTACGACTCCTTCTACGCGCTGTTGTGGGGTCGCGACCTGCTGCACTTCCACCTGCCCGACTTCCACGTCTATCGGGGCCCGACTGAGCATCCGCTGGCGATCGCCTTCGGCATGTTCTGCTCGATCTTCGGCCAGGGCGGCGCGCGCCTGATGGTGCTGGGCTCGATCGGCTCCTACGTCGCGCTGGTCGCCGGCATGTACCGTCTCGGACGGCTGTGCTTTGGTCCAGTAGTAGGTCTTGTCGCGGGGCTGCTGGTACTGAGCCGATTTTTCCTCGAGAACCT
>DASZFY010000062.1:0-20812 GCA_035939335.1 Solirubrobacteraceae bacterium | reverse complement strand
GTGGGGCATCCTGATCGAGGAGCTCGAGCTCGGCGTGCGCTCGTACAACTGCCTCAAGCGCGCCGGCATCCAGACGGTCGGCGACCTCATCTCCAAGTCCGAGGCGGAGCTCAACGCGATCCCCAACTTCGGCAAAAAGTCAATCGACGAGGTCATCGAAACGCTGCACGCGCGCGGTCTCAATCTGCGCGCGGACTGACGAGCGCCTAGACTCCACTAGCCCATGCGCCACCAGAAGACACGCAACAAGCTCAGCCGCGACTCCGCGCACCGCAAGGCGCTGCTCATGAACCTGAGCAAGGAGATCATCGAGCACGAGCGCATCAAGACCACCGAGGCGAAGGCCAAGGCGGTCAAGCCGGAGATCGAGAAGCTGATCACGCTCGCCAAGCGAGGTGACCTGCACGCCCGCCGGCAGGCGCTGTCAACGCTGTCGCAGGACAAGTTCGCCGTGCACAAGTTGTTCGCCGAGGTCGCGCCGCGCTACGCCGAGCGGCCCGGCGGCTACACGCGCATCCTCAAGCTCGGGCCGCGCCGCAGCGACGCCACCGAGATGGTCTTCATCGAGCTCGTCTAGCAACGCGTTCTCGCCGCGGCGGTCGTGCGGGGATGATCACCAAGCTGACGATCGAGTACGACGGCACGGACTTCGCCGGCTGGGCGCGCCAGCCAGACAAGCGCACCGTGCAGGAGGTGCTAGAGCGGGCGCTGCGCACGGTGCTCGGCGAGACCGGCCATGACGAGCGACCGCTAGCGCTGACCGTCGCCGGGCGCACCGACGCGGGCGTGCACGCGTGGGGCCAGGTCGCAAGCTACGCGCACGAGGCCGTCGATCCGCTGCGTCTCAACGGCCTGCTCGACGCCGACGTCGCCGTGCTCGCCGCCGAGCCTGCGCCCGCCGGCTTCAACGCCCGCCGCGATGCCACCTCGAGGACGTACTGCTACCGCGTGCTCGCCCGGCGCACGCGCTCGGTGCTCGAGCGCAAGCGCGCGTACTGGTGGACCGCGCGCGTCGAGCGCACCACGCTCGAGCGGTGCGCCAGCGCGCTGCTCGGCACGCACGACTTCACCGCGTTCACGCCCACGGAAACCGAGCACTCGTACTTCAACTGCCGCGTCGTCTCCGCCGAGTGGCGCATGCACGGCAACCTGCTCGAGTTCTGGATCGAGGCGGACATGTTCCTGCGCCACATGAACCGCGTGCTCGTCGGCACCATGCTCGACGTCGCCAGCGGCCTACGCACGTTCGATGAATTCACCGCGCTGCTGGAGGGGCGCCCACGCGCGGAGGCGGGGCGGACCGCGCCGGCGCACGGGCTGGCGCTGGCGCGCGTTTCCTACGACGCCGCCTGATCTTCACGCGCGCGGACCGAACCGGCCCCTATGCTGGTCCGAGCGATGCTCAACGTGCTGCTGACCAACGACGACGGGATCGAGGCTGACGGGCTGCAGGCGCTGCGCCACGCGCTCGCGCAGATCGAGCACGTGCGCCTCGCTGTGATCGCGCCCGACGGCAACCGTTCGGCGATGGCGCGCTCGATCACCACGCGCAGGCCGCTGTGGGTGCAGGAGGTGCCGTTCGCCGATGGCAGCACCGGCTACGCCACCGACGGCACGCCCGTGGACTGCGTGCGCCTGGCAAGCCTTGGCATCGTCGAGGACTTCGCCACGGACCTGGTCGTCGCGGGCATCAACCACGGCGCCAACCTCGGCGACGACATCACCTACTCGGGCACCGTCGCCGCCGCGCTCGAGGGCGTCGTGCTGGGGCTGCCCGCGATCGCCGTCTCGCAGCAGTCGCGCGCCGGCGCGCTCGACTACCGCTTCGACGGCGGCTTCGGCTTCGAGATCGCAGCCGCGTTCGTCGCGCGGCTGATCGAGCGCATCGACGATGTGCCGCTGCCCGCGCGCACGCTGCTCAACATCAACGTTCCCGCCGGCGAGCCTAGCGGCGTGGAGGTCACGAGCCTTGGCAAGCGCATCTACCGCGACGAGCTCAAACTCGAGCGCGAGGAGGAGCATCGCCGGCGCTACTGGATCTACGGATCGGACCCCGGCTTCCACGACGAGCCCGGCACCGACCTCGCCGCGGTCGCCGCCGGCAGGATCGCCGTCACGCCGATCCACTTCGACCTTACCGACCGCCCGAGCCTCGACGCGCTGCGGAGCTTCGACATGCAGGAGATGCTGGCGCCACCGATCGGGGATCGGCCAGCAAGCGACGCATAGCCGTGAGCGGCGCGGACCCAGACGTGAGCAAAGCCCGCGCGGCGACCGACGCAGCGGGCATGGGTGCGGGCGACGCGAACGTCGACGCGCGCGCGGCGGAGCTGCGCGAGCAGCTCGAGCACCACGCGTACCGCTACTACGTCCTCGACGACCCCGAGATCGGCGACGACTCCTACGACCGGCTGCTCGACGAGCTGCGCGCGATCGAGCGCGAGCACCCCCAGCTCGTCACGCCCGACTCGCCCACGCAGCGGGTCGGCGGCGAGCCGGTGGGGCGCCTGGAAAAGGTGCGCCACCTCGAGCCGATGCTGTCGCTCGACAACGTGCGCTCGGAGGATGAGCTGCGCGCGTGGGTTGAGCGCATGCGCAACCACCTCGCGCGCGAGGGCATCGTCGAGCCACGCTTCACGTTCGTCGTCGAGCCCAAGATCGACGGCCTGGCGATCAGCCTGATCTACCGCCACGGCGTGCTCGAGCGCGGCGCCACGCGCGGCAACGGCGAGGTGGGGGAGGACGTCACGCACAACCTGCGCACGATCGGTGCCATCCCGCTGCGCGTCGACGACGCGCCCGCACTGGTGGAGGTGCGGGGCGAGGTGTACATGTCGCTGAAGGACTTCACCGCGCTCAACGAGCGCCGGGCGGAAGCGGGCGAATCGACGTTCATGAACCCTCGCAACTCCGCCGCCGGCACCATCCGCCAGCTCGACCCCGCTGACGCCGCCAAGCGTCCGCTCTCCATCTGGGCCTACCAGGTCGGGGTCACCGACGGGCTGTCGTTCACCAAGCACTCGCAGGCGCTCGACTGGCTGCGCGAGCACGGCTTTCGCGTCAACGGCGGCATCAAGGTGCTCGCAGACGAGAACGACGTGATCGCGCAGTGCCTGGAGTGGGAGCGGCGTCGAGGAGGGCTCGATTTTGAGATTGATGGGGTCGTCGTCAAGGTCGACGACCTCGAGTTGCAGCGTCGTCTCGGCGCCGTCGGGCGCGATCCCCGGTGGGCGGTGGCGTGGAAGTTCGCGCCTACCACAGCGGTCACGCGGCTGGAGAAGGTCATGTGGAACGTGGGTAAGTTCGGCGACATGCGTCCGTACGCGGTGCTCGCGCCGGTGGAAGTGGGCGGCGTGACGATCAAGCTCGCCACGCTGCACAACGAGGAGGACATCGTCCGCAAGGACCTGCGCGCAGGCGAGGACGTGATCGTGGTGCGCGCCGGCGACGTGATCCCGCAGGTCGTCTCGCCCGCGCCGCACGTCGCCGAGAAAAAGCGCAGGCCGCCGCTGCCGCGCCCGCCCGAGCACTGCCCGTTCTGCAACACCAAGACCGTCAAGCCGCCCGACAGCATCTTCACCAACTGCCCCAACCCCCAGTGCCCCGCGCGCGTGTGGCAGCTGCTCAAGCACTTCGTCTCGCGCGGCGCCATGGACATCGACGGCCTCGGCGAGAAGCAGGTCGCGCTGCTGCAGGATCACGGCCTCGTGAGCAGCGCCGCCGACCTCTATCGCCTGCGCGCCGAGCAGCTGCTCGAGCTCGACGGCTTCGCCGAGCTGTCAGTCAACAACCTGCTCGCCGCCATCGACGCATCCAAGCAGCGGCCGTTCGCGCGCGTGCTGTTCGCGCTCGGCATCGAGGAGGTCGGCGAGGTCACCGGCCGCAACCTCGCGCAGCGCTTCCGCAACATCGACGCGCTGCGAGCCGCCACGCCCGAGCAGATCGCCGAGACCCCCGGCATCGGCGAGAAGATGGCCAGCGCTATCCGTACGCAGCTCGAGGACGAGCGCATGCGCAAGCTGATCGACGACCTGCGCGAGCTGGGGCTGTGTTTCCACGAGGAGGGACCGCCGCCGTCGGAGGGCCCGCTTGCCGGCAGCGCGCTCGTGCTCACCGGATCGCTACCCCAGCTCTCGCGTGAGGCCGCCACCCAGCGCATCCTCGCCGCCGGCGGTCGCGTCACCAGCTCGGTGTCCAAGAACACCGACTACGTCGTCGCCGGAGAGAGCCCCGGCTCGAAGCTGGAGAAGGCCGAGCGTCTGGGGGTGCCCGTGCTCGACGAAGTCGGGCTGCTGGGCCTGCTCGACGGGTAGCGACGGTCACGCGGTCGGCGCGAGCCGCGTGCTTGATCGTGAGGATCGGCTGCACGATCGGCACCAGTCGTGCTCAGCGCGAAGCCGCTCAAGCAGCGCGCCGTTCGCGCCGAAGTCATCCACATGACCCAGCGTCGCGGCAGTCGGTGTGTTCTCGTCGCGCTCGCGTGCCTGCTCGTGGTCGCGCTCTCCGGTTGCGCAGGTGGCGGCGAAGGCGTAGGCGCTTCTGCTGAAGCCTCCGGGGGAGTCGCGGCACGACTCGCAGGGCAGTTCACCGGCGCGGGCAGCGAAGCCGAACTGAGGGAATTCGTCGACCGCGAAACCACCGACGAAGAACGCAAGGAACTGGGAGAAGAACTCTCACAGCGGGAACCGACGGAACAGGCCCAAGGACAGTCGGAATCGGGGCAGGAACAGGGCGGCGAACAGGGGCAGGAAGAAGGCAACGAACAGGGGCAGGAACAGGGGGAACCGGTGCTGGAACAGCAATCGGAATCAGAAGGCGTGCAGGAAGGCGAACGCGAACAGTAGGGGGGAGCGATTGCGGTGCGTCGCCGAGAGGTAAAGTTCGCGCATACGCGCTCTGCTGGCTATCCCTGCGACTTCACTCGTGCTCGCCGGTGCCCACGCCGGCGTGTTCCCCATCACCAGCTCTGAAGCCGCCAGCGCGATGAGCGCTCAGATTCACAAGCAGCTCGCCGCCGACCTGCACGGCGGCTTCCACGCCACCATGCAGTGCAGCGGGCAGCTGCCAAGCACGCAGGTGCTCAGCGCAACCACGCGGCTCACGCGCTGGCGCTGCACGCTCCAGCTCTCAGGCGTTCACCTCGCGGCGCCGTGCAAGGCAGAAGCCAACGTGTTCGCCACCAACCGGCCCCACCACGTTCGACTCGGCTGGCTCGCCATGAGCCAGACCTGTCACGCGCACTCCCGCTGAGCGCGCGGCTCTCCCCTTAATAGTTCGCCACTGTGATCGCCATGTTGTCCTGGAAGGTGTGCGCCGTTGCGATGGCGATGCCATCGGTGAAGATCGCGAACGCGAGCGTGTGCCCGTCGGCCGCCTGGCAGTAGCCAACCAGGTTCGACACACCCGTGAGCGTGCCCGTCTTACCCTGGCAGCGGCCGGCCGCGCCGGTGTTGCGCATGCGCAGTTCGAGCGTGCCCGTGCGCCCCGCCACGGCCATGTGTTCGCGCAGCACCGCGCCGATCGGCGTCGTCGCCAGCTCCACCAGCAGGTCCGCCACCTCGTACGGCGACGTCTTGTTTGCTTCTGACAGGCCCGAGCCGTCTACCACGTGCGGGTGGACGCCCAGCACCGTCGAGATCGTCCGTTCGACCACCGCCGCTCCCGCCGCGGTCGTGCCCGCGCCGCCGTAGCGCGCGCCCAGATCCTTGAGCAGCGTCTCCGCGAAGAAGTTGTCAGACGGCGGCAGCATCAGGCCGAGCAGCTGCGCGATCGTCGGGGAGTGCGCCTGCGCGAGCTGCACCGCGCCCGGGGGTGTCGTCGCGGCGCCACTGTGGCCGTCGATCGCCACGCCGTCCGCCTTCAGCGCATTGCGCAGCTCGCGCGCAGCGAACGCCGCCGGCGCGTGCGCGGCGTGTTCGGAGCCGGTTTCGCCGCGGTTGAACGCCAGTGCGCTCAGCGTGCCTTCCAGGAACGGGTCTCCCGCATAGCCGCTCGAGGGCTCGCCGCGCAGCGCGTCGAAGTACGACTCGTCGCCCTCGATCGAGCCCGTCACGCTGCGGATGTGGTCCGTGTGCACGAGCTGCGACACAAGCGCCGACACGCTCGCGCCCACGCCGCCGTAGTGGTGGTGGATGAACGACGTGCTGCCGAACGTCGGATCGCCGCCACCGCGCAGGTAAAGGCTCCCTTCCCACACTCCTCCCGGCGCCATGTGCCCGACGCCCAACACCGTCGTGGCCAGGCGCGCCGACGCTCCCATCAGCTGCAGCGCCGTCGTCGCCGTGTACAGCTTCTCTACCGACGCCGGCGGGCGCATCGACGTGGCGCGCTCGGAGAACAGCGCCTGTTTGGCCGTCAGGTCATACACGTATGCGCCGTCCGCCGGGCCCGCGAGTGCCAGTTGGTGGGCGAAGTCAGCCTGCAGTTCGCCCACGTCGCCCGCTGCGCTCGCCGCCGAGGGAACGAGCAGGGCGGCGAGCACGAGTCCGCACATGACGCCGAGGACTCTCGTTGCAGGAGTTGGCCGCACGCGACCATAGAATGTCTAGCCATGGGCAAGGTTGTCAAGCTGGAGCACGCCGCCAAAGCCAAATCACGGGCCAAGCGCGTGACCGCGCGCGGCGTCGGGCAGCCCGCCTCGACCGATCGCCGGCGTCGGCGTAGGCGCGACAAGACCGCGCTGGTGCTCGGGGGCGGCGGCTTCACCGGCGGCGTGTACGAGATCGGCGCGCTGCGCGCGCTCGACCTGCTCGCGGTGAACAGCACCGTCAACAACTTCGACGTCTACGTCGGCACCTCCGCCGGCTCGTTCATCGCCGCGCTGTGCGCCAACGGCGTCACCCCCGAGGAGATGATGCGCGTCGTCACCGGCCAGGGCAACACCACGTTCAAAGACATCGACATCGGCGATCTGCTGCGCCCCAACCTGCTCGAGTTCGCGCGCAAGGGCGCGCTGATGCCGCTGCGCGCCGTGTCGCTCGCACGCCAGCTGCTGTCCCAGTCCGGCCGTGTGTCGCTGATGGACGTCGTCATGGGGCTCGCCGACGGGCTGCCGTCGGGCCTGTACACCGGCGACGGGATCGAGCGCTACCTGCACGACGTGCTCAGCGAGCCCGGCCGCACCGACGACTTCGGCCAGCTCGACTGCGAGCTGTACCTCACCGCCACCGACCTCGACACCTGCGAGCGCGTCGTGTTCGGCGTCGACGGCTCGATGGACGTTCCCATCTCCACCGCCGTGCGCGCGTCGGGCGCGCTGCCTATGGTCTACACCCCCGTGGAGGTGCACGGGCGCGATCTGATCGACGGCGGCATGATGTCCACCACCAACCTCGACCTCGCGATCCAGGCCGGCGCGAAGCTCGTCGTCGTGATCAACCCGCTCGTGCCGTTCGTCAACGACTTCTCGCACAAGGTCAACACGCTGCACGGACGGCGCCCGCGCCGTGTCTCCGACATGGGCTTCGCGCAGATCGGCTACCAGGTGTTCAAGCTCCTCGCCCACCAGCGCCTGCACGAACTCGCAAAGGGCTGGGAGGAGCGCTACCCGGGCGTGGACATTGTGCTGATCGAGCCCGAGCCCGCGGACGAACTGATGTTCCAAACATCCATGATGAGCTTCAGCTCGCGCGTGGAGATCGCGCGCCACGGCTTCGAGTCGGTCACCAAGCAGCTCGCCGGCGAATACGAGCGCTACCAGGAGGTCGCCGAGCGCCACGGCCTGGAGATCTCCGCCAAGCGCGTACGCGAGGTCGTCGAGCACTTCGACGAACAGGACGAGGACGTCAGCGCCTGGCGCAAGATCCTCGAGGGGACCACAGGCGCATTGCTGCGCCAGGCAGGTTCAGCGGGCTAAGACGACGTATGGCGGCGCGCTACGGCGTCCTCGGTCGCTCGCGTGCGTAACACGCCACGCTCCCTGCGTCCTTGTATCGCTTGCCCTACGTCGCCCTAGCGAGCTCGGTCTATAGCGCTTTTTCGATCGCGTTGATCAGGCGATCGGTGGCGGCGGTGGAGTGGATGGCGATGCGCACGTGGTTGGGCTCGCCGAGCGCGTCGCCGGCCGCCACGAGCACGCCCGAGCGCGCTAGGCGCGCCGCCAGCTCGCCGCCCGCGAGCGTGGGGTGCGCGGCCCACACGAAGTTGGCCTGACTGTCAGTGACGTTGAATCCGCGCTCGCGCAGCGCCGCCGTGACGCGCGGGCGCTCCTCGTGTATCGCGCGCACGCGCCGCTCGATCAACTCCGAGCAGCTGTGCAGCGCCTCGTACGCGCCCGCCTGGGAGATCTCCGACACGCCCAGGTCGGGTGATAGCTCGGCGAGCAGCTCGCCCGAGCCGGGCGCGCCGATCGCGTAGCCGATGCGCAGCCCCGCGAGGCCCCACGCCTTGGAGAAGCTGCGGAACACGAGCAGCTGCGGGTGATGCTCGAGCAGCGCCAGCGACGAGCTCGTCGGCTGCGCGTCGGCGAACTCCACCAGCGACTCGTCGAGCAGCACCGCCACGCCCGCCGGCAGGCCCTCGAGCAGCCGCTGCAGCTCGGCCGCGGGCACAAGCTCGCCGGTTGGGTCGTTGGGGCTCGCCAGCGCGATCGCGCGCACGGCCGGCTCGCTCGCGACGGCCTCCAGCAGCGCCTCCACACCGCCATCAACGCCGCCGCTGACGCGCACCGCCACACCGTGCGCGCGGCGCGCCATGATCGGGAACAGCGGGTAGGACGGCCAGCGCGTGAGCAGCTGCTGGCCGGGCTCGATCAGCGCGCGCGTGGCCGCGCTCAGCAGCTCCGCGGCGCCGTTGCCGAGGATCAGGCGCTCGGGGTCCACGCCATGGCGCTCGGCCAGCTGGCCGCGCAGGTCAGAGCCGGCGAGATGCGGGTAGCGGTTCAGCCCGCGGCGGGCGACGAACGTGATCGCGTTGACGATGTGCGGGTGCGGCAGCTCCGGCCAGGTGGTCAGAGACAGGTCGAGCGTCTCCACGCGCGTGAGCGCTTTGCGCCGGCGCTCGGCGGCCTCCTCGCGCAGGCCCTGGTTGACCTCCTCCTCGGACATCCCCTCGAACTGGCGGTAGTAGTCGAGCAGGCTCACTGTCAGCCGCCGCGGACGACCAGCCCCGTGCCCGGTCCGTGTATGACCACGAACCACAGCATGAACGCGAGCGCGCAGACGACGGCGGTGGCGGCGAAGATCCGTCCCAGGGCTCCCGTGCGCTGGTCATAGCCGGCGGCGCGGCGCACCAGGATCCACGCGCCGTCGATGCGTTTCATCAACGCCAGCGTGCCGAACAACAGCGCGAACAGCGCCGCGAACGACACGAGCAGTCCGAGGCTGACGCTGCCCGTCACGTAGTTCGCCTTCGAGCCCAGCCACAGGCACGCGAGCGGGATCGGCCCCCAGCACAAGAGGCACAGCAGCGTGATGCCCCCGAGCATCACCCGCGCGAGCGAGCCGTCGACGCGCTGGCGCAGCTCGCCCGCGCGCTCGGGCACGGTGCGAAAGTGCACCGGCGCCGTGCCCGGACGGCGCCCGACGAACAGCCCGCCGTTCTCTGAAGGGTCAGTGCGCATCCGTTGCCATGTTCGCAGCTATGCGGGCCGTTGCACGTCAGCTTGCGTACAGCGCGTCGAACAGATCCGCGTAGCGCTCGTTGACCACGTTGCGCTTGACCTTCAGCGTCGGCGTGAGCTCGCCGGTGGCCTGCGACAGATCGTGGTCGAGGATAGCGAAGCGCTTGACCTTCTCGACCTGCGCGTATTTCTCGTTCGCGCGGTCGATCTCGGCCTGGACGAGCTCCAGCACCGCGGGGTCGCGCGCGAGCGACGGGATGTCCTCGGGCAGGCCATGCTCGCGTGCGAAGATCGGGATCTCTTCCTCGTCGAGCGTGACCAGCATCACCGGATACGGGCGCTGGTCGCCGTGCATCACAGCCTGGGAGATCCAGCGGCTCTGCTTGAGGTCGTTCTCGAGGTTGGCCGGCGTGAGGTTCTTGCCGCCGGCGGTGATGATGATGTCCTTCTTGCGCCCCGTGATCGACAGGTAGCCATCCTCGTCGAGCGAGCCGAGATCGCCCGTGTGCAGCCAGCCGTCTTCGACGGCGCCGAAGCTCGTCGACGCCTGGTTGTGGTAGCCGCTGAAGATGTTCGGCCCTTTGACCAGGATCTCGCCGTCGTCGGCGATCTTCAGCTCGACGCCCGGCAGCGCGCGTCCGACGGTGCCGAAGCGGTGGTTCTCGACGGTGGACACGGTCGCGGCGGTGGCCGTCTCGGTCATGCCATAGCCCTCGAGCACCGGCACGCCGCACGCCCAGAAGAACTCGAGGATCTCTTTGGCGATCGGTGCGGCGCCGCTGGTCGCGTGGCGCACGTTGCCGCCGAAGATCGCGCGGACGTTTTTGAACAGCTGCTCGTCCGCCTCGTCGAACTTCGTCTGGAGATCCTGAGGCACCTCCTCACCGCGGTTGATCATGTCGCGCACCTTCACGCCCAGCGCGATCGCCGCCTTCGCGCGCGCCTGCTCCTCGGGTGGCTGCGCCTCGATCGCGCCGTGCGCGAGCGTGTAGATCTTCTCGAACACGCGCGGCACAGAAGGCAGATACGTCGGTTTGACCTCGAGCAGCTCTGGGACGATCTGCTTGGTGTCGCCGCCGAAGTACGCCAGCGTGCCGCCCAGGTCGAACACCGCGAGCTGTATCAGCAGCGCGAACGAGTGCGCGAGCGGTAGGTACAGGTAGATGACCTCGTCTTCTTGGATCTCGCCGGCGTCGGCGATCATGTCGATGATCGCGCGGTAGTTACCGTGCGTGAGCACGCAGCCCTTCGGCGGCCCGGTCGTGCCGGAGGTGTAGATGAACGTGAACGAATCCTCCGGACGCACCGCCGCGCGGCGCGCGTCGAGCTCCTCGGGCGAGCGCCTGCCGGCGCGCTCGCGCAACTCGTCGAGCGTGGTCGCGTGTACCGGATCGCCGCTCGCGGACGAGCCGTTGCCCGCGCTCTCGCCGGCGGGCGGATCGAGCACGATCACCGTGCGCAGATTCGGGAGCTGGTCGCGGATCGCGGCGATCTTCGCGAGCTGCTCCTCGTCCTCGCACACGACCGCGCATGCGTCGGAGTCGGAGATCACCCACAGGCACTCCTCGGGCGAGTTGGTCTGGTAGATCGGCACCACCACAGCGCCCGCGGCCGTCGCGGCCATGTCCACGTAGGACCACTCGGGGCGCGTGTTGGCGAGGATGCACAGCCGCTCGCCCGGCTGGATGCCGATGTCGATCAGGCCGAGCGCGATCTCCTGGACGATGTCCGCGAGCTGCGCGTAGGTCACGTCGTGCCACGCGCCGTCGCGCTTGTGACGCACGGCGACCTGCTCGGCGTGCTCCACCGCCGAGTGCGCGATCAGGTCGGCGATCGTGCGCGACCCGGTGCTCGACGCTGCCGTCGTGGCCTCCATCCAGACTCCCTCCTCAATTTACTCAGGCGACTGAAGCAGTGATGTTAGACGTTGACGGACCGTTTGGATAGGCGAACAGCATGGGCTGTCGCCGGGTGCGGCATGCCCGCTGTCTGGCGTCTCAAACCGGGTTCGGGACGTCGAGGAACACATGGCGCAGGTCGAAGCGCTCCGCCAGGTGCGCGCCGAGCGCCTTGACGCCGAATGTCTCCGTCGCGTAGTGGCCCGCGGCGATCACGTGTATGCCCGACTCGCGCGCCAGCGCCATCGAGCGCTCCGCCGGCTCCCCCGTGAGCAGCGCGTCCGCGCCCGCCGCGGCGGCGTCTTGCGTGTAGTCTGCGCCAGCGCCCGAGACGATCGCCACGCGGCGGATGCGCGGCGGGCCCGCGTCGAACACGAGCGGCTCGCGGTTGGTGATCTCGCGTACGCGCGCGAACAGCTCTTGGGCGGGCAGGCCGTCGCCGGGGAGCGTCGCCAGGCAGCCGATCGGCTGGCCGCGGTGGAGGGCGAAGGGGGTTAGGCAGGCGGCGTCGGTTGCGCTGCTCTCGGCGCTTGCGCCGCCTGGACCGCTTGCGCCGAGCGCGCTGGCCAGCAGCGCGTTGTTGCCGAACTCGGGGTGCGCGTCGAGGGGCAGGTGGTAGGCGGCGAGTGCGATGCCCGCGTCGAACAGCAGCTGCAGGCGGCGCTTCAGCAGCGGGTCGATCGCTGTTACGCCGGAGCCCCAGAAGAGGCCGTGGTGGACCAGCAGGAGCTGCGCTTGCTCCTCGGCGGCTAGGTCGAAGAGGTCGGCGTGGGCGGATACGCCCGTGGCGATCGTCTGGATTTGGTCGGCGCCTGGGACCTGCAGGCCGTTTACGCAGTAGTCCTCGAAGCGTGACGGCTCGAGGATCACGTCCAGCTCAGCAATGATCTCGGAGGTGGTGGTGGGCATTGCGCGACCATAGCGGGGGCGTGGCGAGACCGCGCGTATGGGATACTGCTCGCTCATCGGGGCGTGGCGCAGCCTGGTAGCGCGCACCGTTCGGGTCGGTGAGGTCCCGAGTTCGAATCTCGGCGCCCCGATATAGCGAGTTGTCTGCGAAGCAAGGCGAAGTCCCGCAAACGCAGGCGAAAAGGCCCGAAGGACGCTGAGGATCGGCGGGAACCGTTTCGCCTGTGTTTGCGGGCTCTCGCTGGTCGCGGCCCCCGCATATCCCCCGCAGCGGGGCGCCAATCCCCCCGCAGAGCCTCCGCAGCCGAGGACTTCTGTCTAGGCACGGTGCGCCACGCCACGGTGAGGATCGCTCTTGGTCGCAACGTCGTCGAGCTTGACGGTCCGCGATGCTTACGAGATGGGTATACGCGTCGAGAAGTCGTGCCCGATCCCCAACAGTCACAACCGTCTTCGCCAGACGCACGACCTGTGGCACGAGATGCAGATCGCCTATCCCGACGCCGACGCATTCGTCACCAAGCTCAACGCGTGCGTACAGGCTGCTCGCAGCGTGACGTTCGTGTTGCAGAAGGAGTTGTCCAAGCAGCCATGGTTCGCTGAGTGGTACGAGCCTCGGCGCACGCGCATGCGAGACGACACGCGCATGCGGTGGCTAGTGGATGCCCGCAACCGGATCGAGAAGGAGGGAGACCTCGATACCGCCAGCATTGCCTTGGTATCAGTCCTACTGACCGACGAGGAGCGTCTTGTTAGCCGCATGGAGGTGCCGCCCCTTGCTGGGCCGGCTGAAATCGCCGAGACGGTTCGTATCGCCGAGCTACCCGAGCGGATACGAAACCAGGCGGTCATGGCTGTGGAGAGGCGCTGGACCGTGCCTGAGCTAGCCGATGATGAGTTGCTAGATGCCCTTTCCTACTGCTATGGGCACCTAGCCACGATGATCGTGGAGGTCCACGAACGATGCGGTACGACTATGCAGACGTTTGGAGGAGAGACGCACGAAGGGCCGCATGACCGTCGGCCTCATCCTTCCGGGCGGCTTCCGTGCATGCTCCCCACTGCTGAGGCACGTACCGCGTACTGGCACTTGGGAGAGCAGACCCTGCTGCGGCACACGACAGAAGCTGTCGAGCGGGCGGGCGCCGAGGCTCTAGAGCAAGCAGCCGATCGCTACGGAATCCGCGACGGCCAGCACGAACTTTTGCCCGGTCAGCCGCTGGCGGAACAGGCCAGCACGGCTCACAACCTCGCGAGGCGGATACTCGAAGTCGACGGTAACCATGCCACGTTCGCATGGCTCTATCGAGATCAATCGCGCATTTTGACCCTGATGTTTGAGTTCGAGGACCAGCAGGACAAGATAGTCAAGATCCGTCGCATCGCACAGGAGGTCCAGCGCACCGGCGCAGACGCCGTGCTTTTCACTGGCGAGATGTGGATCGCCTCAGAGGTCGACGCCGACGACCAGAGGTTCGAGCTTCGGGCTGGTGAACGCGCTGACCGGGCGGAGGGCCTTGTGACTTACCTCCTCCGGCGTGACGGAGAGCATCTCTCGTGGATTACTGTCTTGGTCGCGACGACAGCAGTGCGCCGCTGCTTACGCACGAGCCGGAGCAGTCGGACTTCGGGGGTCGCCCCCTGTTCAGTCCTGTGCTCGCCATCTGGGAGGAGTGGGATGACGCCGTGCGCTAAGTCCGGTCAACGTTCATAGGCGCCTCAGGCTGCGGTCCGGCCGGAAAGATCGTCCATGCCGCAGCCTGATCGGCTCCGCTAACCTTCCCGCCGGCAGGTTAGCTCAAGTTACGGATTTGGGCGGGTGAGCGATTCCGCGGGCTTCGATCGTGCTCTTAACCGTTTGGTCGGCCCGAAGATCCTCGGAGAGAGGATCTATCAACAATGTGATAGGAGATATCTCCTCATCGTTGATGAGTTCCACCGCCATCGCTGCCGCTGCCTCCGTTTCGCCAAGCAGACATAGGCGTGCAAGTTTCCACGACGGTGCAAGAGCGGAGACATCCCACTCGCGAACCTCCACCTCAATGCGGATAGGTTCATCTAGCTTGCTTGTCGCCAACCAGCTCATGACTTGAAAATTGAGGGCTAGATCCTGTGGAGCCTCGATCTTGGCCGCAATCGTCGAGAGGCTCCTGACTACATCCCAGCGCGCAGAGCGCGCGAGCCGTCGTGCGGCCATTAGCATGCCCTCTCCGGCGGCCTTTGCATCATTGGCTAGCCCGAACCAAACGGCGAACGCAAGATTGGTTCCCATAGCGAGGAACTCGTCAATCGCTGCGTTTAGGTACGCGGCGTCCACCTTCACCATCTCACCAACGTGTAGTCCCTCTGCGGCTGGCACCTTGTGAAGGTAACGTCGAGACACGCGGCCGCCAGTATGCACCAAGAGATGGCGACGTTGGTTGATCTCGACAAACCCCTCCCAGCTCATCGCCAGCCGCCGCAGATCGATCTTTAGTCTCTTATTGAACCACTGCGTTAGCTCGTCAATGCTGCGATCAAGTCCGTCAACCTTACGCGTGACGAGCTCGTCTCTGGCATCGTCGAGTGTCTCAAAGTTGGACAGGTCCTTAAGAGAGAACTCCGGTGAGTCGCCCATTGCGCCTGGGTGGGTGCGAAAGTATGCAGCAGCGAGATCGCCGACAAGCGCGTCAAACGACGCTACAACCGTGATAAGAAGTGACGACATGACGATGTCGCCGCGCTTCGGACCTTGTATCAGTGTCGCGAATTCGAGCATCAGCTCGCCAAAGAGTTGGTTGACGTCGGGATCCGAAATTGAGATTGACGCACCCTCGAAGCTTCCAGATGATCCTCTACGTACGTCGACATGGACGAGGTTCGATCCCGTCTCGAACGCGGTGCTGTCTTGCCCTGGTACATCAGCCGCATCTACGCTTGAGGATCGGTCCTCCAAGGCTGCGGGATGAGAGTCGGAGGTGAGCTCGGCTTCTCCGCGTTCGTCGCCTAGGTTCTCTGTCAGGTCGAGGAGCACGGTGCCCAGCGATTTCATCGCAGCTTCGAAGCCTCCCAGCTTCTCACGGTCTCCGAAGCGTGGAAATGACTCGATAATGCGTTGAAGAGGATTATCCTCATCCTATAGCTCGGCGCCCATCGCGGCCACGTCGCGGAATGCCTCAAGCCTCGCAACGTACTCACGCATCACGCCGCCTAGCCTTACATCAAGCGAATCAATGTCGACGCGTGAATCGTGATTGCTTTCCGCACCCACAGGCTGCGCCACGTCTCGATTCTACACCTTTGAATGTTGCTGGGATGACTGCACCGCGGCCAAGGCCGGCTGGAAAGCGGACCTCGGACTGTGCGTCGCGTGTGGTCTTTTGCCGTATGGCCATAGCTCGTGTGCTGCCACGCCTCCGTAGTCGCCGAGGATGCAGACCCGAGCGGGCTCTGGCAAGTCCGGTGCGTTTGAGCTCAGGTGTCGAGTAGCGCTTTGGCCCAGCCGCAGGCGCTCTCGGCCAGCGCGAGCGCCGCTGCGCGATCAAGTGCAGTCGGCTCGTCGTAGCGGAGTGCGACCGCCCACGGCGTTAGCCAATCCACGCCCGCAAGCTCAGAGGGGAGCTCTGCTCCCGTGGTTTCGACTTGCTCCCTGAGTTGTTCGAGGTCGTGGGTGCGGGGTAGTTCAGCTTCGGCGAGGACGATCGCCACCTTGAGGGCCTTCTCGACGGCCTGCTGCGCATGGAATCCAACGGCGCCGTCCGCGAGATCGGCAGCGTCGGCGAGCACTCGGCAGGCGTAGAGGTCGGCGTCGGCGAGGCGGAGCAGCGTCTCGGCGTACTCGACGTGCTCAGGACTCGGCGACAAGGCGCCCCTCGCGCAGCGCGCGCTCGACCATCGTGCCTCGGACCTTGGCGCGCCGTTGCGCTAGCGCCTCGTCAATCACGATTACGTCCACCGGGGCGCCGAAGCCTCGTAGTGCGCTCCGCAGCCGGACGGCCTCAGCGAGACGGTCCCCGACCTCGCGCTCGATCACGAGGAAGTCAAGATCGCTGCCAGCGTCAGCGTCCCCGCGAGCGTGCGAGCCGAACAGGATCACTTTGGCTGGCACGGGCGCAGCGTCGATCAGCGCGCGGCCGGCGCGCTCAATCAGCTCCTCGGTAGCGACGCTGCTCATGGTCTTGAGCGTATCGGGGTCGCGGGACGTTCGGAGGGCATCGGCTGGTCTCGGAGCGAGTCTCAGCCGCACCTACCCAGGTAGCGGATCACCCGCGCTGAGGGATACGCCCGTTCACGATGGCATATACGGGGTCTGAGCAGTCGCCGAGCCGAGTATGAGCGTGGTCTGGACCCCCGCAAATCCCCCCGCAGACCGCCCAAAACCGCATAGGAAAGCCAACTCTAACCGTTCGCCCCGATATGACAGTTGTCTGCGCATAGGCGCGAACACAAGCGCATGAGGGCGAGCTGGCGCAAAGCTCGTCGAAGCCTCCGTGGGCGCGTTTGCGATTCGGTCTAGCCCTCGCCCGGCGGGTGCTCATCGTCTGAGTCCTGCCACTCAGACGTCACGAGCAAGTCAGGCAAGTCGCCAGCCATGACTCCCAGCGCCGATCTAGGCGCTGCACCTCGGGCTGAGGCAGAGGATCTGATTGGCCCCGCAGGCAGGGAACTTGTCACCGAGGACGATTCGCCATTGCCGCAGGCTGTCGGCTACGTCTCGACGCTCGTCGCCTACTTCCGCGCGCACCGCACGGTAGAGCGCGTCGGGCGAAGCTCGATCCGAGCGTGAGCATGGCAATGACAGCGCTATCGGCGACGCAGATGGCTGCGCAGCCATGTGGCCATGTCGTCTTGGTGCCAGGTGCCCGCGGCGATTGCGAGGACGGCTTGCTCGGCATCATCGACGGTTGGTGTGGTTTGCCATGTCCAGTCGTTGGTCTCGATGAATAGACGGAGTGCTACCCAAGCTGCGCGCTTGTTGCCATCGGGCAGGGGATGGTTCTTTGCTAGGTCACGGCGAGGACGGCGGCCTTGTCGATGAAGTCGGGGTAAAACTCAGTCTCGCCGAAGCCGGCTGATGGGGCATGCAGTGCTGACTCGGCGAGCCCGAGCTTGGCGACTCTTGTGAGGGTGGCGGGGTCGAGTCCGGTGATCTCGGCGGCGATGGCGAGGTAGTCGGCGAGCTCGACGTAGCGGATGCTCACTTGGCGAGTCGCTCTAGCAGCTCGCGGTCTTCTTCGATGATGCGGTGTATGCGCGTCTTGAACTCGGGGTCCTCGCGGCGGCGCTGGACGGCCTCCGCGAGGGCATGCTTGACGGTCTCGTTGAGGCTCTTGCCTTCAGCCCGTGCAAGCGCTTCGGTGTCGGACGCGAGGTCGTCGTCGAGTCGAACAGTCAGGTTCTTAGCCATAGTGTCATGATAGCATGAATCTAAGAAATCTTGATTGGCTCGAAGGCGAGCAGCTCGTGTCGCGGTCCGCGAGCGGTCGATACAGGACGCGGTACTCGCCGCGACGTAGCCGCAGCCATGGCGCTCGACCCGCTAGGGCCTTGATGTCGAGGTTTGAGCCAGGCTGGGGCTCGGTGGCGAGATCGTTCTCGAGTAGGTCAAGCAGTCGGCGTCGGCTCTTGTGGTCGATGCGCCGCAGGTCGCGCAGCGCGCGCTTGGAAAGCTCGACGCGGTACATCCAGATCGAGCTCGACCGGCGCTATCGATCGCCTATGAGCTCGTCTGCTTCAAGCTCGGCGCGTGCGTCTGCGAGCGAGACCGTTTCCCCGGCCGTTAGCTCAGCGTCGGCGGTCGCTATGCCATCGACGAACTCAGGCGCGTGAGCAAGCACGAAGTCCTCGAACTCCTCGGAGTCAACGGGAAGCATGTAGACGACCGGGCGTCCACGACGGGTGACCAACGCCGGCTCCTTCTTCTGCTCGATGTCGTTGATGATCGAGCTTGCGTGCCTGGCAAGCTCACGGACGCCGATTGTGCTCATCGCCGCGCTCCTCCATAGCATGTGCATATCAATGTACGTACAATAATCGCAGCTCCTCGCTGGGACGTAGCTGAGGCTGGCGTGTCGGCGCCCACAGCGAGCAACGATCTGCGCCGCCTGCTGGACGCTGGATTGATCACGCAGCGGGGTCGGGGACGGACAACGCGCTACGTCGCGAGCGAGCGCTTGGAAAGCGACGTTCGCCCGGCGCAGCGTGACGGGCGCCCAAACACTGCCTAGCCGACCTGCCGTAGCGCCGCCTGGAGCGAGGAGGCGAAGCTTTCACTGGTGTACGTGGCTCCTGAGACGATGTTGATTTCGGCGCTCTGCGCCTGGAGTGCCTCGGTGCGGAGCATCGGCGCGACGTGTTCACTTATTTCCTGCGAGAGCGCATGTTCGGTGGGCAGCTGGAGTGCCTTTACGTCGACGATCTTGCCGCCTTCCTCGGCGACCTCGACCTGCACCGGCCCGTAGGGATTTTCGACCACCGGGCCCGTGTACGTCTTCGTTGTGGATGAGCCACTCGAAGGGCTCGATCCGCCGGCGCCGCCCGCTTGTGAACCGCAAACGCGTGGAGGTCCGCACGCACCCGACCCGGAGCTGCCCGACCCCGAGCTGCCCGACCCGCCATTGCTGCCGGTGGCGCCTTCGCTCCTCGCCGCCTGTTCGCCGCCTGTGCTGCGGCTCGCGCTCACCCGCCCCACGGGTGCCAGGGCGCCGGTGCCGTTGCCCTCGCTGCGCACGTACATCACCACCAGCACTGCGACGACTGCCACGAGCGCCGCAGTTCCGGCAAGGCGACGAATCAGCCTCAATGTCTTCGCGGCGATCATCGTGTGCCTCCGATGGTCATCCTGTTGCTCATGTGGGAAGCAGTGTGCCGAACACCCGTCGGTGCACTCGACGGCACGTCCGCGTTGCGCAAATACGCCTCGACGCCCGCGGAGTAGGAGATCGTGTCGTCGTCGAAGATCACGATCGCACCGTGGCCCGGCAGCGTCGCCGCCCACTTCGCGCCAGCTCGGCCCATCGCAAATGCGGCGGTGGCATATGCGTCGGCGACGGCGAGGTCCTGCCCGACGATCGTGACCGACAGCACCCCCTCCGGGGCTAGTCCGGTGTGCGGATCGAGAATGTGCTCGCCGCGCTCGTAGGCGCCCGAGGTCGCGACCGCCCCCGACCGGAGACCGAGCACCGCGGCGAGCGCGAGCCGCTCGACGGGGTGCTGGATGCCAACCCGCCAGCTATCGCGCCCGTTGGGTGCGCCGTTCAGGCAGATGTCCCCGCCCGCGTTGACACACCAGCGCTTCGCCCCCGCCCTGCTGAGCAGGAGCCCCGCACCGTTGACCGCCCAGCCCTTCACAAACCCCGACGGGTCGACGCCGCCACCCACGCTTGCCATCGGTGCGGTCACGTCGAAGTAGCCGTGCGTGCTACGGCGCAGCGACTCACAGCGCCTGAGTACCGACTGCACGCTCACGTGCGCGTCCGCAAGGGCGATCTCGCCGCGGTTGAGCCTGCTGATGTCGCTGTCCTGCCGGTAGGTGCTGAAGGTTGCATCGACGAAGTGAAGCCACGCGAACACGCGATCGAGAACCGTCTCGTCGAAGCCCATGTCGCACACCTCGACGATCACCGGCATCCCCATCACGTGCTCGACCCGCTGGATCGGTGGAGGGACGTGAACGGGCCGGGCGCCGGTGACGCGCGGACCGCGGGACATGGATGGCGAGAGCGTCATCGTTGCCTCTCAGGCGGCGAGCGCGAAGCGCTCGTTGTGGATCTGGTCCTCGGGCACCCCGAGCTGATCGAGCGCCTGCCGCGTGGCCTCCATCATCGCGGCGGGCCCGCAGATGTAGACGTCGCTGCCGGCGATCCGGGGGACGAGCCTGACGAGGTTCTCCGGCCTCAGCAGTGTGGCTCCCTTGCGCGCGGTGTGATCGCCGACCAACAGGTGAAGCGTCGCGCCGTTGCGCTGCGCTATCTCTCCGAGCTCCTCCTCGAAGATCACCTCGCCCCTCGAGATGACCCTGTAGAGGAGCGTGACCTCGGCCGACTCGGAGAGCTCCTCGAAAAGCGTTCGCAATGGGGTGATGCCGATGCCCCCCGCGATCAGCACGACCTCAGGCCGCCGCCTCACCGCCGATGTGAACACCCCGAACGGTCCCTCCACGAACACACGCGTTCCCGGCTCGAGCTCGTCGATCGCCTTGGAGAAGTCGCCGACGGCCTTGACGGTGAGCCGCAGGGTGTCGCCCGTAGGGATTGCGGAGAGCGAGAATGGATGTGACTGCCACCAGCGCCCCTTCGTGATGAACCGCCACAACATAAACTGGCCGGCGTGCGCCCTGAGCGCATGAAGCTCATGCCCCGTAACTTCGATGCTCGTCACGCCCGGTCCCTCGACTGTGACGCTCTTCACTCGCAGTCTGTGTCTGAACGCGCTTCGTATCGGGCGGACTACGCGGTAAGCGAGCAAG
>DASZFY010000061.1:0-78532 GCA_035939335.1 Solirubrobacteraceae bacterium | reverse complement strand
CACGACCCACGCGCCTGAGCTGAGATGAGCGTCGCCGCACGCCCACAGCTCAGCCACCTGCGGGCGCTCGAGTCGGAGGGCATCCACGTGATGCGCGAGGTGGCGGCCGAATTCGAGCGGCCGGTGCTCCTGTTCAGCGGCGGCAAGGACTCGATCGTGCTGCTGCGGTTGGCCGAGAAGGCGTTCCGCCCGGCGCGCTTCCCCTTCCCGCTGATGCACGTGGACACGGAGCACAACTTCCCAGAGGTGATCGAGTACCGCGATCGCCGCGTGGCGGAGCTGGGCGAGCGCCTGATAGTGGCGAGCGTGCAGGACTCGATCGACAACGGCCGCGCGGTCGAGGAGACCGGCCCGCGGGCGTCGCGCAACAAGCTGCAGACGGTGACGCTGCTGGACGCGATCGAGGAGCACGACTTCGACGCGGCGTTCGGTGGCGCGCGTCGCGACGAGGAGCGCGCGCGGGCGAAGGAGCGCGTGTTCTCCTTCCGCGACGACTTCGGCCAGTGGGACCCCAAGAACCAGCGCCCGGAGCTGTGGAACCTGTACAACGGCCGCATCAAAAAGGGCGAGCACGTGCGCGTGTTCCCGCTGTCGAACTGGACCGAGCTGGACGTGTGGGAGTACATCGACCAGGAGCGCCTTGAGGTGCCGTCGATCTACTTCGCGCACGAGCGCAAGGTGTTCGAGCGCGACGACATGCTGTACGCGTGGCGCGAGGGCACCGAGCTGATCGACGGCGAGGAGATCTTCACCGAGACCGTGCGCTACCGAACGGTCGGCGACATGAGCTGCACTGGCGGCGTGCGCTCGCTGGCGAGCACGCTGGAGGAGGTCGTGCTGGAGATCGCCGCGACACGCATCACCGAGCGCGGCGAGACGCGCGCGGATGACCGCGTGTCGGAGGCGGCGATGGAGGACCGCAAGAAGGCCGGATACTTCTAGTGACGCTGGACCTGCTGCGCTTTACGACCGCCGGTTCGGTGGACGACGGCAAGAGCACGCTGATCGGGCGCCTGCTGTTCGACTCCAAGCAGGTGTTCGAGGATCAGCTGGCGCAGGTGGCGCAGGCGTCAGAGCGCCGCGGCGGCGAGGGCACGCTGGATCTGGCGCTGCTGACGGACGGACTGCGCGCGGAGCGCGAGCAGGGCATCACGATCGACGTGGCGTACCGCTACTTTGCGACGGCGAAGCGCCGCTTCATCATCGCGGACTGCCCGGGCCACCGCCAGTACACGCGCAACATGGTCACGGGCGCCTCGACCGCGGACGTGGCCGTGGTGCTGATCGACGCGCGCCGCGGCGTGCTCGAGCAGTCCAAGCGCCATGCGTTCCTCAGCGCGCTTCTCGGCATCCCCGAGATGGTCGTGGCGATCAACAAGATGGATCTCGTCGACTTCTCCCAGGCACGCTACGAGGAGCTCGTCGCGGAGTTCGAGGGCTTTGCGGAGAAGCTGCGCGGCGGCAAGAACCCGCGGCGGATCGCCACCTCCTACATCCCGATGTCCGCGCTGGAAGGCGACAACGTGGTGGAGCGTTCCACGCGGATGGGCTGGTATGACGGCCCTGTGCTGCTCGACCTGCTCGAGCAGGTGGAGGTCGCCTACGACCACCCCGACGAGAAGCCCGCGCGCTTCCCGGTGCAGTGGGTCATCCGTCCGGCTGCTGCGGCCGCGGCAGGGGCGGGCGAGGATCGGGTCCACGACTACCGCGGCTATGCCGGGCAGCTCTCCAGTGGCGCGCTGCGCGTGGGCGATGAGGTCGCGGTGCTGCCCGCGGGGGGACGGGCGCGAATCGCGGCAATCGACACCTACGAGGGCGAGATCGACGAGGCGATGGCGCCGATGTCGGTCACGCTGCGCCTCGAGGACGAGCTCGACATCTCGCGCGGCGAGCTACTCTGCCACCCCGAGGAGTCGCCCGTCGTCGCGCGCGAGCTGCAGGCGGACGTGTGCTGGATGGCGGAGGCGCCCCTGCGAGCCGGCTCGCGCTACCTGCTCAAGCACACCTCGCGCCACGTCACCGCCGTGATGGACTCGATCGACGACCTGCTCGAGGTGCACACGCTCGAGCGCATAGACCCGTCCGGGCAGCTCGAGCTCAACGACATCGGCCGCGTTCACCTACGAACCAGCTCCCCGCTCGTGTTCGACCCCTACACCGCCAACCGCCGCACCGGCAGCTTCATCCTCATCGACGAGACCACCAACGGCACCGTCGGCGCGGGGATGATCGTCGAGGCTGCGTAGCGACCCTGCTGTTGGCGGTGTGTGGATCGCGCCTCCGGAAACTATCTGACGATCCTTACCGAGGTCCTAATTTGCCAACAGCGGCGAGATCGCTTGACGCGCATTCCGACGTCGGAGACATGCGGGCGGCTTTTGCCTGACCGAGCGCTTGCGCTGCGTACGATGACCGCATGGCGGTGCCCGAGCGTGCAGCAGCGAACTCCGAGTACGCAGGTCCGTCCATGGATGAGACCCCTGTCCGCTGCCCGGTTTGCGACGATGCTCTCTCCGCCCCCTTGATCGAGGGACGCGATCGCATGCATGGCCTACCGGGAGCCTTCTCGGTCGCCCGCTGCCAAGCGTGCGGGTTGGGGGTGACTCTGCCGGTCGTCGCGGCCGCGGAGCTGATGTCGCTCTATCCGACGACGTACGCAACGTACGGCACGCTCCCAAAGGGAGTGCTCGGACTCCTCACGAGAACGGTCGACCGTGTGCTGTGCCGACAGGCCCTCCGCAGCGCGCCGCTCAATCGGCTCGCCTCGATGCCCGCTGGTCGACTGCTCGACATCGGCTGCGGACGTGGCGATCTCGGCGCTTGGTTCATGCGGCGCGGCTGGTCCGTGGTCGGGGTCGACCCTTCGCCGCAGGCATGCGCGGTGGCCGGCCGCCGAGGCGTCGACGCGCGCCTCGGGACTCTCGACACCATCGAGCTCGAGCCGCACGCATACGACGCCGTGGTGTTCCGCCATTCGCTTGAGCATGTCCCAGACCCCGTCGCCGATCTGCGCCGCGCGCGCGGGGCGCTGCGCGACGGCGGCGTGGCGATCGTGAGCCTGCCCAACTTCGGCTGCTGGCAGCGTCGCCGCTTTGGCGAATACTGGTTTCCCCTGGACCTGCCGCGGCACCGCGTTCACTTCGATGCGGACTCCCTGCGCACCACGCTCGCGCTCGCGGGATTCGGGGGCGTGGAGACCTGCGCAAGCTCCACCCCCAGCGTCCTGCCGGCCTCGATCCAGTACGCGATCGCCAGAAGATGCCTGTTTCAGGACGGCTGGAAGCTGCGCGCCGCATATGCCGCCTGTGAGCTGGTATCCCCCCTGACGCGCGTTGTGGACCGGCTCGCGGGTGGCGGTGACGTTCTGAACGCGACGGCATACGCAGGGTAGCCGCGAGCCCCGATCGCGCCCTGGTGTCGGGCAGCACCGGGAAGGCGCTCGAGGCCGCCACTTAAATAAGCTGTCCAGCCAATGTTCTCCAAGGTCCTTGTAGCCAACCGCGGCGAGATCGCCGTGCGCATCATCCGCGCGCTCGACGAGCTCGGCGTGGCGAGCGTGGCCGTGTACTCCGAGCTCGACCGTGACGCGCCGCATGTCAAGCGCGCCGACGAGTCCTACAACCTCGGCGACGGTCCCGCCGCCGAGAACTACCTCAGCGTCGAGAAGATCCTCGACGCCGCACGGCGCTCAGGCGCCGAGGCGATCCATCCCGGCTACGGCTTCCTCGCCGAGAACGCCCCGTTCGCGCAGGCGTGCGAGGACGCGGGCATCGTCTTCATCGGGCCGCCCGCCAGCGCAATCGAGGCGATGGGCTCGAAGACCCGCGCGCGCGAGCTGATGCAGGCTGCAGGCGTGCCGATCGTGCCCGGCACCACCCAGCCCGTCGCCACCGTCGCGGACGCGCTGCGCATCGCCAAGGACGAGATCGGCTTCCCCGTCGCCGTCAAGGCCGCCGGTGGTGGCGGCGGCAAGGGATTTCGCGTGGCGCTCACCGAGGACGAGCTCGAGGGCGCGTTCGAGGGCTCAAGCCGCGAAGGCGAGAAGTTCTTCTCCGACCCCACCGTCTACCTCGAGCGCTACCTGCACGACCCGCGCCACGTCGAGGTGCAGATCCTCGCCGACCGCCACGGCAACGTCATCCACCTGGGAGAGCGTGACTGCTCGATCCAGCGCCGCCACCAGAAGGTCATCGAGGAGTCCCCCGCCCCGCCCTGGGTCGTCGACTCGCAGCTGCGCGAGCGCATCGGCAAGATCGGCGTCGATGCCGCCAAGGCCGTCGACTACGTCGGCGCGGGCACCATCGAGGGCCTGTTCTCGGTGGGCGACGGTGGCGGTGAGCCGGAGTACTTTTTCCTCGAGATGAACACGCGCGTGCAGGTCGAGCACTGCGTCACCGAGATGACCACCGGCATCGACATCGTCAAGGAGGGCATCAAAGCCGCAGCCGGCGAGGAACTGTCCTATGCGCAGGTCGACGTCGAGCTGCGTGGGCACGCGATCGAGTGCCGCATCAATGCCGAGGACGCGTCCAAGAACTTCGCCCCCGCGCCCGGCAGCATCGGCGTCTACCGCGAGCCCTCAGGCCCAGGCGTGCGCGTCGACTCCGGCGTGCAGGAAGGCGGCGAAGTCTCGCCCATGTACGACCCCATGGTCGCCAAGCTGATCGTCTGGGACGCCGACCGCGAGCAGGCCACCAAGCGCATGCTGCGCGCGCTCGGCGAATTCGAGATCGAGGGACTGAAGACGCTCATCCCCTTCCACCAGGCGCTGCTCGCCACCGAGCAGTGGGCTAAAGGCGAGACCTGCAGGGACCTGCTCGAGGACAAGCAGTGGCTGAAGACGCTCGCCTTCCCCGCCGCCGCGCCTGCCGGCGACGACGGCGAGGCGAACGCCGCTGAGAAGGTCGAGCACACCTATGCCGTCGAGGTCTCCGGCAAGCGCTTTGACGTGCGCGTCATCGGGCCCCCGTTCGCCGGCGGCGGAGGGGGCGGCGCCAGCGGTGGCGGAGCCGTCGTGAACGGCAGCGGCGCTGGCGCCGCGCGCAAGGCGCCAAAGCGCGGCCAGCGGAAGTCCTCCAGCGGCGGCGGGGGTGGGCGGGGACCCGATACCCTCCCCTCCCCCCTCCAGGGCAACATGTGGAAGGTGCTGGTCAAGCAGGGCGATGAGGTGCAGGAGGGGCAGCTGCTGTGCATTATCGAGGCGATGAAGATGGAGAACGAGATCACCGCGCACAAGTCCGGCACGATCGTCGAGCTGCCCATCACCGAGGGCGCACCGATCCAGGCGGGGGCGCCGATCGCGACGATTAAGAGCGCAGCCGACAGCGCGTAGGGCAGTCGCTTCTGCTGGCGGGCGACGGCCCGTCGCTCACAGCGCGAGCGTCGACGCGATCGCGCGCTCGTTCTCAACCAGCCACGTGTGGATCTCCTCGAGGATCCGTCGAGCGTCGCGCTGTGGAGCCCAATCACTCAACCGGCGCAGCTCGCGGCAGTCAGAGATGTAGATGGGCACATCTCCCGCCCGGGTGTCTGGGTTTGCTGCCACCTGTAGCCGGTTGCCGGTGATCTGCTCGCACAGTGCTGATGCCTCGTGCAGCGAGAGACTGACGTCGAGGCCACCGCCGACGTTTACGACGGCGCCGGCCCAATGGTCGGGACGCATGAGCTGATCATCTACCAGTTCGGTCAGATCGTCCACGTGCAGCACGTCGCGAACCTGCTTGCCGCGCCCGCCGAAGCCGATATACGCCAGCGGCCTGTTGAAATGGTAGGCGAGCATCCATTGAGTGAAGACACCCTGATCGACCTTGCCCATCTGCCACGGGCCTGCGATCACCCCGCAACGGTTCACGACTGTGCGCAGTCCGAAGCTCTCAGCGTACTCCGCTAGGAGCAGCTCAGCAGAAAGCTTGCTGGCGCCGTAGAGCGTGCGCGCACCGTCCATCGGGAAGCCCTCGGCTATACCCTGCGTCGACGCTCCGGGCAACGCCTGCTCAACGGCAAGCTCGAAGCGCGTCTCGGTCTCGGAAAAGGACAGCGCACGCAGAGCGCGGACGGGATAGACGCGGCTCGTCGAGAGAAACACAACCTGCGCGCCGCAGCGCGCGGCCTCCTCAAGGCAATAGTAGGCACCCATCAGGTTCGTGTGCACGAGGAATGAGGTGGCGCCGTCGACACCGGCCATCACAGACGGCTCCGCCGAGCACTCAACGAGCGCGTCGAACGGACCCGCGGCGCGCAGATCGTCAGGCTCGCGTACGTCGCCGTGCACGAATCGCACCATGCCCTCGCGCAGACGCTGGAGGTTCAACTCGGAGCCGCGCCGATGGAGGTTGTCGAGTGCGACGATCTCCCAGTCGGGATGGCAGGCGGCCAGCCTGAGAGCGAGGTTCGCGCCGATGAACCCGGCTCCCCCGGTAATCAGGACCGTGCGGGCGCTCACCGGCCTACTCGCCGCGCCTCGCCGCGTAACCGCTCAGCTGACGATGGCACCGCACTCGGCGCTCCAGCGTTCGACGTTGTGGTCGTGGATCTCCTGCAGTACCGCGCGGATGCTCGTCGTCAGCCGCCACTGGGGATGGTCACGCTTGAACGCCTCCAGGTCGCTGATCCACCAGCGGTGGTCTCCGATTCGAGCCTCGGGTGAGTAGGAGTAATCGAGCGTCTTGCCGGTGATCTCCTGGCAAAGTGCGATCGCCTCGAGCATTGAGACGTTGCTCTCGCGCCCACCGCCGAGGTTGTAGACCGCCGCCGGGCGCGCATTGTGATGGAAAGCGTGGAACGCACGCACGACATCGCCCGAGTGGATGTTGTCGCGAACCTGCTTTCCCCCGTACCCGAATACCGTGTAGTGCTCGCCGGTGACTGTGCATTTCATCAGGTACGCAAGGAAGCCATGCAGTTGCGTGCCCGCATGCTGCGGACCGGTAAGGCAGCCGCCGCGAAAGCAAACGGTGGGCATTTGAAAGTAGCGTCCGTACTCCTGCACGAGCAGGTCGGCCGCCGCCTTGCTGACACCGAACAGGCTGTGGGTGCAGAGGTCGATCGACATTCCCAGGTCGATCCCGTCATACCAGCGGTGCTCCTCGGGCAGCTCCAGACGTGTGTCGAGCTCGATCAGCGGGAGATAGTTGGGCGCGTCGCCGTACACCTTGTTGGTCGAGGTGAACACGAACGTCGCGTCTGGCGCGTGCCGGCGCGCGGCCTCAAGCAGGTTGAGGGTCCCGTTGGCGTTGACCGTGAAGTCGGTGTGCGGCTCCGACGCGGCCCAGTCGTGGGAGGGCTGAGCGGCGGTGTGGATGATCAGCTCGACGCGCGAAGCGTGCTCCGCGAGCACCCGTGTGATGGCCTCGCCGTCACGGATGTCGAGCTGCAACGGATGGAATGCGCAGCCAAGCTCCGCCACCAGGCGCTCGGTGTTGCGCGCCGTCGACGCGCCCGGGCCGAAGAAATACGCGCGCATGTCGTTGTCGATTCCCACCACGTCGAAGCCCTCCGCGGCGAAGTAGCGCACCGCCTCCGAGCCAATCAGGCCAGCCGACCCGGTGATGATGGCGACCGGCGCACTCACTCCACCACCCCCGCGAACGTCGGAGGCTTGTCCGTCACGGTCGATCTTCCAGCCCGTCGCAAGCGTCCCAACGAGGCCAGTCCCCCGTATCGGATGACCACCAGAATCAAGCCGACGACGGTGATCGGCACGAAGATGATCACGCGCACCAGCAGTCCGAAAGCGACCGCTCGGCTGCCGTGTACGTGCAGTGCCCCCAAGCCGATCTGGATGGATGCGTCGTAGGTGCCGGCATATCCCGGCGCAGCGGGAATCGTGGCGACAAGGCTCGATAGCACCACCAGGAAGCAAGCCTGCAACGGGCCGAGAGGCAGGCTCAGCGCGCC
This sequence comes from Solirubrobacteraceae bacterium, assembly GCA_035939335.1. Lineage (GTDB taxonomy): Bacteria > Actinomycetota > Thermoleophilia > Solirubrobacterales > Solirubrobacteraceae > Palsa-744. The sequence goes on along the minus strand of DASZFY010000061.1, from coordinate 70,636 downwards.
GCCGACCAACCAGTAGACGCACCCCTCGCCAACCCACACGACGATCGTGAGCAACGCCAGCGTCACGCCGTGAGCGCTGAGCAGGTTACGACTCGCCAACGTGAGCGACGCCCAACGGCCGCGAAGGCCGCGCATGCGCCCCGTGCGGCTCAACCGCCAGCCAGCCAGCACCGACAGTGTCAGCACGAGCAGAACAAGTGCGGCCGAAAGGCTGATCTCGGAAAGACTCTGCCCACCGGTCGCACTAGCGAATGCGAGCAGCAGGAGCATCGCCAGTAGCGCCAGGACGTCGAGCAGGCGTTCGGCGACGATCGTGCCGATGATCGCCACTCGCGAGCTTCCCGTCCTTCCGGCCAGGAGGAGCACGCGCAAAAGCTCCCCGCCGCGCAGGGGCAGGACGGTGTTGCCCATGTAGCCGACGACGATCAGCGCCTGCGCGTCGGCCATGCTCGCCTGAACACCCGCTCCGCGCAGAATCGCGTGCCAGCGCACGCCTCGCACCGCGGTGACGCCGGCGTAGACCGCCAGCGCGAGCGCGAGCAGAAGCAGCTTCGGTAGGTCTGTCGGAAGCTGCGGGGCGTGTTGGTGTGAGGCCCACCACACGACCGCTGCGAGGGAGAGCACCGAGAGGATCGGCCCAGCAACAGTTCGCGCCGCCGTCAGTCGATATGGATGTGCAATTCGCGCCCGAGTTGCGCTCATCGCCGCACCCACGCATTCGGAAGCGGTCTCTGCTCGCGTCCTGGCTCGCGACGCGGCTCGTGCGGCGGCGCCGTCCGCTGTCCGGCCTCGAGCAGGTCCGGCAGCCTCGTCCCCGCCCGCACTCGCAGCCTGCCGGCGGCCGGCAGCCCTGGGCGGCGGTAGTCGCCGCCGCTGAGATGCCGCTCCAGAAAGACGTACAGGACGATGAACACGTAGCGACCGCCCATCTCCTGCAGCCTCAGCTTCGACACGCCGTGGCGTCGATTTGTCCACGTGATGGGAACGACCTGGAAGGTGTGCCCGCGCGACAGCGCCTTCAGGGGCATCTCCACCGTAAGGTTGAAATGGTTCGACAGCAGCGGCCTGATGTTGTCGATGACATCGCGGCGATACGCCTTGAACGCGTTGGTCGTGTCGTTGTAGCCGTGGCGGAACATCACCCGGATGGCGAGGTTCACGACGCGATTGATCAGCAGCTTCGGCAGCGGATATCCGACCGTTCGCCCCCCCTTGACGAAGCGCGAGCCGAATGCGCAGTCGAACCCATCCACCAAAACCCTGTAGTACTCGACCAGGTCGGTGGGCGAGTCCGAGCTGTCGGCCATGAAGATCGCGACCGCGTCGCCGGTGTAGTTATCCAATCCGGCGCGAACCGCGTGACCGAAGCCGGGAGGCAGATGCGAGCGTACGCAGCGAACGGACGGATGGCGCGTGGAGACCTCGTTGACGACCGCAGCCGTCCCATCCGAGCTGGCGTCGTCGACCACGAGAATCTCGTGCGGTATGCGCTCCTGCATGAGGGTCCTCGCCAGTGCCGTCACGGTCTCCCCGATCGCCCCCGCCTCGTTGTGAGCCGGGATCACGACCGAAAGCCGCAGCGGCGCACGCTCCGCCGCCGGCTGCGCCGCCCGCCAGGGAGGGCCCGGAAGGACCTTCCCGCCGGGCGCCTCGTCAGTGACCGAGACGCGTGCCATTGAGATCGACGGCGACGCCGCTGGTGGCAACGATCGCGAACGGCGCCTTCGCCGTCGGTGCCGTGACGGTGGCTAAGCCAGGGTCGATGGGGATGGGGGGACCGGGAACGCGCGCGGTGCTCAGGCCGAGCCGCAGTTCGCGCCGCCCGCCGGGCAGGATCGTCGCGGCCACCGTGCGGGCGCCCAGCAGCGCGTGACCGCGGTAGGTCGAGACGACCAGATCGCGTGGCTTTCCGGGCGCCGGCGCGACACGCGCCGTCCAATCGGCGCCTGAGCCGCGCTCCTCCACCAGGTCGATCTCGCTGCCAGCGCTGGCGCCGAGGCTCACCGAGATCGTGCCCGCCGGGCGAACAGGCTGTGTTGTGATGACTTCGCTCAGCGGAACCGGCGCGCGTACGAGCTGCAGGCTCTCAGGTGAGAACGAGCACCAGAATCCGCCGCCATGGTGGATGCGAAACTTCGCCCCCGCGGCGGCGAACGGCCCGAAGCAGTCCCGCATCCACGCCGCTGTTTCGGGACCGGGTCGACGACCGAGCAGGCCTTCGGGAGCTCCCGGCTCGGGGGCGTAGCGAGCCGCTATCACTTCGTCGAGCTTCCACAGGTAGCCTTCCTCCCACTTGCCGCTCGCAGAGGTGTACCCGTTGCCGTCCAACGGGAAGTACCCATCAATGGCATCGAAACGACGATTCAACAGCGCGTGCACCAGATACAGCGGCTGGGTGCCTGCGGCGAGCAGATCGGCAAAGTTGTAGTAGTTCGCGTAGAGCGGGCCGCCCTCGGGGACGTTGAGGTCGGAGTACAGCGGCGAGTAGACCGTGTGGTGGCTTGCGTAGGAGAGGAGTTCGCCGGGTAGCGGCTGCCATTGAGCGGCCTCCTCCAGCTGGGGGATCTTGACGTTGGCGCTGCTCGCCGATTCACGCACCGGCTCCAGCTGCACGAGCACGAACAACAGGGCGACGCATCCGCCGGCCGCGGCAGCGGTCAAACCGTGACGCTGCGCCACCCGCCAGCCTGCCGCGGCGAGTAGGCCCAGCGCCCACACCACGCCGATCAGCTGATTGGTTTCGGTGCCCTGCTTGCGCATGAAGTACGCGGCCGACACGAAGCCCACCACTACGTAGAGGCACAGCAGCAGCGCGCGCCGGCCGGTGGGGTCTTCTGCACCGAGCACTCCGCGCAGCGCGTCCGCGGCTCTGCCCGCGCGCGAGCGGGTGGAGGTCAATCGACGACCACGCGTGTAGGCCCAGACGAGGCTCGCCAGCCAGGTGGCCATGATGAAGCTGGCGGCCAACGCGCCGCACTGCAGGCCGGCGTTGAGATTGCTCGCGAAGGGTTTTTCGGTGGTCTCCAGCGTCGCGACTTCGAAGTTGATGAAGAACTCCCAGCCGTGAGTGAGAAGGTTCAGCGCGAGCAGAATTGCGAGATTGGGACCGCAGAGCGCTGCGACGAACAGCACAGCGGCTTTGCGATCCAGGGCTAAGAAGACGGCCAGCGCCACGACCCAGGCAAGGGCCGGAGCCACGAGGGCAGCCGTCGTCTGCTTGGTCCACAGCGCCGCGGACAGCAGGAGGACAGCGGTGAGGACGCGCCGCCGCGACGGCGCGCGGCCGAGATCGGCGACAGCGATCAGCCCGAACAGCGCGAACGCCCACGCCAGCTGATCGGCTCGGGCTTCGGCGAGCAGGGACAGCTTGACGCTGGCCACGCACCAGTATGCGATGCAGCCGATCCCCAGCGCGGCGAGCGCCCCCAAGGCGCGGGGAGCCGGACCCGACCGGGCGTATGCGATGCGCGCGGCGAGCACGACCAGTGCCACGCTCGCCGCCATCACCGCCATCGGCGCCCAACCGTTCCACAGATAGACGTGATCGAACACGCTGACGATGACTGGATACAGCGGCGTGTAGATCTGCCCGGTGTACCCATGGGCGGGGTTCTGGTACAGCGTGTGCCCGAGAAATAGCTGCTCTGCGTCGCTGTTGACGGTCGTGGCCCAGCCTAGATCGGGGTAGCGGATGCCGACCAGCCTGACCACCGAGACGACGATGCCCAGCGCGACCGGGACCGCGAACAGCAGCGGCGCGGCGATGGGCAGCGAGCGGAGCACGCGAGCCCACTCGACCCTGCCACCGAGCCGATCACGCTCGCTGGCCGATCGCGATCTGGGCGGGGAGAACGCAGACATGACAGCGCCGCAATGCTCGCACGGGTACCGTGGCCGAACGGGGATCCGCCCGTGCGGCATTGCGTTTTTCCGCTCAACCAGGCCGTTGGACGCCCAACAGGCCTGGACGAGTGTCTCCCACCTCTCTCCTTATCGCCCTGCCCCGGACGCGCCCTCCTGCAAATACGCGACGTTCTGCGCGTGCGTTCGCCGATCGCGTACGCTCCTGCGGTCGGGTGGAAGCTCAGCGCGCTCGCCGTCCGCGCGCAGCGCGAGCAGATACGCACGATCGTCCTCCAGCGCCACTAGAGCGCGGTCGCGGTCGAGCACCGGGCCGTGACCGGGGACCACGTGCTCAGCCCCGGCGATCGCCGTTCTCAGCCGCTCGAGCGTGGCAAGGTAGGCCTCGAGGTCTCCCCCGCCGTCCAGCGACGGCAGCTCCACCGGGGAGAGGTAGTCGCCGAGGACCAGCACGCCCGCCCAGGCGATCGCGATGGCCATCCCGTCGGGGGTGTGGCCCTCGGCCTCGTGGAGCTCCAGCTCGCGCGCGCCTATGTCACAGCGGCCCGGAACAGGAAGGGCCTGGACGGAGCCGAGCGCGAGCGGGCGTTGGCGCTGGATCATGAGCTCTTCGTCGAAGGCACGCAACTCCCTCTGGGTGCGCCCGATTGAGTCCGCGAGCCGCCGCGCGGTCGCTTCGCAGCATCCGAGCGCGAGCCCCGGAAACGCGAGGCGCCCGAGCAGGTGATCCCAGTCGCCATGTGTCGCCAGCAGCCCGCTGGGCGCGGGGAAGTGCGCCTGCTCGAGTAGCGCAGGCAGCGCGTCGAGCTCGTCGGGGAGCACCGGCGAGTCGATCACGAACACCTCGCCCTCCGCCGCGCCGACGCTCGCGCCGGCGCCACCGGCGACGCGCTCGCCCGTGTCGTCGCCGCCGCCGCGCACGATCACGCAGTTGACCTGCAGCAGCGCGCTCGTGACGACGATCACGTCGCGGTGCAGCGAGACGGCGCGCACGCGCGGACCCGTCTAGGAGACGCCGAGGAGCTTCGCGGCCTCTTTGAGGTTGGGGACCTCGGCCGTGGGCTTCTTCTGCGAGGAGTCGAGCGTCTCCTTGTTGCGGTTGACCCAGATGACGGGCACGCGCGCTTTGACGCACGGCGCCACGTCGTGGTAGTGGCTGGCGGCCACGTGCACCCAGCCGCGCTTGCCGCCCATGCGCCTCGCGCACTCTGTGAAGTGCGGCGGTTCGGGCTTGTACGAGCGCACCTGCTGCGCCGTCACGACCAGGTCGAAGTCGATCGGTATGTGCCTGCGGGTCTGCCCGAGCAGCTTGTCGTCGACGTTCGACAGGAGGCCCAGCTTGTACTGCTTGGCGAGCTTCTGCAGCTGCACGTTGGTCTCTTTGAACGGCTTCCAGCGCTGGACCGAGTCCGGCAGGAACCCCGAGCGCGAGGGCTCCAGCGCCCACTCGAGTCGTTTGGCGATCTCGATCGCCGTGCGCCGCAGCACCTCCGCGTACAGCTCGTACGAGCCTCCCTCGATTTCGCGCGAGATCTCGTGGAACATCGGGATCAGGACGTTGCGATCGATCTCCACGCCGTCGCGATCGGCCTCTTTGGAGAACGCTTCGTAGATCCCGGTCTCCCAGTCGATCAGCGTGCCGTACACGTCGAAAGTGACGAAGGCGATGTTCTTCGGGATGGGCACCGCGCGGCATTATGCCCTGCCGGGCCCCCTCGGCGCGGTCCGCCGGCCTATGTTGGACTTATGGCCAGCCCTTGTTGGACTTGTGTGCACGCGATCGCCCAGCTTCCGTTAGAGTCCCGCGCCGCATGGACCTGCTGGAGTACCAAGGCAAGCAGCTGTTTGCCCGCCACGGATTGAGAGTCTCCTCCGGCGAGGCGGTAACGAGCGTCGAGGACGCCGTCAAGGCCGCCGACGCGGTCGGCTACCCGGTCGTGATCAAGGCGCAGGTGCTGATCGGCGGGCGCGGCAAGGCCGGAGGCGTGAAGCTCGCCGCCGACGCAAGCGAGGCGCGCGAGCACGCGGGCAACATCCTTGGTATGGACATCAAGGGACACATCGTGCGCACGTTGTGGGTGGAGCATGCCTCTGACATCGCCTCGGAGTACTACGCGTCGGTGCTGCTCGACCGCTCCGCCAAGCAGCCGCTGGTGATGTTTAGCGTCGAGGGCGGCGTGGACATCGAAGAGGTCGCCGAGAAGACGCCCGAGAAGCTGATCCGCCACCACGTCGACGCGCTCGCGGGCCTTTCCCGCGCGGAGGCCGTCGAGATCGCCACCGAAGGCGGCGTGGACGCGGATGTCGTCGAGGGCGTCGCCGACGCGCTCGTCGCGCTGTACGAGGTGTGGCTGCAGGAGGACGCCACGCTCGCGGAGATCAACCCGCTGATCGTCACACCGGAGCGCGAAGTCAAGGCGCTCGACTCGAAGGTGTCGCTCGACGGCAACGCGCTCTACCGCCACCCCGAGAACCAGGGACTGTCCGACGCCGAGAACGAAGACCCGATCGAGCGCCGCGCCAAGGAAGAGGGCGTCCAGTACGTCAAGCTCGACGGCGACATCGGCATCCTCGGCAACGGCGCCGGCCTGGTGATGTCCACGCTGGACGTCGTCGCGCAGGCTGGCGGCTCGCCGGCGAACTTCCTCGACGCCGGCGGTGGCTCGGACGCGGAGAAGATCAAGCAGGCGGTCGAGCTGCTGCTCGCCAACGACGCCGTCAAGGCCGTGCTGTTCAACATCTTCGGTGGCATCACGCGCGGGGACGAGGTCGCCAAGGGCCTGATCGCCGCGTTCGCCGACATCAAACCGTCCGTTCCGTTCGTCGTGCGCCTCGACGGCACCAACGACGTCGAGGGCCGGCGCCTGCTGCAGGAGGCCGCGCTGCCCAACGTGTACGCCGCCAAGACCATGAACGAGGCGGCGGAGAAGGTCGTCGCGCTCGCCGCGGGTCAGCGTGTGGGGGCGGGCACCTGATGTCCCCTCTTAGGGACGGGCACCTGGTGTCCTCTTTTAAGTTCTGTGTAACCATGGTTATACAGCGTTTTCTTTTCGTGTCATGCTGGCCGCAAGGAGCGCTGCGACGGTGGCCGCAAGGAGCGCTGCACTAGATGTCGATCCTCATCGATGAGAACACGCGCCTGGCGGTCGCCGGCATCACCGGGCGCGAGGGCAGCTTCCACACGCTCAACAACCGCAAGTACGGCACCAACGTCGTCGGCGGCGTCACGCCCGGCAAGGGCGGCCTCGACGTGGAGGGCATCCCCGTATTCGACAGCTGGGAGCAGGCGGTCGCGGAGGTGCAGCCGAACACGGCGATGATCTTCGTGCCGCCGCGCTTCGCCGCGGACTCGATCCTCGAGGCGGCCGCCGCGGGCGTCGAGCTGGTGATCGCGATCACCGAGGGCATCCCCGCGCACGACGAGTTGCGCGTCTACAACACGCTCAAGCGCGATTATCCGGGCACGCGGCTGATCGGGCCGAACTGTCCCGGCATCCTTTCCCCCGGCAAGGCCAACGTGGGCATCATCCCCGCGTCGTTCTTCAAGGCGGGCAGCGTGGGCGTGGTCTCGCGCTCGGGCACGCTGACCTACCAGATCGGCAACGAGATCGCCCAGGCGGGCGTCGGCTGCAGCACGATCGTGGGCATCGGCGGCGACCCCGTGCCGGGCTCGTCGTTCGTGGACGTGCTCGAGCTGTTCGAGGCCGACGATGAGACCGAGCTGGTGGTGCTCTCGGGCGAGATCGGCGGCTCGGCCGAGGAGGAGGCGGCGGAGTACATTGCCGAGAACATGAGCAAGCCGGTCGTCGCGTACATCGCCGGGTTCACCGCGCCGGCTGGCAAGCAGATGGGACACGCGGGCGCGATCGTGTCCGGCAGCGCGGGCACCGCGGCCGCCAAGGCACAGGCGCTGGAAGCAAAGGGCGTGCGCGTCGGGCGCACCCCCACGGAGACCGCGCAGATCGCGGTCGAGGTCCTGGGCGGCGCGTCGCTCGCCGCGTCCTGATCGAAGCCCAGCCGAGGCCCGCGCGCTGAGGGCCGGTACGCTAGGCGGCCGATGGATCAAGAAGTAGCTCAAACGCTGGGTGAACTCGAACGCAAGCTGCACGAGCTCGAGCGCACGCTGCACGCGATGAGCGCCGGCGAGCCACTGGCCGAGGAGCCACCACCCGAGAGCCAGCCGACCCCCCGCTGGAGCAGGATCGTGGACGAGACCATCGAGCACTCGCAGCCGCCCGCGCCCGCGCACTCGCAGCCGCCCGCGCCAGCATCCGAGCGCTCGCAGCCGCCGGCAGGCGCGCCGTGGCAGCCCAGGGCTCCGTTGCCACCGCCAGCGCCGCAGCCGCAGCCGCCGCCTTCTCCCCAGCCTCCAAGCGCGGCGGAGCTGCTGCGCTTCCGCGACCGGCTGGAGCGGGCGGCTCGCGAGCTGACCCATGACTACGACGAATTGCTCGGACGCCTAAGCTACGCCGCTGTGCCAACGACGACCGGACCGACGATCTCATTCGCGCGCGGCGCGCCGTCGCTGGACATCGTCGATGTGGACGGCTTGCGCGACGCGGCGGTGCGCGCTTTTGAGAGCGACCCGGCGGGGACGACGGCGTACGGCACGTCGGTCGGCTACCCGCGGCTGCGCAGCTGGATCGCGGACCGCCACGGCGTGGAGCCGGAGCGGGTACTGGTGACGAACGGGTCGATGCAGGCGGACGCGTTCCTGTTTGAGCAGCTGGTGCGTTCGGGCGACGAGGTGATCGTGGAGCGACCGACGTACGACCGCACGTTGCTGTCGCTGCGGGGGCGCGGCGCGCGCGTGCACCCGGTGCGGCTGCAGCCCGACGGCATCGACACGGACGCGCTCGCGCACCTGCTGTCGGTCGAAGGCGGCGCCGCGCGGCCGACGCTGGCGCACATCATCCCGAACTTCCAGAACCCAGCGGGCTACACGCTGTCGCTGGAAAAGCGCACGCGGCTGCTGGAGCTGGCGGCGGAGCACAGCTTTGTGGTGTTCGAGGACGACCCGTACGTGGAGCTGCGCTTCAGCGGCGAGCGCCTGCCGACGATGCTGTCGATGGACCCTGAGCGTGTGGTGTATGCGTCGTCGTTCTCGAAGACGGTGTGCCCGGGCATCCGCGTGGGCTACCTGGTCGGTCCGCGCGAGCTGATCGCGTCGATCGGGCAGCTGGCGACGAACACGTACATCTCGCCGAACATGGTGTCGCAGTCGATCGTGTACGAGTTCTGCGCGTCGGGCGCGATCGAGCGCTCGATCGAGACGGTCAAGGCGGCGCTGGCGGAGCGCGCGCAGGCGCTTGCGAACGCGCTGCGCAGCGAGCTGGCGGACGCCGAGTTCGTGGTCCCGCAGGGCGGCTACTTCATGTGGGTGACGCTGCCGGAGGGAACGGACGTCAACGCGCTGTACCAGGCGGCGGCCGAGCGCGGCGTGGCGTTTGTGAAGGGCACTGACTTCATGCTGGAGGGCGGCGAGAACACGCTGCGCCTGGCCTACTCCGGCGTCACGCCCGAGCAGATCGACGTAGGCATCGCCCGCCTGGCCGAGGCGTACCGCTCGCTGTAAGGCCTTTTAGGCAATGCGCTTCTGACGTCCGAGAGCCAAGCGAGGCAAGGACGCAGGGAGCGTGGCGTGCTGTGCACGCGAGCGACCGAGGACGCCGCCTCGCGCCGGCTCTCGGACGTCAGCGTCCGTAGCGCTGACCCAAGACCAGCTGCTCCGGCAAAGCGGTGCGCGCGGGCGGCGAGGGGTCGGCGATGACGGAGACGGTCTCGGCGACGCTGGCGGTGACGCCGAGGCGCCGGCCGTCGGCGGTCTGCAGCTCGACGTGCTCGGGTCCGCGCTCGGCCATGACGGCGTCCATGCCGGGCTCGATGCCGGATGCCTTGAGGTAGTGCAGGAGGTCCTCTGCCTCGTTCTCGAAGCGCAGGATGCGCACCTTGGCGCCGACCTGGACGTCGGCGAGTGGTACGCCGGCGAGGCGCGCGCCGGCGACGATGGGGTGGCCGTGCGGGCAGGTCTTGGCGTTGCCGATGGCGGCGAGCATGCGCTCCTCGAGCACGGGCGACATTGCGTGCTCGAGGCGCTCGGCCTCCTCGTGGACCTCGTCCCAGGGCACGCCGAGGACGTCGGTGAGGAAGCGCTCGATCAGCCGGTGCCTGCGCACGATGCCCTCGGCGTGCGCGGCGCCGCTGGGGGTGAACGCGATGGCGCGGTCGCGCCCGCGCGTGATGTAGCCGTCGCGCTCGAGGCGGCCGATCATCTCGTGGACGGTGGGCGGGGAGAGCTGCATGGCGCGCGCGACGTTGGCGCCGGTCATGGGCAGGCCGGCCTCTTGCAGCCAGAAGAGGCTCTGCAGGTACTCCTCCTCGGCGACTGTCGCTGTGTTTTGGCTGTCCGCGCCGCTCACGAAGCTGATGCTAGACGACGTCCTGCGCGCGGCCGACGCTCAGCTGTAGAGCTGCTCGTACGTGCACTCACTCGCGGGCTTGTCATCGCGCCAGCGCCGCAGCTTGGCGCCGTGGCGGATGCGCCCGGCGGAGACGTGGTCGAAATCGATCTCGACGACGAGCTCGGGGCGCAGGCCGACCCACTGGAGATCCTTGCCGGCGCTCCAGCGGCTGGGGTCGGCGGAGCCGCTCTCGCCGGACTGGTAGTCGGCGAGGAAGCCGACGAGCCGCTTCTTCTCGGCTGCGCTCAGCCCGGAGCAGTGCCCGACGACGCGCAGCTGCTCGCGGTCGTACAGGCCGAGGATCAGCGCGCCGACGGTGTCCGGCTCCTTGCCGGGACGCCAGCCGACGACGACGGCATCGATGGTGCGCACGCGCTTGACCTTGGCCATGCCCTTGCGCTCGCCGGGACGGTATGGCGCGGAGAGGCTCTTGGCGATGGCCCCCTCGGCGTGCTGGAGCCAGCGTCCGGCGTCGGCGGCGGTTGCGACTGTGGGCATCAGCTCGATGGGCGCGCGCTCGAACGCCTCGCTGTCGAGCAGGCGCTCGAGCGCGGCGCGGCGCTCGGCGAACGGCGACTCCAACAGCGAGTGGTGTTCGTGCGCGAGCAGGTCGAACGCGACGTACACGGCGGGCGTCTCGCGGGCGAGACGTTGGATGCGCGAGACCGCGGGGTGGATGCGCTGGCCGAGCGCGTCGAAGTCCTCGCGCCCGTCGGCGTCGCGCACGACGATCTCGCCGTCGAGCACGTAGCGACCGGCGGGGAACGTCAGCTCGGGGAAGTAGCGGCCGAGCGTCTTGCCGTTGCGCGACTGCAGGAACACGTCGTCGCCGTCGACGAACGCGATGCAGCGAAATCCGTCGAGCTTGATCTCGTAGACATAGTCCTCGCCCGTGGGCAGCTCCTTGCGCGAGAGCGCCAGTTGGGGCTTGAGTATGGGCTGCAACGGCAGGGTCACTCTGCCTCCGGCTGGCTGGAGCGCGCGCGGCTGGGCTGTACCCGCTTGGGCTCGCCTTTCTGCTTGCGAAAGTGCGGCGGCCATGGCGCGTCGCCGAGGCCGTCGCGCTCGTCGCGCGCTGCGAGCTCGAGCAGCCCGTCGAGGCGCCCGGCGTGCTGGTCGATCTCGGCGGAGGGGTCGCCGCGTTCGCGCAGGCGCGCGGGCACCGTCGTGAGCGTGAGCTCGGCGGGCTCGACGTCGGCGACCTCGTCCCACTCGAGCGGACACGAGACGCGCGCGTCGGGCACGGCGCGCACGGAGTACGCGGAGGCGACGGTGCGGTCGCGGGCGTTTTGGTTGTAGTCGATGAACACGCCCTGGCGTTCCTCCTTCCACCAGCGGCTGGTGGCGCGGCCGGGCATCCGCCGCTCGACCTCGCGCGCGAGCGCGAGCGCGGCGCGACGGACTTCTTCGAAGCTCTGGCGCGGCTCGATGCGCACGAACACGTGGATGCCGCGCGAGCCGGAGGTCTTGGGGAAGCCGCGCAGTCGGTGCTCGTCGAGCACCTCGCGCACGCCGAGCGCCACCTGGCGCACCTCCGAGAAGGGCACGTCGGGCTGCGGATCGAGGTCGACGCGCAGCTCGTCGGGATGGTCGAGGTCCTGGCGGCGCACGGCCCAGGGGTTCCAGTCGATGACGCCGAGGTTGACCCCCCACACGAGGTGCGCGGCGTCGTTGGGGACGAGCTCGCGCGCGTGGCGACCGCTGGGGAACGTGACGGTGGCGGTCTGCAGCCACTCGGGCGCGCCGTCGGGCACGCGCTTCTGAAAGAAGGGCTTGCCCTCCACCCCGTCCACCCACCGCTTCATCACGGTGGGGCGCTCGCGCAGGTGGCGCACGACGGCGTGCTCGCACTCGACGTAGTAGTTGACCAGGTCGAGCTTGGTAATCCCAGCGTCGGGGAAGAACAGCTTGCGGGGGTTGCTCACGCGCAGCTCGTGTCCGCAGACGTCGATCGACATGGGCTGAGCTTTCTCGGCGGCCATTGCTGGAAGGATGCCCGATCGTGACCTCGCACACCGATCGCCCCGATAAGCCAAACGCCCAGCACACGCTTCCGGCGTCTGATAGCGAGCCCCGCGTGCTGGGCGTTCCCCAGCACCTGCTGATCGCGTGCGCGCCGTTCGGGCCGAGACTGTCGGCCGCGACGGTGGCGCGCGCGATCGCCGGCGGCGTTCGCGACGGAGGCCTTCCCGAGCCCGACGTCTGCCTCCTGCCGGCTCCGGGCAAGGACGGCGAAGATGGCGAGCACGTGCGGAGACTGCTGGACGAGCTGGACTTCGACGAGCGCATGCGCCGCGCGCGAGCGGTGGTGGTGGGCGCGGAGCGCCTGGAGGAGCGGACGCTGGCGGGCAGCGTGACGTTCGAGATCGCCACGAGGGCCCGCCAGGGCGGCGTGCCGGCGTACGCGGTCACGGCTCACAACGCGCTGAGCGCATTCGACGCGCGCATCCTCGACCTGCAGCTGATCCTCGAGGCGCGCAGCGGCGCAGCGCTGGTGAGCGCCGGGCTGAAGCTCGCGGGGCTCGCCTGAGCGCGGCGCTCGGCGCCGAGCGGGCACGGCGGCGCGACTGCCGCGGCGAGGCTGGATCGCTACGCTCGCCCAGCTCATGGCAACCGAGTCCGAGCCACAGCCCGCCGGGCGCTCCGCGCGCGTGCGGGCGCTGTCGCCGCCGGGACGACGCGCGACGGTGATCGGCGCGGGCTCGTTTGGGACGGCGCTGGCGGTGCTGCTGGCGCGCGGAGGGCTGCGCACGACGCTGCAGACGCGCACGGCGGAGCAGGCGACGCTGATCGAGCAGGAGCACGAGAACCGCCGCTACCTGCCGGGCGTGCAGCTGCCGTCGCAGCTGCGCATCGAGCCGGCGTCGGCGGGCGTGGCGCGCGCTGACTACGTGTTCCTTGCGGTGCCCTCGCGCGGCCTGGGCGCGGTGATCGAACAGCTCGGCGCGTCCGGTCTTGGTAGGCGCACGTCGGTGGTGTCTGTGGCCAAGGGCCTGGTCCCTCCGGATGGGCGGCCGCCGACCACGGTCCTGAGCGCGAGCTTCGGCGCGGACCGCGTGGCATGTGTGGGCGGCCCGGCGCACGCTCAGGAGATGGTGCACGCGGGCGCGGCGCTGGTGGCGGCGTCGAGCGAGGAGGAGCTGGCGCGCTCGCTGGCGCAGGTGTTCACGCGCGCGGGCGTGGTGTGCGAGCTGTCCAACGACCCCGTGGGTGTAGAGCTGGCGGGAGCGGCGAAGAACGCCGCGGCGCTCGCGGCGGGCGCCACGGAGGCCCAGGGCCTGAACGCCGCGGGCGCCGCGGCGGGCCACATCTTCGCCGAGGTGTGGCGCTACGCGGAGGGCCTGGGTGCGCGTCCGGAGTCGATGATCGGCCTGGCGGGGGCGGGCGACCTGGTGGCAACGGCGCTAGCGCGCGAGAGCCGCAACCGCCGCGCGGGCGAGCTGCTCGCGGCGGGCATCCCCGCGACAGAGATCCCCACGCAGATCGGCCAGGCGGTGGAGGCGCTCGAGTCGGTGCCGCTACTAGCGCGCGCGCTCGAGTCAGCGGGCGTGGGAGCGCCGGTCACAAGCGCGCTAGGGCGCCTAATCTCAGGCGAGCTCCCGCTGAACGACTGGGTAGCGCTGGTGCGAGCCACCGTGCCGCCACCAGCGCTATGGAGAAGAAGGCCCACGCCGGGGTTCTGGCGGCGGGTTTGGGACAGCCTGTCGGGGCGGTAGGAGAGCCAGGCCGGAGAGAGCTCGTCCCCAAGCCAGCGCGGCGCTGCGCGAGAAACGCGGCACTACTCGACTAGCCGTGGAGCCTCGAAAAGCTGGCCTGTAGACGGTGCAGGCTCAATCCTCTCAATGGCAACGCTAAGGTCGTCTTCCTCCTCGATCCTCAGCATCCTGATGTCGCGCACAGACGAAGAGAACCAAGGAAGCTGGCGAGCCAGATCCTGAACCGCGACTACGCACGAAACGGCGGTCACGCGCTCACGATCTCCGAAGTAGACAGACCCTTGCTTGTGATCGTCAAACCCGTGCGTTAGGAGGATGGCTCCTATCTCGGCGTAGCCCTTCCGCCAGTTAGGATTGCCGTACTCACGCTCCATCACCCCGGTGTCCATATCAAATGCGATTGCGTACATGCGGCCAGCATAGACCGCCGGTACCTGCGTAGGACGATGAGAAGACATCGCTGCGGCCCGACTGGTCATGGCAATGAGCGTAAAGGTTGCAACGGCGTCAAACTGACCCACTACTGCGTGCCGGGGTTCGTATATCTATAGTATAAACGGAGTAAATACCATAGAGCACCCTCGCGGCAAAAGGAGAAACAAACCCCATGGCACGCACACGTCCCGGAGAAGTCGACCCAGTGAAAGGCCTGTCGCTCGACCCCGACGAGTTCTTCGCGGCTCAGGCCAAGCGCGAGAAGGCGCTGCGCATGCAGGACATGATCAGGCCAGGACGCACCACGCCGATCGCGGTGCGCTTCGACCAGTTCACGCTGATGCGCCTCAAGGCGCTCGCGGCGGCGCGCAACACCGGCTACCAGACGCTGCTCAAGGAGTTCGTCGTCGAGCGTCTGTACGAGGAGGAGAAGCGCGAGGGCATCATCTGAGGCGCCCCGAAGTTTGGCTTATAAAGGATCTGGCTTTAGATTCGCGCATGTTAAGATGGTTGCTGTAATGTCTGCCACACTCGGAAAGAACCCATTTCGTCCCGGCGTCGGGACCAAGCCCCTATACCTGGCGGGCAGGGACCAGTCGTTGAGACGTTTCAGGTCCGTCATCCGGGCAGCACCCGAGCAGCCTGCAAATATGAGGCTCACCGGTCTACGAGGCGTCGGCAAGACCGTGCTGCTGGGCGAGTTCCGCGCAGTCGCCCAGGAACTTGATTGGGCTACCGCTTTCTTGGAGCTTCAGCCCGGCCACAACACGGACGACGCTGTATCAGCGGCGATGGCGGCGGCGCTCAAGGCCACACGCGAGGAGGTATCTCGGGTGGAGCGCCTCAAGAGCGCGGTAGGAGGCGCGGCACGCAAGGTGGGAACACTCGGCGTCGAGTGGGGGGAGTTTCGAATGACCTACGAGCCTGGCGCCAGCCCCGCGCGTGAAGACTTGTCCCGAGCGCTGTTCGAGACGGTCGAGAGCGTCGTCTCGCACGGCAAGCAGGGTCTCATGCTCCTGCTCGACGAGGTCCAGGTGATCCGCGACGAGACACGTGGGACCGGACAGCACCCCCTGTCGTTGCTCGTGGCCGCCGTTTCGTCGCTTCAGAAGGCCGAATTGCCAATCGGCATGGTGCTCTGCGGGCTGCCGACCCTCACCGGTAATCTCCTTCGCGCGCGCTCCTACACGGAGCGGATGTTCCGGGGCGAGGAGATCGGGTCGCTCGGACCCGACGACGCGAAGGACGCCCTGGTCAGACCACTGGCGGATTCCCCCATAGTCCTCGATTCGGGAGTCGCCGAGCGGGTCGTCGAGGAAGTCGAGGGCTATCCGTACTTCCTGCAGCTGTGGGGCGCCGAGCTTTGGGACGCCGTTGACGTGACCGGGGTAGATCGCTTCAGCGAGCAACTCCTCGACGCCGTCCGTCCGGAGATCTACCGCCGCCTCGACCTCGACTTCTACGATCCGCGCATCGCGACGCTGACCGCCGCGGAGCAGGACGTCTTGCTCGCTAGCGCCGATTGCGACTATCCACCCCTCGTGGTTGCCGATCTGAACGCCGTGATCAGCAAGACCCCCGGAAATATCAACGTGCTCCTGGGGCGCCTCGTTGACAGCGGCGTGCTCTATCGGATTAGGAAGGGCCAGTATGAGTACACCGCGCCGAAGTTCAGGGACTTCCTACTGCGACGGGGAGACAACGCGAGCCAAGCTTCATTGTTCGGCCGCAGCCCGTAATGGGCACCACCTCACGGCGCGCCCATCAGCGTGCCGACGACGGCCTCGTACACCCCCGCCCCATGCCCGGCCTCACACACGCGCACGTTCGCGTGCGCATACGCATCCTCGCGAATCGAGGGATCGCGCTCGACAGCGTTGGCGACGAGCCAGAACACGTCGACCTCGGCGGCGCAGGCGAGGTCCTCGCGCGAGTCGCCCACGGCGAACGTGTCCGCGCGCTCATAACCGCGCATCCGCCGGTGGAGCGCGACGGCGGCGACCTTGGAGGCGCCGAGCGGCACGAGGTGATAGCCGCGAACGTGCGGGAGCGCTGCCAGAGCGGGCGAGCGGCGGTTGACGACGCCGTTGTCCACGAGCCGCAGGTTCTGGTGACCGTGCTCGATCAGCACGCGGTCGACGTCGGCGGCGTCGACGAGCCCGCGGAACAGGTGCGAGACCTCGCGCTGCAGGTGCCACGGCTCGTGGTACTCGAGGCGCCCGGCGTAGCGCTCGAGCAGCAGAGCGGGCGCGCCCGAGCGCTCGATCTGCTCGGCGATCGTCAGCTCGCCGGGCAGGAGCTCGCCGGTCAGCCAGTGCTCCTCGCCGTCGAGCACCACGCACGCGCCGGCCTCGTAGATGTACGAGGTCTGCCCAAGCAGCCGCGCGTCCTCCATCACCTGCGCGCGGCGCCTGCCCGACATGAGCACCACCTCCACCCCAGCGCGCAGGCACGCCTGTACCGCGCGCACGCCGTCGATCGTGACGTTGCCGTCGCCGTCGTGCAGCATCGAAGCGCCGCGCCCGAGCAGCGTGCTGTCGAGGTCCAGGTACAGGCAGCGCGTCGCGGCGCTCACGCGACGCTCACACGCGCGAGCGGCGGACGTTCGAGGGGCGCGAGCTCGAGATCGGCGGCGGCCACCCCGCGGGCGTCCACCAACCGTCCTTCCTGGCTGAGCCTGCGCGCGATGGTGGCGAGCACGGTGAGCGCCATGGGCGCGAGCGCGGACAGCGGCTGGTGGCGGTTGTGGTGCTCGTCGAGGTCGACCTGCGCGATGCCGTCGAGGCCGAGCTCGCGCCAGACGTCGATGAGCATGGCGATCTCGACTCCGTAGCCGGTGGCGAACGACAGCCCTTCGAGCAGCTCGCGCCGCGCGGCGACCTCGCCGGCGAGCGGCTGGCGCACGCCGGCGAGCTCGGGGTAGAACAGCGCCAGAGCGGGCCGCGCGGCGAGGTGGTTCACACGCCCGCCGCCCTCTCCCCCCTCGCCGAAGGGCCGCCGGTAGAAACCCTTGACGAACGACACCCCTGGCTCGCACACGAGCGGCCCGAGCAGGCCGGTGGCGAAGTGCGCGGAGAAGCGCTGGGTGTCGGCGTCGAGGAAGCAGACGAGCTCGCCGTCGAGCACGGACAGCGCGCGCCACATGGCGTCGCCCTTGCCGAGCACGGGCCCGTAGGCGGGCAGCAGCTGAGCCTCCTGCCAGACGGTGGCGCCGGCGCGCTCGGCAACGTCGGCGGTGCGGTCGGCGGACGCGGCGTCGATGACGGCGATCTCGTCGATCGCCCCGACGTCGCGCAGCGCGACCAAAGCAGTGACGATCTCGCCGACGGTGTCGGCGCACTCGCGCGCGGGCAGGCACACGGACACGGTGTGCCGACGCTCGTGGGCGATCCGCTGGGCGGAGTACGGCGAATGGTGGAACGAGCGGGCTTGGGCCCAGCGCTGGGCAGCCGTGGCTGACATGGCGTCTACTATCTCAAGTCCTTGGCGATCGACCGCAGAACCGAGCCGTGGAGCGCGCTGCTGGATGCGGGTCGCGAGGACGGGCGACTGGTGCGCGAGGCAAACGAAGGCGGCGGACGCGCGGGGCGCGCGCGCCTGGTGGAGCCTCCGGCGGAGCTGCACCCGGACGTGCTGGCGGCGCTGGCGCGGCTGGGCGTGGAGAAGCTGTACTCCCACCAGGCGCAGGCGCTGCACGCGGCGTGGGCGGGGCCGACGATGATCACGACGGGCACGGCGTCGGGCAAGTCGCTGTGCTTCAACCTGCCGACGCTGGACGTGCTGTGCCGCGACGCGCGCGCACGTGCGCTGTTTCTGTATCCGACGAAGGCGCTGGCGCAGGACCAGGCGCGCGCGCTGGCGGCGTTCGGGCTGCCGAAGCGCGTGCGTCCGGCGATTTACGACGGCGACACGCCGCGCGAGGCGCGCAGGGAGGTGCGCAAGAGCGCGAATGTGGTGCTGACGAACCCGGACATGCTGCACGTGGGGATCCTGCCGAAT
Organism: Solirubrobacteraceae bacterium; assembly: GCA_035939335.1. GTDB lineage: Bacteria > Actinomycetota > Thermoleophilia > Solirubrobacterales > Solirubrobacteraceae > Palsa-744. The sequence goes on along the minus strand of DASZFY010000061.1, from coordinate 52,164 downwards.
CACGCGGCGTGGGCGGAGCTGTTCTCGAACCTGGCGGTGGTGGTGATCGACGAGGCGCACGTGTACCGCGGCGTGTTCGGCTCGCACGTGGGCAACGTGCTGCGCCGGCTGCGGCGGATCGCGGCGGCGTACGGCACGGAGCCGCGCTTTGTTTTGACGTCGGCGACGATTGCGAACCCGCTGGAGCTGGCGGAGCGCCTGACTGGCTTGAAGGACGTTCAGCTGATCGACGAGGACGGCTCGCCGACGCCGCACCGCCAGATCGCGGTGTGGAACCCGCCGCTGACGGACGAGGCGCTGGGGACGCGCCGCTCGGCGCTGGGCGAGGCAGCGGAGCTGCTGTCCCAGCTGGCGCGCGACGGGGCGCGCACGATCTGCTTTATGAAGTCGCGCAAGGGCGTGGAGGTGCTGAGCAGGCTGGTGAAGGAGGACCTGCAGAGCACGAACGCGGAGCTGGCGGAGCAGGTGCAGCCGTACCGCGCGGGCTACACGCCGCAGCAGCGCCGCGAGCTGGAGCAGCGGTTGGTGCGCGGCGAGCTGTGCACGGTGATCACGACGGACGCGCTGGAGCTGGGAATCGACATCGGCGAGCTGGACGCGGCGGTGGTGGTGACGTTCCCGGGCACGGTGGCGTCGCTGCGCCAGATGTGGGGCCGCGCTGGGCGGCGCGGCCGGGGCCTGGCGGTGTACGTGGCGGGGGAGGACGCGCTGGACCAGTTCTTCTGCCGCCACCCGGAGGACTTCCTGGAGCGCCCGGTGGAGGCGGCGATCCTCGACCATGAGAGCCCGCTGATCTACCGCGCGCACCTGCTGTGTGCGGCTCACGAGGGCCCGCTGTCACGCGCGGACGCAGAGTTTTTGGGCCCGCGCTGGGAGGCACACGCGGAGATCCTGCAGAGCGCGGGCGAGTTGCGCCGCCGCGAGGGCACGATCACGACGGCTGCGTACGTCCCGCGCCGCCCGGGCTCCTACCCGGCGGCGGAGGTGTCGCTGCGCTCGGCCTCACCGGCGAGCTTTGCGATCGTGGATGTGTCATCGGGCGAGCTGCTGGGCTCGACGGAGGCGGCGCGCGCGCACTCGACGGTGCACGAGGGCGCGATATACATGCACCAGGGCCGCTCGTATGAGGTGCGCGAGCTCGACCTCGAGCGTCGCCGCGCGCTGGTGTCGCCGTTCAACGGCGACTGGTACACGCAGCCGAAGTCGCAGACGGACACGGAGATCGTGCGCCTGCTGGATCGCCGCGAGGCGCTGGGCGTGACGCTGTCGTTCGGCGAGGTGAGCGTGACGGATACGGTGCTCGCCTACCAGCGTCGGCGCCTGGCGGATCACGCGCAGGTTGACCTGACGGCGCTGGACCTGCCGCCCACGAGCTTCGCCACGCAGGCCCTGTGGTTCGAGCTGCAGACGGACCTTTCGAGTGAGCTTTTGATTAAAGACTCGTCGGCGTTCGGGCTGGCTGCGACTGTGCCGCTGGACATCCTGTTGGGCGCGCTGCACGCGACGGAGCACGCGCAGATCGCGGTGCTGCCGCTGATCGCGATGTGCGACCGTTGGGACATCGGCGGCCTGTCGACGAACTTCCATCCGCAGACGGGCGTGCCGACGATCTTCATCTACGACGGCCATCCGGGCGGCATCGGCATCACGCGCACGGCGTTCGCGCGCTTCGAGGAGCTGTGCGAGGACGCGCGCCGCCTGATCGCGGGCTGCCCGTGCGCGAGCGGCTGCCCTTCGTGCGTGCAGTCGCCGAAGTGCGGCAACCTGAACGAGCCGCTGCACAAGGCGGGGGCGCTGGCGCTGCTAGGGCGGCTGCTGGAGCCTGCGGCGACGCCGGTCTGAATGCACTCGCGCGCTGTTGAAGGGGGCAAGCGGCGGTGAAGGACCGCCGCAACCGCGACAATGATCGGCTCGTGCCGGCCCGAACGCCCGCCAAGACCATGCTCAGCGCCACCGCCACCGCCAAGATCGCCTGCGCACTGGCGTTCGCGTGCGTGGCGCTCGCTGGGCAGGCGACGGCGGCGCAAGCGCCGGCGAGCAAGCCGGTGATCTTCGAAGGCCCTGGCGGGCGCGTGCCGCTGACGGATTGGACGCTGCGCCGCGACGCGGGGAACCGCGGCGTGGCGCTGGGGTACGCGCGGGGGCGCTTCAGCGGCGGAACGGTGAGCGTGCCGAACGTGGTGAATGCGACGCCGTACACGGGCAAGCCGGGCGGCGTCAACTACGAAGGCTCGATCGCGTGGTATCGGACGAGCTTCCAGGCGGCGAAGGCGGGGGTGTACGCGCTGAGCTTCCAGTCGGCGAACTATCTGGCGACGGTGTGGGTGGACGGGCGCGAGCTGGGCTCCCACCACGGCTCGTACCTGCCGTTCGAAGAGCGCGCGAATCTGTCGGCGGGCACGCACACGGTGGTGGTGCGCGTGGACTGGGAGAACCCGGCGCAGCAGGCGCGCGAAGGCTTTCACCGCACGTGGTTCAACTGGGGCGGCCTGGACGGCGAGGTGGACGTGCGCGCGATCGGCGAAAGCGAGCTGTCGCAGCCGACGGTGCAGACGACGCTAGGCGGCGCTGGCGGATCTTCGATCGGTGGGCCGGCGCCGACCGGCCCGTCGCCGACCGGCCCGGGCGCGGCGGACGCGGCGCAGGCGACGGTGAAGGTGAGCGTGCTGGTGCACAACTACGGCCCCAGCCGCGCGCTCGTCCCGACTGGCTCGCTGGCGCACGGTGGGCAGACGATCGCGCTGAGCTTCCCGGCGGTGACGCTCGACCATGGCCAGAGCGCGACGGACACGACGACGGTGACGGTGTCACAGCCGGCGCTGTGGTCGCCGGCGAGCCCGAGCCTTTACCAGCTGGCGCTGGCGATCGGCGGCGAAAGCAGCTACTCGGCGCGAGTGGGGCTGCGTGAGCTGACGTGGCACGGCGGTCACGTGTATCTGAACGGTCAGCAGCTGAGCCTGCATGGCGCGTCGATCCAGGAGGACGCGCAGGGCCACGGCGACGCGCTGACGCCGACCGACCAGGACCGGCTGGTGGCGGAGCTGAAGCAGATCGGCGCGAACGTGGTGCGCTCGCAGCATCCGCTCGACCCGGGGCTGCTGGAAAGGCTCGACGAAGCGGGCATCCTGGTGTGGCAGGGCGTGGGCCCGGTGGAAGGCGCGGCGATGTGGTACTCGACGACGGGGAAGCTGCTGGCGGAAGCCGAGCAGCAGGCGAAGACTGCGGTGCTGGCGGCGGAGCTGCACCCGTCGATCTTTGCGTGGAACCTGGTGGACGAGGTGGCGAACAACGGCCGCGACGCGGACGAGGTGTCGTACGTGCGCACGCTCACGCGCTGGCTGCACGCGCACGACCCGACGCGGATGGTGGCGGTGGACGTGTGGGGCGATCACCCGCCGACGCACGCTGGATCGCTGTACTCGGAAGTGGACGCGGTGGCGGAGACGGACTACTCGGGTTGGTATGACTACCCGCACGACTCGCCGGCTCAGATGGAGAGCAAGATGCGCGCGCGCCTGAGCGCGATGGAACGGACGTTCGCGGGCAAGGTGCTGGTGGTGAGCGAGTTCGGCGCGGAATCCAACGCGCGTAACCCGTCGGGCAGCGCGGGCAGCTACGCCTACCAGGCGAAAGTGCTGGCGGAGCACATCGCGGTGTACGCGGCCGACCCGCACCTGACGGCGATGATGATCTGGGTGCTGCGCGACTACCCGCTGACGCCGACGTTCATGGGCGGCTCGATCAAAGACGTGCTCCCGCAGCTGAAGTTGATCGAAGGCCTCAACCAGAAGGGCCTGTTCACGTACGGCGGCCAGCCGAAGCCGGGCGTGGCGAGCATGGTCGCGCGGATGTACAAAGCGCTGCCGGCCGATTAGCCAGCGAACAGCGCGTAGATGCGCACCGTCCCGACGCTGCCACGCGCGCCCTTCCCAACGTTGCCAGACGCTCCCGTCCCGACGTTGCCGGGCGCCCCCTTGCCAGACGCTCCAGTCCCGACACTGCCGGGCGCCGGGAACGAGAACACTTCGTAGCGCGCGCCGCGGTAGCTGACGGAGCCGGAGAGCGGCAGCCGAGCGGGCCCGGGCCGCGTGCTGCCGGCGAGCTGGCGCGAGCCGGCGCGGACGTAGAAGAGCCCGCTGGTGAGCGTGCGCACGAGCTGGACGTCGGTCGAGTAGCTCACGTGCGCGAGCGCCAGGCGGCCAAACACCCGCCGGGCGACCGCCGCCAGCTCGGAGTGCCTGATGGTCGTACAGCTCTTGCGCGACAGGCCCGCGGGCAGCGGCACGAGCAGGGAGATCCGGAGCGTTCCGCTGGGGAAGGCGCTGGCGTCGAACGAGTAGGCCTGGTAGATCACGTGCCTGTAGGTGACGGGCCCGTGTTCGGGGATCCCGGCGGGCCCAGGCGCGAGCAGGCCTGCCACGGGCACGTCGTTTGCGGGCACGTCCTTCACGGGTACCCGCTTCGCAGGCGCGCCCGTCAGACCGGCGCGCAGCACGAGCGGCGCGCCGATGTAGTGCGTCTCAATCTTGACGAAGCCGAGGTCGTCCTGGACGGAGAGGGTGTAGTGGCCGACCGTGCGCCCGTGCAGGCGCAGGGTCCCGCTAAGTGGCGCCAGCACGTACGGGCCGCCGACGTCGGCGAGCAGCTTGGAGCCGCGACTGACGCGCAGGCGCACGATGTGCGTGTGCGAGTACACGAGGCTCGTGACGGCCGCCTTCACGGCCGCCTCGCCACCGCCGGCGACCGCCCGCAGCAGCGGCGCGTAGCTTTCCACCTGGTGTCGGTCTTTGACCGTCTCGGGGCTCGAGACCTCGCCCTCGTAGATCTGCTTGGCGACCGAGCCGACGGTCTGCGCGAGCGCTTCGGGCGCGGCCGATCCGCACGCCGTCTGCGACGTCACAGCAGCGTGAGCGTCGTGGGCGCTCCCCGCCTGCGCCCCTGCGCTGGGGGCTGCCGGCGACGCGAGGGCCGCGCCGGCGAGCGCGACAGCCACTGCTAGTGCTTGCGTTCGCGGTGTCACCGTCGCATAGATATACACGCGGAGCACGCGGAAGCTCCCACTGCATCCGGTGAGCGGCGTTTGTGTTCGGTCCGCTTCCCTCCACCGAGACCGACGGTCTCACCCCATGTGGGTCGCGCGGCGCAGGCGCATCGCCTGCATGAAATCCACGCTCTGGTCGATCGCCTCGGGCGGCGGCAAGGGCCGCGGCCGGCGACCGGCCGCGGCTCGCCAGCCAGCCCACCGCCCGGCGAGCGCGGCGAGGTCGAGAGAGCGGAGAGCGTCGGCGGCGACGACGAGTGCTTCTGTCGCGAGCGTCCGCGGCGCGTAACGCGAGCGCAGCACCCCGTAACGGCGCAGGAGATAGGCGCGGCCGAATCCCGCCTTGCGACGATAGTCGGCCGAGCGATGGCCGTACGTGGTCGAGCCGAGATGCACGGCGACGGCGTCTAGAGCTGCGTCGGTCTCCCAGCCGTCGGCACGTAGGCGCAGGAAGAAATCGAGGTCGTCCATCGAGCCGGCGATCGCCTCATCCATTCCCCCCAACTGCTCCCAGGCGGCGCGGCGGAAGGCCGCCGCGGCCCCGTCAGGTCCCGTGAGCACGAGTCCCGTTCCAGCGTCGGCGCGTGCCTGCGCGAGCAGGCAGTTTTTGTAACGTGGAAAGGCCGCGAGCGTGCTGTCGGCGGCCAGACCGACGCTGTCGATCAGACACTCACCCGGTCGCAGCAGCAGCGGCGCGACCGAGCCCAGACGCGGACGCGAGGCGAAGGCGGCCATGAGCCGCTCCAGGAAGTCCGCGCGGGCGTAGACGTCGTTGTTCATCGTCACCACGATCTCGCCGCGGCCGGCGGCGACGGCCGCATTGATGGCCACCGAATAGAGCATGTTGCGCGGCATCCGCAGCACCGTCACCTCGGGGTGGGCGGCGCGTACGCGCTCCGCTGTGCCCTCATCGCAGCCGTTGTCACAGAGGAACACGTGATGCGCGATGGTCTGGCGGCGAAGGTGCTCCAAGCAGCTGCGGGTAAGCTCCCAATGGCGGTAGGCAACCACCGCGACATCGATCGTCCCCTCTAAGTCTGAGCTACCGGCTGCTCCCATGGCGCGGCCAAGGTAACAGCCCTCTAGCGCGGGGTCGAGCGGCAGCGACTGACGCGCCTTTTTGAGGCGATTATGTGCTTGCCGACGTTTCTCTCGCCGGAGCTCGCTAGGCCCGGTTTCCCCGCGCGATCTTGCGCAGGTCGATCGTGGCGTCGTACAGCTTCGCGTCGACGCCCTCCTCGAGCGCCACCTCGCGCAGCGGCCGCCCGGACTGTGTGGCCTTCTTGACGATCGCGGCGCCCTTGTCGTAGCCGATGGCGCCGTTGAGCGCGGTGGCGACGGCAAGCGTCCCCCCGGCCGAGGCGGCGGCGCCTGCCTTGTTGACTTCGATGCCGTCTACGCACTTCTCGGCGAACGCGCGCGTGGCGGAGGACAGCAGGCGCAGCGACTGCAGCAGGTTGCGCGCGATCAGCGGGATGCGTACGTTGAGCTCGAACTGGCCCTGCATGCCGCCGATGGTGATGGCGGTGTCGTTGCCGATCACCTGCGCGCATACCTGCAGCACGACCTCAGGCATCACGGGGTTGACCTTGCCGGGCATGATCGAGGAACCCTTCTGCAACTCGGGCAGGAAGATCTCGCCGATGCCGGTGCGCGGGCCGGAGCCCATCAGCGCGAGGTCGTTCGCGATCTTCGTCAGAGACACTGCGACGACCTTGAGCGCGCCGGAGAGCTCGACGAGCGCGTCGCGGTTGGCCTGCGCCTCGAACGGGTCGAGCGGCGCGGCGATCTGCTTGAGGCCGGACTCCTTCTTCAGGCGCGCGCGGACCTTTTCGGCGAAGCGCGGGTGGGTGTTGAGGCCTGTGCCCGTGGCGGTGCCACCGAGCGGGATCTGCCCGACGTGGATGAGCGCGGCCTGAACGCGCTCCTGCGCGAGCGCCATCTGCGCGGTGTAGCCGCCGAGCTCCTGACCGAGCGTGACGGGCACGGCGTCCATCAGGTGCGTGCGTCCTGCCTTGACCACGTGCTGGAAGCCGCGTGCCTTTTTCGCGAACGAGCGTTCGAGCTGTTTGAGCGCGGGCAGCAGCTCGTTCTGCGCGACGTCGAGCGCGGCGAGGTGCACGGCGGAGGGAAACACGTCGTTGGAGGACTGGCCCATGTTGACGTGATCATTGGGGTGCACGCCGTCGCCTGCAAGCTCGGCGATGACCTCGTTGGCGTTCATGTTGGTGGAGGTGCCAGAGCCGGTCTGGAAGACGTCGATCGGGAACTGGTCGTCGTGCCTGCCGGCGACGATCTCAGCGGCGGCCTTCTCGATGCGCGTGGCGCTGCGTTTGGACAGCAGCCCGAGCTCGCCGTTGACGGCGGCGGCTGCGCCCTTGATGCGCGCGAGCCAGTGGACCACGGACACGGGCACGGTCTCGCCGGAGATCGGGAAGTTCTCGACGGCCTTGGCGGTCTCCCCGCCCCACAGCTGCTTGTCCGGCATAGGGTCTCCTTTTGTGCGGCGGTCGGTGCTCAACTCAACTTGCCTTCTTCAACTTGCTGTCAAACCATGGCTATACAGCATTTTAAAACAGGAACACCAAGCTCGTCACGGCGCGCTCCTGTCGCGGCGCGCTCTCGCCACGGCGCGCTCCGTCACGGGGCGCTCCCGCCACGGCCAAGTCTGTCACGGCGCTATCGCACCACGGCCCGAAGAAACCCTATCCGCAGAACGCGGTGAGCTCCCGCGCGAGGCCGACGGGGTCGTCGTAGGCCATCAGGAAGCCGACGCTCTCGAGCACGCGCAACTGCCCGCGCGGCAGCAGCGCGAGCGCCTGTTCGGCGCCGGCGAGCGGATGCAGGCGGTCGCGGTCGGCCCACAGCAGCAGCACGGGCATGTCCAGCCGCGGGTAGCCGTCGAGCAGCTGCGTCTGCGCGCCCCGCGGCCAGTTCCGTGCGCACCTGGCCCACGAGCGGGCGAGGCTCGAATTGCCGGAGACGTCGGCGAAGGCGTGGCGTACGAGGTCGGCGGCGGCGGGATTGCCGCGCGCGGACAGGCGCAGGCCACGCTCGGGCGTGAACACGGCGCAGGCGCCGAACGCGAGCAGGCGGTCGAGGCCGGGGACGGCGGCGAGCTGCGCGGTCAGCTGCCAGGCGGCGCGTACTCGCGCATGCACGGGCGGCGCGTGCATACGGTTGGGCATCAGCACGAGCCGGGCAGGATGCGTGCGCCCACTCAGCACGGCGTGCAGCAGGATCTCCGCACCGGCGCCGTGACCGGCGAGCAGCGGGCGCGGGCCGAGCACCTCGGCGGCGAAGCCGCCGATCACCTCGGCGAACCAGTCGAGCGTGTACGGGTGGCGCGGACGATCCTCGGAGTCGCCGTGCAGCGGCAGGTCGGGGAGCACGACGCGGAAGCGGTCGGCGAGCCCCTCGACGGCGGGCTCCCACTCCTTGTGCGTGAGCAGGCCCGAGTGCAGCAGCGCCAATGGCGGGCCGGTGCCGATCTCACGGTAAGCGACACGGGCGCCGTCGCGATGGTGGTAGAGGCGCAGCCTCATCGTCGAATGTCGCGAACGAGCACCAGCGCATCGTAGATCCTCGCTGCGCGACAGAGGACAAGCGCGACACGCAGGTTGTTGGGCGGAGAGTGCGGCTAGGCGCCCAGCTGCGACACGCGCTCGCCACCGCGCGTTTGCCGCTCGATACGAACGTCGGGCATCCGCGAGACGAGGCGCACTTCGGGCATGGGTATGATGAACTGGCCGCCTCGGTCGAGGAACTCGGTCTCGCGATCGAGAAACTCATCGAGGAAGTGCCACGGGAGCGCGAGGTAATAGTCGGGGCGCAGAGCGCGCGACTGGGCCTCGCTGATGATTGGGATTTTTGTGCCGATCGTCTCCGAGCCGTGCTTGTCGGGGTTGCGATCGGCGGCGTAGGGAACGAGGGTATGGTCGATCCCCGCGTACTGCAGGATCGTGTTTCCCTTGGTAGAAGCGCCGTATACGTGAATCGTCTTGCCTTCCTCGACGATCTCGTGGCACATTGCGGCAAGATCCTCGCGTACACGCTCGGCCGCCGCAGCGAAGCGCTCGTACGGCTGGGGGGCATCCAGTGCCATCTCGAACTCCCTGACCCGAAGCTGCTGGAGCAGCTCGGCGTCCTCGCCCTCCAGGGCGAAGAGGCTGGCCCGTCGCACGAACAGGCGTACCGAGCCGCCATTGATGGCGTTGACTTCGGCCCGCACCACCCCGAGACCTGCATCTCCGAGGAGCCTCTCGATGACGGCGAGCGAGTAGTACTCCAAGTGCTCGTGGACGATCGCGTCAAACTGATTCATGTCGAGCATCGCGGGCAGATAGTGAAGCTCGATGACCCACACGCCGTCGTCCGCCAGAGCCTGTGATACCTCCTGGACGAACTCGCACGGGTACTCGAGGTCGTAGAACATGGCGATGCTCGTGATCACCCGCGCGCGGCGATCGACGTGGCGCTGGCGCAGATGCTCGTGGGCATAGAAGTCACGTACGACCTCGTAGCCCTTCTCGACGGCATATCGACCCACGTCCGACGGATCGAACCCGAGATACTTCAGGTCGGACGCCTTGTAGCCGTCGAACAGCGTGCCATCGTTGCAGCCAATGTCGATTACAAGATCACCGGGGCGCAGACTCACCATCTCCTCGGCCTGCTCGGCGATCTGGTGCAGGTTGTGGGTCATCGTCTCGTTGACGCCGCTGCGATACCAGTACGAGCGATAGAGGATGGCTCCGGGGACGGTGTGTCGGAGCTGCACCAGGCCACAACCGTCCTCGTTGCGCGTCGTGTCACACCTCACCAGTTCGAGCGGGACGCGCCGTGACACGGGCTGCTGGCCGCCAGGCTCGGCAAATGCGCCAGCTATGTACTGGTCCCCGAGAGAGAGCACCGGCACTAGATCCGGTGAACCACATATTCGGCAACTGGTACGGGTAGTGAGACTCGTACGTGGTGACAGCACGATGCGGAAACTAGCAGCAGCCGGCGCCTTCGCGTAGTTGCTGCTCGTAACTGGCCATGCGCTGCAGGGTTTGATACTGCATCGATATCCCACGGATGACGTCACTAAGTGCCATTTTCCAGGCGCTGCAGCAGCAATTGGGAGCTCGCGGACATCCAGTCTAGCTTGATGGTTTCGTTTCCCACTCGTCGTGGGTTTCGTTTCTCACTCGTTTGTTACAGATCTGGATCCGTCTGAGTAGATTCGGTGGTTGCGAAACAGGCATGCTGACGATATGATTCGCGATCGCGATGTCCATCGACGCCGACTTAGATATCCCGGTCAGGCTTTCGGTATGCATCCCTACCTATAACTTTGGTGACTTCATCGGGGAGACGCTGGCTAGCGTTCTTCCACAGCTGACGGATGGCGTCGAGGTTGTGGTCCTCGACGGAGGCTCAACCGATCAAACGCCCGCCGTCGTTCGCGAGCTCCAGGCCCGCTTTCCGGCGCTGCGCTATCACCGTCGAGCGGAGCGTGGAGGGATCGACCGAGACATGGCGCGCACGGTCGACCTGGCGCGTGGCGAGTACTGCTGGCTGTTCAGCAGCGACGACCTGATGAAGCCAGACGCGATCCGACGCGTGCTGGAACAGATTCAGAGTGGGCTGGACGTATATCTATGCGGGCTGACGCTGTGCACGTGTGACATGCGGCCACTCAAGGATCACCCGGTCATGGACGCCCCCTCCGAGACGATCTTCGATCTCGGCCAGAAGGACGATCGCCAGATGTACTTCGAGCGAGCAGCGACCACGACGGCGTTCTTCAGCTTCTTGGGGTCGGTGATCTTCAAGAAGGCACGCTGGGACGCCATCCCGCTTGACGAGGATTTCGTCGGGAGCTGCTGGGCCCACGTGGCCCGGATGTTCCGCATGATCCCCTCGGGCTTGCGCGTCAAGTATCTCGCCTCCGCCTATCTATGGAAGCGCTGTGATAACGACTCGTTTATGGACGCTGGGCTGATCCGACGCTTTGCGATCACGATCGACGGTTACTATCGGCTCGCCGATACCTTCTTTGCGCACGACAGCCTGGAGGCTCGCCATATCCGTCGTGTTGTCACCGCCGAGTTCCCACCTTACGTGCTGGCCTATGCGAAGTTGACGAGCGCTGAGGCTTCACCGGAGGATCGCCGCCTGTTTGAGCGCCTCGTGGCAACCGTCTACGCGGATTCCTCTTTGCGGCATCGCCTGTACCGAAGCATCTGCAGGCGTACCCCAGTACTTCCGATCAAGTCACCGCCGGCCCGGATTGAGCGCTCAGTTATTTGATGCTCAGCCAGGTTGAGTCCCGTATTCAAGACCGCATGTGCAGACGTGGGAGCTGCTCCAGAAGCTCACGTGGCACCGCCCCGAGCGCGAGCACGCACATGCAGTAGATGGCCATCGCGAGCGCTGGTCTGACGATGTCGGGCAGATTCGCGGGCACGAGTGCGAGCCCCCCGAGCAGTGCAGCGAGAGCTACACGAGGCGTGCCGGCGATCGATACTTTGGGACGGACGCCTGCTCGCACGATCGCGATCGCGAGCATCGCCGTGTACAGAATCTCGACGGCGGTTGTCGCACCGGCGGCCCCGACGGCGCCGTAGCTCGAGGCCAGCATGCCTGTGAGCAGGCCGCTGAGCAGGAGCACTGCCAGATTGATCAGCAGAACCTCGCGATAGCGTCTGAGGCTGAGCAGCGCGTAGCCGAGCACGGCCCCCATGAAGGTTGAGATCAGAGCGACGCCCTGAATACGCAAGATGATGGTGGCGGGGGCGAACTTTGGACCCGCGACCACATTGATGATGAAGCTCGCGCCGGTGATCAGGAACAAGCCGACTGCCACACCGATGAGCAGGCACGCGTCGAACGTGCGCCCCAGCGCGTACTCCAGGCGGCTGCGGTCGTCGCGAGCGGCTCTCGAGAAGATCGGCAGGGTGGATCCGACTATCAGTTGAGGGACGACGAACAGGACTTCGATGATGCGGAAGGACGCTCCGTAATATCCGGTCTGCTGGCCGCTGGCGACATGGGACATGATGAGAATGGCCAGCCGAAAATAGATGACCCCGACCGCGGCTGCCATTGAGTAGGGCAGCGTGCGACGCAGTAGCGCGCGCCAGACGACGCGGTCGAACGCTGGCCGCAGCGACATCGATCGGCGAATCAGGAACGCGCCGAGTGCCGTTGCGAGGATGCTGCCGAAGATCGTCGCCGCCCAGAAGGGCAGCAACGGCGCCCCGGCAAGAACCAGTGCGACGATCAGCGCTGCCGTGGCGATCTGTCGCAGGACTTCCACGACTGTCACCGCGTGCAACTGCATCCGAGCGACGAGCGGAAGTGAGTAGGTGGTTTGGGCGGTGAGCGCCACGAACCCGCCGCCGGCGAGCAATGTTCCAACCACCATGATGCGCGGGTATCCGCTCGCGACAGCGTAAACCAGCGCGAGCAGCACCCCAGCGGATATACACACCAGGCGCAGCCCTGACAAGCTGCGGAAGAAGCTTTGCGCCATGCCCGAAGGGAGCGTGCTCAGTTCGCGCACGCCGATGGCGGCCAGCCCCGCTTCGGTCACCCCCCCGGTGAGGGTGACCAACGACAGCACTGTCACATACTCACCGGTGGCAACCACACCCAGGTGGCGCAGCAACAGCGCGGAGGAGGCGACTGTTACCGCCACCCCGAGCACGTAGCCGACTGTCCGCACGGCGCCACCGCGGATCGCTGCCACGCCCGCGTCGGGCGTGTCGAGCAGGTCCGGCGCAGCAGGGAGCGGCCTCTGCGACGCGCTCACTGTGCGTCACGCCGGCGTGGCCTCACAGCGTGAAGCCGGCGGCGAGCGCATCGTCGTGGAACATGCGTACGGTCTCCAGTGAGTATTGCTCGAGGTCCTTGCCGAGGCCGTCGAGCTTCTTGAGCAGGTCGTGCGTGATGGTGATGATGTGACAGCCCAGCTCATTGGCTTGAACCAGGTTGAGGATCTCGCGCGGCGAGGCCCAGATCAGCTCTGAGCGGGGGGCCTGCGCCATAATCTCGAGCGAGCGGGCGATGATCGGCATCGGATCGACCCCCGCGTCGGCTATGCGACCGGCGAATACGGAGATATAGGACGGTGCTCCGTCGGCGACGGCGGCCGTGATGAGCTCGACCTGCGCGGTGGTGAACAGGGCGGTGACGTTCACCTTCACGCCGTCCTCGGAAAGCTCCCGCGCAAGCGAAGCCATCGACTGGCCCGTGGTCGAGGTGACTGGGATCTTGACGTAGACGTTCTCGCCCCATGATGCGATCGCGCACGCCTGGTGTCGCATTTCATCGATGTCATCGGCGAAGACCTCGAATGAGATCGGGTGCCGGGTGATGCGCTCGAGCAGGTCCTGGGCGAAGCGCGCGTAGTCGGTGAGACCGACCTTGCGCATGAGCGTGGGGTTGGTTGTGAACCCGGCGATGCGTGGGTCAGCGGCGAGCGCGAGGATGCCGTCGAGGTCGGCCCCGTCGGCGAATATCCTTGTCGAGATCTGATCGAGCATGTCAACCTTTTCGATGGTCGCGTTCACGCTCGCCGGTCCCACCCGTGGCGAGACTCGATGATGTACTTGGGCCGGTCGCGCGACTCGTCGTATATACGCCCGACGTACTCACCGATGACACCCAGCGACAGCAGCTGAATGCCGCTGAAAAGCGAGATGACGATCACGACCGTCGGGTTTCCGACCGGGAACGCGACGCCGCCCAGCTTCAGGCCGAGGTAGACGAGCCCCAGGATGAAGGCGAGTCCCGAAAGCGTCATGCCGACGATTGAGATCAGCTGCAGCGGATAGCGGGAGAACCCGACGATCCCGTTGAGCCCGATGACGAGCGACCCCAGGAAGCGGTTGTACTTGCTGGCGCCGGCGGCCCGCGGATCGCGGTCGTAGAGGACGCTGCACTGGCGGAACCCGACCAGGCCGACGAGGCCACGCAGAAAGCCGTGACTCTCCTTGAGGGCCACGATGTTGTCGACGACCCGGCGGCTCATCAGACGGAAGTCGCCCGTGTTGGGGGGAATGTCGACGTCGGCGATACGCCTGATCACCCTGTAGCCGGCGGCGGAGACGATGCGCTTGGGCAATGTCTCGCCGGCGCGGGTACGCCGCTGCGCGTACACGACGTCATATCCTTCGAGCCAGCGTTCGACGAGCTCGGGGATCAGCTCGGGGGGATCCTGGAGGTCGCAGTCGACGACGACGGTTGCGTCGCCGCGAGCGGCCTCGAGCCCGGCGATCGTGGCCATCGGCTGGCCGAAGCGCCGCGAGAAGCGCAGCATCTTCACCCGCGGGTCCTCATGGCACAGCTCGAGGATCAGCTCCTCTGTGCGGTCGGTGCATGGATCGACGCTGAAGATCAGCTCCCACTCCAGCCCCACGCCATCCAGAGCTCGCTGCAGGCGCTGGTAGGCCGTGCGGATGTTCTCCTGCTCGTTGTACGTGGGGATGACGACGCTGAGCAGGCGCTTGGCCGCTTTTCCTGCCGTGGCAGCCCGCCTCTCAGTCGCCCCGATCGCCGGCGCTACTAAGTCGGAAGGCACGTCGAGCGTGCCCGGGTCGCGCTCGAGCACACTGGACCTTTGGCCGCCCAGATCAACCGCTCGGCCGGCCGGGCTCACGGTAGTCCCCTCATCGAAGCGACCATACACAAGCCGGATCGGACGCCTTTTCTGACCACTGGAACGAGCGTCGGGCGCTCGCGCGGCAGACACCAGCGACACGGGCAACCTCGGTGGCACTGCCTGCAAACACGCCAAAAAGCTCGCTCGTTGTCGCTCGCTAGGAGCGCTGCGAGCCGGCTCCGTCCGGCCGTCAGATCACAGTCGCTGTCTCTCACGACGCACCCCCACCTAGAATGAGCCGCCCTGTGACGGCTCCGGCTAGACATCCGCTGATACCACCCCGCGAGGTCGATCCCCGCCAGGAGCTGCCGGCGCTGGAGCTCGAGGTGCTGGAGCGTTGGCGCGAGCGCGACGTGTTCGCGGAGTCGCTGCGCCGGCGCGAGGGCGCGAAGCAGTGGATCTTCTACGAGGGCCCCCCCACGGCGAACGGCCCGCCGGGCTCCCACCATGTGCTCTCGCGCGTGTTCAAGGACATCTACCCGCGCTTTCAGACGATGCGGGGCTACCGCGTGGAGCGCAAGGGCGGCTGGGACTGCCACGGGCTGCCGGTGGAGATCGCGGTGGAACAGGAGCTTGGCATCCACCACAAGTCGGAGATCGAGGAGTACGGGATCGCGCAGTTCAACGCAAAGTGCCGCGAGTCGGTGTTCAGGTTCCTGGAGGACTGGAATCGACTGACGGAGCGGATCGGCTTCTGGATCGACCTCGAGCACGCGTACCGCACGCTGGATGAGTCGTACATCGAGTCGGTGTGGTGGGCGCTGGCGCAGATCGACGCGCGCGGCCTGCTGTACGAGGGCCGCAAGGTGGTGCCGTACTGCCCGCGCTGCGAGACGACGCTGTCCTCGCACGAGGTCGCGCTCGGCTACAAGGATGTGGTCGACCCGAGCGTGTTCCTGAAGCTGCCGGTAATGAATGGCGAGGAGCGGCTGCTGGTGTGGACGACGACGCCGTGGACGCTGCCGGGCAACGTGGCGCTGGCGGTCTCGCCGACGGCCACGTACGTGAAGGCGCGCGTAAATGATGATTATCTCGTGCTCGCGGAGGCTCGCGTCGAGCCGGTGCTCGGTGACGGCGTGCAGATCGTGGAGCGATTCTCGGGCGTGGAGCTGGTGAAGCGCTACGGCTCCTATCGGGGGCCGATCTTCGCGGCGACCGATCGCGAGCGGGGCCCGCTGCCGATCGTGGCGGATGAGTTCGTGACGACGGAGGACGGCACGGGCATCGTGCACCTGGCGCCGGCGTTCGGCGAGGACGACTACCGCGTGGCTGCGGCGTCGCCGCTCGTGCCGTTCGACCCGACGCGGGCGGACACGCTGTACAACCCGGTGCGCCCGGACGGCACGTACGACGCGCGCGTGCGTAGCCGCGACGGCGAGTCCTATGAGGACCGCTTCGTCAAGGACCCGGCGCTGACTGCTGAGTTGATCGATGATCTGCGCGCGCGGGGCCTGCTGCTGCGCGTGGAGGACTACGAGCACTCCTATCCACACTGCTGGCGCTGCGGCACGCCGCTGCTGTACTACGCGAAACCGTCGTGGTACATAGCGACGTCGCGACTGCGCGACGAGCTGTTGGCGGGCAACGAGACGGTCAACTGGCACCCGCCGCACGTCAAGCACGGGCGCTTCGGCGACTGGCTGAAGAACAACGTCGACTGGGCGCTGTCGCGCGAGCGCTACTGGGGCACGCCGCTGCCGGTGTGGCGCTGCGCGCGCGGGCACGTGCACGTGGTGGGCTCGTTTGCGGAGCTGGCCGAGCGCTCGGGCGCGGAGCTCTCTGACCATCACCGCCCGTACGTAGACGACGCCTCATTCCCGTGCCCGCACGCCGCCGAAGACGGCTCGGGCGAGTGCGGCGAGCCGATGCGCCGTGTGCCGGAGGTGATCGACGTATGGTTCGACTCGGGCGCGATGCCGTTCGCCCAGCAGCACTTCCCGTTCGAGAACGACCGGGCCGACGCCGCCAACCTGGTTGGCGCTGGCCGATCTTCGATCGGTGGGCTGGCGCCGCCCGCCGACCGGGCCGGCGTGACCGGGCTGGCGCCGCCCGCGGAGGGGACCTTCGAGGCGAACTTCCCGGCGGACTTCATCTGCGAGGCGCAGGACCAGACGCGCGGCTGGTTCTACTCGCTGCTGGCGATCTCGACGCTGATGTCTTGGGGCGCGCCGTACCGCAACGTGGTGTGCCTGGGTCTGATCCTCGACGAGGAGGGCCAGAAGATGTCGAAGTCGAAGGGCAACACGGTCGAGCCGTGGCAGGTGCTCGACACGTACGGCGCGGACGCGTTCCGCTGGTACTTCTTCACCTCCAAGCAGCCATGGGACGGCTACCGCTTCTCGGCGGACACGATTGGCGAGGGCGTGCGCCTGTTCCTCAAGCAGCTGTGGTCGACGTACTACTTCTACGTGCTCTACGCCCACGCCAGCGCGAGCGAGCTGAGCGACGCGGCTGAGTCGGCCCCCAGCCGCGGCCCGGACGCCGGCTCAGGCGAGGGTCCGGACGCCGGCCCCGGCGATGGCCCGGACGCCAGCTCAGACGACAGCCCCGACGCCGGCTCAAGTGAGGGCCCGGACGCGGACCTCGACCGCTGGGCGTTGTCGCGCACGGCGGCGACCGCCCAACTGGTGACCGAACGCCTGGACGCGTACGACGCGACGACGGCGGGCAGGGCGATCGCGAGCCTGGTGGACGAGCTGTCGAACTGGTACGTGCGCCGGTCGCGCAGGCGCTTCTGGGACGGCGACGTGGCGGCGTTCGAGACGCTGCGCACGTGCCTGCTGACGATCGCCAAGCTGCTGGCGCCGTTCTGCCCGTTCGTGGCGGATGAGATCTACGACAACCTCGACGGCGAGCTGGCGAGCGTGCACCTGTGCGACTTCCCCTCGGCGGCTGAGCTGGCGCCTCGCGACGAGCAGCTCGAGCAGGCGATGGCACTGGCGCGCGAGACGGTGCGCCTCGGCCTGGGCGCGCGCGGGCAGGCGAAGATCAAGGTGCGCCAGCCGCTGGGCGAGGCGGTGGTGGTGGCGGATGACCGCGAGCGCAGCGCGATCGAACGCCTGACGGACGTGGTGCGCGAGGAGCTGAATGTGCGCAGCGTGCGCTTCGTGGCGGCGGCGGAGGAGCTGGGCAGCTACGAGGTCAAGGCGAACTACCGCACGCTCGGTCCGTTGTTCGGCAAGGAGATGCCGCTGGTGGCGGACGCAATCGCTGCGCTCGACCCCGCGCACGTTGCCGCTGCGGTGCGCAACGGGGGTCAGATCGGGATCGCGGTGGCCGGACGCGAGCACACGCTGTCGCCGGATGACGTGATCCTGACGATGCGCGCCCCGGACGGCTACAGCGTGGAGCGCGAGGGCGCGCACGCGGTGGCGCTGGACCTGGCGATCGACGACGACCTGCGCCGCGAGGGCCGCGCGCGAGAGATCGTGCACGCGGTGCAGAACGCGCGCAAGAGCGCCGGGCTGCAGGTCGAGGACCGCATCGAGCTGGGCCTAGACGGCGACCCCGCGCTGCTCGACGCCGCGCACACGCACCTTGACTACCTCACCGGCGAGACGCTCGCTCTCGAACTCGACCTCGGCGCGGTAGGCAACGCGACCGCCGGTATGGACTACTCAGAAGAGACAGAGATCGACGGCCTGCCGCTGACGATCTCGCTCAGTCGCGCTAAGCCGCTGTGAGCACCGGCTCCAGCTCCGCCTCGAGCTTCTTCTTTGGGTAGGCGCCGACGACCGTCTTGACCGGCTGACCTGCCTTGAACAGGATCATCGTGGGGATCGAGAGCACCTGGAAGCGGGCGGCGGTCTGCGGGTTCTCGTCGATGTCGAGCTTGACGATGCGCAGGTCGGAGCGCTCCGCGGCGATCTCCTCGAGCACGGGAGCGACGACGCGGCAGGGGCCGCACCACGGGGCCCAGAAGTCGACGAGCACAGGGCCCTCGGCCTCGAGCACCTCGGCGTCGAAGTTGTTGTCTGTGATCTGGGTGAGGGTGCCTGCCATGGGGTCTCCTTGGTCGCTTGCCCCTTACTATACAAAATGAAGGAAGGCCTCCGGGAGGTGGTGTCTCAGTTTGGGCGGGCCATGCCGGGCAGCGCTTGTAACAGTCGGTACCTGGCGCTCCCGGTGATACCATCCGTATCACTGCACCACCTCCCCACCGCCCCACTCCAGAGGCGCCGGGACGGTCATTATGAGCAGCGGTGAGAGCAGGATTTATGGCGAGGACTCGGAAACCAGATAGCGAGGCGATGGCCTCCCCAACCCCGAGCGAGACTTGTGTTGTTCTGCGCCTGGAGTTTGGTGGCTGCTCTCGGGAGGTTCTGGAGGACTGGGCGATCGTCGTGCAGGAGGTCTTGGACCAGCACGCGGCAGAGGCCGCGCCCGGCGCGGCCGTCAGGTGCGTCTACGACCCCCTCACGGTGGAGGTCCTGTTCACGATCGAGAACGAGACAAAGGCCGGCGTCCACCAGCGGGTCGCTGCCGTCCTCGCGGCGATCGAGGCGGTGGTGCCCTCTGCCTTCGACACGGACACGGCAACCCGTTCGGCCGACCCCCGCGAGCTCGTCCCGGCCTAGAGGTCCAACCCGGCCCGCTCAAAGGCCTTCCGCAGATTTTTGAGATAGCGCCCTTCGCTTGGGGTGCACTTGACGACCACGGGGCCTTGGTCGGGGTCCGGTGGGTAGCAGAAGATGTAGTTGCTCTTGCGTTCAAGGCAGCACCAACCCGCATCCCATGCCTTCTTGACGAGCTTGTCGAGATCCTTTTCACGGGCCTTCGGCCGCTTTGGGGGACGATCCGGCATCGGTCAAACAGGTTACGTGCCGGGCAGGCGCTCACGGTGGGACGTGTTCGCGCTGCTGACACGGCGGCTGGTCCTCGCAACCAGGGGTATCGTGTGCTCGATGCTTCCGCTCGCCGCCTCCAGCGGACTGGCCATCATCGGCGGGGCAACCAGCGCGTCGGTCCTGTTTCTGTGGTGGCTGCTGCGCGCGGAGACGCGCGACGAAGCGCAGGAAGCAGCTGCGGAAGATGAGCCGGCTAGTGGCGAGCCACAGGCCGCGCAAGCGGCCCACCCGAATGGGGTCACGCCGGGCTGACGCGAGCGCCGCGGTCAGTGCACCGTGACGATCCAGCCTTCGGAGCTCCGGACGATGGGCGGCTGGATGTGGGTGAGCGCCGTGAACAGGTGCGGCGAGACGTACACCTCGACGAACGCGGCGGCGACGAGCACGGGGACCGCCAGAGCGACGGTCACGAGCGTGGCCGCCAGCAGCTGGTCCCACTCCGCTCTGCGGCTGGCGATGATCCACGCCGCCAGCGGCAGGAACAGCGCGATCAGCTCGGGGATCGCGTGCGGGAGCACGCCCAGCAGCAGGATCGCCGGCGAGACGCGCAGGAAGTGCGCGACGCCTGCGAGCGAGTGCCCGATGACGTACGCCTGGGCGCTCAGTGAGAAGATGGTCGCGCAGGCGACAAACGCGATCGCAAGGCGCCCGCCGCGCTCGTGCACCCAGCGCGAGAAGCCGTGGTGCTGCTGTGCCTGCAGCGGCAACGAGCTACCCGCCATGAAGCCCGCCACGCACGCCATCGCGTGCAGCGCGAGGACCAGCGCGTTGGCGCCCAAGATGTGCGCGACGTCATCGAGCTTGCCCACCGCGAACGGCGGCTGCAGCGTGATGACCTGCTGGTAGCCGTGGTCGAGCGACGCGACTGCCCAAACCGCAGCCAGCAGGCCCACCGCGGCCAGCGCCGAGCCTGCGACCCACTGCCCGACGACCGTCAGCGGCGCGCGCCGCCACGCCCGCAGCGTCGCGCGCGTGTGCTCCACACCGTGGGCGAACGCGTAGGCCGAGACATCCATCTCCAAGGCCCATCGACGGGCGCGCGCTCTATCTGAAGCGCAGGAGCGGCACCAGCCACATCGCCTCGGCGGCGATCCGCCAGGACATCTTGCTCGTGCCCTGCTGGCGGTCGCGGAACACGATCGGCACCTCGACCACGCGAAAGCCGTTCTGCACTGCGCGATAGGTGAGCTCGACCTGAAACGCGTAGCCCTGCGAGCGAACGCCGTCGAAGTGGATCGCTTCGAGCACCTCGCGGCGGAAGCACTTGAAGCCGCCTGTCAGGTCGCGCACGCGCAGGCCGAGCACCAGCCGTGCGTACGTCGAGCCGCCCTCGCTGATGAAGCGCCTCAGCAGACCCCAGTCGCTGACGCCGCCGCCGGGCACGTAGCGCGAGCCGAGCGCCAGGTCCGCGCCGTCGTTGACGGTTTGCAGCAGGCGCGCGAGGTCCGCGGGGTCGTGCGAGAAGTCGGAGTCCATCTCCATCACGTAGCCCGCGCCTTGGTCGAGCGCGTGGCGAAAGCCCGCTAGATAGGCCGGCCCGATGCCGTTCTTCTCGGTGCGGTGCAGCACGTGCATCCAGTCGTGCTCAGCCGCCAGATGATCGGCGATCCGGCCGGTGCCGTCTGGCGAGCCGTCGTCGACGACGAGGATGCGAAAGCCGTCGGGGGCCGCGGCGCCGAGCACCTCGGCGGCGGCCGTGACGATCGCGTGCACGTTCTCGGCCTCGTTGTACGTGGGGAGTATCAGCCAGGGCTCGCCAGACATGCGCCCGGGTACCCTAGCCAACGTGCCCGAGCTGTCCAACGCCGCGATCGCCGACGAACTCGAAGAGCTCGGCGATCTGTACGAGCTCGACGGCGCGATCGTGCACCGCGTGCTCGCCTATCGCAGCGCAGCGAAGGCCGTGCGGGAGGCGTCCGTGTCGGTCGCTGGACTCGCGCGCGAAGGCCGCGCCACCGAGCTGCCGGGCGTCGGCAAGACGCTCCAGGAGAAGATCCTCGCGCTCATCGACACCGGCGCGATCCCCGCGGCGGAGCGGCTGCGGGCGAAGTTCCCGCCGGGCGTGATCGCGATCACGCGGCTGCCGGGCATCGGCGCCAAGCGCGCGCGGCTGCTGCACTCAGAGCTCGGCATCGACTCGCCGCAGGCGCTCCGTGAGGCAGCACTCGCTCAGCGCCTGCGCACGGTACGCGGCCTCGGCCCGAAGCTCGAGCAAAGCGTGCTCGCGGCGCTCGAGGAGCTCGACGCCAACCCGGACGTGCGGCCGGCGCCGCGCATTCTCCTGCCGCGGGCGCTCGAGATCGGCGAGGCGCTCGTCGCTGGCCTGCGCACGCTCGCGGGCGACGGCGCCCACGTCGAGCTCGCCGGCTCCGCCCGCCGTCAGGCGGATTCCGTCAAGGACATCGACATCATCGCCACCACCACGCGGCCGACCACGCTGGCGAAGAGCCTCGCCAAGCTCGAGCAGATCGAGCGCGTCAGCTCGGCGGGCAAGGCGGGGGCAAAGGCGCGCACCCATTCGGGCATGGGTGTCGACCTGCGGATCGCCGCGCCCGGCCAGCTCGGCAACCTGCTGCAGCACTTCACCGGCTCGGGCAGGCACAACGCGGCGCTGCGCGAAGCCGCCGTTCGCCGCGGGCTGCACGTGTCCGAGTACGGCATCCTCGACGACGCCACCGGCGCCACCGAGACCTGCGAGACCGAGCAGCAAGTCTACGAGCGGCTCGGCCTCGCCTACATCGAGCCGGAGCTGCGCGAGGACCGCGGCGAGCTCGACGCGGCGGCCACGGGCGCGCTGCCCGAGCTGATCGAGCTCGAGGACATCCGCGGCGACCTGCACAGCCACACGGTCGCCTCCGACGGCCACAACACGATCGAGGAGATGGCGCTGGCGGCGCGCGAGCGCGGCTACGAGTACCTGGCGATCACCGACCACTCGGCCAGCCACGGCTTCGGCAACGACGTCTCCGCCGAGCAGCTGCTCCGCCAGATCGAGCTCGTGCGCGAGGCCAACGAGCGCGTGCAGGGGATCGAGCTGCTGGCGGGCAGCGAGGTCAACATCCTCACGGACGGCTCGCTCGACTACGACGACGCGCTGCTCGGCGAGCTCGACTGGGTGATCGCGAGCGTGCACACGTCCTTCGGCATGGATGAAGCCGCGATGACCGCGCGTATGATCGCCGCGATCGAGCACCCCGCCGTCGACGCCATCGGCCACCCCACCGGCAGGCTGATCGAACGCCGTGAGCCCTACGCGATCGACCTCGACGCCGTGTTCGCCGCCGCCGCGCGCACGAGCACGATGCTCGAGATCAACGCCAACCCCGATCGGCGCGACCTCTCCGACGTCCACGCGCGCGCCGCCGCGCGTGCGGGCGTGATGATCGTGATCGACTCCGACGCCCACCGCACGCGCACGCTGGCGAACATGCGCTGGGGAGTAGCCACCGCGCGGCGGGCGTGGCTGACACGCGAGCACGTCGCCAACACGCGGCCGTGGCGCGAGCTCTGCCATCTGCGCGGCCGGCCGCCGCAAGACGGCTGACGTCGCACCGCGTCGCGGCTCAGCTCACGGCGCCGGGGTCGTAGAACTGCGGACGCCGCGTCGGGCAGTAATAGGCGAGCTTGCTCGCGGAGGTGTCATAGCGGACGACCCACACGCCCGTGCCGTCGCTCAAGCGGGTACATGCCGGCGGGCTGCTCGTGGTGATCGGCAGGTGAATCAAGGTGGCTATGTAGCTCGAGCTGCTGAATTCGGGTGCGCCGGTGATCACGTGTAAGAGCCCTGCCACCTGCGTCAGCGGCAGTAGCCCTTCCGTGTCGAAGTCAGAGGCCGTGCTCTGTCCGAAGCTCCACGCGACGGTTTGGACGCCTTCGCGCTTCAGATTCGCGAGCAGCCCAGGAACATCGCCATCCCGGCTCGGCCCAGCGACCAGGAAGCCAGCGGTGGAGTACAGCGTGATCGTGTCCGGGAGCTCCTCACCTGGCGGAACTGGATGCGCAAGCGCGAGCTTCACGGTGTTGCCAAGGCCGAATGTGGTGCCAAGCGTGTTTGCGCTCACACCAAGCGCCAGCACGACGATCGCCGCCCAGGCCAGCGCCCGTGGCATATACACGATCCAACCCGTCGCGATAACCGCCAGGTAGGGAAGCAGAGGGATGCCGTAGCGGATGTCGTGGGACGGTGTCACCGTGATGAACAGCCACGCAACGAACGCGCCGGCGAAGAGCTCGAGCCTCGCACCGTCACGCTGTCGGGCGAGCGTCGCGACCATCCAGATCGTGCCCGCGAGCAGGAGCGTGAACAGCGGCACGAGCAGCTGCGAGTTCAGGATGTTCCAGAAGTACCAGGTGAAGCTCGTCAGCGAGAACGTCGGCGGGACGTCTCCGGGGACAACGATCGGATTCGCTGTGGAGACTTGGAGGAAGGTCGAGAACTGGGACAGATGATCGAGATACCAGGGTGCGCCCACGATCAGCGCGGCCCCCGCAAACGTCAGCAGACCGCGCCAGTTCCGCCACCCGCCGCGGGCCAGCGCCATCAACACAACGCCCATCACGAACGGGGGGTACTGCACCTTTGTGCTCAGTCCGATCCCCGCCGCGAGACCCGCTGCGCCGGCGACGCCTACGCGACTGAAGTCCTCGCAGGCGAGCAGCAGCCAGATCGACACCGCGACAACCGCAGCCTCGGGAGCATCGAGCATAAAGACGTGAAACTGGGCTATGAGCAGGTCTGAGCCGAGAACGAAGATCGCCGCGAGCATGCCTGCCCGCGGGCCGAACAGGAGACGCCCGGTCTGATAGCACCCGAGCGTCAGCAATGGCACGAACACGAGGTTCTCGCCAATGATCGGAGAATTGACGTTGACGCCTCCGACAAAGACGGATAGCGCGCCGATCAACAAGGCGAATGGCGGATAGGGCGATTCGAAGTTGAACGGCCCGAGCAGGTTGCCGCTCGCGAGCATCCGGTGAAACACGAACGCAGTTTCGAGATGGTCCCCCGCGTCGTATATCGGGATGCTCCGATCCTGGGTCAGCCACCAGCAGGTGAGCGCGACGAATGCGATCGTGGCGGCGATCGTGGCCCACGCATATCCGCTCAGGCGCCTTACGTCTACAAGCGACGCCAGTGACTCTCGAGCACCGGCGTAGAGCGGCCTGCTCGGAGCGGCGCGCGGCCGGTCATGAACGCCAAGTCCACGACGAGCCGAGGGGTTGGCGGGCTCGCGGGCGGACACGGCTCGAAGGTAACCCAGGGATACCCCGAACACCAGTGAATACCGCGATTTCGGGAACGGTGTTTCCCTCTTAACCGCGCCCGCCGTCGAGCAGGCGCGGCAGCATTTCCTCCGCCACGAGCCGGTCGACGGCGTCGCGCCTGAAGGGCGCGAGCAGGTGCAGCGCTCGTTGTGCGTAGCCGCGCGGCGGGTCGCTGAGTAGCGCGGCGAGAAGCGCACTCTCGAGATCCTCGCTCACGAGACGCGGGTCGAGCGCGCGCGCCATCGGCAACGCCGCGTACGGACCGGGCGCAGGCGTGCTCACCAGATGGCAGCCATCGGCGAGCGCCTCCAGCTGGGCGATTCCGTAGTCCTCGCGGCGCGGCGCGCACACGAACACGCGCGCGCGGCGCAGTAGAGCGCGGTACTCCGCCCCGGGAAGCGCTCCGACAACTCGCACGTGCGTGTGACCCTCGAGCCCGACACCTGCATGACGCAACTCCCGCTCGGAGACGCCCGCTACGACGAGCTCACGAGGCCCCTCTGGTGAAAGTCGCTCGCAGACGGCGCCCCACGCGGCAAGCACCCGGTCGAGACCCTTCTTGTGCGGGTTAGCGGCATATGTGATCGCGGCGATGTCACGCTCGTTCACGGGTAGCATCGGTCCCGACGGCTCGACGGACACGGGCACGACCAGCGTGCGCTCGCCCGTGCGTGCCTCGGCCGGCGCCTCTCGCATCGCGCCGTCGCTCCAGGGCAAGAGCAGCGGCGCCTCGCGCAGCCGGCGGCGCTCGCGCGGGCGCTGCCACAGTCCGTGACGTCCCGGCCGGTTGCCGGCCGACGGAGCGTCGAAGCGGATCGCACCCGGGCGCGGCCACAGCAGTGCTGCAGTGGTACTTGAGTAGATGACCGCGCGCGGGGGCGAGGACAGCTCCGCGAGAGCTGTGCTCGCCGTCGCACGTGCGGCGCGCGCCCAGGCGAGGTCGGTGAGCACCAGTGTGCGCCGCGGCGCTGGCGCAGGAGCGCGGACGATCTGCACGCTCGCGCCGGCACGGACGAGCGAGTTGCGCAGCTCCTCGTCAGCGTTGCGCAGTCCCGCGGTCGAGCCGAGCGAGACGATCAACACGTCCAATGTGCGCTCGGAGGCAGCTATCGGGCGCGCGTGCGCCGCTACCGGGCGCTCCCGGAGCATCTCAGGTGACGGCGCCGTCAGCGCGCTCCGGGCGGGCAGCTTTGAAGCCGGGCGTGCGCATCAGCGCGATCGGGCGCACGGGCGAGGTGCGCAGCACGTGGAACGACGCGCCGTCGCGCTCCTCGATCGCCGCCACCGCCGCGTCCTGGTGGCGCCACGCGAGCGCCCAGATGATCGCGAACCCAGCCGCGATGCCCGGTATCTGCGGCGCCAGGAACGCGAGGCCACCCGACAACAGCGTGAAAAGGCCCAGCGGCCACAGGCGGTTGAGCAGGATCGCACTCGGATGATGTTCCGGCAGCGAGTTGCTCGCCTTCGCGCTCGCCAGCAGCCGCGCGATCGGCGGGTTCGTGTGCGCACGGCTGCCCAGGCGCGCGCCGATGCCCGCCGCGATCAGCCACCACCCGACGGCGACCTCCGCCAGCTGCGTGTCAGAGCGCGCGCTCGCGGCGATCACCGTCACCGCCGCCAGCGCCGTCGCCGCGCCGGCGCTCAGCAGCACGGTGGTCCTGAGGAAGTCGACGAACCGCACAGCGCTACAGCAGCGCCTCGAGCAGTTCCCGCACGCCGCCCGTGTCCGCGACCGTCAGGTCGGCCTCGAGCGCGAGACCCGGAGGCGCTTCGTCGGAGCTCACCGCCACGCACACCGCGCACGACAACTCGCCCGAGGAGACCATCGAGCGCAGGCCGCGGAACGCGTCGAGATCGGTCGTGTCGTCGCCCACGTACACCGCCGCGCTGACATCGCCGCCGCGCAGCAGTGCCGCGATGCCGAGGCCCTTGTCGAGCGTCACCGGCGGACGCACCTCTAGCACCTTGCGCCCCCAGTGCACCTCCAGGCCGTTCTCTTCAGCGCGCCGCGCGATCTCCTGCACAGCACGTTCGGCCGTGTCCTCGTCCGGCGCGCCGCGCCAGTGGAACGCAGCGATCGCTCCCTTGTCCTCGCTGCGCACGCGGATGCGCTCGAGCTCGGGCGTGTACACGCCCGCCGCGAACGATCGTACGCGCGCGGTCCACGCCGCGAGCTCCGGGTCGACCTCCGGGCTGGTCGCTCCCGGGCGCAGCAGCTCGCCGCCGTGGTTGCCCACATACGCGATCGTCCCGATCGCCACGATCTGGCGGGCGGTGGAAGCGCGCCGGCCGCTTACGCAGCCCACCACTCGGTAGCGGCGCGCGATCTCGATCAAAAGGCCGCGCGTGGCCTCCGGTACGTGCGCGTCGGCGGCGTGGCGCACGATCGGCGCGAGCGTGCCGTCGATGTCGAGCAGCACGGCCGAGCGGGCTGGGTCGGCGCGGACCGGCTCGAGCGCCTCCACGAGCGTTGCGGCTGGTGACACGCGCTCTAGTATGGCGCGCATCGTGGCCGGCCCGTCCGCTCGTGCAAGTGGCCGCTGGGCGCTCGGCGCCGCGTCGGTGGTGAGGCCACCAAAACGTCGTAGACTGGATTGATATGGGACTCGACAACCCACTCCATATCGCATTCATACTCATCGTCGTGCTGCTCGTCTTCGGCGCCAAGCGGCTGCCCGAGCTCGGTCGTTCGCTCGGCACCGGGATGCGCGAGTTCAAGGACTCGATCAGCGGCGACTCGCGCCCGACGATCAGCCAGAGCGCGCAGCAACAGCCGGCACCCCCACAGCCCGTTGCCGCGCAGGCACCGGTCGCCGCCCCACCGGCGGCCCCACAGGCGCCTGCCGAGCCCGCGCCGTAGGCGCCAGCTCACCCGCGCACGATCGGACCGCTCTCGACGGCTTCGAATTCCGAGCCTGGCACGCGCTTGATCTGTTCGAGGTTTTCGTCGTTCCAGCCCGGGTTGGGCGCGCCGGTGATGAACCACGGCGAGCCGTTGTCCGCGACGATCAGCCCGTAGCGCTTCAGCGCTTCGAGGATCACAAGCGACTCGCCGCTGAAGCCCGCCAGGCTGTAGCTCGCCTTCAGCCGCAACCGCAGCCCCATCGGCGGCAGGTTGGGGGCCGAGTTGCTCGAGGCGTAGTGCGTAGCCGGGTGGATGTAGCCGTCCTGGGTATTCGGCACGGTCACGCGCAGCGCGTGGTCGATCTGACCTGAGTTGACCTCCGGGTAGCGGGCAAGCAGCGGGAAGATCGGCAGCCCCGCGGCGTCCGCCGAGGTCCAGCCTTCGGGGCGCAGCGCGTCGCTGCGCAGGTTGAACACTGCCCCAGAGGCCGCCGCCCAGCCGGCGCCCTTGCGGTGCGCGTCGTACAGCTCGTACAGCATGCAACTGCCTTCCTGCACCACCAGCACGTGCTTGTCGCCGTGCCCCTTCTTGCCGCCCCCCTCGATCGGCGCGTTCGCCGGCACCGGGTAGGGTCCGGGGTTTGATTCAGCGCCATACGCGGTGAACTTGATCCGCACCTTGCGCTGGCTGGCGCCGACCACTGTGTACGGGATGCCGTAACTCCGGTTCGTTCCGAAGTCCGGGTGCAGGTGCGCACTCAGCCCGATGCTCGCGATGTAGTTCGCCGAGTTCGGGTTGACCGGCGCGTTCGCGATTTCCTGGTTCAGCGGGTCTTCCACCGGCAGGATCGGGCAACCGTACTCCTGCGGCGCGCTCGCCTCGTGCACGCGGCGCGGCCCCGCACCCGCGCCCACGGTCGCGCTAGCTGTCGCGAAGCCGACCAGCGCACCGACGAGCGCGATAGCGATGGTTATACAGAGTTTGCTCTTGGGATTAGGGACCACGGACACAGAAAGAAAACACTGTATAGCGATGGTTGTACAGAGTTTGCTTTTAGGATTAGAAAGCCGGCGACACACAGACACAGCAAGAAAACGCTGTATAGCGATGGTTATACAGAGTTTGCTTTTGGGACTAGGAACCAGCCACACACACAGACACACACACAGACACAGACACAGCAAGAAAAGACTGTATAGCGATCGTTATACAGCGTTTTTATTTGGTGATACGACGTGCTACCCCCGGCGAGGGCGCGCTCAGCCCGCCGACTGTTCGGACTGCACCACGGACGGGCGCGCCTCCTCGATCAGCGGCGCGCCGCAATGCCAGCAGTAGGCGGCGCCGCGGCTGTGCACGGCGCCGCAGGAGCGGCACTGGCCGTGGATGCCAGCCTCGGCGGTCGCGAGCAGCCGCTGGACCTCGCCCAGCTGGGCGTCGACCTCTTGCAGCTCGGACGCTTTGCGGGCGAGCACGTCCAGGCGGTAGTGGTCGCGGATTGCCATCTCGTAGGCGAGGCCACCGAGGTCCCACGTGAGCGCGGACACCCGCTCCGCTAGCTCGAGGCGCCGGCGGCGCAGCTCGGACATCGAACCGCTCATTTGACTTCGATCGGCGCGGTGCTCAGTTCGTTCAGTTCCTTCTCGTGCGCCTTGCCGGTGGTTTTTTCGAGTTTGTTGACTTTGGTGGTGCTGAGCGCTTTGGCTGGGGGCGCTTTGGCGGGTTTCGTTTCTTCGGCCTTTTCTTCGGCTTTGGCTTCGGCTGCTTCCTTTTCTTCTTCGCTCTTGGCCGAGGTGCTGGATTTGGCGGTTGCGCTCCCCGCGGGCGTGGCGCTCGCCGACGGCGTGGTGCTGGCGGCTAGCGGCGTGCCGCCGAGGCCTTCGACTTTGATGATCTGCGGGCCGACGGGGGCTTTGCTCTGCGTGACCCAGTGCCCGACAAGCAGACCGACGACCATCGCGAGCAGCAGCACGGACAGCACGGCGAACAGCGGCGCGTAGCGGCGCAGCCACGGGGGCCCGCCGGCGGACTCGAAGTAGGGCGTGTAGGCGACGGGCATCGTGCCGGGCGACCCTGGGGCGAGCTGCGGCTGGCGCTCGGTCTCGAGCACGTCGAGGAACGCGAGGCGCACGGGCGACGCCGGCTGTCCGCACGACAGGCAGTAGCGCTGGTCTGCGACGAGCGGCGCGGAGCAGTTGGCGCAGGTCTGGCTCTCGGACGGCACCGGCGCGAGGCTTGTCATGGCCGCGCGCCGGTCCAGCCGCTGCGCGTGCTCATCCGAAGGCTCCGCGGACGTATTCGCGCGTGCGCGTCGCGCGCGGGTCCTCGAACAGCTCGTGCGTGGTGCCGTACTCGACGAGATCGCCGAGGTACATGAAGGCGACCTTGTCGGCGACCCTGTGCGCCTGGGCGAGGTTGTGCGTGACGATCACCACGGCGAGCTCGCGCCGCAGTTCGCCGATCAGCTCCTCGATCACGCCTGTGGAGATCGGGTCCAGCGCGCTGCACGGCTCGTCCATCAGCAGCACCTCGGGCCGCGGGGCGATCGCGCGCGCGATGCACAGGCGCTGCTGCTGGCCGCCGGACAGCCGTAGCGCAGGACGGTCGAGGTCGTCGCGGACCTCGTCGTAGAGGCCGGCCCTGGTGAGCGCATCGACGACGAGTGGCTCGAGCTCGCGCCGTCCGGGGCGCTTGCGCCCCTGCTCGCGCAGGGCGAAGGCGACGTTGTCGAAGATCGACATCGGGAAGGGATTGGGCTGCTGGAAGACCATCGCCACGCGCGAGCGCAGTTGCGTGTCGACGAGGTCGTGGATGTCCTCGCCGTCGAGCAGGATCTCGCCGGAGCGCGAGGCGCTGGCGGTCAGCTCGGTGAGGCGGTTGAGCGTGCGCAACAGCGTCGTCTTGCCGCAGCCGGAGGGCCCGATCAGCGCGAGCACCTCACCCTGATGGACGGACAGCGAGACCGACTTGACGGCCTGCTTGCCGGCGTAGGCGACGGTCACGTCGCGCAGGCTCAGGCGTTCCGGACCGGCGGCTGACGACGCGACGCGCACGGCCTCGCGCTCGCGCACGGGGCGAACGGGCGTGGGCGAACGGTCGAGCACGATCGTGCGCACGGGCGGTACCTGCGCGTCGGGCTCGGTCGTGAAGCTCCAAGGGTCGATAACCATCTCTTCAGCACTCATCGGGCACAAACTCCATCGACTTGACTTTGTCCATCGAACCACTGATGTTAGCACGCCCGATCCTGTCGACGAGCAGGTTGAGGAGCAGCACGAAGATCAGCAGCAGGAAGGCGGCGGCGTAGGCCTTCTGCGGGGCGCCGCCTTCGCCGGCGGGCGAGTTTTCGTAGATGTAGCTCGTGAGCGACGAGCCGGTGCCGCGCAACACGCCGATCCCGGGGACCGATCCCTGCGATTCGATTCGCAGGGTGCTGCCGAGCAGGATCAACACGATCGCGGTCGAGCCGATGATGCGGCTGATGCCGAGCGTGACACCGGTGGCTATGTTCGAGCGCACGCTCGGTAGCAGCACCCGCCGGATCGTGGTGATGCGAGTCTTGCCGAGCGCGAAGGCCGCCTCACGTTGGTGCGCGGGCACCGCCTGCAGCCCGTCCCGGGTGGCGGCGTAGATGGGCGGCAGCGCGAGCAGCGACATCATCGCGCCGGCGGCGATGAACGAGCGGCCGTAGACGCCGCCGCCTTCGGCGGTGAACGAAAAGGGGGCGAACAGCGACAGCTGGAAGACCGCGAGCCCGAAGATGGCGATCACGATGTCGGGCGTGCCGGCGACGACCTCGATGCTCGACTCGACCACGCGCGCGAGCGATTCGCGGGCCCGCCCACCGTGCCCATACTCGGCGATCCACACGGCGCTGGCGAGCGCGAGTGGCAACGCGAGCACGATGCCGATCACGGTGAGCAGCATCGTCCCGAGCAGCGGGTCGAGGAACCCGCCCGAGCCTGCCTGATTGGTGGCGAGCTGGGGTCGGCTGAAGATCAGACCCGGGCGCAGGTATTGGATGCCGCGGTAGCCCATGTACAGGACGATCGACGCGGCGATCACGCACAGCGCGATGCCGGCGATCCACGCGGCGGCGAGCACCAGCCGGTCGCCCCAGCGCCAGCTCATCGGCGAGGAGCGCCGGCCGCGGCCGCTTGTTGCTGCGTGCGCACTCATCCGCGTGTCTGGTACTTGCGCAGCGGGAGCTTGACGAGGTAGCCGGTGACGGACAGCGCGAACGCGGAGAACAGCAACAGCAGCGCAAACCCGTAGACGGCGGCGCTAAGCGCGGGGGAGCCGACGCCTTCGCGGAAGTCGACTATGGCGGAGGCGAGCGTGCGCAGCGGCTCGAACAAAAACACAACCCCGTCGCCGGGACGTGGGATGAACGTCTTGCCGCCGGAGACCATCTGAATCATCACGGCCTCGCCGAGGGCGCGCGCGGTGGCGAGCACGGCGGCTGCGACGATCGCGGGGCGGATCGCCTTGAGCGTGACGGCGCGCACGGCGCGCAGCGGGTTCAGGCCGAGCGCGACCGCCCCCTCGCGCCAGGAGGGCGGCACCGAGGCGAGCGCCTCGCAGATGAGCGCGATCATGATCGGCGTGATCATGATCGTGAGGATCACGGCGGTGACGCCGAGCCCGCCGCCGGTGAGCTGCACGACGCTCTGCATGGAGACCTTGTCGTGTTCGCTGACGAGGTGGTTGCTGACGTACGGAACGAGCACGAGGATCCCGATCAGCCCGTAGATGACCGACGGCACGGACGCGAGCAGCCGCACCATCGGGATCACGATCCTGCGTACGCGCGCGGGCGCGAGCTCGACGATGAACACGGACGAGAGCACGGCGATGGTGAGGCCGAGCACGACGGCGATGGCGGTGGTGAGCAGCGTGCCGTAGATCAGCGGCCAGGCGCGTAGGTGGAAGACGGCGGCGGCCGGTTTTGTCGTGGCGGCGGTCATGGTGTTGACCTCTGCTTCGAAGTCGCCGCCGCCGAGCAGCCACGTGAGGCCGTTGTGTTCGAACAGCGGCCATGCACGGGTGACGACGAACACGATCATCGCGACAACGCCGACGCCGATGAGCAGAGACACCGCGCCGAGCAAGCGCTCGGCGCGGTGGTCTGGCCACGGCTTTCTGAGCCGCTCCATCACGGCTTCCCAGCTCCACACTGGGCCAGGGCTGTCAGAGCCCGCTCGAGCATCAGCCGATCGGAACCCACTGGCTGGCGATGATTTTCTTCGCCGCGCCGGAGTGGTCGACCCAGCTGATGAACGCGGCGGCGCCGCCTGTGGCGGGGCCTTTGGTGACCTCGAAGAACACGGCCACGCCGGCGTACTGACCGGAGGCGGCGGTGCTCTTGTTGCACGCGACGCCGTTGTACTGAACGGGGTTGACGCCGCCTTTGTCCGCCTGGTAGTTGGACAGGAAGCCGATCGAGGCAGGCGTGCTTTCGACCTGCTGGCGCATCAGGCCCTCGGTGGCCTCTTCGGTGGCGCTGGACACGACGCTCTTGCCTTCGAGTAGCAGCGACTTGAAGCTGGTGAGCACGCCGGCGACGGCCGTGCGGGTGATCACCTGGATCGGGCCGGACGCGGTCGCGCCTGGCACTTCGCTCCAATTCTTGGTCTTACCGGTGAAGATCGAGGTGACCTGTTTCCCGGTGAGGTTGCCAAGCGTGTTGGTCTTGTTGGTGACGACGCAGATGGCGTACTTGGCGATCGGGTAAAAGTCCAGGCCGGCGTCGGCGCCGTTGGGTTCCTGCGCGACGTCGGCGATCGTGTCGCTTCCGTTTTTGACGTTGTTGAGGCCGACTGTGGTGCCGCCCTGCGTGATCTTGAACCTGACCTTGTGCGGGTGCAGCTTTACGTACTTGGCTGCGAGCAGGGACACGAGCGGATATGAGGACGTGGCGCCGCTGATGGTGACGAGCGAGGTGGCGCTGGCGGCCGCTGGCGCCGCAACCCCGACCACGCCAGCCACCGTGAAGGCGACGGAGAGACGGCGGATTCGATGCATTGCAGAGAGGCTCCGTTTCGGGTTTCGATTTGACAATGAGTTGACAACGGCGAGCGCCGAACATACCATATCCCCACAGTCTCGATCGACATTAGCTATTTTATAGGCAAGGTCCACAACCGTCGGGGTCGAACCTTGTTTCGGGGGCGTGGGTCCGTCTGGTTCAGCATCTTTTCGCTCTACTCAATGAAGAACACGTCCGAGAACAAAAAATCGCCTCTACGCGCGCCATCGGCGCGCGTGACCGCCGCGCTGGCCGCGGCGATGCTCGCGATCGGCGTGGCGGTGGGCGCGGCGATCGGGCCGGCGCCGAGTCCGTCGCTGGCCAACCCGAGCCTGCCGCTGCTGCTGCAGACGCTCGCGCGCGGCGCGGCAGCGAGGGCGGCGCAGAGCGCATCCGCGGCGGCTCAGCCGCCGGCGGCCACGGCAGAAGCGACGCCCCGCAGGAAACGACGGCACCACCGCAAGAAACACTCGAGCGTTGAAGAAGCGTCGAGCGCAGCGACGACAACGCCGGCCGCAGAAACCGGGTCGGAAACGACTACGCCGATCTCGACGCCGACGAAGCCGAAAAGCACGCCAAAGAGCACCCCCAAGGCGAGCGCGCTGGCGCCGGTGACGCACGTGTGGCTGATCGAGCTCTCGGGCACGTCGTTTGAAAGGGCGAGCGCCCAGCCCGCGGCGGCGCCGTACATCGACACGCAGGCGATCCCCGCGGGCACGCTGCTGAGCGGCTGGTCGGCGCTCGAGGGCGGCGGCTTCGCGAACGAGGCGGCGCTGCTGGCAAGCGGCGGCCCGCAACTGCTGGACACGATCGTGCAGCCGCCGTGCCCAGAAGGCGCGGCGGGAGCGGCTTGCACCCCGGAAACAACGGGCGCGCAGACGGCGGCGGACGAGTTCCTGAAGGCAACGGTGCCGACGATCACCTCGAGCGCGGCGTTCCGCGAAAACGGGCTGATCGTGGTGACGTTCGCGTCGGTGGCAAACGCGACGGCGACGGGCCTGCCGGCGGGAGCGACGACGGCGACGCTCACGGCGCAGCCGCCGGCGGGC
This sequence comes from Solirubrobacteraceae bacterium, assembly GCA_035939335.1. Classification (GTDB taxonomy): domain Bacteria; phylum Actinomycetota; class Thermoleophilia; order Solirubrobacterales; family Solirubrobacteraceae; genus Palsa-744. The sequence goes on along the minus strand of DASZFY010000061.1, from coordinate 17,437 downwards.
GTGCTGCTGATCTCGCCGTTCGCATCCGTGGGCGCGCACTCGACGACAGCGTTCGACCCGACTTCACCAAGGCAGAGCGTGGAAAAGCTCCTGCGGCGATGAGACAACAATCAACCAACGAAATGGAGACCCGTTGCACGTACTGAAAACAGCCCACCACAGAGCGACATGGTGGATCGCCGCGATCGTGGGCTTCCTCGCCCTGCTCCTCGCGACCCCCGCGCTCAGCCACGCGGAAGAACCTAACGCGAACAACTACAACTGCATCGGCAAAACCGCCGCGGGCGAACGGGAAGAAGGCAGCACCGAACAACAGGTGCAGTACGCGTTCTACTGCAACGGCCCGATCACCGGCTACCAGCTGGAGGCCCAGGTGCCGCTGACGGGCATCCAGGGCCAGCCGGAGGTCACATCGAACGCGACGACGAAACCGCTGTCGGACACGTTCTCGTGCTCGGGTGAATTCCCGGGTTGGGCGCTCAACTGCGTGGGCCTGGCCAAGCAGGGGTACGAGACGGTGACGGGCCAGTTCTCGATCGGCACGAAGCTCTGCAAGGAGCCGCGCGTCGACCCGCTGCTGACGGTCACGTATGCGTACATCGAAAAGGGCGCGGTCACGCAGGCGATCTCCGGGCCGTTCGACCTGGGTCGCCCGACGGGCTGCCGGACGGACGCCTTCGCGGGTGGCACGCGGCTGAGCCCGAAGCCGGTGGCGAAGCACAAGAAGAAGTCGGGCAAGGCCAAGGGCAAGGGCAAGGGCACGAAGAACGCCAAGGCGCCCGCGAAGAAAAGCTAGAAGCCAGCACGCATATAGGTCCGGGCGTCCCAGCCGTCCGGAGGCAGACTGGGGCGGCGTCGCGAAACGCGCGGCGCCGCCAACGCGAGCCTTCTCGAGAGCGGTCCGCCCGCGCCGCGCACCTGAGCCGTAGGGCAACCTCTGCGCAAGGCCAATGCTCGCGGCTTCTTGGCCCTGCTCCGTCCCGACCGTGAAGCGTCTGGCGGAACGGTATTGGCGGGAGAGTAATGTCCGCATCCTGGGGTAGAGTTGCCAGAACTCTGAGCTTGCTGAGCGCGTCGTGCAGTCCGGCGCACTGGTGTCTCAGTTCTGGCCCAGCCAGCCGCCCACGACCTACAACTTCCCTCGTCGCAACGTGGTGACCTCCGGCATGAGTCAAGGCACGGTAGTGATCGAGGCGAGCGAAACCTCTGGAGCCAAGATGCAGGCCCGGCTTGCGCTTGAGCACGGCAAGCGTGTGTTCCTGGTCAGCCGTCTCGTTACTTCCCAGCCATGGGCGCAAAAGTACGTCGAGGATCGTGGCGCGATCGAGATTCGCTCGGTCGAGGACGTACTCGCACGACTCCGCTCGCCTACCGCGGTGGAGCATCTCTCGGCCGGGCGACAGCAACTCGCACTCGAGCTCGCGTGAGCCGAAGTGAGCAGTCGTCCCCAGCCCGCTGGGTTCGAAGGTCGATGAAAAGCGCGCATGGGCAGGCATCTTTGGTCGGGTGTTGCTCGGGTATCTCAACGCACACGACACCGTGTTCCGTCGCTACGACCTCGTCATTCCCAGTCCGACCTGGATCGGGGATGGAGGGCGGAAGTTCGATCACACGGGGCTGGTGATCGAGCAGGCGGTTATCGAGGTCTTACGCTGCGCGCAGTCGCCGGCACGCTACGCGATGCCGGTGCCGTCGAGGTCTCCGAGATCGTACTGGCACGCCAGCCCTATGGAGGGAGCGCTTGAACGCGAAACATCGTGTATCACGCGTGATACACTCGACAATATGGCTGAGGTGAGCATCAGAGACCTGCGAAACCATGGTGGCGATGTGGTGGATCGCGCCGCGCGCGGCGAGCAGATCACGATCACCCGCTCTGGCACGGCGGTGGCCGAGCTGCGAGCGGTCTCGCCTCCGGCGCTCACAGCACAGGTACTGATCGATCGCTGGCGGCGGCTGCCACCGGTGGACCCGGCTGCCTTCCGCGAGGATGTCGATCGTCTCCTGGACGCCGGCCTGTGAGCGGGACTCCACAACCGGCGCGGGGCTTGCTCGACACCTCTACGGTGATCCTGCTGGGGCGCGTGCAAGACGCAGCGACACTGCCGGTCGAACCACTGATCACGGCGGTGACACTGGCCGAGCTTTCGGTCGGCCCGCTGGTGGCCGACGAGGAGCGCGAGCGCGTCGCGCGCCAAGCTCGCCTCCAGCAGGCGGAGGCGGACTTCGACCCGCTTCCCTTCGACGCCAGCGCCGCGCGCGCGTTTGGGCGGGTGGCGGCCTCGCTGCGTCGCCCCGGGCGCAAGCGCACTGCGCGCTCCCACGACGCGATGATCGCCGCCACCGCCCTCGCCAACGGCTTGCCCGTTTACACGTGCAACCCCGCTGACTTCACCGGCATCGATGACCTCCAAGTCGTTGCGGTCCCGGTACCAGAGTCACCGGAGAAGTCGACGGCATCAGAGTAGACGGCGCACGAACCGCCCGCGCCGCTACAGCAAGCTGTTGGTCATGCGTTCGACCTCTGCGATCGAGGTGATGCCCTCGCGCACCTTGTGCAGGCCGTCGTCGCGCAGGCGCAGCATGCCTTCGCCGAGCGCGACCTCGACCATGTCGTCGACGGACGCACGCTCGAGGATCAACGCACGGATCGGCTCTGAGACGCTCATGACCTCATACAACGCGACACGCCCGCGATAGCCGGTACCGCCGCAGCGCGAGCAGCCGACGGCCTCATAGGGCTCGACGCCGGCGAGCCCGTGTTCGGCGAGCACCATCTCGGAAACCTTCTGCGGGCGCTTGCAGTGCTTGCACAGCATGCGCACGAGACGCTGCGCGACGATGCAATCGACGGCGGAAGAGACGAGGAACGGCTCGATGCCCATGTCGATCAGCCGCCCGAGCGCGCTGGGGGCGTCGCGCGTGTGCAGCGTGGAGAGCACGAGGTGGCCGGTGAGCGCGGCCTCGACGGCGATGTGCGCGGTCTCGCGGTCGCGGATCTCGCCGACCATGATCACGTCGGGGTCTGCGCGCAGCATCGAGCGCAGCCCGACGTCGAAGGTGACGCCGGCCTTGGGCGCGATCTGCATCTGCTTGATGCCGGGGATGCGTTTCTCGACGGGGTCCTCGATGGTGAGGATGCTGCGGTCGCCATCGTTGAGCGCGTACAACGCGGCGTACAGCGTGGTGGACTTGCCAGAGCCGGTGGGGCCGGTGACGAGCACGGCGCCGTTGGGCCGGTGGATGGCGCGCGAGAAGCGCTCGAGCTCGGCGCCCTGCATGCCGAGCGACTCGAGGCCGTCGACGGTCATGGAGGTGCCCTGGTCGAGGATGCGCATGACGACGCCCTCGCCGTTGACGAGCGGCAGCGTGACGACGCGGATGTCGACGCGGCGGCCCTCGACGGTGAGCGCGAAGCGCCCGTCCTGGGGGACGCGCTTCTCGGAGATGTCGAGGTCGGCCATGATCTTGATGCGCGAGACGACGCCCATGGCCATGCGCCGCTTGACGGTGGCGGCGGGTGAGAGCACGCCGTCGATGCGGAACAGGACGCGGGTGTCGCCCTCCTCGGGGTTGACGTGGATGTCGGAGGCGCCTTGCTGGACGGCCTGCGCGACGATCGAGTGCACGAGCTTGATGATCGGCGCGTCGGTGTCGGTGTCATCGACAGAGAGCTCGCGCTCGCCCTGCTCGTCGGTTTCTTCGTCGACGATGTCCTCGATCGAGTCGTCCATGCGCGCGAGGCGCGCGAGCAGCAGGTTGAGGTCCTCGACGGAGGCGGCGGCGGGCCTGACGCGCCGGCCGGTCATCATGCCGACGTCGTCGATGGTGAGCACGTTGGTGGGGTTGGCCATGGCAAGCAGCAGTGCACCGTCGTCTGTGAAGCCGACGGGCACCGCCTGGTAGCGCTTGGCGGCTTGGACGCCGATCAGGTTGACGGCGCCCATGTCGAGGTCGAACGTGGCGAGGTCGACGAAGTCGAGGCCGAAGCGCTCGGCGACGACGCGTGCGAGCTGGTCGTGGCGCAGGATCCCGCGCTCGACTAGCACCACGCCCGTGGGGCGGCCCTGCTCGCGTGCGGCGGCGACGCCCGCCTCGATGGTCTCGCGGTCGGCGAGGCCGAGGTCGACGACTACCTCGCCGATCATCCGCTGCGAGCGCCCGGGGTGGCGGGGCGGATAGAGCCCCTTTTGCTCCTGTTCGGCCAGCGCGCGCTCGCTCGACCGGCGCTCGTCCACGACCTGGTCAGGCGCGGCGTGTGCAGGCGTGTCAACGGTTGGCGTGGCGAAATCGCCCATTAGTGCTTCTATCGGCAATGCGGCTAGCCCGCTTGACCGCAGTCCCGAGCGTCGCCCCGGGCGCTTGGGGCCCCCGGGCGCCGCACGGGCAACCCCTCCCCTTTCAGGCGCCGATGCCGCTGCCTCCGTGCTCGAGCACGCCCTTGACTTGAGCGTCGAGCGCGTTGAGCCGATACAGGGCGAGCGCCTCGGGCGAGGCAAAGCGCTGCCCTGAGGACTGCTCGGGCCCGTGGTGGAGCATGACGCAGTGCTCGAGCGCGAGCCGGCGCTCGCCGTCGAGGGTCGTGGGTGCGTGCTCGGCGATGACGCGCAGGCCGAGCTGGATGTGCCCGAGCAGCGTGCCCTCGCGGCTGCGCTCGATCTCGGCGCGGTATGTGAACTCGCGCGTCTTGCCGAGGTCGTGGACGATGGCGGCGCTGAGCAGCAGGTCGCGGTCGAGGCGCGGGTGCAGCGTGCATAGCTCGAGCGTCATGGTGGCGACGGCGACGGTGTGCTCGAGCAGGCCGCCGAGGTAGGCGTGATGGCCGGACGGCGCGCGGCCCGCGCGCGCCGAACCGGACGGGCGCGACGAGCTACCTGGCGCGCTTGACGCTGGGCCGGGCAGCGAGCAGGGCGCGAGCCGCATCTGCTCGCGTAGGCGCACGTCGCCAAGCAGCCTCTCGAGTAGCGCCTTGAGTGCGGGGTCGTATACCTCGCGCGCGAGGTGCTCGAGGAAGCCGTCGAGCTCGTCGCGGTCGCGGTAGGCGGTGGGCAGGAAGCGCGTGGGATCGGCCGCGTCACCATCGGCGCGTTCGATCGTGTTGAGCTCGATCTGGAGCTCGTCGCGGAAGCGCTGTACGCGCCCACGTACGCGCACTAGCTCGCCGCGCTCGAAGCGCCCTGCGAGCACGTCGGCGTCGCGGAAGGCGCGCGCGACGATCGCGCCGGTGCTGTCGCGCAGCTCGAGCGTCAGATAGGGAGTGCCGGCGCGCGAGATCTGGCGTTCCTTGCGCGTGCACGCGAACACGGCGTCGACGTCGTCGTCGCAGCGCAGCGTGGCGACGGTCTGCTGGGCGCCTGCCGAGTCGGCCGCACCAGCCGGGTGGGCGGGCGGCGCCGGCCCACCGATCGAAGATCGGCCAGCGCCAACCGAGTCGTGCTGGGGTGAGGAACGCGTGACGGAAGCCATGGGCTCATGATGTACGGTGGTTCGGATGCAGCCGTTGATCTGGGACCGGCGTCCGGACGGCCTGAGGGCCCCGGCGATGGTGTGCGCATTTGAGGGCTGGAACGACGCGGGCGACGCGGCGTCGCGGGCGGTGTCGTTCCTGGCCTCGTCTCTGAACGCGCGCCGCTTCGCGCGGATCGACTCGGAGGAGTTCTACGACTTCCAGGCCAACCGCCCGTGCATCCGCCTGGCGGAGAGCGGCGACTCGGAAGGCGGCGAGCGCGAGATCAAGTGGCCGACGGTGGAGATCTTCGAAGCGCAAGCGCCGCGGGCGCCGCGCGACCTGGTGCTGGTGCAGGGCGTGGAGCCGTCGATGCGCTGGCGCGGGTTCACGACGCACATCGTCGATCTGGCGGAGGCGCTGGGCGTGCAGGTGGTGGTGACGCTGGGCGCGCTGCTGGGCGACGTGCCGCACACGCGCCCGGTGGGGATGACGGGATTCGCGTCGGACGCGGCGCTGCTCGAGCGGCTGGGCATCCAGCCCTCGAGCTACGAGGGCCCGACGGGCATCGTGGGGGTGCTGCACACGGCGTGCGCGAACGCGGGGCTGCCGTCGGCGAGCGTGTGGGCGTCGGTGCCGCACTACGTGGCGGCGGCGTCGAACCCGAAGGCGGCGCTGGCGCTGCTGCGCAAGATCGAAGTGCTGATCGGCGTGTCGGTGGACGTGTCCGAGCTGGAGAGCTTGGCGGCGGACTACGAACGTCAGGTGGGGCTGGCGGTGCGCAGCGACCCGGACATCCAGGCGTTCGTGGAACGGTTGGAGCAGGCGGCGGACAGCGAGGAGCAGGGCGCGCCGGATGATCTGCCGTCGGGGGACATCCTGGCGAGTGAATTCCAGCGGTTTTTGAGGCAGCGGGGGCGCGAGGGGAAGTAAACGGGTTCGCTGGTTCCTTTCTCTTGGTTCCTTTCTGATCTCCGCATCTTGGCTCTGCTGCTGGGATTGACGGCACCAGACATCAACGGCGAGGCGGCGCTTGCTGGCATCCCAGGCCGTCGCTTGAAGCGTCGTCTCGGGGCGAAAAAGCCGAAAAGGGCTCGCTTGCGCGACGAGGGGCGCTGGAATTTCGTCAGCGCGTCACGTCCGGGCCTATCTTCGTCGCTCGATAAGGGAGCAGAGCGGAAGGCTGGCTTGAGGTGCGGAGCACCGAAGGCCAGCTCACCGGCCTCTCAGACAATGAAGTCACGATGGCAACCTGACGAGCCAACCGGAGCGCTGGCAGGTTCGTCTTTACACTCGTTTAAGCCAGCGGCAGGCCGTGGCACGACAACTACTCGTCCGCAGGCAACTCTTGCTCAGCTTGACCGGCGTAGATGCCGAAGGTGCCGGGCTCTGTATGGAAGGGGAACGGCGCGCCCTCGGGGTGTTTATCCCGATAAGTCTCCATAGCTTTCGCCAGAGCATCTGACCACATGCTCAGGCCATGCCATGTGGTGAGCCCACCCGCCTGCTGAGCGTGGTCAATCGTGTCAGCACGCTCGCGGACCGAGTAGAGCCGGTCAATAACCTCCTGGTTACGGTAGTCGTGCTCCGCGAACAGCCGGTGTCTCAACCAGCGCAAATCCTCGCGTAGTGCCCCGCTATCTACTCCATAGAACTCGCCCACGGGCCGGGACGATACCGGCAGGGCTTCTCGTGTCGAGTCTCGGCGTCGAGCCCTTTCGTACCGTGGTTCAGGCCGCGAGCGCCACGCCCGCGCTGCCGTCGCCCCCGTCCGTAGCCTCCGTCGGTTCGCCCATGCGCCGCCACCGCTCCAGGCTGAGCGCGTGCGTGATGGTGATGACCGCCGCCACCTCCAAATCGACCTGGCTCTGGCGGTAGAACCAGCGCTTGCTTTTCAGCAGCTTGAAGCGTTGGGTGAATTGGCTGCCGAAGGCGCCCTCCTGGCCGTTGAAGCGCCGGCGCCCATATTCCGCCGAGAGCGAGTCGTTGTAGGTCAGGGGGTTGCCAAAGTCGAACTCGGCCTCCTCGCGCTCGCTCGGCAGGCACTTCACGAACTTCTCATGCTTCGAGAGGCGCCATCGCCCGGACGTGATGAGCACGCTCCCGCACACTTCGCACTCGCCCTTAAGCCGGGCGAGCGCCCTCCCGTGTGCGTCGAGCCCGACCACGCGCGTCGTCTAACCCTGCCCGCACGCGCAGTCAATCTCCCTATGCCCTGTCGCGTGCCAGTTCGGGTAGCCGTCGATGACGTAGCGCTTCCTCGTGCGCTCGTTCGCCTTCCTCCTCGTGCTTGCGCGGTTGGCGTGGCTGGAGAGGTGCGTGTTCTCCACGATGCCGACGCCGCGCAGGGCGCGCCGCGTCTCCTGAGAGTGGAAGGCGCCATCAGTCGTGAGGACGCGGACCTCTGGCGTGTCGAGCACGTCGAGCACCTGCCCCACCTCGGGCGCCATCTCGCAGAGCGTCCCGCTCTCGGAGGCGTTGAGAGGCACGTTGCGACGCGCGAGAACGGTTCCCTTGGCGCTCATCACCATGACGATGTTCCATCCGCTCCCCGAGTGCTCAGCGTTGCCGCCGTTGTTCGGCACGAAGCCCGCGTCGGGAGCGGTGATGGCTGGGACGCGCCCGCCGCTCCGCCCCTTCTTCCATTCGTTCGTGACCTTGCCTTTGCGCGTCTTCGGCGGCGTGGCGTGCGTCTCCAGCTTCGAGCCATCGGCGTGCAGCGTCCGGCACTCCTCGCGCATCCCCGGCAGGCTCGTCATCTTCTCAGCGAGCGCCCAGCGCTCCAGCTCGGCCATGAGGCGCGCCAGCTCGGCCTCGGGCAGCCACCTGACGCGGAAGTCCGACATCCAGCCGTCCGAGGGGACGCCCTCGCGCCAGCGGCACGTAGCTCCTCGATGGCGAGAACGACATCTCCGGGCTCGATGTCGCGCAGCTCGTCACGCGAGAGCGCGTAATCGAGCGTGTGGTCTGCGGGCGGCGGAGGGAGAGTTGAGCTGCGGCTTGAGCGGCGCTCCCGTGTAGCCGTGCCGAGGCACTTCGGCGCGCATTCGCCCGCGGGCTTCTTTGAAGCCCCGTCACGGCCAACGCTCGCCCTCTGCCGGCTCATGTTCTGCCGATAGGGCGTCCCATGATCCTGACCGGGCGGCGCCTAGCTCAAAACGTCGTGACCGTCGTCAAACCTCCTCATACATGACGGTTGCGGTAGCACGCGGCAACGAAACTTGCACGCCAAGCTCCTATTCGATCAGGCGAGCGAGCATCCGGCGCTCGCCCTCCCGGGCATCACGGATGCCGACGTAGCCGGCCCCGGTAGCGCTGGCACGCTCATCCTGGCTGCCCGTCGCGCGCCGCAGATCCGCGAGCGCTATGCGCTGTGGCTCTAGGGAGTCGCCTGGTGATGTGATTGCGTCGCTGCTTCAGCCTGAGCTGAGTGCGCCTCAGACTCGTCAAGCTCGTGCAACTTGCTCTGCACCCAGTGGCTTCGGGCAACCAACGGTCCTACAGCCGTGACCACGACAGCGAGTACGTACCAGCCGACATCCATAGGATTAGAATACCAGCCGCATGGCGGCTAGGGGTTTCTCAAGCAACTTTCTACGCTTCCGATTCGAGTATGCCTCGCTCGTCTGGGACTGCCTAGCGACTGGTTGCAGCAACAAGTTCCACTGGCATGCTCGGGCTCTCGCTTTCCTCACGCTGCCGCCTCTTCTGTTTCTCCCGGCGGCCATCCTAATCATCGGCGCTCATCCGTTTGGCAACGCGTATTCCTTCGGAGCGGCCATCATTCTCTGGCCTTTCATTCTGGAGGTACCGGGACGGCAGGTCCGACAAGCAGTGGCGGATGGCACGGCAATGAGCCCTGGCAGCTTCGATTTCTTCTTCTTTGTCGTCTTCACGACGATAGCCATTGCTGCTCAAGTGGCGCTGCTGTTCGTTCTGGACACCAAGCATCTCAGCCATGTCCTCCTTGGCGCGGTTTGGGGCATCGCCCTCGCCGGGGGTCTTGACTGCGCACGAACGGCCCTCGCGTCCGTCTTGGCCGGCACAGAGGGCTATCCGCTCTACGGTCACAGGTCGCTCAAGCCCTCGTAGTTCCCTTGCGCCCCGTCCGCCAGGCGCGCGATGCTTGGAACATGTCTGCCTACGTGACTGGAGCTGCCATCAGTGCAACCTCTGCGGCCCTCGGCTACGGCGCGAACGCACTGCGCGAGAGGGGTGCTCGCAGGGAAGCTGCGAGGGCGGCCCGCAGCACGGAACTCCACCAGGCCATGCGTGAGTACATGGCAGCTCTCGATGCTGTGATGTTGGAGGCGGAGGACTTCCCAGCCCCGGTGCACCAGTCCGCGCTGGACCGATGGTTCGAGCGCAAGGTCGAAGGCACCATCATCGACTACTTCGGCTACATGTTCGTCCGCCTGCTCAAGCGCCTGGTCTTTGGGCGGCGGCACGATGACCTCTCTGACCGGCTGGTCGCGGCGACGGCGCGCCTGCGCCTGGTGGCGCCGCCGGACGTCGAAGCGCTGATGAGTGAGGTCGAAACCTTGGCGAGGGAACATCGCACTGGTGGCCCTCAGCTCATCGAGCGTTGGAAGCCGCTGCGCGACCGGATGCGCCTGGAGTTCAAGGATGCGCTCGATGGAGACGGCAGCTAGGACATGGCCCGGCTGCCAGCGAGATAGGTGATGCGAGTGCGACCCCTCGGAGCCTCGGCGTGGTGGCTTGGAGGTACGGCGCGGCGGTGGGTCGCGCTCGCGGGCCTCGCAGCGAGGGTGTTGGGCATCGTCTCGTTCGCCGTTAGTGAAGACCTCTCGTGGGCATGGCTGGCAATCGGGAGCCTGCTTCTGCTGGTGGTGAGCCTCGGGTCCGAGCTATGGACGGTCCAGCACAGGACGGCTGCGCACGGGCAGGGCTCCGGGCCTATGTCATCGACAGCCTGCGACTCATGGCGGAGGGCAGTCCGCCATATGCAGCCGACGAGGAAGTTTTCGCCGAAGCCGATTAGGCCTGCGGACTCGAATCTTCTTGGCACTTCGACTCCGCGTCGGCGTCGTTACAACCTCTTCACCTCGCGATGGCGGCGCCGCGACACCATCGTCCTTGAGAACAAAAAGAGGGCTGCACCGGCCTGGTCCGCCGAGTACAGCCCATAACTCGCGAGCTAAAGGAGCACGAGTTGGGACGCAAGAGTACGCAAAGCGCCGGTCTGATGTCACCGGCTACGCTGGCGCCAAGGACGCCCAGCGGTTCAAGGACCCCTCGTGGGGGCTTGGCGATGAAGGTCATTGTCGCCATCGTGTCGCTCTGCGCCTTCGGGGGTATCGTGGTCGCGGTTGCCCACTGGCTGAGCACCGTGGGAGCGAGCGAGAGGTCGGCGCTCGGCGTGGGCTTCGGCGTCCTGTTTGGCGCCTCGGCTGCGATTGCGGTGGTCGTCCGGGAGCATCGAGAATCGGCTACGTCCGTGTCGGCGCTCGCTGCCCTGGTGGTCGCGTTGGTCTTGGTAGTTGGCGGCAAGCCCGCCGCTCGTGGCGTGGCCGGCACCCACCAGGGGCCGACCGAGGAAGCCGTCGTAGTCCATCCCGTAAAGCCGCACGCCGAAGGCCGTAAAGGCATCTCGCCGGAATCCGGGCGCCACAACAAGTCGCCCAAGCGCGCCTTGCCCGCGCAGACGGTTGAAGAGGCTGCTTACGCAGCGCCACACACGGAGGCCAGCGGGCCGAGCGCCCAGTCAAGCCCCGCCAGCTCGCCTTCGTCCCCGGCTCCGCACGAGGAAGCGCCCCGCCACACGGAAGCCGCTCACGAAGGCGGCAGCGTTGTGATGGAAGCGCGCGGCAAGGACAACGCTCAGGCGACGAGCCATAGCCGCGCCGAAGTCAATGACGGCGCTCCCGCGTCGGCGCCTTCGACGACGGAAGCGAAGCCGGCGCCATCGACCACTGCCACCTCGACCGGGAGCACGACGCAGAGAGCAGAAGGGGAAGGCAACGCGCAAGCGAGCGGCGAAAGCACCGCCATCGTGAGCAAAGGGTCGTCGCTCGCTCATCTCGTAGGCGAGCGCGAGCTGGCGGCGGAATTCTTCTCTCACAAGGCGCTCGCATTCACTGCGAAGGCGCCCGCCAAGGGTGGGCATCCCAAGCGAGCTTCCAAGCATCGGCATCGACGGCGGCGCAAGCGCCACCCGCAGCCGGGCCAGGTCGAGCAGAGCGCCCGGGGCGACGGGAACGCGCAAGCGAACGAACACTCGATAGCTGTGAGCGGAGAGGGAAACCCGGTCAATAGCCCGAGTCCGACCACGACGACGAACAGCGGAAACTCGCAGACGAACAACGGGAGCACGAACTGCGGGAACTCGCAGACGAACAGCAGCAGCACGAACTGCGATACCTCGCAGACGAACAGCAACAACTCGGACAACGGCAACACGGATAGCGGGAACACCAACAGCGGCAACTCGAACAGCAACAACACGAATAGCGGGAACACGAGCAGCCCCATAGTCACGGTCGGCGGGAGCGCCTGCAACGTTCAGGTCGGCTCTAGCGGCCCGGTCACCGTCTCGGGTAACGGGAGCGTGGGGTCGGTCTCGTCAGGTGGGGTGACCGAGACCAACGAAGGTTCCTGCGGCAGCGTGCAGGTGGGCTCCAGCGGTTCTGTCACGGCTGAAGAAAACGGCGAAGTCGGCAACGTCTCGTCCGGCGGCGTCGAACTTCGCAACACGAGCACCGTCGAAGTGCATCAGAGTTAGGGAGAGTGTCAGGGCGGCGGGAGACGGACAAGCCCGCCGCCCGAGGTGGCAGCGGCGGCGCACGCGCTACATCCTCGCGGTGCGCCTAGGGGGAATGAGTCGCTGACGGCGAGTGCGGCGGTGGCAGCAAACTCCGACTCCGGCAGCTCCGAGGCCACGCCATGACGCGTGTGGCCAGGATGACGACCCTGGCGGATGTATACGACCTTCGTTGAGACATACATGGAGAAGGCGTAAGAGAGCCGGGCAGGATCTAGCGTCCCGGAGTGGGCATAGCTGACGACATCGCGCGTGACCTGGCAAGCGACCATCGCGCGCGCAGACGGTTGAGAGAGGACATCATGCTCAGGTTCATGGACCTGGCATGGCAGGACCAGTACAAGGTGTATCGGGTCATCCAGGGCTACTTCATCCACAGCGGCCCAGGCAGCGAAGCGTGGCGGGAAACGCAACGGCGCGCAGAGTGCGTGGCGGCTGTGCAGAAGGTCGCTGAACACCTCGGCCTGCCCGAGGACGAGGCACCGGGGGTCGATGGGTATGAACGCGGGCGCAAGGAGCTGGGGCTTGCCCTCAGCGCATCCACCATCGTCCGCAGGTGGCAGGTGTGGCGTGAGGTAGCCAAGGCGGCGCGTGGCGAACGAGTGGCTATGACGGCACGCCAACGTGCGACCTTCCGCGCCGCCATCAATAGGCGACCCATCGGCGAGGAGTGGTTCGAGGGCATCCGCGAGTGGCTGGCGGAGCGCGGCCCGAGCACATGCGAGGATGGAGAGTTCGTGGGTATCCGCGCCGTCGCGCTCGTCAATGGCATCACCGTGGGGCGAGCCAAACGTCTCGTCCAACAGGACGGGTTCCCAAGGCACGCCTTCACGCTCGCCCGCAGTCGCGTCTGGCACCTCAGCGATGTCGAGGCTCACCATGCGAACGAACCATTCCCAAGCCGAGTGCCAGGCGGCCTCCAGCCGCAGGTTATGACGAGCGAGGACATCTGCCGTCTATGCGGGCTGAGCCGCAGGCAAGTGATACGGGCTCTGGAACGCACGCATCTTGACCCTCGCCTACCACGCCCGGCAGGCAAGGTCACGGGCATCCACTACTGGTTCCGCATCTCCGTCGAAGCATGGTCTGAGCAGTCGCAGGAGGATTGAACGCTGCTCGCATCGAGCACGGGCCACGCGAGGCGCGTCCAAAGGATGAGCGCGCGGGTGGTGAGCACCGGCGAACTTCGGTCGAAGCCATGCCGCTGGACGCTGGCTTTCCCGCGTGGGACGGCCAAGACCTTTCGCTAAGCGCAAACGAAAGGCAGCGAAAAAACCGGAAAACTGTCGCTAGGACTTCGGGGGCCGAAAAGCAGGCCCATGTTATCGGGGCGAAAAAGGAACCAGCGAACCCAAACGCGCGGTGAACGTAGCTCGCCAGCCTCGCCTCGAACATCAAGCTGTCCCACAAACCGAGCGCGGATAGCGATAGTTATACAGAGTCTTCAGCGCAACAAACAGACCCGACCCTCAGTAACCCCCCGGCCTCAGCCCCCAGCCCTCAGCCGCCAGCCGCCAGCCGCCAGCCCTCAGCCCCAGCCCTCAGCCCCCAGCCGCCGCTCGAGCGACGCCCCGAAGAAGCCGCCGCCTACCCCTCCGCGGCGGGACAAACAATCCGATAGTCACAGATCGAGCAGGCAGCGCGCGAGGGCGTGGGCTCGAACTCCTGCCCGAGGATCCCCTCCCCGACCTCGTGCACCACGCCGGTGACCCACTCGGCGTCGCGCTCCCCCCGCGCGACGGGCACCTTGAGGTCATCGAGCACGTAGTAGTAGGCCTGCTGCGAGGACTCAAGGCCCCAGTCCTCGCGCGCGGCAAGCGCATATAGCGACAGCTGGATGTCGTCGCTCAGCTGCTCGGCGGTCTTGGGCCGAGACGTCTTGTAGTCGATCAGCTCGTACTCGGCGCTGCCCCCGTCGACGCGGTCCAACCCCTCGCGCTCGTCTCCGCCGGCGCCCCCATCCGCACCGCCGCCCGCGTGCGGCTCCCCCACCCCAACCCGATCCACGCGATCGACGCGCCCGCGCAGATGGTGCGGCCCGACGCGAAAGTCGAACTGCCGCTCGAACCAAACGGGCTGCGACGCGCCCTCGCCACCCAACCGCGCGTGGTACCGCGTCAACGCGACGCGAGCCTTGTCAAACAGCTCCCGATCGCGCGGGCTCTCCCCGAACCCAGCCCGCCGCCACCCGGCGTCGAGCAGCCCGAGTATCTGCTCGAGCGTGTCCCCCCCGTCGGAGTGGTAGCGCTCGAGCACCTGGTGTACGACGATGCCGAAGCGCTGGTGCACGGTCTGCACGGTGGGGATGCGCAGCACGCGGGCGAACTTGTAGCGCAGCGGGCAGCTGCGGTAGGTGTGGATGTCGGAGGCGGACAGCGCGAGGCCGATGCCCCTGCGCGGCAGGAACGGCCCGAGCGAGTGCTGCTCGCGCGGCGCGATCGCAGCGCCGCCGGCCCCGCCGCCGCCCTCCCCGAGCGTCTGGTCGAGCGTGGACGTGAGCAAGATCTCGCGCTGCAGCGGCGTGGCGGCGGCGAGCAGCCGCGCGTTGACATCCTCGAGCGCGTCGTCGAGGCTCTGCCCGTCGGGCCGCTGCAACAGCGCGGAGAGCTTGAGCAGCTCCAAGTACCGCACGACGCCGTGGGAGATGTCGAGGTCGGTGTCGAGCCGTAGCTCGCCGAGCCGACCGCCGATGCGCGCGACGGCGTCGAGCACCTCCTCGCGCAGCAGCTGGAACGTGGCGTGCAGCTCGCGGTCGGGGTTGAGATCGTTTCCGTGGGGGTGAAGATCGTTTAGGTCCGCGTTCGCAGGGCCACCCGCGCGGGTGGTGTCGCCGGCCGGGAATGGCTCGCCGGCGGGCGCGGGCGATGTGTCCACGGCGGGGCCCTCGCCATGCGCGTCGGGCACGACGGTGGCGAGGTGCCGCGACAGGTCGCGAACGTCGGCGGCGGGCGTGGCGCGGACGAACTCGACGGCGAGCCGGTGCAGCAGGTCGAGGCTGGCGCGCTGCTCGGCGGCGTCCTCGGGCGCGAGCAGCGCGCGCCCGCGCACGCCTAGCCGCTCGATCAGCCGCGCGACGAACACGTCGGGCGCGAGCTTGTCGAGCTCGGCGGCGGCGGCGCGGTGCAGCTCGACGAAGCGCTGGATGCGTTCGCGCGCCTCGGGCGGCACGTGCGGGGACTCGGTAGCGGCGGCGAGCCCGACGACGAGGTCGAGCTTGCGTCGGCGCGCGACCTGGATCACGCGCGCGAGCTCGACCTGTCGCAGCTCGATGGGCGGGCGCGACAGCGCGCGTACGACGGCGGCGGCGTCCTGGGGGTCGACGAGCAGGCGCATCCACGCGAGCACGTCGCGCACCTCGGCGCGCTTGAGAAACCCAACCCCCTGAACCCCGTTCCCCTGCCCCTCGCTGGCTGTGGCGTCCGTCCGCCCCGGCGAGCCACGGGGTGGCGCGGGCGCGATTCTGGACCCAGACACAATCAAGAGGATACGTGCGGAAGCTTTATCGGAGCGGTACGCGCCGCGGCTACGCTGAGTGCGTGGACGTGATCGATTGGGGCACCGCGCAGCGAGTGGGAGAGCTGCTGGCCGGCTCGCCCCCGTTCGGGGGCGTGCGCTCGGCGTCGGTGGAGCCGCTGGTGCGCGAGTTCGCGGGCAAGGTTGGCACTTACAGCGGCCTCACATCGTCCACGGAGCTGCCGTCGCTGGAGCTGGTCGACCGCCCGGGCTGGATCGCGGCGAACCTGAGGTCGATGCGCCCAATGCTGGCGCCGATCACCGAGCAGTTGGCCGATGGCAAAGGGCCATTTGCGGGCCCGCTGCGCTCGGCGTCGGGCCTGTTGATGGGCGCGCAGGTGGGCGCGCTGACGGGCGTGCTCTCTCAGCGCGTGCTCGGCCAGTACGACCTGGCGCTGCTGGACGCGTCGGTGAAGCCGCGCCTGCTGCTGCTGGCGCCGAACCTGGCGCAGGCGGCACGCGCGCTGGGCGTGGACCGCGACGAGCTGGTGCTGTGGGTGAGCATCCACGAGATCACGCACGCGGTGCAGTTCGCGGGCGCGCCGTGGCTGCGCGAGTACTTGGGAGGGATGCTGAAAGAGCTGATCGACGGCCTGCAGGTGTCGCTAGTGGGCAAGTCCTCGGACGGAGACGGCAACGGGAACGCGGACGGCGACGAGCATGCGCACGACGCCGCCAACGGCAAGCGCGCCGGCTGGCTGGGGAGCCTGCCGAAGCTCCCGGAGCTGCCGGACCCGGCCCAGCTACGCGAGATCGTCGAGCGCGCGCGGCGCGGCGAGGTGCTGCGGCTGACGCTCGGCGAGGACCGCTGGCAGCTGGTGGAGCGAATGCAGGCGGCGATGTCGCTGATCGAGGGCCACGCGGAGCACACGATGGACGCGATCGGCGCGGACGTGCTCCCGTCGCTGCCGCGCCTGCGCGCGGCGATGAACCGCCGTCGCGAGAACAAAGGACTGCCGTGGCGCGTGCTCGAGCGGCTGCTGGGCCTGGAGCTGAAGCTGCGCCAGTACGAGCAGGGGAGGCGCTTCTGCGACGCGGTCGTCGACGCGGGCGGCCCGCAGGCGCTGACGCTCGCGTGGAGCGGCCCCGACGCGCTGCCGACACCGGCGGAGCTGGAGGACCCGTCGCTGTGGATCGCGCGCGTCCCGGGTGCAAACGTGAGCGTAAAGCCTGAGTTGCCAAGCAACTGGCACGCCCCTCGGTGAGCAGATTTCCGACTTCGATCGCTTTAGCTGGGGCGAGTCGGACAGTAGCTCCAGGTCTCCGTGCCCATGGTGCCGCCAAGGCGGCGAGAGAAAAGCGCTCGGTCGCGATGATCGCCCACACCGCGACCGCGGCCATCGCCGCCTCCGGCGCGTCGAGCATCAACTGGTGGAACTGTTCAATGATCGGCGACGAGCCAAGCGCGAACGCGATCGCCAGCAGTCCCGCGGTGGAGCCAAACGCGAGCCCGCGCGACCTTGTAGCAGCCGAGCGCCAGCAGGGGCTCAACCCCATGCAGCAACATGCAATGACGTTCGTCAGCTACGCCACGTACCATTGGGCACATGCCGCGTGCGCCCAAGGCGCGGACTCCAGTGTCTCGGCCGCGCGCACCTGCGAGTCCCAACTATTTATTTGGTTTCCTTGATGAGACGGGAGCTCTCGCGAGCGCGCGTGACCCATTTTTCGCGGTGGGCATGCTCTCCTGTCGTGAG
>DASZFY010000060.1:0-36410 GCA_035939335.1 Solirubrobacteraceae bacterium | reverse complement strand
AAGCATCGCCGAGCTTGTCGACGCGATCAGTGATCTACTCCCGCCGCGGCCGCTGCAGCCGCAGCTGATCCGACGCGCCGCGGTGATAATCGGGGTACGGCCTGACGAGCTGGGTAGCGCCTTGTCTTTCGATGAGATGTCTGACCCGCTGGCGGCCATTGGCGATGCGCTGAGCCGCGGCTCGATCACTACTCAACTCAACGCGGTGATGGACGCGTCAGCGCGGTCGCAGTCGGTCCGCAAAGCCGAGAGGGTCCTAGTGGCAGCCTGGACCCGCCTCGCTTACGTCTGCTTGGCGGCCCAGATCGCAGGTGCCGCGGCGTTCATTGATGGCCTCACGGCGAGCACTTTCCTGCCCCATACTGCCGTCGTAGTGGCGCGAATTGCCCTAGTCGCCTTTGGAGCTGCCACCCTGATGAGCGTGGCCGTTGTGCGACGAGCCGAGCAGGCGCTGGCACGGGCTATACGAGGCGGGAAGGACGCCGGTGGGCAAGATGGCTAGTGCGGTGGCTATGCCGCCTGAGCGGACTTTGTTGCGGCCTGTGCTCCGCGGGCTACTGCGCTTGGGTTGGGCGAATCAGATGAGTCTGGCAGCTGATGAGGTCCCTTGGCATGAGAAGCGCATAGATCTCGTCGTCGCTCCGTCTGGCGGGGTGGTACTAGCGCTGGAGCTTAAGGTCAGCGATTGGGGAAGAGCCATCTCTCAGGCGTACGTCAACAGGTGGGTTGCCGAGCAGTCGTGGGTGGTCGTATGGCATAGCCGTGTAACTCCTCGCAGCATCGATGCGGCTCTTGAGGCCAGTGTCGGGCTGATGATCGTGACGCACGACACCGTTTATCCGGTCGTGCGACCGGGTCCCCCAGTAGCCTCGCTGCCTAAGCCTGAGCCAATCCACGACGTTCTCGCTATTCGACGTACTCGTATGCGCGATCTTCTCGGGAGAACCTAGAACAAATGCCGTTCGAGCACTGGTTGAGCTACTCGCATACTGATCAGGCGCTGTTGGTCGACGAGACACTCGACGCTACGTGGGACGGTCTGGTCGTGCCTGGCACGCTCGCTGCCTACTACTTCGAGGGAACTGGCGGTTTCGTACTCGCCCGCCGTCGTCCATACATCATTGATCCGCGTACGCCGCTCTTGCAACCGATTGATCGGCGTACCGAGCCTAAGGTTTCGCAGCTTGAGCTCGCGAAGATTCATGCCCCCGATTTGGAGGGTATATGGCCGAGTGATGAGATCGACCTCGGCTACTGGGAAGATGCGGGCTGGCAGGATGTGGTGCATCGCGTCCTCGACTTTCAGGAGCGGTATGCCAGCAGCGCGACTGGCAAGATCACCAAGTATCAGCAGCTACTCGTCGAAGCTGGCCAAACACCTGACATCGAGAGTGATCCCGAGCCCCCGACCCGCTTTGTACCGCCCTATTTTGCTTCCACCGGACCCGCAGACCCTTGGTGGGCGCTGACACGCGAGGCGATCGAGATCTCGGCCGAGCGCTTCGCCAGTAGCGCCATTTATCCGGTCCTTGCTCTTCGCTCGCAGACACGCGTTGAGACCTTTGCAGCTCTTGTGAGACAGCTGCCCGGAGGTATAGATACGGTGTTTTGTTGGAGAGGTTCCTGGCAGGAGCAGGATGCGACAGTGGCTGATGTTGCTGGCTGGGCAGCGACAGTCAAAACAGCCGATGAACTCGGAATACGTGTCCTCAACCTCTACGGGGGCTACCTGAGCGTCCTCATGGGGGCTGCAGGACTAGCCGGCGTCAATCATGGGATCGGCTACAGCGAAGCACGTGACGTCGCACGTCTGTCAGAGACGGGTGCTCCTCCGACACGCTACTACGTACCAGCTTTTCACAGATTCGTTCCCCGCGCGCAGGCCCAGCCGCTAATCGACGGCATTCCGCAAGACTGGCAATGTTCGTGCAGCGTGTGCGCAGCGCGATCAGCCTCGGGTAAGCCTCCATCCCTCCAGAGCTATAGCGCTGAGGACTTGAAGCGACACTTTCTGCTCTGCAGGTGCGCAGAGATAGAACGCGTGAAGGCGGACGTCGAGACCGAGATTGCGGATCTCCGCGTCAAGTCGCAATGGCTCGCTGACAATCCACCGCGAGGTGGTCTTGGTCGTGGCTTTGGCGAAACCCTGCATACCTGGGCTGCGGCTGTCGAGGCTGTCATCGTCAAATAGAGGCCGCCGCACACGCACCCGCCTCTCTCAACGTGCGACCGCGGGCGGCTCCGCCCAGACCTCAATCTCCTCGCAATCCGGGGGCGAAATCCGGGATTGACCCCGGTAGGGGCCTCCGACCTCGGTGCCGAGCTCAGGCTTGCTCGTGGCCGTGCTGGTGTGCTTGTTCAGATACGCGCGTGCTTGTCGTCCAGGGCGGGCACGCTGCGGACCACAACCCACGCACTCGCATTGGGACGGAAGCAGTCGTGAGAGCGTCAAAACGCGCCCTTGATGAGATCGTCAAACAGCGGAGGGCTTGTGCGCCACGAAGAACAGGTGCGCGACCTCGCTCACCATATAGAAGTCGTAACCGTCAGTCTGCTGGGCTACTTCGTTCTCCTCGGCTACCCAGGGCTTCCCGCGCATATGTCTGCGCCAGTCCTCGAGATCGCTCTCGGCAATCAGCTCGCCGCGAGGGATCGTGTAGGAGATTGGCATGTGCTCCAAGCCGACATCGGTCATGGCCCAATTGGTTGAGAGCAGCTCAATGAGTGGGGAAAGTTGCCCGTCGCCGCCCGTGCGGCGGCTTCGGATCGCAAGCTCCAAGCTGTCGATCAGCTTTCCAAAGATCCACTCAGCGTCGATTGCCGAGTCACCTGGGTATCCGCCCAAGCGCTTCCAAGCGTCGGCGACCGCAAGAAGGGCATCGGCCGGTGACTGTCCCGCTTCCCAGACTGTTCTGACTCCGACCGAATTGCCGGCGACGTTATCGACGGTGAGAAGAAAGACCGGCTGGGACTGCTCACCTGACCCGGTGCGCGCAACGGCGTTGAGGTTGTGGAAGCGCAGCCGTTCCCATTGGTGAGGAATCACGACCCGCAAGCCATGCTCACTAATTGCATGTAGCTCGTCCGCGCGCCGGAATAGCTTGTTGATGGTGTCAAACGACGGCTGCTCGCGCGCCTCCTTGGCAAGTGCGGTTTCGGCATCCCCGGCTGCTTGCAACCGGCTGCTTGTTTGCTCTTGAAGGTCTGACAGGCTTTGACGAGTTTCTGCTACGCGCGTCGACATCGCTACGACATCCTCGGCTACCGCGCCAACCTCGTTGCGTGTTTGCTTCTCGCTAGCTTGGATCCGCTGCTCGAAAAGGTGCTCGATCCAGAGCAGAGGCAGGACCAAGAAGACGATAATGCCTGTCTCGCGTAGGAGCGCAGACAAGTACTCGTGGCTGTCAAGCAGCCAGCCTGCAGCGATCAGCCCGGCACCGAGGCCAACGACGACCACGGCGGCTAGCCGGCGGGGAGCTGGTTGCGCGGAGGAGTCTTTGCCAGCCACCGCCAGGCAGTCTAAAGTCCCGCCGGAACGAGGGTGCTTCCGTCGAGAGCGGGCGCTTCATGGCACTTGTCGCCACTAATTCGTGCGCTAGTCGCTTTTCGGGTCGAGTGAGCGTCCGAGTGACGACTGCAGAGACATCTGGAACGCGTTACGAATCTGGGGTCGGCGGCGGGGCACCCCAGACGTCAATGCCGAAGTCGTCGGGGGGCAAAGTCCGGGACAGACTCCCGTCGCTCCCGTCATTTACCCCCGCGGCTCCCGCGCCGCGTTGGCGCTGCTGCTGGAAGAACGGCAGGAACGAGGGCTTGGGTTGGACGGCTACGACGCGGTGGTCGTCGAGCCATACGCCGTCGAAGATGAGGTGCAGGAACTGGCGCTTGGCGCTGGGGTCGTTCTCGCGCTTCCAGAAGACGGCGAAGTCTTCGAGCACCTGGCGGGCGTGCTCGAGGTCGAGGGTCGGTTGGGGCGTGAGCGCCGCCAGCTCGGCGTGGATTGCATCGCGCCGTGCGATGTATTCGGGGCGCGGCAGGTCGCCCAGCTCGTAGAGGTCGCGGGCACGCTTGAGGCGCTCCTCCAGTTCTTGGCGGCGCGCGGCCGTGTCGGCTGTCTCGGGGGCGCTGGCGTTGGTGAGGCGGCGGACGATCTCCTCGCGCACGTTGGTGCCGAGTTTGAAGCTGGCGATGAACTCGACGAGCTGGCGCTCGATCGCCTCGGCTGAGGTGATGGGCTGGTCGCAGGAGCGGTTGGCGCGGCGGGTGGAGCAGTAGTAGCGGGCTTTCAGGTCGCGCCCGCCGATGGAGCCGTGCATGCGCGCGTGGCAGCGTCGGCAGTGCGCGAGGCCGCGCAGCACGTACCTGGGTGAGGGGCGGCCGGGGTGCAGGGTGCGGGCGCGCTGGCGGCGCATGAGTTGCACGCGGTCGAATAGCTCCTCGGGCACGATCGCCTCGTGGAGTCCTTTGATCGCCTTGGATTTGTCGCGGCGGGCGGAGACGTAGCCGCAGTAGGCGGTGTTGGAGAGCATCTCGCGCACGGTGTCGGTGCTGAACGCTCGGCCTTTGGTCGTGCGCTGGCCCTGGACGTTTAGCCACTCGGCGAGCGTGCGGTCGGTGTGCCGGCCGGTGGCGTACAGCTCGAACAGGCGCAGCACGAACGGCGCACGCTCGGGGTCGGGCACCGCGATGCCGATCCTCGCCCTTGGAGAGCCCCCACGGGAGGCTGCCGGTGAGCAGTCCTTGGCGGGCCTTCTCGCGCAAGCCCATCTTGACCCAGAAGCTCAGGGAGACGGAAATCCCAGCGCTCCGGCGGTGCCGACATTCTCTATATCTATAGGTCTACCTCCTTGAACTCGCGCTCGGCGGCGGAGTCCGCTCCAGGCTGAAATGAGTCCCTACGCCGAATCCTGTGGAACCATGTCCTTGTGCCCGCGGCCGCTCCTCCCAAAGGCGAGCGCTCGCTCGCCGACCTGACTCGCTCATTCTTCGGTGAGGCGCTGAGTCTTGACGCTGTCTTCGAGCGGGTTGAGCAGGTCACGTTGCCGAAGCCACGCACGGTCCTCGACTCAGCGGTCGACAAGTCGGCATCGGCTCTATGTCTTTGGGTCGGCTCGATCGGATACGAACGCCATCGCGACAGTGGTGCGTTTGCGGCGCTGCTTCGCAAAGCTCGCGTTGAGCGCTTGGTCGACGTGCGCGAGCTGCCAATTTCACGCCGGCGCGGCTACGCCAAGACAGCGCTTGCCAAAGCGCTCGCGGTTGAGGGAATCGAGTATGTGCACATGCGGTCTCTCGGCAACCCCAAGCCCTTCAGGGATCTGTACAAGTCCGGCCGCGTGCAGGAGGGCCGCGCTGCATACGAGCGTCATCTGCTCGGTGAGCGAGCTGCCGCGCTTCAAGAACTCGTTCCGCTGATACGGGAGCGACGCACTGCGCTGATGTGCGTTGAGCACGACGTCGCGATCTGTCACCGCGCCGTGATCTTCGATGCCCTTCGCGATGAACTCGGCTTGCAGCTAGACGTGAGCGAGGTCGGCTAGCGCAAGCTGCTCCGGCCGTCGCGGGGGCCACCAGACACCCAGGATCATAAAGGTGTGCGGGTGCAGATGCTGGTTGCCGACGAAGAAGGCGGTGTCCTTATCGGCGCCGCAGAGTTCTCCAAGCCAACGCGCCCGGAGACGGTCTCGCCAATCATCACGGTGTCGAACCTGGCGGTAAAACTGGACGATCTCCCAGTCGATGATCGACTGCGTGTGCCCGGAGCATTCTGGCTCGGCGCACGTGTAGCGGTACTTGAATGAATACGGGATCTGCTCCAACTCCTGGAGTTGCTGCTGGCGCTCGCCATCATCGAGCCCGCCGAACAGATTCCCCTGAGCAGCAAACGCCTTCGCCATCTTGCGCTTGTCCTCCTCGATGTTGCGATCCTCGATCACGAGGTCCTCGACCTGCGCGGGTCGAAAGACGGCTAGAGAAGTCTTGTCTTGCCGCTGGCGACGGCGGACCTCGCACATCGACGACACCATCAGCGGTTCTACCCAGCGTCGCCGCCTGGCCCATCCTTCGCTACTGGGTATCGGGCTGCCGACCGTCTCGATCGAATCGCGGTCGGGCCTGCGCGTCTCTGGGCGCGCATCGCCCCGATGCGCCGACACGCGCAGTCGTATGCGCTGGTACTTGCGAAATTGCTGCTGGTCCTCCAAAGCCCTGAACGGCACGGGGTAGAGGCGAATCCACGTTGGCCCTGCCTTGGTCATCTGCGTGCCTGCCACGCAACACACCTCGCCGTAGGTCCGGCTTAGAGCGGGGTAAGCCTTCACTAGCGGTACAAGCTCGATCGATTCCATTCTACGGGCACTCTGCCAGGGCGATGCCTATTTGCCAATGGCTGCATTATGGCTGCCGACGGCGTGGCCAGCCCAAACGGCGTCCCAGCCAAATGCCTAAGCACTCTTGAGAGTCTGTTGGGGCTTTGCTATCTTCTTAAACGAAGGCTGAAGTACATGCTTCAGCGAACCGTCGAGAGCACAGATTTGGGGGTGATAACTAATGCCAACCACTACCGATGAGCTGGTCTCGGTCCTGATCCCTCGTCCGATGATGGCCGAGGTGTACGGCCTGGTCGTCGAGTACGAACGAGCTGTGGAGCTGGGAGAGACCGCGAGCGATGAGTCGGGAGTCATGGATGAAGCACTCGTGCGGCGGATGTACGCTGAGAGTCAGCCGCGCCATCGCGAACTCATGAAGCTCCTGGCAGAGCACCCGGGCGAGTGGCTGTACACGAACCAGATCGCGTCGGCGCTGAAGCTGCCGCACGGATCGTCGTCGGCCGCGGGGATGCTCGGCGCGTTCGGGCGGCGAGCGACCCACCGCTACGAGGGACTCAAGCCGTGGGTCTCAGAATGGGACCCTGCGGCTTACGAGGCCCGCCACACGATGACCGCGGATGTCGCAAAGATCATTCGGTCGCTCTGACGACCGATCCCACACGGCGCCCCTGCCCAGGACCTGGGCAGGGGCGCCGCGCTTGCAGAAAGCATAATGAGCTTCCGAGCTCGCGGCGGCTCACGACGACCCCCCATTTACGCTGTTAAGCCGCTCGGCCATGCCGGCTCGTCAAGATCGTTATCGATGAGGCTTGCCGTCTTCGGCGTGACAGATGGTGCTCCGCGAGCTGGAGGCAGCGAGTTCTGTATCGCGGATATGTTTCGGCAGTGAGCACATCTGGGATCGTCGCCCAAGGCGCCCTGGCTGGAGTGACCGCAGCACTGATCGTGCTGTTTGGTTACCCACACACGGGTCTATACATTGCGGCCGCTGCGGCGCTGGTGGCGTTGATCGTCTGGAGTGCCAACCTGAGGGCGCGGACCAAACAGGCGCAGGGCGACCGGATCTGGCTGGTCCCCGTCGTCGCGCTGGTCGTAATCGCGCCCCCTTGCGTGGCGCTCTTGTGGGTGCCGAAGACGGTGGTCGGGGCTCCCCCTCAGTCCTGGGAATCCGGTCACTCGGGGGCCGTGTTGGCGATGGCATTGCTGGCCAGCGCCATCTTCGCGGTGATGTGGCTCTCCAGTGTTATCGATCGCTGCTACGTTCTGCCGCGGCTCGCGGGCGGTGCTGGCAAGCGGCCCTGCACCCACTCTCTGGATCGCTGCTGGCGCGGACTGACTCGGATCTGGTTTCTGCACCGGCTGATCGCCACGGTGACGCTGGTCGCGGCGACAATTACGATCGTCGCTGTGGCGGCGAACGAGTGGCTGCTTGGCCTAAACCAGGTCGTCGCGGCAGCGCTGGCGGCAGCGACGACGGTGCTCGCCGGGTTTTATTTGACCCGGCTACCCATCGCGGTGGCGATGGTCGCCAACCCGCTGATCAACGTCGGCGACAAGGTGCAGTTCGCGGAGATGTTCCCGCAGCCCAGTAGTGCTCCGTATTACTACGTCAGCGAGATCTCTCTAGAGGGAGTGAAGCTGGTCGAGCTCGTTGCTGGCGACGAGCGAACTCGGCGCGAGACGGATCGTCCCTACGACCGTCTCCTCGACCTAGGAGAGATCCACAAGCTGCTGCGGGTCCGCGACGCATTCACCCCCTGCAAGGATTGCAAGGGCGTCAATCTCTACTGCGGGCGCCCGCATCCGGGGGCAGATCGTGTCTGATCGCCACCAGTTCGCCGCATGGGGCAACGGTTGGGGTCTGGCGAAGTTTCGGAGCACGCGCCAGGTCTATGCCGAAACTGGTCTGGCGACTAGTACCCTGGAACTCGATCGCCTCGTCGGTGATAACGCGGCCTACACGCTTGGCTATTACCGTCGGCTCGCCTGTCTGGTCGAGCCCCACTACCGCGACAGGTTGTTGCGCGCGATTCGGCCATCTGGCACCGAACGCCTAACAGAGGCTCATCGCCAGGGGCGCGGCCTAGTAATCGTCGCCCCTCACCTGGGAGATTTCGACGTCGCCGTCGCCTGGATCGCCGCTGCGATCGGCAGCGCGCCGGTGGTGCCAGTCGCAAGCCTCGGACGGCCGCTGGCGCAACGCGCCTACGCCGTCGCCCGGCGCGCCTGCCGCTTTGACCTGGTCGACGCAAGACAGGCCTCGCTGCCGGCGCTCAACGCAAATCTACGAGCGGGCCGCGCTGTGATCCTGACGCTCGATCGCCGCGCTGGCGCCAAGACCCTGAGCGCCCAACTCTTCGGCCGCCAGACGCAGCTTCCGGCGGCCTGCATCAGCCTAGCCCGGCGCGCCGGCGCGCCGCTGCTCAGTGCCGCGACCTGGAACCGCCGGGGGGAGCGGGCGCTGGCCTTCGGTGAACTACTCGGCCCTGGGACTTCGTCGGAGCGCGACGACGATGGGGTGCTGATGCAGCGCCTTGCCACTGACGTCGAGGCGGCGATTCGAGCTGCTCCACAGCAATGGCACATCCCGGCCCATCTAGGGCAGTTCTCGGCCACGGCGCCGAACGACTCCCCCCTCGATCATGAACCCAAGGGGATGCTTCATCCCGACGTGGCTGCTGCGCTGCCGCGCGACCGTCCATCCACCTCGTTCGAGGGCTTTGACGAGGCGTTGGCCTGAGACGATCGAGAGTCCGTCGTTCACGCGGGGACCGAGGACTCGCGGCGGATCACGCCCGCATCGAGCAAAAGTCCTTCTTTGCGCACGCCCTCGACGTACAGCTGCAGGGCCTTTTGAGCGTTGGCCGCTGCTTCGTTAAGCGTGTCGCCCTCGTGTGGAGCCCTGGGAGGTCGGGCCCATAGACGTGGTAGCCGCCCTCGTCCTCGGTGGCGATCACAAGCTCGATCTCGCCTGGCTGATCCACCCCTCAGAATAGGCGCGAGCCTGCGCGGAAGCAACCCCCGCCTCCGATCAACGCCACGGCGGCTCGGCCCAGACTTCAACATCATCCGGGGGCGATTCCCAGGACCAATTCCCGTCGCTCCCGCCTTTGTTGCCTCATCGTCCGCGTCGGCTTTTGGGTGTTTTGCTCGCACCTCCGACGCGGCGGTGAAGTAGTGGGCGAACGCCGTGTTGGGCTTGACGGCCACGATCTGGTTGTCCTTGGCCCATACCTGGGCGAACAGGGAGAGCAGGAGCTTGCGTCGCTCGGCGGGGTTGGGCTCGGCGTCCCAGAAGCGCGCGAAGTCTTCGAGGATGGCGTGTGCGCGGTCGAGGTCGGGGTTGGTGGGGGGCTCGGTGCGCTGTAGCTCCTCCTCGAGGATTTGGCGGCGCATGACGTATTGGGGCTTGGTGATGTCGCCCATGAGGGACAGCTCGCGTAGCCGCTCAAGCTGGCCGGTCAGCTCGCGGCGGCGCTCGGCGTCATCGCCGGGGGTGCCCGTCGGTCTGGGTTTGGATGGTGTCGAGGATCCTCCAACGGCTGTGCTGGGGCCCGGTCTTCCAAGGCTTAGGAGTCAACTGAGCCTGGATTGGCGGCGGTCGCGAGCCAGATGAGCAGCGCGTAGAGATCGCGGACACTTTGGGGTTCCGCGGCGATCTTAAAGATGGCGTCTGGCACCGGAAGCACTGCTGTTATCTCGGCGAGCACGTGGAGGCACGACGGCCGAACGGCCTCGCTATACCGAGCCAGGATGCGGCGGTCTTGCAGCCGGCGCGAGATGTCAAACCAGCGGTGCTCCTGGAACTCGTCGGCAGTGGGGAGCAGCTTCATCAGTAATTCGACAACCTGCTGACATGAGCGGAGCGTGGCTTCGCGCCTTCCCTCCTCAAACTGTTCTCGGACGACTCCTCGAGTCCAGCGGGTCGCTCCAGACATAGGTCGCCTCCACCAGCCGGATGCCGCGATAAGCCCGAGCATTGAGAACGAAGCAAGAACCGCAAGCCCCCACTCTGGGAGCTTGAGCGGCTCTTGGCCGACGGCATAAAGCAGCAGCGCGATCCAGACGCTCGCGGCACTCCAGCCGAAGCGAGCGGGCAGCCGTGACCGCCCCTTCGGATCGTGGCGGGCAGCACCTCCGCGTTGCGAGGGCAGCAGTGACAGCATGACCTATTAGCCGCTGTCCACCTGGTCCGTCGAGCGTGTCGCTGGCGTCTCCACGTTCGCGAGGCCCTCTCTCCGTCGTTCCAGCGCCTCCGTCTTTGCTCGCGAGATCTCAAGGTTTAGATCTGTCGTAGCCAGCAGCAGTTGGCGGGTGGCCTCCGGGGCCGCGAGCACGAACGGACTGTGGCTCCTGTCGCGGATAACGAGTCCCACCGCCTCAAGGAGGGCCATGTGCCGGCTGAGGGTCCCTGAGTTGATCTTCAGCTCGGCGGCGAGAGCTTTCTGCGTCGCTGGACTTGCCCGCAGGAACTCAAGGATTCGGAGCCGGTCCCCATCACCGCAGACTTGCAGGATTTGCACGTCCGACGACGAAGCTAGCATTTCCTGCATAAATGCAGAATTGCAGATCTTGCGAGGCGGCGCTTGCCGCCCGCTTTGTGCTGCCTGCTTCTAAATCCGCAGCTGCCGGCTGGTAGTGGGCGCGTGGCTCTGCTGCCAGCTTTTCTCGCCGGCCGAGAGGGCCGCGAGATCTTTTCGCGCAGCTAGTGGCTTGCCGCCTCGTCGAGGTGGGCACGGCTCCCATGCGGTCGATGGCTGATATGGAGGCTGGTTTGTCAAGTGCCCAGCAGCGGATGCCCGCGGCTGGGCGGGCATCCGGGTCGGTCAAGGAGGCGGCGGGGCCTGGTGGTGCGCGACGCGCGGTCAGGCTGATATACGCGGGTTGGATACCGCAGGACCGGGTTTCGTCGTGAGAGCCCGCTGTCTAAAATCGAGCGTCGCCCCGTGTGGGGTTGCTCATAGCCATCTCGCGGATGCTCTCGCGCGTGGTGTCCAGGTTGTTCCCGCCGCCTCCTTGACCGACGTGGTGCTGGTTGGGTCAGTCGGCGTTAGCTATCGCCCAGCAGAACCCGGCGAGTTCGCGGGCGACGGCGACCGCGACGATCGTCTTGCGCTTGCCGCGCTCGTCGTCCAGCCGACGCCAGGTGCGGTGCAGGCGCTGTTGGGCCTTCCAGGAGAGCGCGATCACGTGCGGTGGTTGGCCTTCCTGGCGGCGGCGCAACGTGACTCCCTTCGCCGGCGCGCGACGGTAGTGCCAGGCAGCCTCGACGAGCAGCCGGCGGGCGTGACGCGAACCGGACTTCGTGATCGCTCCCTGACGGCGGCGCTCGCCGCTGCTGTTCTCCGAGGGCACGACTCCGAGGAAACTCATCAGTTGCCCGGCACGCGCGAAGCGCTCCCAGTCACCGATCTCCGCGCACAGCCCGACCGCGGAGAGCGTGTCGATCCCCCGCATGCAACGCAGCCGCGCGACAGTCTGTGCCCACGGCGAGCAGGGCACGAGCTCGCTGATCGCGCTCTCCAGGCTCTCGCGGCGAACACTCAGCGCGTCGATCGCGCCGAGATAGTCCAACATTGTCACCTGCACTGCCCGGTCGGCGAACTGCACTTGCCCAAGCCACTCGCGGTGACGCGCACTCCAGTTCCCGCCTGGCCCATCGAAGGTGACGTCGTGGCACAAAAGCAGCTTGCCCATGCGATGACGGGCACGCATCAAATCGCCGCGCACGTCCTCGCGCGCCCTGACCAGATCACGCAGCGCTTCCTCCTCGGTGCTCGGAACCCTCACTGGGTGCAGAGCGTCGACCATCAACAACCGCACGAGGCGCTCCGCGTCACGACGGTCAGTCTTCACACGATCCTGCGCCGGACGCTCGATCTTGCCCGGCGCCGCGATCACACAGCCGACCCCAGCGCGCTCCAGCTCTCGAGCGAGCGTGAATCCCGTTGACCCAGCCTCATATGCCACCCGTGTCGGCCCGGGCAGGGCAGCGCAGAACTTCACCACCTCGCTCGTCTTGCCAGACAGTCGACGCGAGCGCATCTCACCAGACTCGCCATCGACCATCACCGCGACCACCTTCGCCGCGTGCACATCCAACCCCGCCCAGCTGCGAACCTTTGCCATGGTCGGCACCTCCATGATTGCGGTCGGCGCCCAGGCCACTCCTGGACGCTCAACCCGCGCACCTCATGCGCGGGTGCCGACCCTCACACCACCACCAGACGGAGAGCAGGCCTCCATAGTGTCTAAATCAGTGGAGTCATGGATCGCTTTGTAGGGCCGTGCTGACCCGTCCACGGGTAGCGATCTGGTGCGCCTGTTTCGTACTACAATTCCCGAGTGGAGATCCATTCGGCGGCGCGCAAGCATGGAATCGCCGATGCCGACATTGACCACGCTGTGGAGTACGCCATGACGATCGAGGACCAAGACGACGACACCCGTCTGTATCTAGGCCCAGCGAGGAGCGCTGCGTTGCTTGAGGTCGTAACGGTCGTGCGCGACGACGGGTCGGAAATCGCGATCCACGCGATGGGCATGAGGGCCAAGTACCAAGGGCTGCTACCGGGAGGCTGAGCATGGCGACCAAAGAACACGGCAAGACGGCGAGCGGGGTGCCGATCACCGACGAGTTGATAGACAAGCTCGCCGCAAAGGCAGAGGCCGGCTTTGACGTCGAGGAGACGCTACGCCGACGCGGTGGGCGGCCCGCCATGGGCTCGGCGGCTGCCAGCGTCGAGTCTGTGCGCCTGGAGCCCGAGCTGCGCGAGGCGCTGGCCCAACGCGCCGAGCACGATCACGAGACGACCTCGTCCGTGATCCGCAAGGCACTACGCGACTACCTCAAGGTCGCCTAGCCACAAGCTCTACAGCCGGATCTCGATCCCCGAGGCAACAAATGCGGCTTCGACCCCCGTCGCCCCCGTATTTGTTGCCTCATCCCCCGCGTCGGCTTTGGGTGCGTGGCTCGCACCTCCGACGCGGCGGTGGTGATGCCCCAGCCTCATCGCGTCCCCGATGTAGAGGGTCTCGCGCCAATTCAGGCCAAATCAGGCCAATTTCGGACACATCCGGACACGTGCAGCGCCTTTGTCCGAATCCGTCCGGCCAAGACGCCCCGCCGCTCCATCATTGACAGCGTGAGCGGGTTCTCCGGCGTCGTCACCACAGGGATCTACTGTCGCCCCGGCTGTGGCGCGCGCCCGCACGAGCGCAACGTCAGGCCGTTCGCGACCGCTGCGGCGGCTGAGGCAGCCGGCTATCGGGCGTGCCTGCGCTGCCGGCCCTATCGCAGCGAGCCGCCCTTGAGCTGGTCCGCTCCCGAGCTGGTTTGCAGAGCGGTGCAGCTGGTGCTCGACGGAGGACTCGACGACGGTTGCACCGAGCACGACCTCGGGGCGAGGCTCGGCATATCGGCTCGTCACCTGCGCCGGCTGTTCGCGACGCACCTCGGCGCGAGCCCCGATCAGCTCGCCCGCTCCCGGCGAGCGCACTTCGCGCGTCGGCTGCTCGACGACACCGACATGACTGTCACGCAGGTCGCTTTCGCGTCCGGCTTCCGCAGCGTCCGTCAGCTCAACCGGGCCTGCCACGAGTTGTTCCGTGGGGCCCCACGCGAACTGCGGGCGCGTCGCCGCGTCGCCGATCGGCTCGTGACGGACGGTGGCCTCGCGCTGCGACTCCCCTATCAGCCACCGCTCGACTGGGAGGTCATGCTCTCCTACTTCCGCGCCCGCGCGATCGCCGGGGTGGAGGACGTCTCTGAGGACGTCTACCGGCGCACGGTGATGATCGACGGCGATCCCGGTGTGATCGAGCTGAGTCGAGGCTCGGAGGAGCATCTGCTGCTGCGGGCGCACCTGCCGCATTGGGAGGGCCTGATCCACCACGCGCAGAGGGCCAGGCGCGTATTCAACCTCGACGCGGACATGGGGGCGGTACTCGAGCGGCTCGGCGGCGACCCGTTGCTGGGTCAGCTCCTCCAAGTACGCCCGGGCTTGCGCGCGCCGGGAGCCTGGGACCCGTTCGAGATCGGTGTGCGCGCGATCGTCGGACAGCAGGTGAGCGTGGCGGCGGCCAACGGCATCATCGCGAGGCTCGTCGCACGGACTGGCATGGCGGTTCCGGGCTTGCGCCAGCTCCGCCTCACCCACCTGTTTCCTGCCCCGTCGGATCTCGCTCACGCCGACCTCGGTGGCCTCGGCCTGACGGCGGCGCGGGCTCGTGCCGTGGGGGCCTTCGCACGCGCGGTGGCCGCCGGACACATAGATCTCGACAGGAGCCGAACGCTCGAGGAGCTCACAGGCTCGATCACCGCGACGGCAGGATTGGGACCGTGGACGGCCCACTATGTTGCGCTGCGCCTCGGCGAGCCCGACGCGTTTCCGGCTGGCGATCTGGGGCTCCGCCGCGCCCTCGCGCGGGCGACCGGCGACAGCGTCACCACCAGCCGGGCCGCGCAGCTGGCAGAGCCCTGGAGTCCGCACCGGGCGCACGCCGCGGCGCATCTGTGGTTGGCGCAGGCTACGCCGCGGCTGTCGCGCCGAGCGGGAAGCGCGTGCCAGTGAGCTCCTCCGAGACATCCCACAGGCGGCGTGCGACGTCGGCGTCCTTGGCGGCGCCCGAGCGTCCCACGAGCTTGGCCGGCCCGCGCTGCTCCATAAAACCGCCGGGTCCGGCGAAGCTATTACCTGGGACGTCCGCGACGGCGGCGTACAGCGTCGGCAGCGCGCCGCCCTCCTCGCTCTGGGCGAGCAGCCGGTTGCCGGCTGCCCCGATCAGGTCGAACACGCGGCTGCCGCTGTGGAACTGGAGGTTGGTGGCCGCGTAGCCGGGGTGGGCGGCGGTCGCCAGAACGGGCGATCCCGCGTCGGTCAGCCGCCGCTGTAGCTCCGCGGTGAACAGCAGGTTGGCGAGCTTCGACTGCCCGTACGCACGCCACGCGCGGTAGGGCTTGCGCTCCCAGTTGAGGTCGTCGAAGTCGATGCTGCCCATGCGGTGCCCGGTCGAGGACACGGTGACCACGCGGCCGCTGACGTGCTCGAGCAGCAGGTTGGTGAGCGCGAAATGACCGAGGTGGTTGGTGCCGAACTGCAGCTCGAAGCCCTCGGCCGTGCGGCTCAGCGGCGGCACCATCACGCCGGCGTTGTTGATCAGCAGGTCGATCTCGCCCTTCCACGCGGCGGCGAACTCGCGCACGGAATCGAGGCTCGCGAGGTCCAGCTGGCGGACCTCCGTCTCGCCGGGCATGCTGGCGGCGGCGGCCTCGCCCTTCTCGGTGCTGCGCACGGCGAGGATCACACGCGCGCCGGCGCCCGCGAGCTGGCTCGCCGCGGCGCGGCCGATGCCGCTGTTGGCGCCCGTCACGATCACGCTGCGGCCGGTCATGTCTGGGATTGAAGCGCTACTCGAAGGTGTCATACGCAACAATGTAGACCTGGCGTTCAGGCCCTGTCGTTACGCCAGCTCGACGGCTTCGGCCAGCGCTCGATGGAGGCGGCGCCAGCCCGGGAGGACGGACTGGCGCCGCTGTGGGGAGGAGGTCTGCACGCCCACGCGGCTGGTGCTAGGCCGCTGCGGCCAGATGCAAGCGGGGCCGGCCCCGCGACGCCCCACGCGCGCGTCTTGAAGCGTCCACCGTCCTCATCGCTTCGTCTCCGGCGTCAGCGACAGCGGCGCGAGCGCCTGCCAGGGCCGCGTTCGCGGAGCGCCACTGAGGCGAATCTGCGCCAGGTACTGCTCGACGAGCGCGAGTTCCCGGCGCCGGGCTCGACGAGCCTTCGCAAGCGCCGCCAGCCGCGCGCTGCGGCGATCCTCGAGCAGGCGTTGTTCACGTGCGAGGTTCATGACGCCAGCGCCTGTGGCTCGGCTGTCCGCGCATCCGCGAGCTCGCAGACGCCGCGCATCGTCTCGAGCGCCGTCTGCTCGATCTGACGGGTTCGCTCGGCGCTGATGCCGAGCTCTTCGCCCAGCTCTCGCAGCGTGCGCGCCCGTCCGCGCAGGCCGTAGCGCGCGTCGATCACCCTGCGCTCGCGCTCGCTCAGGTGCGTGAGCAGGCTGGGGATCTCGGCGGCGGCGAGGCGCAGCGCGAGCTCGTCGTAGGCCTCCTCGGCGTGCGGATCGCGCAGCGTGTCGCCGAACGTCGCTCCCGTGCCGGCCGAATCGTCGACCGGCTCCTCCAGGCCGCGTGGCCGCCGATCGGCGACGCTCAGCCTGTGCAGCTGCTTGAGCGTGAGTCCGCTGACGGCCGCGAGCTCGCGCAGGCTTGGCTCGCGGCTGTTGGTGCGCACGAACGTCCGCCGGGTGTCGCGCACGCGCGCGAGCTGACGAAGCGCGCGATCGGAGAGGACGACCGGTCGCGACAGCTCGGAGACGACCTGTTGCATGGCCTGGCGCACCCACCAGGAGGCGTACGCCCAGAACGGCGTTCCCAGCTCCGGGTCGTAGCGCTCGAGCGCTCGCAGCACCCCGACGACCCCCTCTTGAATCAGCTCGGCGCGATCGATCGACGGAACGTACGCGTAGATCCGTGCGACGCTGCCGATCAGCGGCATGAACGATTCGACCAGCCGTGCCCGCGCGTGCGGGCGGTTGCTGCGCGCAGCAAGCAGCAGCTGGGACTGGGTCTCGTGCAGCGGGGCCAGTCCCAGCTGTTGCCTCTCGGGCCGCGACGGCGGAGCGAGAACGGCACGCTGGGGAACTGCTCGGCGGGCAGACATCGTCGATTTCACCTCCGTTGGATCTGTCGAACGTCGGCGCACGGTGTGCATCGGTACTGCGAACGGGTACCGTGCGTCGTAGGAGCGAGACTAAGCTCGCGCGGCTGGTCTTTCTTGGCGCAGACGACGAACCGCCGCCGTGGTTCGTGGCTTGTGCACAAAGAAACACCACATCTCTAAAATGTCTGGTCTAGATACGCGGACCGCTCGCCCTCACGCTGATACGGATCGGCGGGTCGAGCAGATATGTCAGGGGTATCTCGTCGACCTCGACGATCTGCACTCGGGCGGGATCGGCGCCCGCGTGGATCGCGCGCGCGATCGCATCGGCGCGCGCCGCCTCGATCGTCGTCTGCCGTGCGGCGGGCCGGTTTGCGCACACGCGGTCGGCGTGGCCGGCGGCGGGAGCGATCACGAGGCCGATCGCCCGGGCGACGTCGCCGTCACGCGGGACGATCGTTTCACCAAATCCCTCGTAGCGAGCGGCCGCGGCTGCGGCCCCACCGCCGACCACGAACAGCGTCGGCCGCGGCTGTGCCCGCCAGGCGCCGTTGAGGGCCGTCGCGATCCTTGTCTGGCCATTTGCGCCGCCGACGGATGGCAGCGTTAGGAGCTCCGGCAGTCTGAAATTGGCGCGGACGCCGGCGAGCTCGTTCGGCGTCGCTCGCTCGTGCGGGCGCCCGTTGACGACCGCGCCGACGGTAGCGCCTGTCCGGCCGATCTCTAGCGACACGCCGTCCATCACGTCGCTCAGCCAGGCGCCGCCGCGAATCGCGCTCGCCGGTCCGCTGCCGAGCAGGTACGCCGGGAAGCGCAGTGCGTGCTCCGGCGTCATCACCGTCCCGTCGCCCTGTGCGAGGAACAGCTCGGCGTCGATGCCCCGCTCGGCGAGCATCTCGCCGAAGCTCGCGAGCAGCCGCTCGACCACGCCGAGCAGCGCGGCGCTCAGCACTGTCGCGTTCTCGCGCTCGAGCAGACCCGTCGTTCCGATCTCGTGGCTGAGCGAGACCTCCATCGAGGCGCCCAGCTCACGACGGACGATCTCCGCTGCCTGCAACTCGTGGTCGGGGGCCGCGGAGGAGAACACGCTGGTCACAGCCACGCCCTCGGCGGCTCCGGCGACCGTCGCGAGGAAGCGTGAGACCGCGTCCCCGTCGAGCGGCGAGACGCTCCGCCCGTCGTATTCGGCTCCCCCGCCGACGACGGCCTCGCCCGCAGACGCTGAGTGGCGCAGTCGTAATGGCCAGGTGCCAAGCGGCGGGACCGCGAGCGTGAGCGGAGCGCCGACGCGCAGCACTGCCACGCGACGCAGCCCCCTGCAGCGCTCGATCGCGTCCGCGGCCACAGCGGATCCCAGCACCGCGCGGGTGATCCGGCTCGGATCGAGCCGGTGGTCCTCGACGAGGTTTCCCAGCACGGTGCGCAGCGAGCTCTCGCCGTCCCCTCCCTTCTCGGTCCTTGCGCGGACGAGCACGCGGTCGTGCTCGTCGAGCACCACGCCCTCCGCGTGTGTGTTCGCGACATCCAATCCGAGTCGCAGCTCAGTCATCGCCCGTCGCTCGTGTCGGTACGGGCGGTGGGATCTCGTAGCCGAAGGCAGCCGGTCCGACGATCGCGATCGCCTCGCGTGACTGCCACGCCTGCGGCGCACGCCAAGTGAGGACGCGCACCTGCTGCCCGCGGTGCAGGCGCTCGACGCCGATCGGAGCGCACGTGTCCGCGGTCAACACCGAGATCAAATCCGGGACGGCGGCGCACGCGGCTCCATCCTCGAGTGCCACCAAGAGCTCGCACTGGAACTCCAGGCGCACCCTGCGCCCGGCATCCTCGCCGCTGCCGATGACGGTCGCCGCGCCGCGCGCGAAGCCGGGCCCCGACCGGCGCTCGATGTCCTGCAGGCGGCCCTCGATCAGGATCGACGCGCGCAGCGCCGCGCGCACCGCCGACAGTCGCTCGTGAACGTCGTCGGTCTGCATCGCCTCACCGAGTGCCAGCGCGCGCGAGATCGTCCCGGCGATCGTCGCCCGCCGCGCCTGCTCGCCGCTCATGCAGTAGAGCGCCGCGGCGCATACGCCGCCGAGGCCGGCGAGCGCGCCCCGGGCCAGTTGCTCGGCCCACGCTCCGTCGGCCGGGTCGAGCCGCACGGCGTTGCCGCGCCCGTCCGTCAGGATGACCGGGCTCGGCGGGATGCCCGCGAGGCTCATCGTCTGCTGGTGCAGCTGTGGGAAGGCTCGTCCCATCCCGTCCGCGTCGAGCAGCGCCAAGCCGGCGCGCGCCGCCCACAGCACCGGGAGCAGGCCGTTGGCGCCCCCGATCCCGAACGGCATCAGCGCGTCCACCTGCCGGCCGCGCACGCCGGCCACGGCGTCGCACAGCGTCCGGCCCTCGTCCCCGTTCCAGACGCGCTCTTCGGCGATCGTCGGCGCCCCGAGCATTCCGCAGGGGAGGACGAGCATGTCATCGCGCAGATCGCCGACCTCCACGAGCGCGACGGGGCCGAACTGCTCGACCGCCTGCAGCGCCATCAGCAGCGCCAGAGCAGGATCGCCGCCGCCTCCCGAAGCGAGCAGCGAAGCGCCGAGCGCGAGCCTCGGGAGGTTCGCGGCATCGAGTTGCATTTGTTACATGATCATCGCGCAAGCCGGCACGAAGCGTTTAAGATCGTGCTGTGGCGTCCCTTCGGGAGCTCGTTGAGTCTCCGGCGCTGGCCCCTCTGATGGGCTACGTGTCGCGGCCGCCCACCGACCCGGTCGTTCGTGGCGTGACACTGGTAGAGGACGTGAGTCAGTTCTCCAGCGTGGCCGAGCACAGCATCGTGCTGCTGACTCGTGGAGCATCGACGGCGATCAGCAGCTACCGCTTCGACATCGCCCTGCGGGTTGCGCGCAGCCGCGCCGTGGCGGCGCTGGTGCTGACCGCGGCCGATGTATGGCGCATACCCACAACCGCCACCGTGATCGCCAATCGATCCGGGACCGCGATCCTCGGCACGCAGGACGACACCGAGCTCACCGAGCTCGCGCTGGCGATCGGCCGGGAGCTCGCTGGGGCGGCCGACGTCGCGCTGCTGCGCGCTTACACCGCCCTGCGCGCGATCGAGGTCCATCCGCCCGACGCGAGCATCGACTCGCTGCTCGAGCACGCCGGCGCTGCGCTCGCCGTGCCGATCTCGATGGCGGCCTCCGCGCCTCCGGACCGGCCACATCGGGCGGTGCTGGTCGACGGCCGCGTCGAGGGCTGGGTGGTGGCGCCCGCGCAGGAGGGCGACGCGGGCATGAGCGTCGAGATCGTGTTGCACGCGCTGGCCGCGGGCGTCGGCGAGGCGATGACGCGCGCACGCCGCTCACAGGAGCTCCCGATGCAGTCGCGCGAGGAGGTGCTCACCGACCTGCTGTCCGTGACGGCGAAGACGAGAGAGCCGGTGGTGCTGCGCGCGCGTGGACTGGGGCTGCCGATCGATGGCTGGCATGTGGCCGTGCGTCTGGACTTCGAGGAGCTGACCGATCGCCAGGCCGGGGACGATCTCGACGCCTACCAGGCGCGGGCGCGCTTCGGCGGCAGCGCGCTGCAGGTCGCGCGCGCGGCCGGAGGAACATGGCACCTCGCGCGCGCAGGTGAGGCGTTCGTGCTGGTGACCAGCTACCGGGAGGACCCCGGTCCCGCGGCCTCGGGTGGAGTGGCGGGCAGCATGGATCGGGTGCTGGCGGCGACGCGCTGGATGCTCGCCGACGTGGTGATCCACTGCGGTGTCGGTACGGCGCGGGCAGGGCCGAGTGGACTCGTGGCATCTGCGGCGGAGGCGAAAGCGGCCGCGATCGCCGCGCGCACGTCCAAGCGCGTGGGCAATGCAGTGCCCTTCGACAGCGTCGGTCTGCGGCGCGCGCTGGTCGAGTGGTACGCGTCGGACACCGCGCGCGAAGCCGCCACGTTGGTGTTGCAGCCGCTGACGGCGCTTGGGGGCATCCGCGCCGAGCGCCTGATCCAGACGCTGCACGTGTATCTCGACGAGCACGGCTCGCTGACACGGACGGGATTGCGCCTGAGCCTGCACCGCAACGCGGTCGCGTATCGCATCAACAGGATCTTCGAACTGCTCGACGTCGATCGGGAGAACCCCGACGACCTGCTGCTGCTGCAACTCGCGTGCCGCGCGCGCGAGCTCGACTAGGCTGGCACGATGACGAGCGTCCGCGACGCCTCCTTCGAGCTGTTCCGCCGTCACGGGATGACGACGATCTTCGGCAACCCCGGCTCGACCGAGCTGCCGATGCTCGGTCCGCTGCCCGAGGACTTCCGCTACGTGCTCGGCCTGCAGGAGGCCGTTGCCGTTGGCATGGCCGACGGCTTCGCGCAGGCCAGCGGCAAGATCGCACACGTCAACCTCCACACGGCGCCTGGGCTCGGCAACGGCGTCGGCGCGATCTTTGGCGCGCGCGCCAACCACGCGCCGCTGCTCGTCACCGCCGGGCAGCAGGTGCGCTCGCTGATCACGATGCACGCGCTGCTCGCCAATCGCGACGCCGTCGACGTGCCGAAGCCGTACGTCAAGTACAGCTTCGAGCCGCCGCGCGCCGCCGACGTCCCGTTCGCGCTCGCGCAGGCGATCCACCACGCGACGCTGCCGCCCGCCGGTCCCGCGTTCGTCTCGATCCCAATGGACGACTGGAGCGTCGAGCTCGACCCGCTCGACTACGTCCCACAGATCGCGCGTACCGTCGCCGGGCGCGCTCGGCCCGACGACGCGCAGATTGCCGCGCTCGCCGAGCGTCTGGCTGCGGCGCGCAGCCCGGTGTTCGTCGCCGGACCGGACGTTGATGCCTCGGGCGGCTGGGACGCCGCGGTTGAGCTGGTCGAGCGCCAGCGGCTGCCCGTCTGGGCCTCGCCGGCTACCGCCGGCAGCCGGATCGGCTTCCCCGAGGACCACCCCGCCTTCCAGGGCGTGCTGCCGCCCGCCGTCGGACCGCTCGGCGAGACGCTCGCCGGCCACGACCTGGTGCTCGTCGCGGGCTCCTCCATCTTCCCTTACTACCCAAACATCCCCGGCGCCTTCCTGCCCGACGGCGCCGAGCTGGTGGCGATCACGAGCGATCCGGACGAGGCGGCGCGCGCGCCGATGGGCGACGCGATCGTGGCCGACGTCGCGCTGACGCTGCGCGCGCTCGTGCTCGCGCTCGGCGAGCCCTCAGAGCGCGAGCCTCCGCCGGCGCGCGCCGAGCTCGAGGCGCCACAGCCGGGCGAGCAGCTCTCCGGCGGGGAAGTGCACGCGACGCTCGCGGAACTGTTCCCCGCGGACGGGATCGTCGTGCTCGAGTCGCCGTCGAGCACCGCGGCGCTGCGCAGCCAGCTGCGCATCTCGCGCCCGGGCTCGTACTACTTCAGCGCCGGCGGCGGGCTCGGCTTCGGGCTGGCGGCGGCGCTCGGCGTGCAGCTCGCCCAGCCCGAGCGCCAGGTCGTGTGCGTGCTCGGCGAGGGCTCTGCGCAGTACGCGATCACGGCCTTCTGGACCGCCGCCGCGTACGCGATCCCGGTGAAGTTCCTCGTGCTGCGCAACAACGAGTACTCGATCCTCAAGTGGTTCGCGTCGCTGGAGAACGTGACGGGCGCGCCCGGGCTGGAGCTGCCACGCCTGGACGTCGCGGCGACGGCTACGAGCTACGGCGTCCCGTCAGTCACGGTCGCCGCGCGCGAGGAGCTCCACGACGCGCTCGCGCAGGCGCTCGCGCAGGAGGGCCCGCGACTGGTTCAGGTCGACGTCGCTCCCGGCATGACCGTCTTCTGACGTCGGCCAGCTTTAGTTCACCGGCAAGTGCGCCCCGGCTACTGTGCGTCGGGCCACGCGGCGGTGCCCATCACGCCGTCGCCGTCCTCGGGCTTGGGGCCGCCGATCGCGACGATGTCCAGCCCGTCGGGACCTGCCTCGAAGGCGCGCACGACGTCGGGCGCCACGCGCACGACGTCCCACTGGCGCAGGTCGTAGACCTCGTCGTCGAGCAGGATCCGGCCGGACCCGGCGACGACGACGTACGCCTCCTCCTGCTCGCGGTGGCTGTGCGCGAACGGGCTGCGCAGGTCGGCGGCGTAGCGGAACAGGCTGACGCCAAGATCGCGCGAGTCGAGATGCTTGCGGCCGAACCTTCCTTCGACTCCCGGAGCCCGATCGCCGACGGAGTCCTCGACCTCGAGCAGGTTGACGGTGGCGAAACGGGACATAGGTCTCTCCTTTGGACGCAGCGGGATGGTCTGGCTGTCGATGAGCAACCTTAACGCGCCCCCTGCCGGGAGGCGACGGCAGCACGAACCCGATCTGGTGTTCGCCCCCGGCTTGAGCTCGTTGTGGGACGAGCTATCACAGGAAACGAGCTCGCGAGCTCGCGCGCCAGGCCAGGGGGGCGCCCTCATACACCACCGGGAGGTCAAAGTGAACAAGACAAGTTTGCGGGCGACGCTCGCCACTGTTGCGCTGCTCGTCACGGCATCCAGCCTCGCGCTGGCGGACGCGGTGCAGGCGTCGACGCTGCCCACGCTCACGCTCGCGCTGAGCAAGTCCTCGATCACGGTCGGGGGCACGACGCAGTCGGGTGCGGTGAACGTCGTGTCGAGCGACTCGGGCGTCAAGGAAGGCTTGACGATTCTGTTCGCGGTGAAGCCCGGCGACACGGTCGCGGAAGTCGAAGCCGCGCTCAAGTCCGGTGCGGGGAAGGATCCCAACAGGGCGAGCAAGTACGGCTCGATCGTGTTCGACGCCGAAGTCAACCCCGGCAAGACCAACCAAGCCCAGACAGTCCTGACGCCGGGCCAGTACGTGGCGCTCGGCGGCGCCGGAGAAGGCGGACCGAAGCTCAAAGCGCCGTTCACGGTGACCGCCGCCGCGTCCCCCGCGACGCTGCCGGCCCCGCAGGCGACGGTTCGCTCGATTGAGTTCGGCTTCCACGGTCCTACCACGCTGCGCGACGGGGAGCTCGTGCGCTTCGAAAACGAAGGTTTCCTCGTGCACATGGACATCGCGTTCCCGGCCAAGAGCCTGAGCGCGGCCAAACAGATCGTCAAAGCGCTCTTGACGGGCAAGGAAAAGGGACTGGAAAAGCTCGTCAACGCGGCTCCGTTCGCGTTCGCGGGGCCGCTCTCGCACGAAGCGTTCCAGCAGGAGACGATCACGGCCAAGCCGGGCTGGTACGTGCAGGCGTGCTTCATGGAAACCCAGGACGGGCGTGATCACACGCGCCTGGGAATGGAGCGGATCTTCAAGATCGTCAAGTAAAACGCTGCACCCTCCCAGACGCGGCGCCTCCCGCTATAATGCTTGCTGGCAAGCAATCATTTTATATAGAGAGGCGTTCGCATGGCGACCGAGACGGTCAGGGCAGCACTGGGGCTCGAGCTTCAGTCCACGGAGGCTGACGCGAGCGAGCGTCTGCGCGCGGCGATCGGCAAGCTCTCGCGGCGGCTGCGCCCGACGCTCGCGGGGTCCGATCTGAGCGCGTCGCAGACGTCGGTGTTGTTCACGGTCGTGCGCCAGGGCCCGATCGGGCTCTCCGAGCTGGCGGCGATCGAGGGCTTGAACCCGACGATGCTCTCGCGCATCACAGCTCACCTGTGCGACGCGGGTCTGATCGTGCGCTCGACCGACCCAGGCGACCGGCGCTCCGCGAACGTGCTGGCGACGGCCGCGGGCAAGCGCATGCGCCAGCGCATCCATCGCGAGCGCACGCGCGCGCTTAGTGCCCACGTCGAGCAGCTCGACGAGCGCCAGCGCGAGGCGCTGTGGGACGCGCTGCCGGTGCTCGAGGAGCTCGCGCGGCGGCTCCCGGGCGGGCGTGGATGAAGCGCCTGACGGACGTCGGGCGCGTCACCTTCGCGGCACTCGCCATCCCCAACTACCGGCGCTACATCGCCGGGCAGTCGGTGTCGCTGATCGGCACGTGGATGCAGATGGCCGCGCAGTCGTGGCTGGTGCTGACGATCACCGGCTCGGCGACGACGCTGGGCGTGATCATCGCCCTGCAGACGCTGCCGGTGCTGCTGCTCGGACCGTATGGCGGCGTGATCGCGGACCGCATCGACAAGCGCCGGCTGATGGTGATCCTGCAGGTCGCGATGGGCGTGCAGGCGCTGATCCTCGGCGTGCTGACCGTGACGGGGGCGGTGCGCCTGTGGGAGATCGGCGTGCTGGCGGCTCTGCTGGGCCTGAACAACGCCTTCGAGAGCCCCGCGCGCCAGGCGTTCATGCTCGAGATGGTGGGCGGCGAGAGCCTGCGCAACGCGGTCAGCCTCAACTCGGTGCTGGTGAACGTCGCGCGCGTGATCGGCCCGGCGGTGGCGGGCGTGCTGATCGCGACGGTCGGCGAGGGCCCGTGCTTCCTGGTGAACGCGGCGAGCTTCGTCGCGGTTGTCGTGTCGCTGACGACGCTCGACCGCGGCGCGATCCGGCCCAGCCCGCCGAGCGGCCGTGAGCCGGGGCAGCTCCGCGAGGGCCTGCGCTACGTGCGCCGTACCCCCGAGCTCGGTGTGCCGCTCGCGATGATGGCGCTCGCGGGCGCGCTGGCGTACGAGTTCCAGGTGACGTTGCCCGTGATGGCCAAACAGGGGCTGCACGTGGGCGCGACCGGCTATGGCTTCATGACCGCCGCGATGGGCGTCGGCGCGGTCGTGGGCGGCCTGTTCGTCGCGACCAAGGGCAGGACCGGCCTGCCCACGCTGGTGCTGGCGGCGAGCGCGTTCGGCGTGGTGCTGGCATTCGCGTGCGCCGCACCGAGTCTCCCGGTCGAGCTGTTCGCGCTCGCGCTCGCCGGCGGTGCGAGCATCTCGTTCATGTCGACCGGCAACTCCACGCTGCAGCTGGGCGCCGCGCCGAGCATGCGCGGGCGCGTGATGGCGCTGTGGTTCGTCGCGTTCCAGGGCTCGACGCCGATCGGCGGCCCGATCGTCGGCTGGGTGATGGCTCAGGCGGGCGCGCGCGCCGGGCTCGGGCTCGGCGCGGTGACGTGTCTGGCGACGGCGCTGCTCGGGCTGCTCGCGCTCCGTCGCCTGACGCCGGGCTCGGTCAGGGCGACGTTCGCCGCGAGCGCACGGTGAGAGACACGTGGACCAAGGCGAGATACTGATTCGCTGGGCGCTCGGCCCCGACGACGTGCGCGGCGCGTTCGCGGTCAGGGAGCGGGTGTTCTGCGACGAGCAGGGCGTGCCGCGCGAGGAGGAGATCGACGAGCGCGACGAGCACGCGCTGCACCTGGTTGCGCTCGACCCGGAGTCTCGCCGCGTGATCGGCACGCTGCGGCT
Source organism: Solirubrobacteraceae bacterium (assembly GCA_035939335.1). Lineage (GTDB taxonomy): Bacteria > Actinomycetota > Thermoleophilia > Solirubrobacterales > Solirubrobacteraceae > Palsa-744. The sequence continues at coordinate 10,081 of DASZFY010000060.1, read as the reverse complement.
GCTGTGCGATGCGGACAGCGCGAAAGTCGGCCGCGTGGCGGTCGAGCGTGAGTGGCGCCGGCGCGGCATCGCGGCGCGGATGCTCGAGCGCGCGCTCGCACAAGCGCGCGAGCGCGGCTGCCTGCGAGTGCGTCTGGCCTCCCAACTGGAGGCGAGGAGCGTGTACGAACGGGCCGGCTTCGCCGTCGAGTCAGAGCCGTTTGAGGAGGCCGGCATCGAGCATGTGTGGATGGGACTGCGACTCACACCCGCGGCCAACTGATAGAAGGAGCGCTCGCTCGTTTCACGAAAACTGGTAGGAAGGGATCTGAATGAGTCAGGCAGCACCCGCTAGCAGTCCAGTCACAGCACCGAGCGAAGCGCCGGCTGAGCCGGTGCGGCCGCACGGCGCATACTGGCGCGATGCGCTCGCGCCATATGCGCAGCCCCATCTCGGGCGCAGCCTGGTCGACCTGGCGACGTCGGTGCTGCCGTACCTTGCGCTGTCGGTGGCGATGTACTTCGCACTCAACGTCTCCTACCTGCTGGTGCTCGTGATCGCGATCCCCACGGCGGGATTCCTAGTGCGGACGTTCATCCTGTTTCACGACTGCTCGCACGGCTCGTTCCTCGCCTCCAGGAAAGCGAACCTGTGGCTCGGCACGGTGCTGGGGCTGTTCGTGTACTCGCCGTTCCTGCGCTGGCGCCATGACCACGCGATCCACCACGCCACCTCCGGTGACCTCGACCGTCGCGGCGGTGGCGACGTGCGCACGCTGACCGTCAGCGAATACCAGGCGCTGCCGGCGCGCGCGCGTCTTGGCTACCGCTTGTTTCGCAACCCGCTGGTGATGTTCGGCATCGGGCCGATCGTCGCGCTGCTGATCGGGCCGCGCATCGTGGCGCGCTCGGCGCGCCCGCGCATGCGTGACAGCGTGATCGGCACGAACATCGCGCTGGCCGTGCTGATCGTCGGTATGTGCTGGCTGATCGGGTGGCGCGACTACCTGCTCGTGCAGGCGCCGACGCTGCTGCTGGCGGGCTCCGCGGGCATCTGGCTGTTCTACGTCCAGCACCAGTTCGAGGATGCCTACTGGGAGAGCGCCGATAGTTGGACGTATGCGGATGCGGCGCTGCGCGGCAGCTCCTACCTAAAGCTGCCGAAGGTGCTGCAGTTCTTCTCCGGCAATATCGGCCTGCACCACGTGCATCATCTGAGCGCGCGCATTCCCAACTACAACCTGCAGCGCGCGCACGACGAGAACGCGATCTTCCACGAGGTGCCGACGCTGTCGCTGCGCGACGGCATGCGCGCGGTGCGCCTGAAGCTGTGGGATGAGGAGCGCCGGCGGATGGTGACTTTCGCCGAGGCCGCCGCGGGGCGCTAACCTGAGTGTGTGATAACGCAGGCGGATCGTGCGGCCGAGAAGCGCCGTGTCAAGTTGGAGGACGTACAGCGCCAGGTGGAGGAAGGCTCGCTGACGATCCGCAAGATGACGGCCGAGGAGAAAAAGCGCTTCCCGCCCAAACCGGCGGATCCGCGGCGTAAACGTCGCGCCAGCTAGGCGCGAGAACCCTCAGGCGGGCGCCGGCGTGGGCTCCTGCTCGCGCATTGGCACACCGGCGGCGGCGTAGGCGTCCGGCGCGTCGAGCGTCTCGGCCTTGAGCAGCGCCTGCGCGAGACCCTCGAGCTGGTCACGATGCTCTTCCAGCAGTCGCGTGACCTCCTGATGGGCGCTCTCGACGAGCGCGTGCACCTCGCTGTCGACGACGCGCTGGGTTTCCTGCGAGGTCTCGCTGGCGCCGGGCAGGAGCATCCCCTGACCCTCGTCGGGGAGGACGGCGATCGGGCCGATCGTCTCGCTCATGCCCCAGCGCCCGACCATCTGGCGCGCGATCTGCGTGAGCTGCTGGATGTCTGACTCGGCTCCGGTGGTGATCTTCCCGTACACGACCTCCTCGGCCACGCGCCCGGCGAGCGCCACGCGGATCTTCGCCTGCAGCTCTTCGAGCGAGTAGGACACGCGATCTGAGTCGGGCGTCGAAAGCGTCACTCCGAGCGCCATGCCGCGCGGGATGATCGAGACCTTGCGCACGGGGTCGGCGCCGGGCGTGAGCATCCCCACGAGCGCGTGGCCGGACTCGTGGTAGGCGGTGCGCTCGCGGTCGGCGGGTTCCAGCACGAGGCCGCGCGGGGCGCCGAGCATGATCTTCTCGAGCGAGTCGGTGAGGTCACTCATCTGCACCGTCTCGTGCCCGCGGCGAGCGGCCAGCAGCGCCGCCTCGTTGGCGAGGTTGGCGATGTCCGCGCCGACCATGCCGGGCATGCTGGCGGCGAGCGCGTCGAGGTCGACGTCGTCGTCGAGCGGGATCGAGCGGGTGTGCACCTCGAGGATTTCCACTCGCCCTTTGCGATCAGGGGCCTGCACGGTCACCCGCCGGTCGAAGCGCCCGGCGCGCAGCAGCGCGGGGTCGAGCACGTCGGGACGGTTGGTCGCCGCGAGCACGATCACCGCCTCGGAGGACTCGAAGCCGTCGATCTCGGTCAGGATCTGGTCGAGCGTCTGCTCGCGCTCGTCGTTGGCGCCGGTGACCGATACCTGGCCCTGGCGCGAGCGCCCGATCGCGTCGAGCTCGTCGATGAAGATGATCGACGGCGCCGCCTCCTTGGCCTTGGCGAACAGGTCGCGCACGCGCGAGGCGCCCACGCCGACGATCGCCTCGATGAACTCCGAGGCGGAGATCGAGAAGAACGCGGCGTGCGCCTCGCCGGCGACCGCGCGCGCGAGCAGCGTCTTGCCGGTGCCGGGCGCGCCTGACAGCAGCACGCCGTGGGGCATGCGCCCGCCGAGGCTGCTGTAGCGCTCGGGGTTGCGCAGGAAGTCGACGATCTCAGACAGTTCGGACTTGGCCTCGTCGATCCCCGCGACGTCGGCGAACGTCACGCGGATCTTTTCCGGATCCACGCGCCGCGCCCCGGATTTGCCGAACGCGCCGAGCGCGCCCATGCCGCCGGCGCTTTTGGCTGCGCGTTTGTAGATCAACACGAACAGGCCGACGATCAGCAGCGTCGGACCGAAGCCGAGCAGGATCTCAGCCAGCAGCGACTGGCTCGTGGTCGTCGATTCGGCCTTGATCTGCACGCCCTTTTCCAGCAGCAGCGCGGACAGCTGGTTGCCGTTCCAGAAGCTCGGAACCTGCGTGGCGAACAGCTTCGTGGGCGTCGCCTTCTTTTCGCTCGGCGGATAGCGCAGCTTGGTCTTGAACTTGCCCTCGATCGTGTCGCCCTTGGAGGCGATCGAGCTGACCGTGCCGCCTTTGACCTGTTCCAAGAAGTACGGGCTGAACGGCACGGTCACCCGTTGTTCGCCGGTGGAGGGCTGGAAGAACAGCACCGACAGCCAGTTGAGCGCGACGAGCGCGAGCACGAAGTACCAGAAGCCGCGCATGCGATGCGGCGGCGGGCCGGGGTTGGCGTGTTCGGGCATGCCGCGGCCGTCAGGCGCCGGCGCGACCTGCCAGCCGCGCTTATCGCGCGGCAGCGGGGGGTGCGCTTCAGAGCGCTCGCCGTCTACGCGATCGGACGTCTGAGACGAATCGTCCGGCACCGACCCCATGGTACGCCTCCTTGGAGATCTGCCAAGGGGAGCCCTCCGACGGAGCGCTACGCTTCGCCGCGTGCGCGCGATGCCGACAGCTCCACTTGCCGCCGGCTCGCTGATCGCCAGCTACGCGGTCGTGGCCGCCAGCGGGTCGCGGCCGCTCGGCGGCGCCGTGCTCGCGGCCGGTGGCCTTTGCTGCATCGCGATCTGGACGCGACGCCACGGCTCACGCACGGCCGCGCAGCTGGCCGGCGTGGGCTTCGCCGCGTTCGTCGCCTCGCACGTGCTCGCTCTGGCCGTCGGTCCGTGGCCGGCGGTGCTGATCGTCGCTGCAGCGACCGCCGCCGCGACCTGGAAGGTCGCTGACGCGCGCCCGCTCGCGCCGGCGCGGACGCTGGCATTCCGCCCGCCCGCGCGCTAGATTGCGCGTTATGGCACAAGTCGCTGTGTCGTCCACGGGGGGCGCCATCGCGGATGCTCCTCCGGCTGGCCTGGAGCGTCCGGACTTCCAGATCGTGCCGCGCGCGGGCCTGCCGATCGTGGGCGTGGTCCTCGCGCTGCTGGTTGTGGGCATCGCTGTCAACAAACTGTGGCCGCTGGAGTTCCTGCACGTCGTCGGCGGCGCCGCGTGGACGGTCATCGATCTGTTCCTCGGGTTCGTTCTCGGGCCGATCATGGGCAAGCTGTCGATCCCGGCGCGGATCGAGTTCACCACACGTCTGATGCCGAAGATGGTGCTGATCATGCCCACCGTCGTCACGGTCACGCTGGCGGCCGGATGGCAGCTCTCGACGCACCTCGGCACCAACCAGACCAGCTACGCGCTGCACGGCTGGGTGGTCGCGAGCTTCATCGTCGTCAGCGTCATGGCGGTGATCGCGCTCGGCCTGCTCGAGCCGGCGAACGTCGCGGTCCTGACGGAGCTGAAGAAGCCCCAGCCGAACCCCGCGGTGATCGAGCGACTGATGAAACGGTTCATCTACTCGGCGGGCGCCACCGGCCTGATGCAGATCGCCACCCTGGTGATCATGACCAAGCTGTCAGCCGGATGAGCGAGGAGCGCGACCGCGTTGGCGCGAGCGCGCCGACGCCGCCCGCCGGCTCGGCCGACGTCGTAGGCATGCCGCCGGTTACGCAACTGGGGATGCTGTCGCTCGCGCTGGTGCTGGCGGCGGGCATCTACCTCTCGGCGCATCTCCCCCAACACGTCTCGCTCGGACCGGCGGTCGCGCTGCTCGCGGCCTCCGCGGTCGTGCTCGCGGGCAATCTGCTCGCGCTCTCACGGGTCGACGGGTTCGCGTGGACACGCTTCCTGGAGGTGGGCAGGTGGGCGCTGCTCGCCTACTCGATCATCGCCGCGATGATCGAGTACGTGTTCCTGCGCAATCACACGAGCGGCGGTCCGCTGGTGGTGCTGACGCTGTCGCTGGTCGTCTTCGCGGTGAACGTGCCGCTCTTGATCGGCTTCACCGTCGCGCGTTACGCCTAGTTTCACGCGGTCGCAGAGGGCTTCGCCGTCGTCGCCGTCCGCTCCCGGCGAGAGCATCTACTCGATGACGGCGCTCATGGCTATCGACTGGCCGACGGTTGCCTCCCTGGCGACCGCTGCTGGGACACTCGTGCTAGCGGTTGCGACGTTCTCCTCGGTGCGCTTCGGGCAGCGCTCGACACGCATTGCGGAGCGTTCGACCGCCATTGCCGAGCGGGCGCTCTTGCTCGGCCTGCGACCTGTGCTCGCTCCCTCGCGCGCGAATGATCCGCCCGAGACGGTCCGCTTCGGAGAGGGGCGGATGGTGCACGTCGAGGGTGGCACCGCCGCGGTCGAGCGCGACGGCGAGAGCTACTACTTCGTGATCCCGCTTCGCAACGTCGGCAACGGTCTCGCGGTCCTTCAAGCCTGGCGCTTCATGGCGCGACGCCCGGAGATCGACGCACCGCACGCCGAGCCGGCCGAGCATCGCTTGCAGACACGTGACCTCTACGTGCCAGCAGGCGACACCGGTTTCTGGCAGGGGGCGATACGCGAGCACGAGGATCCCTTCCGCGAGGGCCTGCCCGAGGCCTTCCTAGCGGGTGGGGTCCTGACCGTTGACCTGCTCTACGGCGACCATGAGGGGGGCCAGCTGACGATCAGCCGCTTCGTCCTCACGCGCGAGGAGGATGGCCGCTGGCTCCCCGGCGTGGTCCGCCACTGGCCGCTCGAAGGCGTCGATCCCCGTGGGCGCTAGCGGCGAGCGCTCCGAGGTCGAGCACTCAAGTGACGTCGATAGTTCTGACTGCGTAGTCGCCGTCTGGCAGCGCGAGGCGGACGTGGACGATGCCGGGCCGGGGGAGTGTGTAGCGCACCCTGAAGCCGCCACCGCTGGCGTTCGTGGACGCGAGCTCGTACCACGGTCCTGATTCCCACTGGCCTTCCACGACTATGGGGCCACTTTCGCCTGGAGGTAGCGTGCCGGTGACCGTCATGTATGTACCACGCGGCACCGAGCTTGGCCCTCTCATCCTGGTGTAACGCGTCGAGGGAGGCACGGGCGTGGTGCTCATGGTGGACGTGTGTGGCGGCGCTAGATGCGGTGTCAGGGCAGCAGGCCGACTCGAGGTAGCGCTCACCGTCGGTTTGAGGGAATGGTCGAGCGCACCGCTGTAATACGCCACTGCGGCTGCGATCATTATGAGTGTGGCGAGGGTCTCTCTCCGCGGTCGGCGCTTACCGACGGCTGTTTGGCTGAACCGCGTCGGTGCGTGACTTGATGAGCGCGTGGTCCCGAAGAAGCGTTGGCGCTCCGCGTCGGTCCATTTGGCCCAGTCTCGCTCGCGCCAGCCCACGAGATAAGTCTTTCTAGCCTCTCACCCGTCGAGGCTTGGCTTCAGCGTCGAGGCCGAAGGGAGCCGCAAACGCTTGGGCCTCGAACGCAGTTAGCAGGAGAGCTGCTGCAGGCAGCGCCACGCACGCCGTGCTCTCAGACATGTGTCTATACACGCCGCTCTAATCGACAGGTGGATTAGGAGGCTTGAGCGCGATTCAACCTATCGGACTCATCCGCGGCTCGGTATGCCCGCCACCGCCAAGTCCCGGGACGATGACGAACCCGATAGGACTTCGTCACCTAGTTTGCGAATGACCGGCGTTGATCGCCCATTGGGCGGCGAAAGCTCGTTCGTATGCCGGCCGCGCTTCGCCGCGGGCAACGTAGGCAGCCAGTTTCGGAAACTCGTCCAGAAGGCCCGAAGGTCTAAGCCTGAGCAGCACCGACACCATCATGAGGTCGCCCGCGCTGAAGTCCCCGTCGAGCCAGTCGGCATCGCCCAAGCGGGCAGAAAGTTGGACCAGTTGATCGCGAATACGGTCTCTGACCAGAGGCAGGCGCTGTTCGGCCCATGGCTCCTCGCCCTCCGCGAACCTGGCGGTCACGAGTTCGAGGATCGGCGGCTCCACCGTGTTGAGCGCGGCGAACATCCAGGTGATTGCCCGCGCCCGCGCATGGGCATCGTCCGGGAACAGTCCCGCATGGTGCTCGGCGATGTGGAAGACGATCGCGCCTGTCTCGAACAGGGCAAGATCGCCTTCCTCATAGGTCGGAATCAGGCCGAAAGGATGAAGGCGCAGATGCGTGGGTTCCTTCTTCGCGCGGAACGAGAGGAGGCGAACCTCGTAGGGCTGGCCCACCTCCTCAAGCGCCCAGCGAACGCGCGTATCGCGCGCCAGGCCCTTGCCGCCATCGGGCGACCGCTCAAACGCGGTGATGACGATGGTCATCGCAAGACGCCCCCAGGTTCGCCTCCATGACGTCATCCACGTCGGTCACGAACTCCTCCGGCTGCTCGGCGGCACCGGCGCGGGACAGGAACAGAGAGGCCGCAGCTCTACGCACCAGACGATCTCCGCGTCTCGCGGTCAGGGTCACATACACAGGGACTCAGCCTACTTTGGAAACCCACGGCTGCACTAGCCCACTCAATGGGCTACCGTGGCTCCAGGTCGGGGCAGTCCGCCCGGCGAACCTGCCACGAACTGTGGGCTGATATGGCGTATGTGATCGTCAACGACTTCGAGGGCGGTACGAAGGAGCAGTACGACGCCACTACCGCGGTGGTGCACCCGCCCGGTGGCCTGCCAGCCGGCCAGACGCATCACTACGCCGGGCCGAGTGCCAACGGTTGGGTCATAGTTGCGGTCTGGGAGTCGAATGCGATCTGGGAGCAGTTCCGCGACGACACGCTGCTGCCCGCCTTCCAGGCAGGGCAGTCCCTTTTGCCCGGCCCACCGAAGACAACGGAGTTCGAGGTCGAGGTCGAGCTCTAGAGGCGCGCAGCTGCACCTCGACCGTGGGGGCTGGAGCCGGCGGGGCTAACGTTGCCGGTGATGCTCGCTCTGACCAGCTCACCCGGCGCTCCCGGCAACGTCGCGCTCCGTGACGTCGCCGAGCCCGAGCCGCTCTCCAACCAGGCGCTGGTCGCGGTCACGGCGTTCTCGCTCAATCGCGGTGAGGTGAGGCGGCTCGCCGACATGCAAGAGGGGCAGCTCACGGGCTGGGATGTCGCGGGCGTCGTCGAGCGGGCGGCCGCCGACGGCAGCGGCCCGCGGTCCGGCACGCGCGTCGTCGGGCTGAGTGCCGGCGGCGCCTGGGCGCAGCTCGCGGCGATCGACACCGACAAGCTCGCGCCGCTCCTCGACGGCGTCCCGGATGAGCAGGCGGCAAGCCTGCCCGTCGCCGGCCTGACGGCGCTCAAGGCGCTTGACACGATCGGCTCGGTGCTCGCCCGGCGCGTGCTCGTCACGGGCGCGAGCGGCGGCGTCGGTCGCTTCGCGGTCCAGCTCGCGAAGCTGGCGGGCGCTCACGTCACCGGCGTTGCCTCCAGCGCGGAGCGCGCACGTGGCGTGAAAGAGCTCGGCGCGGACGAGGTGCTCCGCGAGCTCGATCCGGCAGGCGAGGAGTTCGACGGGATCGTCGAGGGCGTTGGCGGTGCCAGCCTGGCCGCGACGCTCGTAGCGGACGGGCGTCTGAACTGCTCGGTGGAGCGTGTCGCTCCCTGGCAGGAGGCCCCTGCGGCGATCGACGCGCTGCTCGCTCGGCAGATCGCCGGCAAGGCCGTGCTGCGTGTGGACCAGCGATGAGCGACGAGGTTCATCACCCGATCTTCGCCCGCGTGTACGAGCGGCTCGCACGCAGCGCGGAAGCTCGCGGAGGGGCCGCGCATCGCCGCAGCCTGCTCGATGGCTGCCGCGGACGCGTGATCGAGGTGGGCGCCGGCAGCGGCGCCAACTTCGCCCACTATCCAACCGGCGTCACCGAGGTGGTCGCGGTCGAGCCCGAGGCGCGCCTGCGCGAGCGTGCACGCGCCGCTGCCGAGCATGCGCCCGTGCCGGTCTCCGTGCGCGAGGGGGTCGCTGGGAGCCTCGGTTGCGATACCGCGAGCTTCGACGTGGGGATCGCCTCGCTGATGCTCTGCACCGTCCCCGATCAGCCGGGCGCGCTCGCGGAGCTGTTCCGCGTCATCCGTCCCGGCGGGGAGCTGCGCTTCTACGAGCACGTGCGGTCCTCGCGCTCCGTCGAGCTGCGCGTGCAGCGCTTCGCCGACGCCACGTTCTGGCCGCGCGTCGCCGGTGGCTGTCACCTCTCACGCGACACACGCGCCGGGATCGAGCGCGCTGGCTTCCAGCTCGAGAGCTGCGAGCGATTTGCGTTTAGTCCGGCCCCCTATCTGCCGCCGGCGCCTCACATCCTCGGCAGCGCCCGTAGACCCTGATCCAACGGCCCTCCGGAGCGCGCGCGCCTCGCACGGCCGGCTCGGACATAATGGCGCCGATGAGAGCTGTGCAGATCGTCGATGAGTCGGGCCCCGACAGCGCGCTCGCGCTCGTCGAGCTGCCCGAGCCCGAGCCCTCGCACCCGCTCACGCCCGGCGCGGGCGTCGTGGTGGAGGTGCATGCCGCGGGCGTCTCGTTCCCGGAGCTCCTGCAGACGCGCGGCCAGTACCAGCTGAAACCGCCGCTTCCGTTCGTGCCCGGCAGCGAGGTCGCGGGGATCGTGCGCAGCGCGCCCGCGGGTGCGCGCGTCAAGCCCGGCGACCGCGTGGCGGCGTTCTGCGCCCTCGGCGGCTTCGCCGAGACGGTCGTCGCGCCCGAGTTCTTCACGTTCGCGCTCTCGCCGCAGCTCGACTTCGGGCAGGGCGCAGGGTTGATCCTCAACTACCACACCGCCTATTTTGCGCTGCTGCTGCGCGGTCGCCTGCAGCAGGGCGAGACGGTGCTGGTCCACGGCGCCGCCGGCGGCGTCGGCACCGCCGCGCTGCAGGTCGCCCACGGCCTCGGGGCGAAGACGATCGCGCTGGTCTCGAGCGAGTCCAAGCGCGGCGTGGCGGAACGTGCGGGCGCCGATCACACGCTGCTGCTGGGCGAGGACTGGAAGGACGAGGTGCGCGAGCTGTCGGGCGGCGGCGTCGACGTGGTGCTCGACCCGGTCGGCGGCGATCGCTTCACCGACAGCCTGCGCTCGCTC
>DASZFY010000059.1:0-47870 GCA_035939335.1 Solirubrobacteraceae bacterium | reverse complement strand
GTCACGGCGTACTCGGCGACGCAGTATCTGAAGGTCTTCTGGCACCCGCTCGGCAACAGCGGCGAGGCGCTCGGCTTGTCGCTCGCGATCATCGGCTACGTCGTGCTCGGCAACATCCGCGGCTTCGGCGGGCGCCGCGCGCGGCGGGTCGGCCTGCTGGTGGCGGGCGACCTGCTCCTGCAGGGGTTCGTGGTGGTGCTCGGACTGGCGCTGTTCTTCAACCCGCACACGCTCACCGGGCCGATCCACCTCGGCACCGCGCCGACGTGGTCGCACCTGCTGTTCGCGATGACGGTGGCCGTGATCTCGTTCACGAGCCTCGAGTCCGCCTCAGGGCTCGCGGGCGAGGTGCGAATCAGTCGCGCCGGCCTGAAGCGCCTGGTCGCGAGCACGACCGCGACGGTGGCCTTCCTGTACGTGGGCATCGCGCTGGTGGCGGTCACGGCGCTGCCCGTGCACGACGGACGCACGGCCCTCTCCGGTCGCTACCTGGACGCGCCGATGATCGGCGTCGTCAGCCGCGTGCACCCGCACTGGCTGGGGCAGACGCTGACCTACCTGGTGGCGGCGATGGCCGCGGTGACGCTCGTGGCGGCCGCCAACTCGGCGATGCTCGGGCTCTCGCGCCTTGCGTACTCGCTCTCGACCAACCGCCAGATTCCCAGCGGGCTCGGCCGCTTGCATCCGCAGCGCTCGACGCCGTACGTGCTGATCACGTTTGCGGGCCTGATCGCCGCGGGGCTCGCTGCGACCGAGAACCTGGACTTCCTGATCGGCATCTATGCGCTCGGCGCGACGCTCGCGTTCACGATCGCGCACCTGTCGATCTGCCGCCTGCGCTACTCCGAGCGAGACCGCGACCGTCCCTACCGCGTGCCGCTGTCGGTGCGGCTCGGCGCCGGCGAGCTGCCGCTGCCGGCGGTGTTCGGCGCGCTGGCGTCGGCCTGCGGCTTCGTGGCGGTGCTCGTCGTGCATCCCGACGCGCGCTACGTCGGCCTGGGCTGGATGGCGCTCGGGATCGTCATGTACGTGGTCTACCGACGCGCCGATGAGACCTCGCTGCTGCGCCGCGTGACCGTCTCGCCGCGCGTGCTGCGCGCGGAGCCGCCCGGCGAGCGCGACTACGGCTCGATCCTCGTGCCGCTGTTCGGGACGGAGCTCGACGACGACATCGTGCAGACCGCCGCGCTTCTGGTCTCCAGCGAGCAGACCGACGAGGCGGCGATCGACGCCGCGACGATCGAGGCGGTGTGGGTGTTCGTGATCCCGATGTCGCTGCCGCTGGACGCGAGCCTGCCGGAAGCGCAGATCAAGCACGCCCGCCAGGTGCTCGCGCGGGCGAAGGCGGTGGGGGAGGAGTACAACGGCGTGCACGTCGCCACCGCGACCGTGCGCACGCGCCGCGCCGGCTACGCGATCGTAGATGAGGCCCGCCGGCGCGGGGTCGAGGCGATCGTGCTCGGCGCTGAGGAACCGTCGCTGATTCGTGGCGGCGGGCGTCTCGGAGGCCGGGGTGGTCCGCTTGAGGGATACGTGGGAGACATCACCAAGTACGTCGTGCGCAAGGCCACCTGTAGGGTGATCGTCACGGCGCCCGCCGCGCGCGATTCGCCTGTGGAGCTCGCCCGCCGTGCCCACCGGGCAGAGGCTCCAATCGTCTAACCTGCGCACCTAAGGCATCTGCCCGACCCACGTTCATGTTCTCAATGCTCTGCACGCACTTCATCTCAGCCGTATGTTCGTACTGATCGTCGGCGCTGGCCGCGTCGGCTCCGCGGTCGCCAAGTCGGCGCTGGCCGCCGGGCACGAAGTCTCGGTGCTCGACGAGGATCCGCTCTCGCACGAGCGCCTCGACGCCGGGCAGAGCAAGAGCTGGGAGGACTCCGGTGGGCAGTTCACGGTCGGCACCGCGCTCGAGACCGACGCGCTGATCCAGGCGGGGATCGAGCGCGCCGACGCGTTCATCGCCTCGACCGCCGGCGACAACACCAATCTCGTGATCGCTCAGCTCGCGCAGAAGCGCTTCGGCGTGGAGAAGTCGATCGTGCGCGTCATGGACCCCGCGCGCGCCGACTGGTATCGCGAACAGGGCCTGCAGACGATCTCCCCGACCAAGCACGCGATCGACATGTTCCAGCGCGCGCTCGCGCCCGAGGCGGCGTAGGCATGTACGCGATCATCGCCGGCGCCGGCAAGGTCGGGCGCAACCTCGCCCGGGAGCTGATCAACAAGGAGCACGAAGTCACCCTGATCGAGTCCTCACGCAGCTGCTACCTCGCGTGCGAGGAGGAGTTCGAGCACGCGATCCAGTACGGCGACGCGACCGAGCTGTGGGTGCTCGAGCGCGCCGGCATCCAGCGCGCCGACCTCGTGATCGCGGTGACGGGCGACGACGAGGACAACATCCTCGTGTGCCAGGTCGCCAAGGAGAAGTACCTGTGCGAGCGCATCATCGCGCGCGTCAACAACCCCCGCAACCACGATCACTTCCGGCTGCTCGGGATCCAGCCCGCGGTCTCCGCCACCGACCTGATCCTGCGCCTGATCGAGCACGAGGTGCCCCGCTACGGCCTCGTGCACCTGCTCGCACTCGAAGAGGAGCGCCTGGAGATCATCGAGCTCGAGGTCAGCGCCGACGCGCCCACTGTTGGCGAGCTCGTGTCCGACATCGCGCTGCCCGAAGGCGCCTTGATCATCTCCGTGCTGCGCGGCGGCTCCGGCTTCGTGCCCAAGCACGACACCATGATCGAGGCCGGCGACGAGGTCCTGCTAGTGCTCGACCCTGGCCTCGAGGAGGCCATCACCGCCTACTTCGCGCCCAACGGCCAGACGGCGACGTTCTAGGCCGCCGACCACCGGCTCCGCCGGCGGTGCCCCCGGCGCGAGGCGGCGTCCTGCGGCGCCGGCCCGGTCGCGGTCGCTCGTGTGCTTTCGCACACCACGCTCCCTGCGTCCTGGCCTCGCTTGGCCATCGACGCCCTAGAGGGCAGCGATTCCGACGAGCCTTTGGTGCCTGATCCGCTGGACGGTTGGCTATCCTCTACGCCAGACACTGTCCGGGATAGTCCAATTGGCAGTGACGCCCGGTTCTGGTCCGGGAGATTGGGGTTCGAGTCCCTGTCCCGGAGTATGTTTGCGCCCCGTGAACACGGGGCGTTTCGCGTTCCTGGGGGTGGTCGGGCCAGGATTTGGGCCAGTCGTGTGATCGCAGCCTGGGCGTGCGCCCCAGAGCCGGGTATCGTGAGCGCGTGCTTGACGATGCGGTGATAGCGGAGGCTGGCCGTCGGTTGTCAGAGGCGGCGCCACCGAGCTCGCGGGTGATCCTGTTTGGCTCGGCTGCGCGTGGGGAGCTGACGCGGGACAGCGATCTGGACTTCTTGGTGATCGAGCCGGAGGTCGAGAATCCCGCCTTGGAGTCGGTGCGGCTGCGTAGGGTGCTGGGGGATCTGGTGCTGGCCGCGGACGTGATCGTCGCGAGCGAGCACCGGGTGAAGGAGTGGCGGGATGTGAGGGGGAGCCTGATCCACGCGGCGCTGGCCGAGGGCAGGGAGCTGGCGGCTTAATGGCCAGCAAGCAGGATCTCGCAGAGCCCGAAGCCGTCGATGGTGGCTGAGCGGCGGAGGCCGTCCCTGAAGTGTTCGAGGGGTGCGTCGTAGGGCACCTGCAGCGGGCTCCAATCATCACCATCAACCTACGCCGTCGCCTGAACGGTGCTGCTGTTTGGAGTGGACGCGCCGTCGTCGCTATAGCCGCCTCATGCCCAGCCAACAAGAGCTGTTTGACGAGTGGAGCGGAGACCAGGTTGGGGGCACGCTCCGCCGGGTCGCGCTCGGCGAGAGCGTGCGCCAAGAGGATCTGTTCGAGGCGGTTGAAGTGGCGTTCTTGTTGAACGCCGAAACGGAGGCAGAACTCTTCAGTCCGCACACTAGGCGGCTTGCTGAACTATTCTGCACTCCGTAGCAACCGGCAGGTGTCCCGATCCGGTAAGTGGGCAGCATGACGGTCAGACCGCGAACCCGACAGCCGCCTTTTGCGCGAGGGCTTTCTGCAAGTCACGCCGGGCCCTCGGTCAGCGAGACGGGCTCGCAGCCAATAGGCGGGCGTACTCGTCCAGCGGCCATCGGATGAGAAGACCCTGGCGCGCGAGATAGAGCGCGACCGACTCCAACTCGTAAGCATTGCTACGGCGGATGGCCGAACTACTCGAAAAAACTAGAAACAGGTGCCGAGGTCGCTGACGAAGTGCAGCCCAGTTTCTCCGCGTGGCAGGAAGTGGCGGCACAATGGACGACCGGTGCTTGGCATAACTGGAACCGCTCGCACACTACGGTCACGACAGCAGGCTTGTGTTGGGGCCAACACACATCGCCACCCGGCGACATCTACTACGGAACCTGCTAAGAGAGGAGTCGCATTGAACCTGATATCCACACTGTTGACAATCGTAGTGTTGGAGAGCGGTGGGCCGCTGCACCACCACGCGCAGGCGACGGGCATCACAAACTCGACCATCAGCGTCTTTCGTTATGCCGGTACCGAAAAGCGTCCGTATGCGGTCCTGTACGAAGGCGGCGAACTGACGCTGCGACTTCAACCCGGCCTGTACGGCGTTGAAGTGCACCTAAATAACGGCGGTGGTCCGTGCCAATCGGCAAGGCTACGCATCGGGCGCCGCAAGACCGAGCGTGTGCAACTGTCGTGTAGTGTCAAATAGGCACGGTAGGCGGAGTCAGAAGAAATCGTGGCAACGTACGTTGGCAACGAAGCGGTCTTCCCCGCACGGAGCCGTGCAGCACTTCCGTTCGGCACAGGACTGGGCGATCATCGCTCGCGCCACCCACGAGCGGCCGAAGGCGCCACGTCGTGGTAGCCACCAGCGGTAACAAGAACCGGTCGGATATGCTCCAACGCGATGACCCAATCGGATCGCCAAATCGCAGAGAAGGATCGCTGCCAGTTGTGCCAGGGCGCCGGCTGGACGTGGTGGTCGGCTGACGCGGAGGCCGAGGGCAAGTGGGTCGTATGCCGCGAGTGCATCGGCACCGGACGCAGAGACCAGCACGGCCGCAAGCGCCTGAAGCCCGACGATCCGGCAGGCTAGAAGCTCCGGCAGCCGTGCCGGCTCAAGCGGCGGCCGACTGCGAGGCCCAGTCGCGATACAGCTCGAAGTAGCGCCCGCGCGCGGCGATCAGCTCGTCGTGGGTGCCCTGCTCGGCGATGCGCCCGTGCTCGAGCACGACGATGCGCCCGGCCTGGCGGATGGTGGAGAGGCGGTGGGCGATCACGATCGAGGTGCGCCCGGCGAGCAGCCGGCGCATGGCGGCTTCGATGCGGCCCTCGGTGTGCAGGTCGACGTTGGAGGTGGCCTCGTCGAGGATCAGGATGCGCGGGTCGGCGATGAGGGCGCGCGCGAAGGCGATCAGCTGGCGCTGTCCGGCCGATAGCTGGGCGCCGCGCTCGCCGACTTCGGTGTCGTAGCCGAGGGGCAGCTCGGAGATGAACTCGTCGGCGCCGACGGCGCCGGCGGCGGCGCGGATCTGCGCGTCCTCGGCGTCGGGGCGTCCGAAGGCGATGTTCTCGCGCACGGTGCCGGAGAACAGGAACGCCTCCTGCGGCACGATGCCCATCTGCGAGCGCAGCGAGTGGCTCGAGATCTGGCGCAGGTCGTGATCGTCGACGAGCACGCGCCCGCGGGTGGGGTCGTAGAAGCGCGCGGCGAGCTTGGCCATGGTCGACTTGCCGGCGCCGGTGGCGCCGACGAGCGCGATCGTCTGCCCGGCGGGCACGTGCAGGTCGATGTGCTCTAGCGCGAGCACCTCCTCGGGCTCCTGCTCATCGGTCACATCGCCCTCTGGCGCCGCGCGGCCGCCGTTCTGCGCGGGCTGCGCGGCGTCCTTGCGCCGCTTCGAGCGGGGCGTGTACGCGAAGGAGACGTCATCGAAACGGACCTCGCCGCGGATCGGCCCGATGGCGGGCGCGTTGGGGGCGTCTTCGAGCGTGGGCTTGGTGTCGAGCAACTGGAAGATCTTCTCCAGGGCGGCCATGCCGGACTGGTAGGTGGTGTATAGCTGGGAGAGCTGCTGGATGGGTTCGAACAGGAACGACAGGGTGGCGACGAACGCGACGACGGTGCCGACGGTGATGTGCCCGTCGATCGCCTGGTAGCCGCCGTAGAGCACGATCAGCGCGAGCGCGATCCCGGAGAGCATTTCGACGCCGGGGAAGTACATGGCGTTGAGGTGCACGGTGACCATGTTGGCCTCGCGGTTGTCCTCGTTGAGCTCGGCGAAGCGCGCCTCGTGGGCGGGCTCCTGCCCGAAGCTGCGCACGACGCGGATGCCCGACAGCGTCTCCTGCAGGTAGCCGGTGATCGAGCCGATCGTCTCACGCGTGCGCCGGAAGGCGCCGGCGGAGATCAGCCGGAACCAGATGCTGGCGGCGGCGACGAACGGCACGACGCAGAACGTCAGCAGCGCGAGCTTGACGTCGAGGTAGAGCAACACGCCGATCGCGCCGATCAGCGTGAGGCCGGACTGGAACAACGTGACGACCGAGTCGGTGACGAGGCTTTCCAGCGCCTCGACGTCGTTGGTCATACGCGAGATCAGCACGCCCGCGGGGCGGCTCTCGTAGAAGCCGATCGGCTGGCTCTGCAGGTGCCTGAAGATGCGGATGCGCAGGTCGGCGAGCGCACGCTGTCCGACCCAGCCGACGAGGTAGGTCTGCGCGTAGGTGGCCACCCACACGAGCACGGCCGACAGCAGGAACGCGACTACGACGAGGACGAGCGTGTGGATGTGGCGCTGTTCGATGCCTGAGTCGATCGCGAGCTTGGCCAGGAGCGGCGGCGCGAGCGAGGCGGCGGTGCCGAGTACGAGCGCGAGCAGCATCGCGACCACGCGCAGGCGGTAGGGACGCAACAGCTCGAGCAGCGCTCGCAGGTTGCGCCCGCGGCTGCCGCGGCTGGGTCGCTCACCTCCCCATCCCTGGCCGCGGCCTGCGCCGGGCCCGAAGACCGCGCGTGGGCCTCCGGGACCGAACGGAGAGCGAGCGCCGCCGCGGCCGCCGGCTCCGCCGGTGCTACCCGCAGGGGTGCTCACTGTCGACCTCCGGCGTTCGCTTCGGAGCTGGCGTTGGCCGCGAGCAGGTGCTCGACCAGATCGGCGTCGGCGCTTGCGGCGGATGACGTGCCGGCGACGATCTCGCGGTAGAGCTCGGATCTGTCGAGCAGCTCGTCGTGGTTACCCTGGGCGACGATGCGGCCGTGCTCGAGCACGACGATGTGGTCGGCGAGCTCGATCGTGGAGAGCCGGTGGGCGATGACGAAGGTCGTGCGACCGGCCATCGCGCCGGCGAGCGCGAGCTTGATGCTCTGCTCGGTGGAGGCGTCGACGGAGGAGGTGGCGTCGTCGAGGATCAGCACGCGTGGGTTGGCGACGAGCGCGCGTGCGATCGCCAGGCGCTGGCGCTGTCCGCCCGAGAGCGTGACGCCGCGCTCGCCGATCTGGGTCTCATAGCCCTGCGGCAGGCTCGAGATGAACTCGTGCGCCTGCGCGTCGCGGGCGGCCTGTTCGATCTCCGCGGCGCTGACCGGAGGCCCACCCGCCCGCGCGTAGGCGATGTTCTGGGCGACGCTCGCGGAGAACAGGAACGGGTCGTCGCTGACGACGGCCACAGCGGCGCGCACGGAGCGCACAGTGACGTCGCGCACGTCGGCGCCGTCGAGCAGCACCTGGCCGGCGACTGGGTCGTACAGCCTGGAGATGAGCGCGACGAGGCTGGTCTTGCCCGAGCCGGTGGGCCCGACGAGCGCGACGGTGCGCCCGGCGGGGACGTCGAGGTCGATGTCGCGCAGCACCGCGCGCCCGCTCTGCGGCGCTGTGTGCACGGCATCGACGAGCGCGCTCGCGCCGAGCTCGTCGTGTGGGTCCTCATAGCGCAGCGTCACGTCGCGCAGTTGCACGTGCCCGTTGCCGGCGGGCAGCGCGGGCGCGTCAGGAGCGTCGGTGATGTGCGGCTCGCGGTCGAGCAGCTGGAAGATGCGTGCGCCAGAGGCGGTGGCGCGCTGGGCGAGGTTGAGCGTGACGCCGAGCGAGCGCATGGGCGTGATGAGCATGTTCACGTACAGGTAGAACGCGGTGAACTGGCCGAGGGTGAGGTGCGCGTGCACGACGGACTCGCCGCCGAGCAGCAGCACCGCGGCGAGTCCGAGCTGGGGCAGGAAGCCGATCACGGGGTTGTACGTGGCTTCCAGGCGCGTGGCGACCATCGCCTGGTTGAACACGCGCCCGACGGTGTGCTGGAAGCGCGTCAGCTGCCGGCTCTCGCGCGCGAACGCCTTGACGACGCGCACGCCGGAGATGTTCTCCTCGGCATCGGCGGTCAGCTCGGCGATGCGCTGCTGGGTCTCCTGGATGGCGGGGCGCGCGCGGCGGCCGTAGCGGTAAGAGATCAGCACGACGAACGGCACGGGGACGAGCGCGATCAGCCCGAGGCCGGGGTTGATCGCGAGCATGACCGCGCCGGCGAGTGCGATCGTGAGGATCGACTGCAGGATGAACACGAGGCCGTAGCCGAGGAAGAAGCGCACGGCGGCGAGATCGACGGTCGCGCGCGACATCAGCTGGCCGGTCTGCTGGTGGTCGAAGAAGCCCAGCTCGAGGCGTTGCAGCTGGCCGTACATGCGCTCGCGCAGGTCGTATTCGACCGCGAGCGATACGCGCCCGGCGACGATGCGACGCCAGTACATGAATCCCCAGCGCGCGAGCACGACGCCGAGGATCACAAGCGAGAGCGCGAGCAGCGTATTGCGATCATTCGCGCGTTCCGCCGCCGGATGCCCGTGGACCTTTGTGGCGCCCTTGGTGATCGCCTGTACCGCCCGCCCGGTCAGCTCGGGCAGCGCGACGGTCATGACCATCGCGAGGCTGGCAAGCGCCCATGAGATTCCCAGCCCGCGCTTGTAGGGGCTCAGAAATCCCAGTAGTCGGTAGAACGTGGTCATAGTTGTACAGTCAACGATTATCGCAGGCGCGTGCGAAAGCGTCGAGCGCGCTGCTCGATCCCGCTGCTCGTAAGCTCCGCTGATGGCGTCCCCGCCGAGCCCGCCCGAGCCGCCGAGCCCGCCAGGCCAGCCCGGCTCGCCGCCCGTTGGCCCGCGTGCGGGGCTGTGTGACACGTGCGTGCACCAGCAGGTGGTGCGCAACACGCGCGGCTCGGTGTTCTCGCTGTGCTTGCGCTCCCGCTCTGATCCGGCGTACCCGCGCTATCCGCGCGTGCCGGTGCTCGCGTGCGACGGCTATGAGCGCCGTCCGGCTCCGTGAGCGCGAAGCGCGGGGTCAAACCGCGGCGGCCTCGGCCGGCGCGCCCTGGGGTGCCTCCTGGGCACCGCCCGAGGCGACGAAGTCGCGACTGCGCACGAGCGCGAACCCGCACAGCGCGCCGACGAACGCGACGGCGCTGGCGATGATGAGGATGGTGGTGAATGCGCTGGTGAAGCCGACGCGGTAGGAATGCTCGAGGGCGGCGCGCGCGGCGGGGGAGAGGTGCCGGGCGAGCGCGGAGACATCGCCGGAGACGAGCGCGCCGCCGAGCTGCCCGTGGGCGGCGCCGAGCACCTGGTGCCCTGGGACGCTGGAGGCCAGGGCGGCGGTGGTCTTGAGGGTGACGTCGTGCTGGAAGACGGCGCCGAGGCCGGCGATGCCGGTGGCGATGCCGACCTGGCGGAAGGTGTTGTTGATGCCCGAGGCCATGCCGCTGCGCGAGTAGTGCACGACACCGATGGCGGTGGAGGCGAGCGGCGGGTTGATCACGCCGACGCCGAAGCCGGCGATCAGGAAGCCGGGGATCAGCGCGGTCCAGCCCGAGCTGGCGTCGACGGCGGTCATCGCGAGCAGCCCGGCGCTCACGAGCAGCAGGCCGACACCGAGCAGCAGGCGCACGGGCACACGCACGCTGAGTTTGCCTGAGATGGGAGCGACGACGAAGGTGAGCAGCGTGATCGGTAGGAAGCGCAGGCCGGCCTGCAGCGGGCTGTATCCGAGCACATCCTGGATGTACAGCGTGAGGTACAGGAACATGGCGAACATCGAGGAGGAGACGGCGAAGGCGACGATGCTGGCGCCGGCGAACGCTGGTCGGCGGAACAATGTGAGGTCGAGCATCGGGCGCCGCTGGCGGCGCTCAGCGATCAGGAACAGCGCGAACAGAACGACGGAGCCGATCAGGAAGCCGAGGATCCGGGTGGAGCCCCAGCCCTTTTCGTTGCCCTGGATCAGCGCGAACACGAGCAGGAACAGCGACCCGGAGAACGTGACGAGCCCGATCCAGTCGACGCCGGTGGCGTTGGGGTCGCGCGACTCGCTGACCTGGGTGAGCGTGAGGAACACGGCGGCGATGCCGATGGGCACGTTGATGAAGAAGATCCATTCCCAGCCGATGCCCGAGGTGATGACGCCGCCGACGACCGGGCCGATGGCGACGGCTGCGCCGACCACGCCGCCGAAGACTCCGAAGGCGATGCCGCGCTCCTTGCCGTGGAACGCCTGCGCGAGCAGCGCGAGCGAGGTGGCGAACATCATCGCCCCGCCGGTGCCCTGTACGGCGCGCGCGAGGTTGAGCATCAGCGGGCTGGTGGAGAGCCCGCACAGAGCGGAGGAGGCGGTGAACACGATCAGCCCGGTGACGAACACGCGCCGGCGTCCGACGAGGTCGGCGACGGCGCCGGCGGTCAGCAGGAAGGCGGCGAGCGTCAGCGAGTAGGCGTTGACGATCCACTGCAGATCGGAGAAGGAGGAGTGCAGCGAGCGCTGGATGTCGGGCAGCGCGACGTTGACGACGGTGATGTCCAGCAGCAGCATGAAAATCGCCACCGACACGGCGATCAAGGTCCACCATTTGCGCTCCACGCTGCTCCTCGCTTTCCTCTCCGGTGCTTCAAAGCACTATATGAATGGGGCTCCGGCCTGCCGGCCTGCGCCTCTCGTGGCTGCGTTCAGGTGCTTCGCAGGTGGTGTTCTAGGAACTGGACTGTCTCTTGAAGGGCTATTCGCGCGAGGATGCCACGAGGCGTGGATCTGCCTCGAGCTCGCGGATCTTGCGTTTGGCGCGCTTGCGCGTCTCGCACAGCTCGTGTTCGAGCTTGGCCAGCTCGGCGGCGCGGTGGCGGACGAGCTCGAGCTGGCGGTCGAGGTGACCGAGCGCCTCGCCCAGCAGCTCGCGGCGGCGCTCGGCGTCGACGTCGTCGCGGCGCAGTTGCGCGCGCACCTCCGCGCGCGCCTCCTCGGCGCTGAGCAGCGTCTTGAGCTCCTCCAGCGAGACACCGAGCAGGTCCTTCAGGCGCATCACCTCGCGTAGGCGCTCGACCTCGGCGTCGCTGTAGAGGCGGTGCTGGCCAGAGGGTCGCGCGGGCGCCTCTGCCAGCAGCCCGATCTCCTCGTAGTAGCGGATGGTGCGCGGCGTGGTGCCGACGAGGCGCGCGACGTCGCCGATGCGCAGGCTCATACCGTGACCCGTCCGTTTGCCAGCTCCTCGGCAACCTGCGAGGGCAGCTCTGAGGACTCCTCGCCGGGCTGCACGTGGCGCGGGCGCAGCAGGCACACGAACATGCCGAGGAAGGAGGTCGCGGCGAGCACCCACAGCGCGGTGTGCATATTGGCGATGAACGGCGCGAGCTTCTGTGCGGAGAGGCCCTTGGCGAGACCGGAGAAGATCGCGAACAGCGTCGCTTTCGGGATGGCGGCGGTGACGATCGCGAGCACGAACGCGATCGACAGGACGGCGCCGGTGTTCTGCAGGAGCGTGCGCGCGCCGGCGGCGATGCCGCGGCGGTGCGCCGGCACGGTGCCCATCATGGCGGCGGTGTTGGGGCTGTTGAACATCCCCGAGCCGACGCCGACGACGAGCAGCCACAGGCCGCTCTGCCAGTAGGCGCTGTGGACCTGCAGCGTGGTCATCCCGGCGAGGCCGGCGCCGGTGACGAGCATGCCGAGCGCTGCAAGCGCGCGCGAGCCGTGACGGTCGGCGTAGATGCCGGCGATCGGCGAGGCGATGAGCATGCCGAGCGCGAGCGGGATCAGTTTGACGCCGGCCTGGATCGGTGTGGCGCCCTGCGCGCCCTGGTAGTAGAAGACGAACAGGAACATCAGCGCGAAGCGCGCGAGCCCGTTGATGAACGACGCGGCGCTGGCGGCGGCGAACAGACGGTTGCGGAACAGCCCGAGGTCGAGCATCGGCGCGCGCGAGCGGCGCTCGATCACGACCCACAGCGGCAGCAGCACGACGGCGGTGACGAGCGCGCCGATCACGAGGCCGTCGTTCCAGCCGCTGATGCCACCGCGCGAGACGCCGTACACCAAGCCGGTGAGGCCGACGATGAAGGTGCTCGTCCCGAGCACGTCGTAGCCGCGCACGGAGTCGGGTTTGGCGAGCTCGCGCAGGATCAGCGCGCCCCAGATGGCGCCGGCGAGCGCGAAGGGGACGTTGAACCAGAAGACCCAGTGCCAGGAGATCGCGACGAGCGCGCCGCCGAGCACGGGACCGAGCACGAGCCCGATCGCGGCGACCATCGTGTTGGCGCCCATCGCCAGCCCGAGTTCCTCCTTGGGAAAGGCGTCGGTGACGAGCGCGGCGGCGTTGGCGAACAGGAACGCCGAGCCGATGCCCTGCAGGATGCGCCACAGGATCAGCTCGGTGGCGCCGCCGGAGAAGCCGGCGCCGAGCGAGGCGAGGGCGAACACGAGGAAGCCGCCGACGTAGGCGCGCTTGCGCCCGAACAGGTCTGAGAGGCGGCCGGCCATCAGCACGAGCACGGTGGCGGCGATCAGGTAGGCGAGGATCACCCACACGAGCGCGAGCAGGCTGGTGTGCAGCGAGCGCTCGAGGTCGGGCAGCGCGATGATCAGCGTCCCCGAGTTGGTCGCCGCGAGCAGCATCCCGAGGCTGGTGCACGACAGCGCCCACCACTTGTAGCTCGCGTGCCCGGCGGCGACGCCGAAGCGCGAGGTCGGGGGCTGGCCGGCGCCGTTGGAGGAGCTGGCGCGTGGCGTGGAGCTCGCTCGCTGTGACCTACGGCTTGTTGAATCTGACGTGAACGTAAAGATCACAATAGCAGGGCATATGAGCGCTCACGGCTGCCTGGCGACGGCTGCTAAAACGTTGAGCAATGGCGGCGAACGAGCCAAAGGTCGTGAAGTCGGACGGGGAATGGCGCGAGCAGCTGACGCCGGCGCAGTACGAGGTGCTGCGCAAGGCCGGCACAGAGCCGCCGTTCACGGGTGAGTATGTCTACAACAAGGACTCGGGCGACTACCGCTGCGCGGCGTGCGCGGCGGTGCTGTTCAGCGCGGACACGAAGTTCGAGTCGGGCACGGGCTGGCCTAGCTTCACCGAGCCGGCGGTGGCGGAGGCGGTCGAGCTGCGCCCGGACAACAGCCTGCTGATGCGCCGCACGGAGGTCGTCTGCCGTACCTGTGGCGGGCACCTGGGACACGTCTTCGACGACGGGCCCGGGCCGAACGGCCAGCGCTACTGCATCAACTCGGCCGCGGCTGTCGTTCACGCCCGCCGAGTAGCCTTCCAGCGGAAATGATCATGTTCGAACAGTCGCGACGGCTGTCCGAGCCGCTGCAGTGGGGGCGGCGTGAGAAGACGGTCGTGGCGGTGCTGCTCGGCTGCGTGGTGCTCGCGCTCGCGGGGCTGGGCGCGTACTCGCTGAGGAGCCGCGCTCCGGCGCGCAAGGACTGCGTCAGCCTGACGTTCGCTAGCACGCTCGGTGGCGCGCTCATCCACCAGTGCGGGAAACAGGCGAGGACGCTGTGCGCGACGCCGAAGCCGAGCAGCGAGTTCGCGCAGCAGTTGCGCGAGCAGTGCCGACGCCTCGGCTTTCCGCTCGCCGGCGGCTGACCGCGGGCAGGGCTGTAAGGGCGTTTCGGCGCTGTGCCTGGGGTTGCTCAGAGGCTTGCGGTGGCGCCCGGTCGGGACGTTTCGGGCGATCGATCACGCTTCTAGACAAATGTCGAAACGCGGGACCTAAGACTTGGCCAGGATGGCCCTACCCGCTGTCCCGGATGCCGGATTTCATACCGGGACGGTTATCGGCGAGCGGCGTTCGTGCTGCGTGGAGGGGCGCTCGCAATTGCAAACAACTGTAGGAACGGAGGCACATGACCTGGCTGTCATACCCAAGTTGGCTGAACCCTGGGGACAACGCATGGCAGATGACCGCCGCGACGTTCGTCGGGCTGATGAGCCTGCCGGGCCTGGCGGTCCTGTACGGCGGTGTCATGCAGAAGCGCTGGTCGGTGAACGCGATGATGCTCACGTTCGTGGCGTTCTGCGTGACGCTGATCGTGTGGGTTCTGTGGGCGTTCAAGATGGGTTTCGGTGCGCCGATCGCGCATAGCGGCTCAGGTGTCTTCGGGACCCATGGCTTCCTGGGGACGTTCCTCGGCGAACCGGGCAGCGTCCTCAGCCATACGGCGGAGGAGGGCCAGGCGGAAATCAAGTCGATCACGACCGGGCCTCCGTTTCACTTCCCGGAGTCATCGCTCGTGTACTTCCAGTTCGTGTTCGCGGCGATCACGCCGATCCTGGCCCTCGGCTCGGTGCTGGGGCGCGTCAACTTCAAGGCGTGGATCCCGTACGTGGCGCTGTGGATCACGTTCGTGTACGCGGTCAACGCATTCCTGATCTGGGGCGGCGGCTACTTCGCGGCGCACGGCGCCCTGGACTACTCCGGTGGGTACGTGATCCATCTGTCGGCGGGTGTGTCCGGATTCGTGTTCGCGGCGGTGATCGGACCACGATTGCAACGAGACCGCGAGGTCGATGCGCCGAACAACCTGTTGATGCTGGCGGTCGGAGCGGGTCTGCTGTGGCTTGGCTGGAACGGGTTCAACGGCGGAGACTCCTACTATGCCGGCGCGAACGCCTCGGCGGCGGTGCTCAACACGAACGTCTGCACCGCGGTGGCGATGATGGTGTGGATCGCGTGGGACTACATCTACCGCGACAAGCCATCGATGATCGGAGCGGTCAACGGAATGATCACCGGCCTCGTGGGCATCACCCCGGCGGCCGGGTTCGTGAACGGCTGGGGCGCGATCATCATCGGCGTGGTCGACGCGACGATCGTGTGGATGGCGATCCGCTACCTCAGCCGCGTGCGCCCGTTCAGGAACGTCGACGACACCCTGGGGGTGATCTTCACCCACGGCGTCGCCGGTCTTGGCGGTGGCCTGCTGGTGGGGCTGCTCGCTGACCCGGCGATCGTCGAGTACGCGGGAGCGGGCGGTGGTGCGACCAACCTGCCTGGCGTCTCCGGGCTGCTGTTGGGCGGCGGCTGGACGCTGTTGCGTTGGCAGGCGGAGACAGCTGGGTGGGTGATCGCTTACACCGCGGTGATGACGTTTGTGATCCTGAAGGTGGTCGGACTCGTGATACCGCTGCGGCTCTCCGACGAGGAGCTGGAGATCGGCGATCACGCGATCCACGGCAACGAGGTGTACCCCTCGGACGTGCCGACGCTCGGCGGGCCGCACCAGCCGGCGTGGCAGCCCGGCGCGGCGGGCACGCTGCCTGCGGGTGCTGGAGCGTCATAGGCGGGAAGCCTTCTCCCGGCGCGGGCGCGGCCTCCCCACGGACGCGCCCGCCATGGGCTGAGGATGGTCGGCGGCCCCGCTTCGGCGGGGCCGCCGTTCCTTATGGCTTTCAGCTGGCGATGCCGACCGGGCAGGCGACGCCGGTGCCGCCGAGCCCGCAGTAGCCGCCGGGGTGCTTGGCGAGGTATTGCTGGTGGTAGTCCTCGGCGTAGTAGAACGGGTGGCGCTCGTCGAGCGCGGCGAGCTCAGTGGTGATCGTGCCGTGGCCGGCGGCGGAAAGCATCTGCTGGTACGCCGCCATCGAGACCTCGGCGGCTGCGCGCTGGTCTTCGCCGTGCCACATGATCAGCGAGCGGTACTGGGTGCCGACGTCGTTGCCCTGTCGCATCCCCTGCGTGGGGTCGTGCCCCTCCCAGAACAGCCGGAGCATCTCCTGGTAGCTGGTGATGTCGGTGTGGAAGGCGACGAGCACGACCTCCGAGTGGCCGGTGCGCCCGCTGCAGACCTCCTCGTAGGTGGGGTTGGGCGTTACTCCGCCGGCGTAGCCGACGGCGGTCGTGTACACGCCGTCCGCTTCCCAGAAGATCCGCTCGGCGCCCCAGAAGCAGCCCATGCCGAAGATCGCGGTCTGCACCCCCTCGGGAAACGGCCCGCGCAGCGGCGTGCCGAGCACCTCGTGGCGCTCGGGTACGCGCACCTCCTGGGCACGCCCGGGGAGCGCGGCGGCCGGCTCAACCATCGTGCTGTTGCTGCGTCCGAAAAGCCCCATGCGCTCAGGCTAGACGATCGTCGTGACGATCCTGATCGCACCGTCACGCACGCCTCTTTCGAGCGTGGTGTGGCTGGCTGTAGAGTCCACCGCGTGTCAGCGTTCGGGGGTGCATGCCGGTCAGCGAAAGGCTCTGTGCGGGGCTCGCGGCGGCGCGCATGAGCGAGCGCCCGGCGGTCCGCTATGAGATCACGGGGCGCATCGCGCGGCTCACGCTCGATCGTCCCGAGCGCGGCAACGGGATCACGCGGCGGCTGATCGAGGAGCTGGCGGCGTGCGTCGAGCGCGCGGACCTGGATCCGGGCGTGCACGTGCTGGCGCTCTCCGGCGAGGGGCGCGGGTTCTGTGGCGGCTATGACCTGGTGGAGAGCGCCGAAGGAGCAGGGGCGAGCGCGTCGTCGGGGGATGCGGCTTCGGGCTCGCCGCTGGACCCGAGGGTGATCGCGGCGAACCACGACCCGGACGCGACGTGGGACCCGATGGTCGACTACGCGATGATGAGCCGCAACGTTCGCGGCTTCATGAGCCTGTTGCACTGCGGCAAGCCGGTGGTGTGCATGGTGCACGGCTTCTGCGTGGCGGGCGGCACCGACATGGCTCTGTGCTCGGACTTGCTGGTGATCGCGCAGAACGCGAAGATCGGCTACCCGCCGGCGCGCGTGTGGGGCTCGCCGACGACGGCGCTGTGGGCGCACCGCGTGGGTGCGCAACGCGCCAAGCGGCTGCTGTTCACGGGCGACTCGCTGTCAGGCGCCGAGGCGCTCGAATGGGGCCTCGCGATCGAGGCGCCGGCGCCGGAGCTGCTGGTCGAGCGCACGGAGATCCTGCTCGAGCGGATCGCGCGTATGCCGGTCAACCAGCTGATGATGATGAAGCTGCTCGTCAACCAGACGCTGTTCGCGCAGGGCCTGCACGGCGCGCAAGCGATGGGCACGCTGTTCGACGGGATCGCGCGCCACACGGCCGAGGGTCACGCCTTTCGTGCGCGCGCCGCGGAGGCTGGATTCCGCGAGGCGGTGCGCGAGCGCGACGAGCCGTTCGGCGATTTGGGGCGCTCGAGCTTCAAGGGTTGACGCTCATGTGCGATCGTAGGCGTGTGGCGTTCATCCGGGTGAGCAGACCACTTGGCCGCGAGCTACAGCGCGTGTTTCCGACGCGACCGTTCAACGTGCGCTTCTGGGACGGCGGCGCGGTGGCGGCGACGACGGACGGGGCGCCGACGTTCTTCGTCAAGCGCCCGACGGCGCTCGCGCACGTCCTGTCCGCGCCGGGCACGCTGGGCCTCGGCCGCGCGTATGTGGACGGCTCGCTGGCGGTCGATGACCTGGACGGTGCGCTGCGGGTGGTCGACGAGTTCGAGCCGCCGCCGCTCAGCGTTTCCGATCGCGCGCGGCTGGCGCTGGCGGCGGGCGTGGCGGCGCTGCCCGGTGGTCTGCCCCATCGGCCGGGCATAGAGCTGCTGCTGCGCGGGCGGCTGCACAGCGCCGAGCGCGACGCGGCGGCGGTGCGCTACCACTACGACGTCGGCAACGACTTCTTTGCGCTGTTCCTCGATGACTCGATGACCTACAGCTGCGCGGTGTTCTCCAAAGGCGCACAGACGCTGGAGGACGCCCAGCGCACGAAACTCGAGCTGGTGGCCGGCAAGCTGGATCTCGAGCCGGGGATGCGCGTGCTGGACGTAGGCTGCGGCTGGGGCAGCTTCGCGATGCACGCGGCGCGCGAGCATGGCGTGCACGTGACCGGCATCACGCTGTCGGAGTTGCAGGCTCGGCGTGCACGCGAGCGCGTCGCCGAGGCGGGCCTCTCCGAGAACGTGGAGATCCTCGTGCAGGACTACCGCGCGCTTGCGCACGGGTCGTTCGACGCGATCGCGAGTATCGGCATGTCCGAGCACGTGGGTGAGAGCCAGATCGACGTGTATGCACGCACGCTGTTCTCGCTGCTGCGCCCGGGCGGCAAACTGCTCAACCACGCGATCGCGGAGCTCGATCCGAACGCGACTCCGCTGGATGACCTGTTCTCGATGCGCTACGTGTTCCCCGACGGCGAGCCGCTATCACTGTCGCGCGTCCAGCTGGCATTCGAGCGCGCGGGCTTCCGCACAGGGCACGTGGAGGGCTTCCGTGAGGACTACGCGGTGACGCTGCGCCACTGGGCGCAGCGCCTGGACGAGCACCTGGAGGAGGCCGAGAGGCTGGCGGGCGTCGAGCGCACGCGCGTGTGGCGTCTGTACCTGCGCTCCGCCGGCCACGGCTTCGACGCGGGCGAACTGGCCGTCTACCAAGTGCGCGCGCGCCGGCCGCTGTAGAATGGCCGAACCTTGCGGATGTAGCTCAGCTGGCTAGAGCGTCGCCTTGCCATGGCGAAGGTCGAGGGTTCGAATCCCTTCATCCGCTTTCAGAGAATCGCTTGCGCGGGCCGGTGGCATCGCTCACGCTGAGCGATGCCACCGATGCCGTGCGTTTGCTCTAGAGGTTGAACGCTCCGATCATTGACTGGACCTGCGCGTCGTTGGCGTGCCCCAGCAGCGGCAGGCCGAGCAGTTCCTCGCTGGTCTTGAGCAGCGAGTAGTGGTTGAACAGCTCGGCCGACTGAGTGCCGGGTGTGGTGTACGGGCTGATCACGACCATCGCCACGTGGCAGCCGATGTCGGTCGTGTTGTAGGCGCATTCGTCAGTGCTGCCGCCCTCGCCCTCGTCCCAGACGACGAACAGGGCCGTCGAGCCGTTCTTGTAATCGTGGCTGTTCATGATCGTGGGGAGCATGTGCGACAGGTATTCGTCGCCGACAGCGACGGTGGAGTTGTGGGTGTCGTTGATCAGGTTGGGCGCTATGAAGGAGTAGTTGGCGAGCTGCCCGTGGGCTAGTGCCGACTCGAGGTTGCCCGCTTCAAACGTGCCGAGGGGAACATCGAAGCGCTTGCACGGAGAGTGCGGTGCTCCGCTCGGTCCGCCGAGGTCGGTGTAGTACGCGGCCGGGTTGTGGTTGATGTCGTAGTTGGTTTCGTCCTCGCCCTCGAGGCAGTTGGTGGCCATCGATTCCTCGTAGACTTTCCAGCTCTCACCGACGCTGGTCGTCTGGTTGAAGATGTTGTTGTTGGCGTCCGGGCAGGTCGCCGGCCAGGACGGGTCGAGGAACACCGGCGGACAGTCCCCGGCTCCGCCGAGTTCACCGGAGGTGGCGGTGAGGTACTCCGGCGCCGAGGGGTGGGTGATGTTGTGGTAGTTCGTAGCCAGCCCGCAGCGTGCGGCCAGGCCGTTGATGTACGGCGCTTCTGGCGAGCCGACGACCTTGACGTACGGCTGGTTCTCCATGAACAGGACGATCACGTGCTTGATGTGCGCCTGCCCGGCGGACCGGCTGACGCAGGGCGTGGTGGCGTTGACAGGCCCCTGCGGGGCGCGGGGCGCGGCCGATGCTGAGGCTGAGGCCATCGCGAGCATCGCGACAGCTACGGGCGCAAGAACGGCGAGCGCTCGCAGCGGATGGGGACGGGTGCGCATGCTTCTACTCCTCTGGTTGGTTGGAAACAGATCAACACCAAACTGCCCATGGCAGGCCATGCTCCTGTTACCAAGTCGGAGACACCCTGTGAACAAGTTGTGTTCTCGCCCGACCGCCGCTCGGAGCGCTCACCGCAGCAGCCACGAGGGTCGTCGCCCCTACATCGTCCGTATGCTGGATGGGTGCGGAAGTCTGCACTCATAGCTGTCCCTTTGGCCGTCCTGGCCGTCGGCGCGGGGCTCGCCGCCGCGGGCGTCCGTCCGACGCCCGGTGCCGATCAGCGATCTGCTCGTCAAGCGCCGATGGTGTCCGCCAGCGGCGATGGCCGAACCGACGTTGGAGCGGGCATCAGCGTCCGCAATCCTGCTGGCTGGCACGTGTTCCGGCGTCTGTTGACTCGTGTGGTGTCTCCTGTGCAGCGGATGGTGGCGAGCTCCTTCGCGCTACACCAGGCGCGACCTGACAGCGGCTGCGCTCCAGCGACGGCGCTGCGAGAGATGCCGCAGACGGGGGCTTGGGTGTACCTGATCGAATACGCCTCGATAGCGCGACAACCGCTCGCGGGCTTCCCGCCCCGGCCGGCTCATTTCGCGCTGAGCGCCAGCAGCTACGCGAACTACGAGTGCATGGGGCCGAGCTACCTGGTTCGCTTTCGCGACGCCGGCCGCGAGTTTCAGGCTGAGGTGTACATCGGCGCCCGCGCCGACGCAAGCACCCGAGCAGCGACCCTTTCAGCGCTCGACAGCCTGCGGATTTCGCGGCTCGCCGGCGGGCCGTGATTGGGAGCGCGACTCGGCTGACGTGAGTTCTCGGCCAGCCACGGCGCTAGGCAGGTCCCCGCGTGTGCGTGCGCGCTTGCGGGGCGTGGGGCGGGGCGCGGTTTCGGGAGCGACGTCGCTGACGCCCCGCGACGGGGTGGCTCCATGGCGGCGGCTGCGCAGGAACGCCTCGGTGGCATCGACGTCCAGCGGTCGGGCGAACAGGAAGCCCTGGCCGCTGTCGCAGCACTCGTCCTGCAGCAGCGTGAGCTGGTGCTCGAGCTCGATGCCCTCGGCGAGCGTCTCGATCGAGAGCGCCTTGCCGAGCTTGACGAGCGTGCGCAGCAGCGCCTCGCCTTCGGGGTTCTCGCTGAGCTGGGAGATGAACGAGCGGTCGATCTTGAGCGCGTCGACGGGGAACTGCTTGAGGTGGGCGAACGACGAGTAGCCGGTGCCGAAGTCGTCGATGGCGATGCGCGCGCCGAGCTCCTTGATGGCGTGCAGGCGCCGGGCGGTCTGCTCGGGGTTGCGCATCAGCGCGGTCTCGGTGATCTCGAGTGTCAGCGCGTTGGGCTCGAGGCCGCTGCGTGCGAGCGCGTCGCTTACGTCGGCGATGAACTCGTCGGTCTCCAGCTGGCGCGCTGAGACGTTCACGGCGACGCCGATCGGATGGTCGCGCTCGCGCCACGCGGCGCCCTGGCGGCAGGCTTCGTGGAGCACCCATCTGCCGACCTCCACGATCATGCCGGTCTCCTCGAGCAGCGGTATGAAGTCGTTGGGCTGGACGATGCCGCGCGTGCGGCTGCGCCAGCGGATCAGCGCCTCGACACCCGTGGGCGCCATTCCGCGCAGCTCGAACGTCGGCTGGTAGAGCAGGAAGAACTCGTCGTGCGCGAGCGCGCCGCGCAGGTCCATCTCCAGCTCCATGCGGCTCTGCACGACGTCCTGCATGCCCGACTCGAACACCACGTGGCGGTTCTTGCCGTCCCACTTGGCGCGGTGCATCGCGATGTCGGCGTCGCGCAGGAGGTCCTCCACCGACGCGTGATCTCCGGTGGCCACGCCGATGCTCGCGCTCACCGTCAGGCCGGAGTAGCCGCTGCCGGCGAGGATGAACGGCGCCTTCAGCGCCTGTCTCAGTCGATCGGCTATCAGCTCCGCGTTGGCGGTCTCGCCGAACTGTTCCGCGAGCACGACGAACTCGTCGCCGCCGATGCGGCCGAGTGTTGCCGCGCTGCGCACGACCCCGTCGAGCCGTGCGGCGATAGCCTGCAGCAGCTCGTCGCCGGCGGCGTGTCCGAGCGTGTCGTTGATGCCGGTGAAGTTGTCGAGGTCGAGCAGCAGCGCCGCGACGGGGGTCCCGAGCCGGCGGGCGCGCACGAGCATCTGCTCGCCGCGATCGAGGATCAGCGTGCGGTTGGGCAGGCCGGTGAGCTCGTCGTGCGTCGCCATGAACACCAGCTCCTCGTCGCGACGGGTGAGCTCCCCGGCGATGCGCGCGCGCTCCTGCTCGAACGCCTCGCACATGCGCACCAGCGTCACGTCGAGCGTGTGCTGCGTCATCGCCGCCGCGTAGGCGAGTGCCGCGGGGGACACGCCATGCTCCTCGGCGCTCTCATGCAGCACCTCGATCACCGAGTCGCGCCAGCGCAGGCAGCGCTTGGTCACCTCGTTCAGCGGCGTCGCGCTCTGCGCCGCCAGCTGGCCATAGGTGTGCCATGCCTCGCGCCCGGCCTCGAGCCCCGCCTCCGGTCTGCCGCCCGCCATCCACTGCGCGACCGCGCTCGTGGAGCTCTTGCCGATGCGTTCGAAGCTGTCGGCGACGGCAGGATCGAGCGAGCCCGAGCTGCGACTGGAGTTGCGCTCGCGCGCCGCGGTCCGGCGCAGAACCTCATCGACGCGTGCACCCAGAGCCTCGCCGAGGTGACGAACTCCCCCATCGGGCTGTGCGTTCGTGGCCGCTGCGCGCTTCAGTGGTGCGCCTCGCTTTGCCGGTGCGCCTTGTTTTGCCGGTGCGCGCATCACGCCATCCGGGCTGTGAGCTGATCCATCATCTCAATGCATGGCGTCGGCGATTTCACCAGACTTCTTGAGAAGCATTCGTTTCTAATAGACAACTGACGTTTAGCTACTACAACGGGTTTGGAGCTGCTACAACGCGTTTCGGGGCATGTAGCGGCCGCCGTCGCCGCGAGCGAGCAGACCTATCACCTCCAGCTCGCTCAGTGCGAGTACCGCCGCTGATGGCTCGACACCCGCGCGCGCGAGCTTGTCCGGAGTGTCGCAGCCGCTGCCGACGCGCTCGAGGATTGCTCGCAGATGCGGCTGCAGCCCAGTGTCAGTCGGCGCACCTACGGGCGCGGGCGGCGGCTCGCATTGCTCGGCGGTGCCGACCGTGTACAGCAGCTCGAGCACGTCGCGCGGGCCGCGCACGAGCGTCGCGCCGTCCATCAGCAGCGCGTGCGTGCCGCGCGAGAGGGGAGAGGTGACACGACCGGGGATCGCCGCGACTGTGCGTCCGAGCGCCACCGCAATCCGCGCCGCGGCGAGGTCCTCCGGCGTGTCGTCCGCCTCCACCACGACCGCCATGCGCGACAGTGCCGCGAGGATGCGCTCGCTCGCGAGCTGCCCCCAGCGCCGCCCGGCGCAGTCGAGCGGCAGCTTTGAGACGGCGCAGCCCGCGTGCTTCACACGCTCATACAACGAGCGTCTGCGCGCCGGGCACGACACGGCGAGCCCGCCGCCCATCACCGCCACGCTCGCGCCGCCCGCGTCCATTGCTCCAGCGTGCGCCGCGACGGCGACCCCGTCGGTGAGGCTTGCCGCCACCGTCACGCCGCTCGCCGCCAGGCCGCGAGCGAGGCTTCTGGCCATCTGCACCCCGTAGTCGCTCGGCGCTCTGCTGCCGAGGATCGCCACCACCGGCGCCGCCGTGAGCTTGGCCAGCCGCGCCGCCCCGCCGGCGACCTCGAGCGGGGGTGCCGTCGCGCGGTCATCCAGTGCCTGCGGGTAGCCGCAGCAGTGGCGGCAGATCGCCTCCACATGCGGATCGCGCGGCAGCTCCCGCGCGGTGAAGCTCCCGTAGCGCGCGTGCAGCTCGGCCTTACGCCGACCGGCGACAGCGTCGATCAGCGCGCGATCCTCGAGCGCCAGCAGCTCCAGCAGGCGCGCGCGGTCGCGCGCGCAGCACTCGAGCGGGCCGCTCAGGCACGACAGCAGCCAGCTGCGCCGCCGGCAGCCGGTGCAAGCGGCTCGGAGCCCTCGCGTTCGCCGGCCGGCGCTCATGCCGCCCGGCTGCCCGCCACGCTCGGGTCCGTCCTGAGCGCGAGCGCCGCGCCGAGGTCGCACGCGCGCACACGCTCGCTCGCGTCGAGGTCGGCGATCGTGCGCGCGACCCGCAGCACGCGATGCTCGCCACGCGCGCTCAGTAGCCCCGCCGCGCGGGCGCCGCGCAGCATCCGCTCGCCGCGCTCGTCGAGCCTTGCGTGCCGGCCAAGCATGCGACCGTCCATGCGCGCGTTCACCGTGACGCCCTCCGCCGCCAGCCGCGCCGCCTGGCGCTCGCGCGCGCACGCAACCTGCGCGCGCGCCTGCGCCGAGCTGATCAGCGCAGGCGCGCGCTCGTCGTCCGTTTCCACATGCAGGTTTGCCAGCAGGTCGATGCGATCGAGCAGCGGGCCGCTGAGGCGCCGGCGCTGGCGCGCCATCTGCGCTTCGCTGCACGAGCAGCGATCGCCGTCGCCCGCATAGCCGCACGGGCACGGGTTGGTGGCGGCCACGAGCACGAAGCGCGCAGGGTAGACCGCCGAGTGACGCGCTCTGGCGATCGCCACGCGGCCGTCCTCCAGCGGCTGGCGCAGCGCCTCCAGCGTGGAACGCGAGAACTCGGACAGCTCGTCCAAAAACAGCACGCCGTTGTGAGCCAGCACGACCTCGCCGATCGATCCACGACTCGCCCCGCCGACGAGGCCCGCAGCGGTGATCGAGTGGTGCGGCGCGCGAAACGGGCGGCTGACCGCCAGAGCGCTCACGCGCGCGCCCGTCACGCTGTGGATGCGCGTCACCTCGACCGCCTCCTCGCGGCTCAGCGGCGGCAGGATCGAGGCGATCCGCTGGGCGAGCATCGTCTTGCCCGTGCCCGGAGCGCCGTTCAGCAGCACGTTGTGGGCGCCCGCGGCGGCGATCACGATCGCTTTGACCGCGTGATGCTGGCCGCGCACTTCATCCAGATCGCCTTCGCGCATGTCCGCCGCGTGCTCGTCGATCGCCCCCTGCCCACGTGCGCCGAGTGCCGGGTGCTCGCCAAGCTCATCGCCGGGGCCGCCGCTCAGCACACGCACCGCGCTGCGCAGATGCGCCACGGCGGGGACATCCAGGCCGTCGATCAGCATCGCCTCGCGCGCACACGCGGGCGCGAGTGCGAGTGCGCGCATGCCCGCGCGTCGTGCTGCGTGCGCTACCGCCAACGCGCCGCGCGAGGGACGCACGGCGCCGTCGAGCGCCAGCTCCCCGAACAGCGCCACGCGCTCGAGCCGCTCGCGCGGGAGCTGCCCGCTGGCGGCGAGCAGCGCGCACGCGAGCGCCAGGTCAAGTCCAGGGCCGGCCTTGCGCACGTCCCCCGGCGCGAGGTTGGCGATGATGCGCCGGGACGGGAACTCGTATCCGGAGTTGAGGATCGCCGCCTGGATGCGCTCGCGCGCCTCGCGCACGGCCGTGTCGGCGAGGCCGACGATCGTGAACGCCGGCAGCCCCGCGCGCACATCCACCTCGACGCTTACGTGTCGTGTATGCAGGTCCTCGATCGTGAACGCGTGCGCCCGTGCGAGCATCGCCTCGTCTCTCCTGTCCGCCGTTGGAGTACCAAGCGGATCAAGGTAAAGAGCGCTTGGGATGGGACGCTCGGGCGGCGTCAGCGCTCATGTGCATGCGGCGATCGGGACGTGGTTGCACGTCCCGTGCAGGGTCGCATGCGACCCTGCTGACACGCCGCATGCGGCGTGTCTACCGGCGGGCGCATGCGCCCGCCGGCGCCCCCGCACATGTGCGGGGGCGAACCAGCTAAAGACGCTCGTATGCGGGCCCTGCGAACGGCTACAGCCCGGCGGGGTGGCGTTCGACGAAGCCGCCGCCGTCGTTGCCGGGCCCGCCCCAGCGCGAGCCGCCTTCGGCGAGGGCGACCGTGTCGAAGCGTTTGCCGTCGATGACCATCCACGCGTGTTCGGCGTTGGCGTAGATGGTGATGTACTTGCCCGGCCCGGGTTCGCCGTAGGACTCGAGTCCGGTGGAGTCCTCGGGCGAGCTGAGCAGGCCGCCGCCGTGCAGCGCGTAGGAGACCGAGCCCGAGCAGTCATAGCCTTCGGACTGGAACGAGCCGTGCCCGCCGCCCCACACGTACGGTCGCGTGGCGATTTCGTTGGCCGCGGCGATCACGCGCGCGACGACGCCTTCGGATTCGCCTCCGCCGGCGCTCGCGCCGTTGGAGGAGCCCGAGCTCGAAGCCCCGCCGCCTGAGCTCGGCGCGACGAGCGCGGAGGCCGGCGGTGTGAGCGTGGCGGCGTTCTGCACGCCGATCACCGACCACGTGGCCGGCCCGACGACGCCGTCCACCGGCAGGCCGTGGCGGGCCTGCAGGCGCCGGACGGAAGCCTCGGTTTCGGGACCGAATTCGCCGTCCACGGGGAGCTTCAGCGCCTTCTGCAGCCACTCGACCGCGGTGGTGCCGGTGGCGGTTTCCGCATGCGCCGCCTGCGATGTGCCGCCGCTGCCGGCGGTCAGCCCCACGTCGCTCGTGGCGGCGATCGTTGCGGTGTGATGTTGGGTGGCGGGCTTGGGCAGCGCGGAGGACGGTGGCGTGAGAGTTGCTTTGCCCTTGACGCCGACCACGTTCCACGTCGCCGGCCCGACGATGCCGTCGACGGACAGGCCGTGGCGGGCCTGCAGGCGGCGCACGGCGGCCTCTGTCGCCGGGCCGAAGTTGCCGTCGGCGGTGAGGTGCAGCGCGCTCTGCAGCTGCTTGACCGCGCCCACGCCGATTTCCTGCGCGTGCTTTTCCTGCGCGTGTTCTTCGGCCGCCACGCTCTTGGCTTCGGCTTCGGCTTCGGCGGGTTCGACCTGCGCTTCGGCTTCCGAGCCGCCTGTGGTGGCGACCGCGGGCCGCGCGACGCTCGCGGTGCTCGCCTGGACGCCTGCGGCGCCCTGCGTGGATGCCGGCGCGGTCGCGCCGACGGGCAGCGATGCGGTGCCCGGGAGTACGCTGCTGACATCCGCGATGAACGCCGAGCCGGCGCTCTGGCTGCGCAGCGCGGCGCTCGTCAGCGACCCGACGACGCCGTCCACGGTGAGGCCCTTGCTGGCCTGGAAGCTGCGCACGGCGGCTTCCGTTTCCGGACCGAAGACTCCGTCTACTTTGACCGCGCCGAGCGCCTTCTGCAGCAACTGCACCTGCCTGCCTTCGCTGCCGCTGCTGAGCACGATCACGTGTTCGGTCGTGGTAACCGGTTCAGGGCTCGTGGCGGGAATCGTCGACTGGCCGCTGGCGAGGCTGGCGGCGGGGCCGACCGTCAGCGCGGCCAGCGCGCCGAGCGACACGCGCTTGGCGCGTGAGCTGGTCGGCGCGAAGCGCAGCTGCGCGGCGCGCCGTCGCGCACGCGAGCGCCCGAGCGAGAGCTGCCACGGCTCCTCGTCTGCCAGATCGCGCAGCTGGCGCAGGGCGCCGCGGGCGTCGAGCAGCGTCGACAGCGTTGAGCTCGCGTGCTCGCCACGGCGCGCACGAGCGCCCCCGGCGCGCCCGCGACGGGCGAGGGAGCGCTCTAGCGATGCGCTCCAGTGGTCGACAACAGCAAGATCACGCGGGTAACCCGGCATCCGAGGCGTCCTTTCTCAACTTCTTTGGGATGGCGCCTACGGGGTTAGCTGACGGGCTCGCGTACGCATCTACGCTACGCCACACTGTGTGGCGATTCGCCCCCGCAGCCTCTCGGCTGCTGTGGGTCCCCCGATCCCGCACCCCTTGGGGCACGGGACTCGGCACGAACGGGCGGCAAACTAACACATCCAGTTGCAAGATGCATCACATGGGGAGGACTGCACGCTTTCTTGCCGACGAAAGCCTTCGCACTAGAGCGCTCGCGCTGATAAGTTCGCTGCCGTGCGCAAGAACGGACTGGACCTCCGCGTCCTGCTCTCGCTGCTGGTGATCGTCGTGGCCGCGGGGGCGGTGGCGCTGGTGGCGATCGGCGGGCAGTCGGGGGAACACGCCGCGCATGCGCAGGCGCTCGAGCACGACTTCGACGCCGCCGCGGTGCTGTCGCCCGCCAAGCCCGCGCCGGCGCTGGCGCTGCGCAACTACCTCGGCCAGCCGGTGAACATCGACTCCTACAGGGGCAAGGTCGTGCTGGTGACGTTCCTGTACACCAACTGCCCCGACGTGTGTCCGCTGATCGCCTCCAACCTGCGCGCGGCGCTCAACCAGATGGGGCCCGCGACGGCCTCCAAAGTGCAGGTGATCGCCGTCTCGGTGGACCCCCATGGCGACACGCCCAAGGCTGTCGCCGCGTTTCTGGCGCGCCACGGCATGACGGGGCGCATGCAGTACCTGATCGGCTCCGGCAAGGAACTGGCGCCCGTGTGGAAGGCATGGGGGGTGGGCTCCGAACGCGACGTACAGAAGCCGCAGTTCGTCAACCACACCGGGCTCGTGTACGGGATCACCGCGTCGGGAAAGCAGCTGACGCTGTACGCGTCGAGCTTCCAGCCATCTGAAATCGCACACGACGTACCCGAGCTGGCCAAGCTCTGAGCGGCGTCGGGATGGCACGGCGGCTGCGACTGCTCGCTTTGACGCTCGCGCTCGTCGCGGCGATCGCCGTGGCGGCGGTGCTCGGGCTGGCCTCGCACACCGCCAGGGGACGCCCAGCGCCGGCGCTGCCGCGCGAATCGCTCGGCGGGGCGCCGGTGACGCTCGCGAACGTGCTGGCGGGCGACGGCGGGCGCCCGGCGGCGGTGGTGTTCTGGGCGAGCTGGTGCGGACCGTGCGCGCAGGAGGCCCCCGAAATCGAGCGCTTCTCGCGTGGTAGGACCGGGCGGGGGAGGATCGTGGGCGTTGACTGGAGCGATCCGTCGCTATCGAGCGCGCGCTCGTTCATCCGCCGCTATGCGTGGACGTTCCCCAACCTGCGCGACGCGGAAGGTGCCGTGGGGAACTCCTACCACCTACGCAACGTGCCGACGACGTTCGTCGTGGACGCCCACCAGCGCATCCGCGCGACGCTCATCGGCCCGCAGAGCGTGCGCTCGCTGCAGGCCGCGCTCGCGCGTGTCGAACACAGCTGAGCAGAGCGTCGTCGGCGTCGTGCACCGAGCCGAGCATGCGATAGCAGTGCGCGTGCAGCTCAGCTCGGTGCAGATCCACGAGCTCCGCGAAGTTGCGGTCCTCGGCGGGCGTGGCGCTCAGGGCTGCTCCACGATCATCAGCGAGTGGCCCGTGGGGTCGCGGAACCAGAACATCGGCGGCACCGGGTCGCCCATGCGCGATACCTCCGCATCGACGTCCACCCCCAGGGAGCGCAGCTCGGCGTGAGTCGCATCGATGTCGTCCGTGGTCAGCGTGATCCCCGTCTGGCCGGGGGTGATCTCCTGTCCCGGGGGTGGCGGCGCCAGCGCGATCCCGGTGGTTCCCTCGGGCAGGTAGACCTCGACCCAGCGGTAGACGCCCCCGAACTCCGTGTCGGTGCGCTTCTCGAAGCCGAGCGACTCATAGAACTCGATCGCGCGGTCCTGCTCGATCGTCGGAACGCAGACCAGGCTGATCTGGCGGATCCCGGTGGTGGTGGTGCTCATCTGCTGCCTCCTACGAGTTGTGGTTGACATCTCTATGACCTGTCCCGGCGCGGAAACTAATCGGCGTGGCCGGGAATTGATTTGCCGCGCTCGGGTCTCGCGTCAGGATGCCACGCTGGCCTACGGCACGTGCCTGACGATGTTGAGCAGCTCGTCCCGGTCATAGCCGCTTTCGCGGCTCAGCTGGACGAGCTCGATCGCCTTGGTCAGCAATGCGCCGCGCTCGGGTGTGCCGCTGACACGGATCCCGTGGCCAGGTCGCAGTTCGAGCAGACCTTCGTCTCGTAGGAGCCGCAATGCGCGTAGGACGGTGTTGGTGTTGACGTGCATCACGGCGGCGAGGTGGCGCGCGGGAGGGAGGCGTTCGCCGGGCTTTGCCTCGCCGTCGGCGATCGCGCGGCGGATCTGCGCGGCGACCTGGTCGTGTAGCGGGGCCGGGTCATCGCGGTCAACCTTGACGTCCAACATTGTGCTATTGATAGTAGCTCAGAGCGATGTTCGAAGCGCAGTTCTGACATCCGATGAGCGTCACCGTCGAGCCACCGCCCACGGAAACCCCCGACGCGGGCGTGATCGAAGAGGCGCGGGCGCGTCAGCGCCGACACCGGGGCCTGGCTGTCGCCGGTGTGCTCGCGGCGGGTGCGACCGGCGCACTCCTGGCGGGATTCGCAGGTGGTGGCGGCGGCGGGTCACGCTCCGAGAGCGCTTTGCTGCCCGCCGGACGGCTGCCGTCGAAGAGCGCTCAATCCTCGTCAGCGGCCTGCGGTCAGCGTGGAGCGCTGGAGGGGGCGCCCAGCAGGTCACTGCTGTCGATCCTCGGTGTCCTTCGTCGCCCCGCCACCGCCGCGGACGCCGGGAGCGGTATCGCGGCGCAGGGCTTCATCAGCGGCGTGTTCGTCCACTACATACGCCTCGCCCGTGTCGTTGACGGCAGCTCGTACTACGTCTACCCGGGCATCGTCGGTGGCTGCGGGACCGGGGAAACGCCACATCAGGGCATCATGGAGCTTGCCAGGAACGTCGATCTCGGCCATGGGCTGATCGGCGGTGCCGGTGGCGGCGGCGCGACGGCGGCGGCGATCGAGGAGGGCAAGGACGCCAGCAGCAGTGGCCTGCCTGGCTCGAGCACGAGCTCGACCGTCACGCTGGTGGTGCCCGACGGCGTCGCGAGGGTCACGCTGCGCTACCCCGCCGGCCGCGCGAGCGGCTACAGCGCCAAGATCTCGCCTGCTTTCACGGTCACGACAGCTCCTGTGGAAAACTTGGTCGTGGCGACGCTTCCGCGCAGCAACCCACTGCAACAGGGCACGATGATCTGGCGCTCCACCGACGGGCGCGTGATCAGGACGTTCGACGGGCTCGGGCTCTGAGGACAGAGCGCCAGCGCCAGCGCCGGTGCTCGGTGGTCTCGTCGGCGGCCCTGTGCGAGGAGGGTGCTGGTTGCAGGCGGTTCTCGCAGAGAGAGGCGACGACCGGAATCGAACCGGTGTAGACGGCTTTGCAGGCCGCTGCGTAGCCACTCCGCCACGTCGCCGAGAAGGCCCTACAGCGTATCGGGCGGCGGGCGGTCCCCGTTACGAACTTCTTCTCGCGCGCTTAGCGGCGCTTTCGGACATCGTTAGCGTCCAGACAGCCAACCGTCGCACGATGGCTTCCCCGAAGAACTTAGAGGTGATCGTGTGAAACGGCTATTTGCACCCATTTTGTTGGCGGCGCTCGTCGGAGCAATCGTGGCGGGCGGAGCAGTGCTCCTGTTCGGCGGTGGCGGTCGCGGTTCGACGCCCACCACGGCTGCCGCTGTATCGGCGCCGGTGTCGTCGGCAGGCACGCGTCGCGACGCGGCTTCCACCACGCCTTCCGCAACCCAGATCTACCAGCGCGACTCGACCGGCGTGGTGGCGATCAAGGCCATCACCGCCAACGGCGAGGACGAGGGCACGGGGATCGTGCTGAATGAAAAAGGCCTGATACTCACGAACGACCACGTGATCGCGGGTGCGACGAGCATCACGGTGGACGCGAGCGGGTCCTCAAAGGTCACTCGTAGCGCGAAGATTGTCGGCGAAGAAGCCAACAAGGATCTCGCGCTGATCAGCGTCGAACCGTCGGGCATGGGCCTCAAAGCGCTGACGCTCGCAAGCTCGAGCCCGGTGCAGGTCGGCGACGCCGTATACGCGATCGGCAACCCTTACGGCCTCGAAGAGACCCTCACGCGGGGTATCGTCTCGGCGCTCGGCCGCGAAATCGCTGCCCCCGACGGCGCCAAGATCACTGGCGCGATCCAGACCGACGCGGCCCTCAACCCCGGCAACTCGGGCGGGCCGCTGCTCAACGAACAAGGCGACGTGATCGGCGTCAACTCCCAGATCGCCAGCGACGCGTCGACCGTGGGTGGCTCGCAGCCCGGTAGCACAGGCGTGGGCTTCGCCATCTCGTCCAACACCGTCGCCGAAACTGTCAAGAAGATCGAGGCTGGCGAAGGCGTGACGTCCGCATCGGTCCAGCGCGGCACCGGCCGCTCGGAAGGCAGCCCCTTCGGCCGCCGGGGCGCAGCCGGTGAAGAAGGTGAAGTCCGCGGACGGCTCGGACGCCCAGGGACGGAAGCGGAAGCTGGCTCTGGCTCGAGCGCCGGCGAAGGCGAAGGTAGCTATGGGCCCTATGGGTCCGAAGCGCCCGGCGCGGCGGGAACCGAAGGTCGGGTAGTCATCGTGCCGTGACAGCGCATCAGGCCCGGGCGCTGCTGGGAGGAGACCACCCGGCGCCCGGGTCTCAGGCCGTGGCGGCGGCGGGGCGAATCGCCCGGCTTGCGCTGTCGATCGAGTCGCGGCCTCGTTGATACCCTTGGCGATCCCAGGGCGATTAGCTCAGCTGGGAGAGCGCCGCCTCGACAAGGCGGAGGTCACTGGTTCGAGCCCAGTATCGCCCATCGTCGGATTTGGCTCTAGGGCAGGGATTAGCCGGCCCCAAAGGGCCAGCGGAGAGCTTGACCGGCTCAGCCGCGCAGCGGGGGAGAGCAGTGGCGATGCTCTCGTGTTCGCCGATCCCCACACGGCCGGGCCACTCGACAAGGCGGCGATCCTGCGGCGTTTCCGCCGGGCGCTCAAGGCCGCGCAGCTTGAGCAGTCGCATTCGCTTCCACGATCTACCGCACACGTTCGGTACGGCGATGGCTGGTACTGGCGTTCCCATGCGGACCTTGCAGGAGTGGATGGGGCATCGGGACATTGAGACAACCCAGCGCTACGCGGATTACTCGCCGAGCGCGCACGAGTCGGCATTTGTGGAGGCGGCTTTTGGGGTCGGGTGGCAGATGCCGACAGCTGGCCTCGCGGACGACGTGACGGCGCTCAAAGATGCCTAAGGATCGGACTCGACGCCGCTTCTTGGCTTCCGATGTGCAGCTCGTGGTGGAGCGTCCGAGTG
The DNA here is from genome assembly GCA_035939335.1 of Solirubrobacteraceae bacterium. GTDB lineage: Bacteria > Actinomycetota > Thermoleophilia > Solirubrobacterales > Solirubrobacteraceae > Palsa-744. Next base: position 14,976 of record DASZFY010000059.1, on the reverse strand, counting down.
AGCACCCCGTCGAGTACGCGATCGTGCTCCTCGTATTGCGGGACGGTCGCTGGCGCACGGTGCGTACGTTCGACAATGCTCATGATCCGAGCGAGCACCACGAGCACGTGTACGTCGGCCTAGAGAAGCAGTCTCCCACCGTCACGTATGGCCCGGTGAACGATGCGATGTATGCCGCCGAACTCAAGCTGCTGCGCGACTGGCGCGATATCGTTCACGCTTGGGAGCACATGCAATGAGCGAGATCACCGACAAGACCGACGAGCTGTTCATGGCGGCGTCGCGTAGCGACGACGATCTCGGCTACCCGGCGGATGTCGCGTTCGTTCCCAGCGATGAGGAGTGGACCGACGACGTTCTCTGGCGCAACCTGATCGAAGGGCAGGCGACCGTCCTTGTCGGCGAGGACACCGAGCTGCTGCTCGTGCCGCTGCGCCGCGGCGTGATCGATCGGCTCACGGGCCGTGTACCCGTCAGCGTCGCGCCCCGAACGCATGGGCACGCCTCGTCCTACGCGACGTTGAGTCGTCTGGGACGTCACCCGGTGAGCCAGATGCGCGCCCTCGCGCACGCCTGACTTGCCGGCAAGCAGCTGAGTTGGCGCAGCGTCCACGAAGTGGCTTGTCGATTCGCGGGCTGATAACGATCGTTCGCACACCTGCTTTTCGTCCAAGAGGGGAGCGCGCGGCTTCGCAGTCACGCCGCTTGCTTTGGGCGCAAGCAGCGGTCAAAGCACGTGGCGCTCTGGATCGGGCTGTGGAGGGGGATGCTATGCCCGTGCGAGGATCTCGTATGTGGGAGGATCATCGCCTCCGGCTTGATTTGCCTCAGCCTTGAAGGACTCGGGAAGCCGTCGGTGAACACGCTCGTTCACCAGTATGACGTTTCGCTCGCGAGATCCAATCTCGCATAGGTTGGCTGCCTCATTGACTGCCTCACCTATCACAGTGATCTGCTGGAACTGAGGATGCCCAATTGTTGCTTTGTAGACGACGCCGCAGGAGATGCCGATCCGGCTAAAGATATGCCTGACAGGCAGTCTGGCTGCGATCCAGCCTTCCTTGAGTCGTTCGTAGGCGGCGCGCATGTCGAGCGCCGCTTCTACAGCCGTCACGACGTGATCGTCCGAAAGGATTGGGCGCGGTACGTTGAACCGCAGCATGACGCCGTCGCCAGTGTACTTGTCGACCGTCGCACCAAACCGCATCGCGATGTCGCTTTGCTGTTCTAGATACTCATTAATACAGTCGATTGCGCTCGGTACACTCATTTGTCCGAGGAGTGACGACGACGAAGTGAGGTCGCAGAAGACGATCGTGGCTTCTTCATCCTCGCTTTGCCAGGCGAGTCCAAGTAGGCCAAAGTTCTCAGGGTCACTCGCGAACGCTGCTACTTTAGCCGCGAGAGGTCGAGCGAGCGCCTCGGCGTTGGTCTCGTCGCTTGTTGAAAATCCTCCTGGCTTGTTCAGCAATTGGAGGACACCAATAACAGAGCCTTCGTGATATAGCGGCAGCGTGAGCATGGCTTTTGTCTCATGGCTTGCCTTCTTGTCTATCCCCCGGAAAAAGTTTGGATCATCTTGAGCGTTTGCGGTGTTGTATGGTTTGCCATTCTTGAATACATGACCCACGATTCCCTCGCTGATTGGGAGCTTCGCCTTTCTGAGCTCTGCTGCAGCCGGTCCATGGAGTGCGAGGAATACGAAACTCGGTGAATCAAGGGTGGGACCGGGAACGAGGACGGAACTCTCCGTAATGCCAAGTGCCGCCATCGTTTCTCGCACGTCCGTGTCGATTTCGTGCTTCAGCAGGACACCTGTCTTGGCGAGTTTGAGATTCGTAAAGTCTCGGGCAAGGTCTTGGTGTCGGGCCTCGAGCTCTGCCAGGTGTTCGCGCTCTCGCGACAAGTCACGCTCGACATCGGTCTTCCCGGACTTGAGTTCCGCGATTTGGATGTTGAGCGGGCTTTGAACAAAGAACCTGAAGGAGGCAGCCAGCGCGCCTAGCACAGCGACGGCCCCGGCGGCTATCCCAATCCACGCTGCCGCACTCATATCGTCGGACGAATCGTCGTAACACTGGTCGGATCGAAGACCCGTGTGTCAATTGGCGTCATGGCACAAGCTGGCGAAGACAAGACGATGTCTGGCTGGGCACAGTCGTGAACCTACCAGACCAGGTAGTCAAGCTACCGGGATTTCGCGGCTCGAGAGTCGCAGGCCGCGGGTAGCGCGAGCCCACGCTGTTACTTCTCCGGCCTCCATAAGGGTCCGCGCGCAAGCCCGTGACGCAGGCCGAGTTGCCGGGACCCGTCCAGTGGGCACGACTGCTTCCGAGGTAAACGATCGTCCCTGTCGACACGCACGAGAGTGCGGCAACGGACGAGGCGCGGGAGCGCGAGATCGTCTGCCAGCGGTCGGTGTCACGGTCTCGAATCTAAGGAACGATCCGCTCCCATTAGCGACCCCTCCTTGCCGCTCGGACAAACCGTGCCCGTCTGGCCTGGATCGTAGCGTCGCTGCGACTCTGGCGCCAACGAGCGGCGGAAGGGTGCTCGCGGGGTCGCCGGTCAAAGGCCGCCACCGTGACTTCTCCTCGTCCACAGCGGAAGCGTGAGTGGTGTCAGCTAGCGTGCTTGCGCGGTTTCGCAAGCAAGGAGAGTCTGCGAGACACCGCCGACTTGTCGGGCCGCCGCTGTCGAGGCGCTACGTATTCCGCGGCTCCTCACGCCCGGCGATCACTTCGTCAATCATGTGGGTCATCTTGTCGATTTCGGCACCGGCGCACTCGCGGAACATCGCCGGATAGCCAGGGACCTTCTCGATCATCCAGGCAGCCGCTCCCGCCCTCCCTTCCTCCCGAAAGGCCTTGTCGAGTTGGCGACGCTGCCGGTGGGACAGACGGTCCCGGAGGTCCAACATCACCGTGCTGCGGATCATGGAGACAAACTCCTCCACGCCTCGCTCTCGAATCGCATCGGCCATCGGCCCTGGGGCGGCCTCCAGGATGGTTTCGACACCGCCCGTTTCGTCGAAGTGGCTACGACCCTCCACGCGTTTCGTCCTCCGTCGCTCGCTCATGACGCCGCTCAGAATTGCGGTCCAATATCCCATAGACCTGGCGTCGAGAGGCACGTCGGAAGGCGGAAGAACGAGCGGATAGTCGTGCGCAGGTACGGTGCCTGTGATTGCGGCTAGACGCCTTGGGAGTGCGTTCCAGGTGAGGGCGCCGCGGCGGCCTGCCACACGCTCATCGATTGCGAATTCCTCATCCACGTCCTCGATGGTGTCATCGAGCTGCCCGCGGATGGTCGGAAGCTCGTCGGCCAAGCCCTCAGCCGCGAGGCCTCTACTGGATGGGGCTTGCCCTCGTCGTCTATTTCTTGCTGACGCGACTTCGCGCCCTGACGATTCTTTCGGCCACACGACGAGGACTTGGCGAAGCGTCCGTCGTTCGAGTCAGGCGATCGCGACTGATCGTGGAGGCAGTGATCCTCGTCGTCGTACTCGGATGGTGGGGTGCCGGTGCGGCTCGTGGCTCTTTCGACTGGGACATCGGGGGCTCGGGATCTCCTCTTCATGCAACGATCACCAGGGCCTCGTAGCTCTTGCCACAGGCCTTGTGTTGGTGTTCACGGCCAAACTGGCCTTTTACCGGGCGCTCGATCTTTGCGATGACTTCCCGCGATCGGCGGGAAGCCACACACAAGTACTGCGCCTTGCGCTCATGAACCCAGGAATCGTCTTCATCCAGCCACGACGCTCAACTTTGCCGACATGGCTCCCGCGCTGATCATCGCGACCGAGCCATAGGTTGATTCCGAATACGGACTTTCGCCGGACATCAGAGAGTGGCGCTCACTGGCCACACGCGCTGCTCTCGATGCAGCGAACCGCGCAAGCGCTTGGCTGCGAGACTGGCAATCATCGGGCCAACGTGCAACGGGATCGTCCGACGTCCTATGTGCACTCGAGCTTCAGAAGGCGAATGAGCATTTCTCCGAAATCGGGCCCGACTACGAGCCGAGGCTCACTGTCGAAGATTACGATCCGTGGGATATGGGCCACACCGTGCTAGCGAGTGCTGTGCTCGAGTCCCATGCTGCCATGGACGAGTTGCTCGGCCCTGAGGCATCTCGCGGCAACATCAAGGCATTGTTCTCTCTAGATAGTGGCTTTCGACACTTTGCAGCCGACGTTCGGTACCGGGAATACATCGACGAAGCGGTGGTGCCTGAGACGGACAAGCGCTAACTCGCGCCCGGGCGTCGCCCAGCCGCCGGGATTGCCCGGGTCAGGTTCGTGGACCGTCCTGTGTTCGGCGACTTCTCTCCAGTGCAATGCCGCTCAGTGCGGCAGATAGACAACATTTCGGGGACCGCAGGTGCCCCCGGCCGAGCACGCGTTGTAGTCGGACTCTTCTGTGAAGGGCCCCTTCCAAGTGGTTCCGCCGCCGGTCCCTGAGACGTAGGTCGGACGGTAGGGGTAGCCGCAGAAGTAGAACCCCATACGACCGCCGCACACCCACCAGCGGCTGTCAATGAGTACCGGCCCGGCGTCGCCGGTGGCGGCCCCGTCCGCGGTCAGGTTGATGTGCTTGGCGTGTGGGTTGATGGCGCCGGCAAGAATTGTCCGGGCCCGCGCGCATGACATGTGCCACGGATAGATCGCGTCCTTGCCGTAGAAGCCTTTGTCCGCGTAGCCGCAGCGCTTGATCGTGACCGTCGTCAGTGCGGACGCTGCGCCGACGCCGATCATCAGTGACGCGAAAGCGATCAAGATGCACCGCCATCCCCTGGACATGCGCGCGAGCCTAACACGAAATCGCTGTCGTTCGACAGCGGCTTCGGCGCGCGACCCCATCGGTGTTTCCGCGAGCATCGCGGCAGACGACCTTCGGGCGCAGGGCGAGCGCAACGCGGTGGGGCGCTCATGTGGTGCCGGTGATCGGCACCATCGAGACGTCTTGCGTTTCGCCACAACCAGGGGTCTGGACAACCGCATCCCTGCCGCAAGCGGGAGCCCACCACCGAGACGATGACTGTGCCGCCCTGGACGAACAGCAGGCGTGCGAGCGATCGTTACCAGCGCCGCGAATCGACAAGCTGCTTTGGGAACGCTGCACTAGCTCGGGGCTGTGCGCCTGGCGGCGCGAGTAGCTCGCCGGTGCTGATCTTGCGCGCCGCGTCGTCTAGCTGCGCATCGCTCAGCTCTCCGCGTGCCCAGCGACGGAGGAGTGACTCGGCGACGACCGGATCAAGGCCCTCGGCGCGTACGGAGGCGAGAGCGTTCTCAGCCGCTTGGGCGCGCGTCGTCATGCTCCCGATGGTACTGCTGCGATCCGCGTAACTTGGTAGCAATTTTGGTAGCAATTTGAGCGAACCTCAGCTGATTTGAGAGCACCCCGCCCCAATAAAACCGGGCTATCTGGCCTTACCTGAACGCCGGAGGCGAGTTCGAGCCCAGTATCGCCCATGCCACTGCGGCTGTTTGCGTGGAGGAACTAATGCAGAGAGATGGCCGTGACGCTCAGGCCGGGGATGCGCTCGAAATGGCGGGTGTCGGCGGTCGCGATGCGCCAGCCGACGGATACTGCCGTCGCGGCGACTATTCGATCATGCGCTCCGACATCGGTGCCTGCTGCGGCGAGGCCGGCCCACATCCTGGCGTGCGTTCGAGCGGCGATGAGGTCGAATGGGAGGGAGGGGAACGCGGCAAGTACGGCCTCTACGAAAGCCTCACGTTGTGCCCGATGCTCATCGCTAGCTCTGTGTACACCGTGCAGAAGCTCCGATGCTGTGATCGATGCGACTGCCACTTCGTCATTTGCGCCGAGATGCTCCTCGAGGCGCACGCTCACGGTTTGCATCGCATGCTCCGCCGGAGTTCCGCGTGTTGCGCGCTCGAACGCGATGAAGACCGTGGTGTCTAGGACGGTACCCACGGGTCCGCCGGTACTGGCCCTATGTCCCTGAGTACTGCTTCCATGTCAGTTCCAAATTCGGGGTCCGGTGGGGCGGCTTGTGCCAGACGAGCGAGTGCGTCGCGCAAAGGGCGCCCACGACGCGAAGGCATCGCTTGTCCGTGATCGTCGGGGTGCATGATCACGAACGCTGGTCGCTCCCTGTTCATCACCACGACATTCTCGTGGCGGGCAACTGCCTCGCGTGCGCGGCGGGGGATGCGCACCTCGTCCGCTTTGATCGTTGTCATGTGACGAATCATAGCAAATCCGTCCGGAACTGTACGGATATGTACGGTAGGTGCACTGCGTGGCTATTGAGGTCCGACCGCCGGCTCGACTCGAGCGGGGTGCGCCAGCTACCTGACAATTCCGCTGCGGCGCGCGAGGCTGCTGCTCGCCTGGCCGCGATGGTTCGGGCTCGCCGGGTTCCCGTGGAAGTGGAGGCTGCTGAGGAGGCAAAGCACCGCGGTCTGATCGCTGACTGAGGCGCGGCGTGCTGTTGAGTTGGCCGACATCGGACATCAGCGACTGACCGGGCCCGCTCGCCGATCGGTGCGCGCTCGGGACCACCGATGGTGCGGACGCGCGTCATCGACCGCCCGCGGCGAACCGCGACCATACGTGCCAGGAACGACGAGCTGTCACAAACGCGCGTGTCGTGCAAGGTATTGGTAGTGGGCTCATACGATGATCCTCGTGACGACGACGAGTTGCTGCTCGCGACGGGCACAGGCGATGGCTCGGCCTTCGCGGCGTTCTACGGTCGGCATGTCGCCGAGGTGCTGGCGTTTCTTGTGCGTCGGGTGGGCTCCGAGGAGGTCGCGGCCGACCTCGCTGGGGAGACGTTCGCCGCGGCGCTGCTGGCGTGCGAGCGTTACCGGGCGGCCGAGGCGCCGGCGTTGGCGTGGCTGCTCGGGATAGCGCGCAACAAGCTGCGTGAGAGCGCACGGCGCGGAAGCGTCGAGGTTGGGGCGCGGGAGCGTCTGAGGATGCCCGCGATAGCGTTCGACGACGAGGACATCCTGCGCGTGCAGGAGTTGGCGAGCGTGGGCGATACGGCGCTTGAGCTGCTCGAGCAGCTTCCGGCCGCGCAGCGCGACGCAATTCGCGCACGAGTCATCGACGAGCTGGACTATGAGCGGCTTGCGCTGGCGCTCGGACACTCCCAGCAGGTGATCCGCCAGCACGTCAGTCGCGGGCTTCGACGACTGCGAACACTGATGGAGGAAAAGCCATGAACGATCACCTCGGCCAACTGCAGCAGGCGTTGAGTGACGCCGCCAGGCGCGAGTACGGCGCTCGGGCCGGCGACCGCATGCCTGGGCGGGATAGGACGCTTCCGGCGGGCGATGATGACCCCGCGGCACGCCGGAGGTGGGTGCGGTCGTTGCGTCGCTGGCCTCCGGCCGCGTTGGTGGCCGTGATGTTGACGGTCAGCGCGACCGCTGCTGCGGCGATCGTGGTGCTCGTCGATCGCGGCTCAGCGTCTCTGAGTGGGACCGTGCCCAGCCTGCGCGCGCTTCAATACGACGTGCCCCTGACGCCTGACCTGGAGGCTGGCGACGCCGGCTGGTGCAGCGACCCACGCTTCACGATCAGCGGTGTCCGTTCGCCCTATGCAGGTGGCGGGGCGTGCGCGCCTTCGTATACGCCGGGCACGCCGATCGTGTTGGCTGGCGGGGAGCCGATCAGCAACGCGGAGGACCTCTTGAAGTCTTCGCACACGCCGGTGACAGCGCAGCAGGGCCACACGAACCTGTTCTGGGCGATCGTCACCTCACGCGTCGCGGCCCTACGCTTGAGCCCTGGGCATGTCGTCTTGGCGCGACACAATGACAAGCTGCCCTCGGGGTGGAGAGCAGTGGTCGCGTTTGTGGCCGCGCAGATCGACCCGTTGGCGTTGGACAGCGCCGGCCGCGTCATTCACGATCCAGCGAACGGCGCGCTGCCCACGACGGTGCGAGCTCCGACACGCTCCGTAAAGCCCGGTAGCGGCGCCGCGTCGAGCCCGTGCTCGATCCATGCGTCACACCTATCCGCTGTGACGGCCTCCTGGGGGGTTCTCGCGACACGTGCGCCAACCCTGGGGGCCAGCGTGACGGCGAACACGCTGTTCAGCTGCGCCCGCAGCTGGTACTCGATCAAGGGTTACACCGAAGCGCCCTCCGCCGCGATCCTGCTCAGCGCGCGAGACCCGCACCGCGTGGCGCCCGCGCTGCCGGGCCTCACGCCGACGGGGCGCCCTGGGATCTTCCTCGAGGATGGCGGCGCCGATGGCCCGCTGCTGGCCACCCGTGTCGGACGTGCGTGGCTGGTCGTGCAAGGGCCGTCCACCTCGGTTGACGCAATGCTGCTCGGCGCGTTGCGCGTCGAAGGCGCGGCTGTTGGCTCTGCTGGTCAAAGATGAGGTTGGGGGCGCCACGGCAAACCAGCTACCGCAGCGCCATCCACCTACCTATTCCCAACCGATGCTGCCCTTCTTGATTTCCGCCACGAGCGAGCCGCTGAAGCTGCCGTTGGTGTATTCGGTCTTCGACAGCGCTTCACAGAATTCGCCTTCGAGTTCGTAGGGCACTTTCGTCAGCGCCGTGCTGATGCCGAGCTTCTTCACGAGCACCGCGCCCTTGTTCGTTTCGACGGGTTCTTCGATGTCGTGGAACTTGGCCGTTTCGTATCCGGCTTCGGGTTTCCTCAGTGCTTTCGCGGGATAGGTGCCGGCAGGTATGTCGATCGTGCACTTGAACGGTCCCTTGACAGCGATTTCGATTTCGCCCGCGCCTTCGAGCTTGCCTTCTTTGACCGTGCCTCCGGCTCCCATTTCGACGACACCGTTGGCGTGGTAGTTGAGCGTCACCGCTGAGAGGAACTTCGCCTTCAGTTCGTATTCGGCTTTGTTCAGTGTTGCTTCCGCTTCGCAGCCCGTGTACTTGACCACAGCCGTGAGCGTTTTCGACGGGAACGTGGGCGGTTCCGAGGTCGTCGACTTCGCTTTTTCGCATGTGATCGTGAACGGCTTCAGGTTGAATACCTGTGTTTCGCCTGTGAATCGCGGCTCGACGTTCTGGGCGCCGACAAACTTGTGCGGGTTGGGCGCTTCCGTCTTTACTGCGACGGCGGGTGTCGCCGCGAGCGCGAGCGACGTGAGTGCCAGAGCCGGCGCCAATGAGCGTCTCATCTCTCCCTGTCCTCCTTGAGTAGCTTCTGATCGCGACAACGCGACCATACCGGGTGATCACGCACCATCACGCTTGCCCTGCCGTAGCGCGGCGAGAATATCAATGACACGTCGCTCGCAGCAGGGCGACGCAGTGTCAACCCGCAGAGAAGCCGGGCATCGCTGGGCGAGCGCTCGAGAAAGCCTGCTCGCGCGCTCAGCCGAGGACCCGAGCGTGCGCCAGATGCGAGCCAGGGCTGGGACGCAGGCCGTCCGTGCGGCCATCGCAGTAGCGCGCCCCGAGCTCCGACGGTCCGAGGTTCTCGATGATCTCAAGGCCGGCGCTGCGCACATCTGAATCGAGCTCGGCGGGGTGAAACCCCGAGACCCACGGCTCGCCGAGTGACGCGACCTGAGCGCGTACCTGCTGCATCGGCCCGGACGCGCTGTCGGCGTCCAGCAGGCGTTGGTCGAGGTAGCTGAACACGAGCTCGCTGCCGGCGAGGGAGCACGACCCGATCGCGGCGAGCGTCGCGAGGTTCGCCTCGCGGGTGAGATAGCTCGTCACCCCGAGCCACGAGAAGAACGCCAGGCGGTCGCGGCGAAACGGCGTGCCTGCGAGCGCGTCGTCGACGGGCGTCTCGCTCAGGTCCGCGGCGACGAGATGCAGCCCCGCCGGCCGCGCGATTTCGGCAGCCGCCATGCGGCTGAGCTTCTGCTCTTGCGTGCTCGGATGGTCCACCTCGAAGATCTCCACATCGCGCGCGAACGGTGGACGGCGCAGCGCGAAGCTGTCCATGCCGGCGCCGACGATCACGTACTGGCGCACGCCCCGGCGCACGGCTTCGCCCAGCGCGTCCTCGGTGTAGCGGGTGCGCAGGATCACCGTGCCGTAGGAGGGGTGTGCCTGCAGGAGCGCGTCGAGGTTCTCCGCGCCGGCTCGGGCGTCGATCGCGTCGCGCTCCTCGGAGAAGGCGAGTCGTTCGCCCCACGGGTCCTCGATCAGCGCCGGACGCCCAAGGCGCGTGTGCGCCGCTCGCATCAGCGCCGTGCCCAGCGCCGTCGTGCTCGCCCTCCCGCTGTCCACCGCGCGATTCTCCCAGACCGGTCCGCGCGCTCGCAGCGCCTCAGCGCTCGGAGGCCTGGCCGTAGATCGCGCTGCGCCACACGTGCGTGAGCGTCGCGATCACCTCGCGTTCGCCGACCGCGGGGGTCTCTTCGATGAAGATCGCGTGCAGGACCCGCTCGTTCATCTGCACGAGCGCGGTCGCGAGGTCGCGCGCGGCGATCCCCTTGGGGGCAGCGCCGCGGGCGCGCTCGGCCTCGATCAGCTCGGTCACGTTCGAGACCCAGCCATCGATCGCCGTCGACCACAGGGCCCGCGCCTCGGGGTTGCTCGCGCCTAGGTCGGTCACCGCGCGGATCACCGGCCGGTGCGCGCCGAAAACCTCGTAGAAGCTCTCGATGCCCTCACGCCAAACGCCGGCGGGATCGTCGGCCTGGTGCTCGAGCGCCCGGTCGCGAGCAGCGCCGGCCTGCTCGACCACGCGGTCCACGAGCGTCAGTACGACCGCGTCCTTGGAGGGGAAGTAGAAGTAGAACGCCGAGCGCGAGATGCCCGCGCCCTGGGCGAGGTCGTCGACCGAGATCTCAGCTAGCGAGCGCTCTCCCAGCAGCCGCTCGGCGGTGCTCAGGATCGCGCGTTCGCGCTGATCGCCGGCCGCTTTGGAGCTGCGACGTCCGCGGCTCGCGCGCGAGCGCTCGACCTCGACCTGATCGGCTGGGCTCATGACGTCGATCATACAGCCGACCGAGCTAACGTCAACACGCTGTCTAGCATTCTCGACATAGTGTTGATAGGCTTGCGTGGATGAGCGTGCGCACCGAGCCTGTCGCCGTCGAGCACGTTGACGTGCTGATCCTCGGCGCAGGCCTGTCCGGGATCGGTGCCGCATGCCACTTGCAGACGCTGTGCCCGCGGAAGAGCTTCGCGATCCTCGAGGCTCGCGAGTCGATCGGGGGCACGTGGGATCTGTTTCGCTACCCCGGCATCCGCTCGGACTCGGACATGTTCACGCTCGGCTACTCGTTTCGTCCGTGGCTCGAGACCAGGGCGCTCGCGGAGGGTGACTCGATCCTCCGCTACATCCGTGACACCGCGCGCGACCATCGCGTCGAGGAGCACATCCACTTCGGCCAGCGCGCCGTCCGCGCCGAGTTCTCGAGCGCCGATGCGCGCTGGACGGTCGAATCGCACCATCCCGACACCGGCGCGGTCACGTTCTTCACGTGCGACTTCCTGTACGCGTGCACCGGCTACTACCGCTACGACGAAGGCTACACGCCGCGCTTTCCTGGCCTGGAGCGCTTCGCCGGGCGTTTCGTGCACGCCCAGCACTGGCCCGAGGACCTCGACTGCACCGAGCAGCGCGTCGTGGTGATCGGCAGCGGCGCGACCGCCGTGACGCTCGTCCCCGCGCTGGCAGCACAGGGGGCGCAGGTGACGATGCTCCAGCGCTCGCCCAGCTACGTGCTGTCGATCCCCGGCCGCGACGCGATCGCCGAACGGCTGCGCGCCCGTCTGTCCGAGCGTCACGCCTACGCGGTGGTGCGCTGGAAGAACGTGCTGCTGGCCTCGCTCAGCTTCAACCTCTGCCGCCGCGCGCCGAAGCTGATGCGCGGGCTGCTCCAACGGCTCGTGCAGAGACAGCTCCCGAGCGACTTCGACGTACGGACGCACTTCAACCCTCGCTATGACCCCTGGGACCAGCGGCTGTGCTTCGTGCCCGACGGGGATCTGTTCGGCGCGCTCAGCGACGGCTCAGCCTCGATCACCACCGGCACGATCGACACGTTCACCGAGCGCGGCGTGCGACTGGAGGATGGTGCGGAGCTGGAGGCCGACGTGGTCGTGGCCGCGACCGGGCTGAACATGCTCGTGCTCGGCGGACTGCAGCTGAGCGTCGACGGGGAGCCCGTGGAGATATCCGACACGGTCGCGTACAAGGGCATGATGCTGTCGGGCGTTCCGAACATGGCGCTGACGCTCGGCTACACGAACGCCTCGTGGACGCTGAAGGCGGACCTCGTCGCGCACTACGTCTGCCGCACGCTCAACCACATGGACGCCACGGGCACGGCCATCTGCGTCCCCCAGCCGCCCGAGTCCTCCGCGCCCACCGAGCCGATCATCGACTTGAAATCCGGCTACGTGACGCGGTCGCTGGCGCAGCTGCCGCGTCAGGGCGCCACGCCTCCGTGGCGCTTGCATCAGAACTACCTCAAGGACGTGAGGCTGCTGAAGCGCGGTTCGCTAGAGGATGCGATCGATTTCTCCGGGCACGAGCAGTACGCGAGCCGGCGCGCGCGCGTCCTCGAGGTCGCCGGTGTCTAGCGCGCAGACGACCGCGCCCAGCGCCATCGAGGGCCTGCCGCCGGGGCCGTCGGCGCCGATGGCGGTGCAGACGCTTGCGATGCGCACACGGCAGCGTCCGTATCTCGAGCGTGCGCGGCGTCGCTACGGATCGCTGTTCACCGTGCGCCTGCTCGGCCTCGGCGAAACCGTGATCGTCTCGGACCCGGAGTTGATCAAACAGACGTTCCGCGCGGACCCGACTGTGCTCCATGCCGGCACCGGAAGTCCCTTGCGCGCGCTGCTCGGCGAGAACTCGCTGCTGGGAATCGACGAGGCGCAGCACATGGAACAGCGCAAGCTGCTGCTGCCGCCGTTCAAGGGCCAGCGCATGAAGGCCTACGAGGGCATGATCGCCGAGATCGCCGCCGAGGAGATCGACAGCTGGCCCCGCGAGCAGGAGCTCGCCACGACGCGCCCGATGCAGCAGATCACGCTGCGCGCGATGCTGCGCGCGGTGTTCGGCGCCGAGGGGGAGCGGCTGCAGGCGCTCGAGCAGTTGATTCCCCGCTGGACGGTCCTCGGCGCGCGGCTGTCGCTCGCGCCGGAGCTGCAACGCAACCTCGGCTCGTGGAGCCCGTGGGCGAAGTTCACCAAGCTCCGTGCGCAGATGGACGCGATTCTCGACGAGCTGATCGCCGCCGCGAAGGCGGATGAGGGCCTCGAAGAGCGCGCGGACGTGCTCGCGCTGATGGTGCAGGCGCGCCACGACGACGGCAGCCCGATGAGTAACGCCGAGATCCGCGACGAGCTCGTCACGATGCTCGTCGCCGGGCACGAGACGACGGCGCACACACTCGCGTGGGCGCTCGAGCGGATCAGCCGTCACCCAGAGCTCCTGCGACGCCTGGTCGAGGAGGTTGACGAGGGCGGCAAGGCGCTGCGCGAGGCGACGATCCGCGAGGTTCAGCGAACGCGCCCGGTGATCGCGTTCGCCGCGCGTGTCGTGCGCAAGCCGTTCGCACTCGGCGGCTACCAGTTGCCGATCGGCTCGAGGCTGCTGCTCGCCGCGTGCCTGACGCACTACGACCCCGACCTGTTCGCCCATCCCGAGTGCTTCGACCCGGACCGCTTCATCGACGTGCTCCCCGACACGTACTCGTGGATCCCCTTCGGTGGCGGCATCCGCCGCTGCATCGGCGCGACCTTCGCCCACATGGAGATGGACGTCGTCCTGCGCGTGCTGCTCGAACGTGTCGAGCTGATCCCGAGCTCCGCGCCCCCCGAGGCGTGGGCGTTTCGCGGTGTCGTGTGGGCGCCGGGCGAAGGTGGCAAGGCAGCCGTGCGTCAGCGGGTCAAGGCGCCAGCGACACGGACGCTCGCGGCGGCATAGTCGAGACTTCCGTGACGTCCCGCGCAGCCGGTGCCAAAAGCATTCCTGATGCCACCGGCGTTGGCGGCCCGGTAGCGCGCCCGTCCAGTCGCTCTCTGCTTGCAAACGGGGTGATGCGCGCCCTTACCTGCGACTCGACCGGGAATGTCCCGCGCTACCGGTGTCGGTAGGCCGTTTCAGGCCCGAATCGAGTCACACATGTCGGCTCAGCGCCGAGGCGGTCATTGGTCGGATTGTCCAATCACGACGCGATCACATTGGCCACTGGGCCCTTTGGTTCTCACCGGCGCGCGGCATAATCACACCATGGTCGAGGATCTCGAAATCATCGATGGGCCCACCCCGATTCCCGTTCCGCGGGAGGGTGACCTGTACCGCTGGAAGGTGCAGAACGGGCGCGCCGAACAACACGTCTACGTCCAGATAGCTGGCTCGCTGAGAGCGGAGAAGTTCGACGAGCCGCTGCGCTCGGGGATCGAGTCGAAGGGCGAGTCGGTGCTGGTTAAGCTGCTCGAGCGCGGCAACGTCCCCACGAAGATCAAGATCACCTCCGCTGGGATCACCGAAGTCGGCACGGACCGCCGCTCGCGTCCCTGCTCGGTCTAGCAGCTCCGCGGCCGCCCGCCGAGTCGCTCAAGCTGCACGTAGCGCTCTAGCCCGCCGCGCCGGCGCGCACGAAGCGCTCGGTGACGGCGAACGCGCGTTGCATCGTGTTCCAGTCGAGGTTCTCCGGCGTGTCGCTCGGCCAGTGGTAGTTGGCGGGGAACTTGGTCTCGTCGATCGACGCGAGCGTCGCGGCGGCGTAGCCGCGACGCAGGGCCACGAGCGCGTCCGTCGCGGCGATCGTGCGCAACCCCCGCACGTTATCCACGTCGAGCGCCGCGGCCGCCTGCGCGAGCCGCTCGCGCGCGGCCTCGCTGTAGTGGCGCATCCGCAGCATGCCCTCGGCCTCGACCAGCGTCAGCGTCGGGCTGCCCACGCACTCCAGGCACAGCACCGTCGTGCTGGCCGGGTCGAGGCTCGCACGGTGGCGGCGCATGAAGCCCTGCATGCCCTCCATAAACGACTCCTCCGAGCCGGTCGACAGCAGCAGCACGCGCACGCCCGGCGCCGG
>DASZFY010000058.1:0-10055 GCA_035939335.1 Solirubrobacteraceae bacterium | reverse complement strand
GTCGGGTCCGACGTTTATTAAGTTGAGAGGTCTCCGGTTCGTGTGGTAGACCCTAGCCCCGTGAAACCGGCTGAACGCATCCCGCTCTTGAAAAAGCTCGCCGCTGCCCTTGCTGAGCAGGACGAGGTCGATATCGGCCTCGTGCTACGCCAGTTCGGGTTTACGAGCGGCGATATCTGGGGCTATGACGACTATGGGAACTTCCAGGGTCCCGACATCTTCGGTCGTGCGCTCCACCACTTGGAGACGAGCGGCACCGATGAAGGCCTGCAAGAACTAGAGCGCTATCTGGACCCGTCAAGCGAAGAAGGCTCTCTTACGCCCATCAGCAATGTGCCGGGGCCTTGGAAGAAAGACACCTTCCGCCTCTTCATCAGCCACACGCATCCCCACGCCGGCTTCGCGGGCACGATGAGGTCTTATCTCGCGAAATACAGGATTGATGCTTTCGTCGCTCACGACACGATCGCGCCTTCCGAGGAGTGGCGGCAGACAATCGAGACTGCGCTGCTGACCTGCCACGCGGCTGCCGCGCTGATGACCACTGACTTTCGGGAGAGTATGTGGTGTGACCAAGAGGTCGGCTACTGCCTCGCTCGGGGAGTCCTAGTCCTACCTGTGATGATTGATGCAACTCCTCACGGCTTTCTCGGCAAGTACCAGGCTGTGAAGGTCAAGAAAGGTCGTGCAGCGATGCTCGTGGCACAAGATGTATTCCGCGTCCTGGCTGCGCACGCTGAGACTCGGGAACGGATGGCACCAGCAGTCGTCCGGCGCTTTGCAAAGAGCACTAGCTTCGAATCCGCTCGTGACGGCTTCTACCTGCTCCGGCGCATCCCGAAAGATGGCTGGACAAAGGAGCTTGTCGAGGAGACCGACAAAGCGCTGGAGAAGAACTCAGAGGTCAAGAACGCCAAATTCAAAGGCGGCGAGACCGTGCCCGCACTGACCAGAAAACTTCTCGCGCCCGTGCGCAAGAAACTCGGTCTAGATGACCACTGGCTGGCATTCCTGGATGAGGACGAGGCGTATAGCGCGAACTAGCTAACTACGTAGTCTACGACCTTCGTTGAGAAGGTGAAAACAACCGCGTGACCGGTCACAGGAGGATCTAGCGTTCTTGAATGCTGGAGGACCATCACGCAAGCGAGAGCGCTCGGATAGATATTCTCCTCCGGTTCCGAGAGTTGTCCTGGCAAGACCAGTACAAAACCTATGAGGTCCTTCAAGGCTACTTCATCCACAGTGGCCCCGGTAGCGAAGCCCTCCAGGAATTACGCGAGAGAGCAGAGTGTGTGAAAGCAGTTCAAGAAGTCGCCAAGCATCTCGAACTACCAGACGTGAGCGCGCCGGGGGTAACGGAATACGAGCAGGCCAGAAAAGAACTCGGCATCGAACTAAGCTCCGCGACCATCATCCACCGTTGGGCTGTATGGCGCGAGGTCTGCAAGGCAGCACGCGGCGAAAAAGTCAGCCTGACGGCTCGCCAGCGAGCGCATCTGCGTGCAGTCATCAGGACACGAGGCGATAACGAGGAGTGGCTGACCGGGCTCAGGGAGTGGCTGACAACGAGACCCGCCCGCAACAGCAGGTCGAAAGGATTACAACGCGTGGGCCGAGGAGCGCAACGAGAAGGCAAGCCACCTACCACCGCTGCCAAGCGCACAGTCAGTTAGCTGCGCGCTCGCGCTCCCCTGGATGGTTGCAAGGAAAGCCGCTGAACGAGACCTGAGCCTTGTAGATGCCCAAGCTCAAGAGCTAGATCATCTCAAGAAGCAGGGCAACGGTTTCGCTGGCGTAGCGCTTATCTCGCTGCTCCGCGGTGTGACGACCGGATGTGGGAAAGGCATCACTCGCACTCCTGACTTCCGGCCCACGCTTCAAGATAGGGAAATCACAAGAGGTATGGCGCCTTGCCGACATCAAAGCTCATCACAAAAGGCAAGCCGTTTCCTGAAAGGACTCCCGGCGAACGCCAGGACCAGATTCTCGACCGCAAGGACATGGGCGCGCTCTGCGAACTCACGTCCGTTCAACTCAGCCGCGCCATCCACAAAGCACGACTGACTGCTCCACCAGCAGCAGGCCGAGTGGGAGGCTGCCATTACTGGTGGAGAGGCGATGTCGAACGGTGGGTCGCTCAGAACCCCCAGCGTGCGCCAGGGCTATTCCGCTGAAAGAGGTGGTAAACGGCTCTAGCGTGGAGCCAGCGGATGCTGTATTTTGACGTGTCGCAGCTAGTAATGCCGTACGAGCAAAGGAGTCACGGATGGAAATAAGGATTACCCAGGTCTAGGGGGCGAGTAATGACCAACGTCGCGACACTAGCGGTCGCGATGGTTGGCTCGGTTATCGCGGTCGGTTGGCTGTCCTGGCGACTCGTTCGTGGAGTGCCAGACGGCTACGACTCGGAAACCGAAGTGAAGACTCCCCTCGTGACCATACGCCGCAAGGTGCAGCGCAGTGAGAGCTGCATCCGAAATGCGGAGGCCCACGATAGTAACCAAGAACTAGATACGCAAATCGCGAAATATCACTCCAGCGACACGGACAGGCCTGGAGGCGCAAATAACTAGGAACCAACCCAGAAGCACTTGAGCCGAGAGGCATACGCGGGAAATACTTCAGCCGCAAGGCATACGCGGAAGCACCGAGGGGCGGGTTCTCTAAAGACCCGCCCCTCGTCGTCTGAGAGAGCACTCCCCCAGCCAGGACGGGCCGCGTAGTCCGTAAGAAGGCTTGAAGCGCCGGATGAGATGCGATAATGGCGATGCAGGGGCGAGCAGCTCGAAAAGGTCGAGCGAGCAAGGAGAACGACGTTATGAAGACAAGGCATCGGGTCTAGGTAGGAGCTATGACCACCATCACGGCTTCGGTCGTGGTGATTGTCGCACCTCTCATCGGGGTTTATCTGGTCTTCCTCGCAGTCGCTCACGGAGTGCGAGATGAGCAGGACTCGGAAGTCGAGGTGAAGCTCTTCCCCCCGACCATCCGCCGCAGGGTCAAGCGCGCAGACCGACGCGCCCTGCAAGCGGATGCCGCCTCCAGCAGCGCACGAGTAGAAACCCAACCCCGACAACCTACGTCGGTGATTGGTGGCGGACCCTCTGTAAGGAGGATTGTTCGCCGTCTCTTGCGGAGACGTGAGCAGACCCAAGGGACGACAAGGGGATGTGAAGCGAGGGGCTAACGAAAGAAGTTCGGTCAATGGAAAGAGCGGGCGTGTCCCGCTCTTTCCGCGTCCTACCGCGCCGGCGTACGTCCACTCAAGGAAATCGTCAGAGACAACCCGCTCGCGCAGGACTACGTCAGCTGGGGCGCGCCCGGCCCAGGCCGCTGGGTGACGATCTACGCGACCGACACCCCGACCCCACACGTGTTCATCGTCATCGCCGCCTTGAGGCTGGACACAAGCCACGACGGCACCGACGTCGGTCCCAACCGCTTCGAAGACGGTCCGCGCTGGCGGATCCTCGATCAGATCCCCACCTGGGCGCACTGGTCCGTGCGTCACCCGCCGGGGTTGTAAGGTGCCGAACGTGCCGGCGCGCAAGGTGAGCTACCTGTTGATCGGTGGAGGCCTCGCCTCGGCCAACTGCGCGCGCTGGCTGCGCGAGGAAGGCGCCGACGGCGACATCCTGCTCGTCGGACGCGAGCCCGACCCGCCGTACAACCGTCCGGAGTGCTCCAAGGGCTACCTGCGCGGCGAGGAGACACGCGAGGAGCCGCTGTTTCGCCCGCCCGAGTGGTGGTCCGAGCAGAACATCGAGCTGCTCACGCGCACCAGCGTCACCGGCGTCGACCTCGACACGCGCACGGCCGCGCTGTCGAACAAGCAGGAGGTGCAGTTCGAGCACGCGCTGTTCGCCACCGGCGCCAACGTGCGCCGCCTGAACGTCGGTGGCTGCGAGCTCGAGCAGATCCACTACCTGCGCACGCTCGGAAACGCCGACTCGATTCGCGAGGGTGTGGCCGACGCCGAGCAGGTCGTGCTGATCGGCGGCTCCTACATCGGCTGCGAGGTCGCCGCGTCGCTGACGAAGATGGGCAAGAGCGCCACGATCGTCATGCAGGAGCAGGCGACGCTAGAACGGGGCTTCGGCGCGCGCGTCGGACGCTTCTTCCAGGAACTGCTCGAAGCGCACGGCGTGAGCATCCACGGCAGCGACGAGCTAGAGCGCTTCGAGGGCGACGGGCGCGTCGCCAAGGTCCTCACCAGGGGCGGCCTCGAGCTGGCAGCTGACGCCGTCGTGGTTGGCGCGGGCGTGACCCCCGATGTGCAGCTCGCGCAGAAGGCGGGCCTGGAGATCGGCGAACGCGGCGGTGTGCGCTGCTCATCGCGCCTTGAGAGCTCCGTCGCGGGCGTGTACGCCGCGGGGGACATCTGCGAGTACGACTCGGTCGTCCACGGCGGCGCGCCGCTACGGATCGAGCACTGGGACGTGGCCTTCAATCACGGCAAGACCGCCGCACTGAACATGCTCGGCAGAGACATCGCGCACGACGTCGTCCCTTATTTCTATTCCGTATTTGCGGACTGGGGCGAGCTCGAGTACGTGGGACCGGCACAGGTTTGGGACGAGGAGATCATGCGCGGCTCATTCGAGGACGGCGCGTTCACCAACTGGTATCTCAAGGACGGCGCCGTCAAGGCTGCGCTCACGTGGGGTCGCTCGGACGACCTCGACGCCGCACGCCGCCTAATCGTCGCCGCCACCGCGCTCGACGAGCGCCAACGCGCCACGCTCGCCGACATCGACTCCGATCTCGCCGCCCTCGGGGTCTAGGACCCACGACACCAGGCCCGTGCGGGCCATGCCAACTTGACGGGCCTCTCACTCCTTGCCGCCGGCGTCCCGCAGTTCACGCGCGAAGCCGAGCGCCTGCTGCGCGCGCCGGGCATGTTCGACTGGTCCACCGTCACGCTGCTCGCGCTCGCCGTGTACGTGTACGCGGTCGAGGTCGAGCGCGCCAACTGGAGCGTCGTGCTCGCCGGCCTGGCGTTCTGGCTGATGGACTGGGCGAACGAGATCGTCAACGCGCTCGTGCTGCACTTCAACGGGCACGCCGCGCTGTGGACCGTCACCGGCCGCAGCAGCTTCGTGGTCCTGATCGGGCTCACAGTCGAGATCACGCTGTTCTTCGCCATCAACGGCGTCGTCTTCGCCAAGCTCCTGCCCGCCGAGCGCTCGGCGCGGATGCTCGGCCTGCCCAGCCGCTGGGTGATGGCCGTCGCACTGTCGCTCGTGTCGGTCGGCGTCGAGCTGCTGCTGCACGCCGACGGCGTGTTCCACTGGTACTACTGGTGGTGGAACGTCGCCAGCTTCCCCGTGATCGTCGTGTTTGGCTACCTCACCTTCTACGTGGTCTCGTTCACCGTCTACTACGCACGCCGCGCGCGCCAGCTGCAGATCGTCGGCCTGCTCGCCGGCGTCGATCTGCTCGCCGGACTCGTGTTCGGCCCGCTGCTCGGCTGGATCTAGGCTGGATCGCAGCGTGACGACGCAACGCATGCCCGCGCTGGGCGCCCTCGGCGCCATGCTGGTCGCGCTTGCGCTCGCGCTGGGTGGCTGCGGGCTGATCACAGCCTCCGCGCCGACGGCCGTGCAGCTCGTGATCACCAGCGACTTCGGCGCGCACTCGCTACACCGCAGCGACGGCCTGCGCGCGCGTGGGGGAGAGACGGTGCTCGCGCTGCTGCGCAGCGTGTCTCAGGTCAGCACGGGCGCCGGCGGGGACATCGTGAGCAGCATCGACGGCCTCTCCGCTGGTCCCGAAGGCGGCGCCTCCGGGCGCCGGGCGCAGTGGTTCTACTACGTCAACGGCGTGCCGATCTCCAGCTCGCCGGCGACGACGAGCGTGCGCCCTGGCGATCACGTCTGGTGGGATCTGCACGACGCCAGCCAGGGCGCCGCCGCCACGGCCGTCGTCGGGTCGTTCCCCGAGCCGTTCCTCAACGGCGTCGAAGGCAAGCGCCTGCCGGTGCGCGTCGAATGCACGTCCGCCTCCTCCGCCTGCAGCACCGTTACCGCGAGCCTGCGCCGGTTCTCGGTGCCGGCGGCGGTCGCTGCGATCGGCAGCGGTGGCGCTCCCGAAACGCTGCGCGTGCTAGTCGGGCCGTGGAGTCGAGTCGGAGGCGAACTCGCGGTTCGGAGCATCGAGCGCGGGCCGCGCATCAGCGGCGTGGACGCGAATTTCTCGGCCGGGGGGCAGACGCTCACGCTGCTCGGTGAACAAGGCCAGCCCGTGCAGAGGCTGAACGGCGACGCGGGCCTCGTCGCGGCCACGCGCGGCGCCAAGGAAGCGCCCGTGTGGCTGGTCACGGGCACCGACAACGCCGGCGTGGAGCTCGCCGCACGCGCCTTCAAGCGCGCCACGCTTGAAGATCGCTTCGCCGTCGCGCTGCGGCCCGGCGCCGCGATCGCGCTGCCGGTGCGTTCACCGGCCCTTTAGTCGGCGTCGTACCCTCTCGGATATGTCCGAACACGCCTACTCGGCCGCCACCGTATCCACGCGCCAGCGCATGAAGGGCATCGAGCGCCCCCGTGCGGTGAGCGCGCTCGGCGTCGCCGGCTTGTGCCTGGCGGCGCTGGCGCTCGTCTGGGTGCTCGCCTCGCAGGTACCGGCGGTGCAGCTCAAGGACGCTGTTCTGCTGCGCGACTTCACGCTGCTGAACCGGCCGAGCGTGGAAGGGCCGGCGAACTTCCTGCTGCACCTGCTCGAACCCACGCAGTTCGTGTTGTGGGGCATCGCGCTGGTGGCCGTCGCAATTGCGCGTGAACGCCCGCGCGTCGCGCTCGCGGCGATCGCGCTGATGACGCTCGCACCGTTCACGTCGGAGACGCTCAAGCCGCTGCTCGCCCATCCCCACGTTCGCATCGGCGACCTGAGCATCGGTCCCGCGTCGTGGCCCAGCGGCCACTCGACGGCCGCGCTGGCGCTCGTCTACGCGGCGGTGCTGGTCGCGCCGCGCCGCATGCGCCCTGTGGTCGCGGGCATCGGTGTGGCGTTCGCCGCCGTCGTCGGGTGCGCGCTGCTGATGCTCGCCTGGCACATGCCGAGCGACGTCCTCGGCGGCTACCTCGTGGCCACGTTCTGGGCCGCGCTCGTTCTCGCCGCGCTGCGCGCCGTCGATCGGGCGGCGCCGGCCCGGTCGCGCTGGCCGCGTCGCGTCAGCTCGTAGGCGCGCCCGCTTAGCTCGGCAGGGCGCCGCAGGAGCTCAGCAGGAATCTCAGGAGGGCCCGTGTCCCTGCGCGGACTCGTGCGCGCCGGGGTCCCACAGCGCCTCCGCGTCGCTGCCGCTCGCGCCCGTCGCCTTGCCCGCGCTCGACTGGACGTTCGCTGCGCGTCCGAGTACGAACAGCAGGTCCGACAGCCTGTTCAGATAGCGCACGACCTCGGGATTGACCTCAGCGCCGACGGCGATCGTGCGCCGCTCGGCGCGGCGGCACACGGTGCGGCAGACGTGCATGTGCGCTGCCGCCGGGGTGCCGCCGGGGATCACGAACGAACGCAGCGGCTCTAGCGTCGCATTCACCTCATCCAAGGCGCGCTCGAGCCACTTCGTGTAGTCGGCGTCGACGCGCAGTCGCGGCCGCTCGCGATCGCCGGAGTCGCTCCCCAAGGGGGCTGGCACGGACAGGTCGGCGCCAAGGTCGAGCAGGTCGTTCTGCACCCGGCGCAGCCAGTCGGCGAACTGCTCGGAGAGCCCCGGCTGCAGCAGCGTCACGCCGATCACCGCGTTGAGCTCGTCGACCGTTCCGTACGCCTCCACCCGCGGATGCAGCTTGGAAACCCTGCTCATGTCTCCAAGGTGTGTCTCGCCGCCGTCGCCGAGCTTCGTGTAGATGCGGGTCAAATTCACAGTCATAGCCAGATCCGGCGTCCAGCCGGCTCTTCTGATGATATGGGCCGCCGTCCTGGCGGCCTTGACCGGGCCTTCGGCCCTTCCCAGATCCGGCGTGCTCGGGCCTCCCGCGGGCCGCTCCTATTCACCGGGCTGCCGCTCATCCGTGCGATCGGATACGTTCTCGCACCTCGTGAGGATCGGTGTTCCGAAGGAGACCGCGGCGGGAGAGCATCGAGTGGCGCTCGTGCCGGAGGTCGTCAGCAAGCTGCACGCGAAGGGCCTCGACGTGGTCGTGGAGGCAGGCGCGGGCGCCGACGCGATGCTGACCGACGCCGCGTTTACCGCGGCGGGGGCGAAGATCGCCGCCGATGCGGCTGAGGTGTGGCAGAGCGACGTCGTCGTCACGATCGCGCCGCCCGACCCCGACGCGATCCGCGGGCTCGGGTCGGGGTCGATCCTGATCGGCTTCCTGGCGCCGCTGACGAGCCCGCAGACCACACGCGCGCTGGCCGACGCGAAGGCGACGGCGTTCGCGATGGAGGCGATCCCGCGCATCTCGCGCGCTCAGGCGATGGACGCGCTGTCCTCGCAGAGCAACGTCGCCGGCTACCGCGCCGCGCTGTTGGGCGCCGAGGAGATGGGTCGCTTCTACCCGATGCTGATGACCGCCGCCGGCACGATCCCACCGGCCAAGGTGCTTGTTCTGGGCGTGGGCGTCGCCGGGCTGCAGGCGCTCGCGACGGCCAAACGCCTGGGCGCGCGCACGAGCGGCTACGACGTGCGCCCCGAGGTCGCCGAGCAGGTCGAATCGCTCGGTGCGCAGTGGCTCGACCTCGGCATTGAGGCCAGCGGCGAGGGCGGCTACGCGCGCGAGCTGACCGAGGAGGAGCGCGCGCAACAGCAGCAGGCGCTGACCGACGCGATCAAGGGCTTCGACGTCGTCATCACGACCGCGCTCGTGCCAGGACGACCGGCCCCGAAGCTCGTCACCGCCGAGGCTGTCGAGGGCATGAAGCCCGGATCGGTGATCGTCGACCTCGCCGGCGAGGCGGGCGGCAACTGCGAGCTGACCGAGCCCGGTCAGACGGTCGTGCGCCACGACGTCAAGATCGTCTCGCCGCTGAACCTGCCCGCCACCATGGCCGAGCACTCCTCGCAGCTGTTCGCGCGCAACGTGCAGGCGCTGCTGGAGCTGTTCGTCGGCGAGGACGGCGCGCTGCAGCTTGATTTCGACGACGAGATCGTCAAGGGTGCGTGCATCGTGCGCGACGGCGAGATCGTCAACCCGGGCGCCAAGGCTGCGGTCGAAGCGTCCGCTGGAGGCACTACCTAGATGATTCTCGCGAGCACCCTCACGACCAATCTCGCGATCCTCGTGCTGGCCGGGTTCATCGGCTTCGTGGTCATCTCCAAGGTGCCCAACACGCTGCACACGCCGCTGATGTCCGGCACCAACGCGATCCACGGGATCGTGCTGCTCGGGGGCCTGTTGACCATCGGCCTCGCGGGCAACAGTGCGTTCAACAAGATCATCCTCGTGGTCGCGATCGCGTTCGGCACGATCAACATCGTCGGCGGCTTCCTCGTGACCGATCGCATGCTCGAGATGTTCAAGTCCAAGCCGAAATCCCGCGATCGCGGCTCCGACGACGGGAAGGCGCCGTGACCGCCGCGCCGCTCGCGACGTCGTTCCTGCAGAGCTCGAGCTTCCTCGACGTGCTCTACATCATCGCCTTCGCGCTGTTCATCCAGGGCCTGCGGGGGCTCTCCGGGCCGACGACGGCGGTGCGCGGCAACCGCATCGCCGCGGTCGGCATGACGATCGCCGTGATCGCGACGCTGTTGAACCGCAACGAGGGCAACTGGGGCCTCGTCGCACTCGGTGTGGCGCTCGGCGCTGCCATCGGCGTACCCGCAGCGCGCCAGGTGAAGATGACCGCGATGCCGCAGATGGTGGCGCTGTTCAACGGCGTCGGCGGCGGCGCGGTGTTCCTGATCTCGTGGTCGGAGTTCCGTCTGACCCACGGCTACCAGGGCACCGCCACGTACATCGCGGTCTTCTCGCTGTTTGCAGCGATCGTCGGGTCGGTGTCCTTCTGGGGATCGAACATCGCCTTCGGCAAGCTCCAGGAAATCATTCCCGGGCGCCCAATCAGCCTCGGCTCGGCCCAGCAGATCGTCAACCTGGTGCTGGCGATACTCGCGG
>DASZFY010000057.1:0-30035 GCA_035939335.1 Solirubrobacteraceae bacterium | reverse complement strand
GCCAGAGCACGTGCTCGCCGTCGCGGGCGTCGGCGAGCACGACAACGGCGCCGACCAGGTCGGCGATCTGCATGTTCGCCTGGAAGAGCTCAAGCGCCCGGAGGTCGACCTCACTGTCGAGCCCAGCCTCGACTCGCTGCGGCTGTATCTGCGCTCGATCGGCCGCGTGCCGCTGCTGAGCGCAGAAGAGGAGGTCTCGCTGGCCAAGCGCATCGAACGGGGCGACGTCGCCGCCAAGCAGCACATGGTCGAGGCGAACCTGCGACTGGTCGTGTCGATCGCCAAGGGCTACGTCGGGCGCGGGCTCACCCTGCTCGACCTGATCCAGGAGGGCTCGCTGGGGCTGATCCGCGCGGTCGAGAAGTTCGACTACCGCCGCGGCTACAACTTCTCCACCTACGCCACCTGGTGGATCCGCCAGGCGGTCACGCGCTCGCTCGCCGACAAGGGCCGCACGATCCGCATCCCCGTACACATGGTCGAGCGGCTCAACCGTCTCATCCATGCCGAACGGAGGCTGATCCAACAGCTCGGGCGCGAGCCCAGCCCCGCGGAGCTCGCCGCCGACCTCGAGTGCACCGTGCGCGAGGTGCGCGACATCATGCGCATCACCCAGCAGCCGATCTCGCTCGAGAAGCCCGTCGGCGAGGAGGACGACTCGGCGCTCGCCGACTTCGTCGAGGACGTCTCAGCCGAATCGCCGTTCGAGATCGCATCCGAGGCGCTCAGGCGTGAGAACGTCTCGCGCGTGCTCGCCTCGCTGCCACGGCGTGAGCGCGAGGTCATCGAGATGCGCTACGGCATCGTCGGCGGGCGCTCGCGCACGCTCGAGGAGGTCGGCCGCGCCTTCAACATCACCCGCGAGCGCGTCCGCCAGATCGAGAACCGGACGTTGAAAAAGCTGCAAACGCTCCCCGAAGCGCAGCAGCTTCGCGAGGCGTCCTAGGGCGAGCAGCGCCGGTTCGGCGCGCACGGCAGCACCTTGCCGGCGCGCCCGGTGTATGTCCAATTGCAAATGCTGTGTAACCATAGCTATACAGCATTTGCAAAATGAGTATCGGCTTCGAGCGCACCCGGCTACCGCCGCAGCCTCTTCCCTAAACTGACGAACCCCTGGCGGGGTTCCCGAGCGGTCAAAGGGGAGTGGCTGTAAACCACTTGGCTCTGCCTTCGCAGGTTCGAATCCTGCCCCCGCCATCCTCCATGCTGTGTCCCGCGCAGCGACCAGCGACCCCGCGGGCGACCAGCGACCCCGCGGGCGACCAGCGGCTCAGCGATCGTCGGCGTCGCGCTGGCTGCTCTGCTCGTGGTCGCCGGATTCCTCGACGTCCGGGCCGGCCTCCTCGGGTCGGCCCTGGTGGTGCAGGATCGCGTGGGCTGACTGCTGATCGGCGTGCGAGGCGTGTTCGATCAGCGCCTGCTCGGACTGCTCGAACCCCTCGCTCTCTCCCCCGCCGGCCTCGATGACGGCGCGCTGTGCAGGGTCGAGCTCCTCGTCGCCGCTCTTGCCTCCGATCGCGGCGGCTTCCCTGGCTGCCTCGTCTGCCTCGTACTGCTCGTATCGC
Source organism: Solirubrobacteraceae bacterium (assembly GCA_035939335.1). Lineage (GTDB taxonomy): Bacteria > Actinomycetota > Thermoleophilia > Solirubrobacterales > Solirubrobacteraceae > Palsa-744. The sequence continues at coordinate 28,470 of DASZFY010000057.1, read as the reverse complement.
GGATCCTCGTTCATCGGCGTCCCTCTCATGATCGCTTGCGATGCACGTTATTGCGATCTCCCTCGTGGTCCAAGGTGCCGGCCGGCCGAGCTCGCTCACGCTACGGGCGAGAGCACACCGCCCTGCCTCGACTCGACCCTCGCAGGCGACGACTCCAGAGGCTCAGCAGCCTCCGAACGCGCAGCCACCGCGGGCTTGGCGCTCGTGGCTGCGCCGACTGCGCTGAGCCTGGGCCACGGCCTGCCTGGACGGGCGAGGTAGAAGCCCTGCACCAGTGGCACGCCGAGTCGACGGATCGTGCGTAGCTCGGCCTCGGTCTCGACCCCCTCGGCGACGAGCAGGCTGCGCACCTGCCGCGCGTAGCCCGCGAGCGCCCCGACCAGCGCGGCGCGCTCGCCGTCGCGGTCGATGCCGCTGATGAGCGAGCGATCGAGCTTCAGGTAGCTGGGCTGCACGGTGGTGATCTGGCGCAGCCCCGAGTAGCCAGCGCCCATGTCGTCGACGGCCAGGCGCGCGCCACGTGCGCGCAGCGGCTCGATCGCGCTCAGCAGTTGCATGTCGGCGTGCACGAGTGTCTCCTCGGTGATCTCGATGATCAGCCCAGCGAGGTTGTCCGCGAGCGCGTCGCCGGCCGCTTCGAGCATCTCCATGGTCGACTGCTCGAGCAGTACCGGAGCGGACAGGTTGACCGACAGGCTGGTACCAGACGGACGGCATGCGAGCAACTCAAGCGCGCCGCGCAGGCACGCGCGCTCGAGCGCCGGGCGCTCGCCGAGCTCTTGCGCGAGCGAGAACCAGTGCAGCGGGCTGTGGCCCTCGCGCGGCTGGCCGAAGCGCGCGAGCGCCTCGTAGGCATGCACCGTGCTGCTACGCGCATACGCGATCGGCTGCACGACCATCGTCAGGCCTTCGCCGTCGATCAGCCGCGACAGGGCGGCGCGGGCGCTCGCGGTCTCATCCGCGCTGAGCGTTTGCTCGCGTGCCGTGGAGGCGCTGACAGGCGCCACGGCGACGCGCTCGTTGCGGTCGGTCATGCGCGCGGCGATATCCCCGGCGAGCAGCAGCGTCTCGGCGCTTTCGGCCTGCTGGCGCGCCTGTCTGAGTAGGTAGTTGAGCTCGCGCGTGAGCCTGCCGCACGTCATCAGCAGGCCGAGCACGGCCGCGCAAACCGCCGCGTACTGGCCGGCGAGGTGCTCGGTGCGGATCACGGGCAGTACGAGCGCGGCCAGCACGATCGTGCTACCGAGCCAGTGCACACGCCCGCCGCGGGCGATCACACCGCTCGCGATCGCCGCCAGCCACAGGAGGTTCAGCGCGGTGACGTGCTCGTCTCCCATGCCGACGATCAGGACCGCGGCGACGCCCGCCGCGGACTCCTCGACTTTCAGCCATGACGGCCGAATGGCAGCGAGCTGTGCGAAAGCGGTGATCTCGATGATCGCGAAGCCCACCACCCCGAGCGCTGGGTGCGCGAGCAGCTGCGGCTCCTCGACGATCAGCGCGATGCCGACCAGCCCCATCGCGATCCTTGCCCGCGCGGCGGTCCTGCGCGCGCGCAGAACGTGCTCGTCGCGCTCGATCGGGACGGCATCTGCAAAGGGGATCGCCATGGTCATACACGTCAGCTTCGACCCCCGCGGGGGTGATGCTTGACTGCCCGAGCGTTCTCTCGACACCTCGCGCGTGTCGACGCCTCGCCCATCTCGACGCCGCGCCGCGCCGCGCCGCGCGGCTCGAGGCCACGCCTCCGACGCGCGTCGCGACCTCGTCGGCTACTCGTCAGCGAGCGCTGAATGGGCGGCGTGCGCGCCGGGCGGCAAGCCGAGTCGCGTGCCGACCCGCTGCAGCAGCGCGAGCAGCTGCTCGCGCTCATCGTCGCTGAGGTCCGCGCACAGGTCGCGCTCGTGCTCGACGGCGAGCGCGAACGCGCGCGTCAGCAGGTCGTGGCCGGCGTCGGTGAGGTACAGCGCGCGCGTGCGCCTGTCGCTGGGGTTCTGACGGCGTTCGAGCAGGCCACGCTGCTCGAGCGCGTCGATGAAGGCGACCATGCGGCTGGGCGGGATCTGCAGGCGCGCGCCGACCGCATGCTGGGACTGACCCTCGGAGGCGGCGACGGCGCGCAGCAACGCGAACTCGCGCGGCTCGAGCTCGAGCGGCGCGAGGATCGCCTTGAAGCGACGGGCGACCGCGTAGCCGGTAGAGGAGATGGTGAAGCCGATCGAGCGAAACGGGACGGCCGTGTCGGGCGACACGAGACCATCGAGCGATACGGGTTCCACGACGTTCACCAGAAGATCATATCCATCCGGAACAACTTATGCTATAGATTGTTCTGAACGGAACCATTCCCCGCATGAACCACTGGAGGCGCCTGATGCCGGATGCCCAGCTCACAACTCCCTCCTCCTCGCCGTCGCCGGAGTCGAGCAATCGCAACGGAATCGAGCGGCGCGTCGGGGCGATCACACGCCTCACGCGCGCGGTGCTTGCACACAAACGCATCGTGGTGGTGTTCTGGCTGGCGCTGACGCTCGTGGGCATGGCGTCGGCCGGCTCGGCGACCAAAGCGCTCAAACAGAAATTCTCCGAGCCTGGCAAGGAAGGCTGGGTGACCAACCAGCAGATCGAGCGCGAGTTCGATGGCACGGGTGGCGGCGGCGCGCCGCTACTGGCGGTGGTGACGCTGCCGGCGGGCACGCGGGTGAGCTCGCCGGGTGTGCAGAGCGGACTGCGCGGCGTGGAATCGCGCCTCGAGCGGGTGCTCCCGGGCGCGCGTCTGGCGGGCTACGCGAGCACAGGCAGCGCGGGCTTCCTGTCGGCTGACGATCGCACGACGTTCATCGTGGCGTACCCGCCACCGGATCGCACGCAGGCGTTCGAAGACAACCCGAACGCGGCGAAAACGGCGAGCGCGGCGCTGGCGGGCACGACGATCGCCGGTGCGCGGGTGCACGTGACGGGCTTCGACGCCCTGTCTGCCCAGAGCGGCGGGGGCAACGGGCCGGGCGTGCTCGTGGAGGCGCTGCTCGGCGGCCTGGGCGCGCTGCTGGTGCTGGCGTTCGTGTTCGGCTCGTTCCTGGCGATCGTGCCGATCCTGATGGCGATCGTGTCGATCATGACGACGTTCCTGGTCGTGTGGGGCCTGACGGCGATCACGGAAGTCTCGCCGATCGTGCAGTTCCTGATCGCGCTGATCGGCCTGGGCGTGTCGATCGACTACTCGCTGCTGGTGGTGGTCCGCTGGCGTGAGGAGCGCGCCCACGGACTGTCTGGCGAGGCGGCGATCGAGCGGGCGATGCAGACGGCCGGCCGTGCGGTGGTGTTCAGCGGCACGACGGTGGCGATCGGACTGCTGGCGCTGGTGGCGCTGCCGCTGCCGTTCCTGCGCTCGGTCGGCTACGGCGGGATGCTGATCCCGCTGATCAGCGTGATCGTCGCGGTGACGCTGCTGCCGGTGGTGCTGAGCAAGCTGGGTCCGCGCCTGGACTGGCCACACGTTCGCAACGACGACAAGGCCAGCCGCTCGTGGACCGGCTGGGCGAGCCTGGTGGTGCGCAGGCGCTGGGTGGCGGCGCTTGGCGCGGCGCTGGTGCTGGCGGCGCTGGTTGTGGCGGCGACGAACCTGCAGCTGGGCACGCCGAACGCGAACACGATCGCCAAGCAGGGCGACGCAAAGCAGGGTCTGTTGGCGCTCGAGCGATCGGGCATCGGCTCGGGCGTGCTGCTGCCGCACGAGGTGCTGATCAGCGGCTCGACCTCACCCGACGGTGTGGCCAGGGCGCTGGCGGCGGTGCGGGGCATCCACGGCGCGGTCGCCCCGTCCGCCTGGCGGCGTCCGGGTGCGGCGGTGGTGGATGCGTTCGAGACGTCCGACGCGTCGACCTCGGAAGGCCGCTCGACGCTCGCGAACGTGCGCTCGGTCGCGCATGCGGCCGGCCCGGACGTGCACCTTGGCGGCCTGCCGGCGCAGAACCACGACTTCATCGAAGCGGTGTACGGGAACTTCCCGCTGATGATCGCGCTGATCGCGTTGATCACGTTCGTGCTGCTCGCGCGCGCGTTCCGCTCGCTGCTGCTGCCGCTGAAGGCGGTGATCCTGAACGTGATCAGCGTGGGCGCGGCGTGGGGCGTGCTCGAGCTGGTGTGGCAGAACGGCCACGGCTCGAGCTTGATCTGGGGGATCGCGGCAACGGGCTCGATCACGGCGTGGATCCCGCTGATGGTGTTTGCGTTCCTGTTTGGGCTGTCGATGGACTACGAGGTGTTCATACTGGCGCGCATGCGCGAGGAGTACGACGCGACTGGCTCGACGGACACGGCGGTGATCCGCGGCATCGGGCGCACGGGGCGGCTGGTGACGAGCGCGGCGCTGATCCTGTTCCTGGCGTTCGTGTCGCTGGCGTCGGGGCCGGAGACAGAAATCAAGGTGCTCGCGACGGGCCTCGCGGCGGGCATCCTGCTCGATGCGACGGTGATCCGCGCGCTGCTGGTGCCGGCGGTGGTGTCGCTGTTCGGCAGCTGGAACTGGTGGCTGCCGACGATGCCCGCGCGGCTGCTGCGCGTCGAGCCGTCGCCGTCGCCGCGCCCGGTGGGCCAGCAGCCGGCGGCCGAGGGCGCACTGTGAGCGGCCCGGCTGGGACGACGAGCTCGGACGGCGCGGGCGCCGCGAACGGCGCGACGGGCATGGGTGAGAACGGCATCGAGGTCGAGGGGCTGGTGCGCGACTTCAAGGGCGGCGTGCGCGCTGTCGACGGCATCGACCTGCGCGTGGCGCCGGGTGAGATATATGGCTTCCTGGGCCCGAACGGCGCGGGCAAGTCGACGACGGTGCTGGTGCTGACGACGCTCCTGCCTCCCACCTCGGGCAGCGCGCGCGTGGCGGGGCTGGATGTGGTGCGCGAGGGCGCGGAGGTGCGCCGCGCGATCGGCGCGTCGCTGCAGGAGTCGGCGCTCGACCCGTTTCTGACGGGCCGCGAGCACATGCGCCTGCAGAGCGCGCTGCACGGCCTGGGCAAGGCCGACAGCGAGCGCCGCGGTAGGGAGCTGCTCGAGCGGGTGGGGCTGACGGACGCGGCGGATCGCAAGGTGGGCGGCTACTCGGGCGGGATGAAGCGCCGCCTGGACTTGGGACTGGCGCTGGTGCACGGCCCGCGCCTGCTGTTCCTGGACGAGCCGACGACGGGCCTGGACCCGCAGAGCCGCGCGGCGCTGTGGGATGAGGTGCGCCGCCTGGCGAACGACGGCGTGACGGTGTTCCTTACGACGCAGTACCTGGAGGAGGCGGACGTACTGGCGGACCGCGTGGGAATCATCGACCGCGGCAAGATCGTCGCGGAGGGCACGCCGGCTGAGCTGAAGGCGTCGATCGGGCGCCCGAGCGTGGAGGTGATCCCGCGCGACCCGGGCGATCGCGAGCGCCTGACGGCGGCTTTGAGCCGCTTCGGCGAGCAGGCGGCGGCGTCGAGCAACGGCGTGGCGGTGCGCTTGCCGGAGGGCGTGAGCGACGTGGCGGAGATCGTACGCACGCTCGACGCGGAGAGCCTGGCGATCGCGGATCTGCGCCTGCACTCGCCGACGCTGGACGACGTGTTCCTGGCGAAGACGGGCCGTTCGCTGGAGGGCGCGGGCGACGGCGCAGGCGATGGCGAGCAGGGCGGTGGCGCACAGGGTGACGGCGCGGGCGGCGACGGCGCGGACGGGCAGCGCCACGAGCAGCGAGGCGCCGCGGCGAGCGCATGAGCGTGCTGGCGAGGCAGATCGGCGTGCTGGCGAGGCGCGCGATGCGCAAGACGCTGCGCCAGCCGTTTCAGCTGTTCCCGATCGTGTTCTTCCCGCTGATCCTGCTGGCGGTGAACGCGAGCGGCCTGAAGGCGGCGACGCTCCTGCGGGGATTCCCGACGCACTCGTACATCTCGTTTGCGATCGCTGTGGCGTTCATCCAGGGCGGGATGTTCTCGCTGATCAACACGGGCACGAACCTGGCGGAGGACATCGAGAGCGGCTTCTTCAACCGCCTGGCGCTGACGCCGCTGCGGCGCGTGTCGCTGATCTCTGGCCTGCTGGTGGGCGTGGCGGCGCTGGGCGCGCTGCAGTCGGCGGTGTACGTGCTGATGGGCGTAGTGGCGGGCGCGCACCTGGACGCGGGCATCGGCGGCGCGCTGGTGATCCTGGCGCTGGGCTCGCTGACGGCGGTGGGCTTCGGCGCGCTGGGCTGCGCGGCGGCCCTGCGCACGGGCTCGGGCGAGGCGGTGCAGGGCCTGTTCCCGCTGTTCTTCGTGTTCATCTTCCTGTCCTCGAGCAACCTGCCGCGCAACCTGCTGAAGACGGGCTGGTTTCACACGGTGGCGAACGCCAACCCGATCTCGTATCTGATCGAGGGCTTTCGCAGCCTGTACATATATGGATGGGACGGCACGGCGCTGTGGCGCGGCTTCGCGGTGGCGGTCGGCCTGACGCTGGTGGCGCTGCTGGGCGTTGCGGGAGCGTTGCGAACGAGGCTGCAAAGAACATGAGCACGCCCGCGACCGCCGACGCCACCCCTCCCGCCTCCTCCCCCGCCCGCGGCAGCACGCATGGCGGCATGTGGCGGGTGGCGCGCACGATCGCGTGGCGCAGCCTGCATACGTACGTGCGCAGGCCGGACCTGTTCGTGCCGTCGCTGGTGTTCCCGCTGGTGTTCCTGGCGAGCTTCGCGGGCGGCCTGTCGGCGCTGGGCGATGTGCCTGGCTTTCACTTCCCGGCTGGCTACACGGCGTTTCAGTTCGTGTTCGTGCTGTGCCAGTCGGCGATGTTCGGCGGGCTGTTCACGGGCTTCACGCTGGCGTTTGACTTCGAGAGCGGCTTTGCGCGGCGGCTGATGCTGGCGGCGGAGGACAGGCGTGGGATCGCGCTGGGCTATGCGCTGGTGGCGTTGACGCGCTCGGCGATCACGCTGAGCGTGGTGAGCGCGGTGGCGTTGGCGACGGGCATGCGCATGACGGGTGACGGCGTTGACATCTTCGGCCTGTACGGGCTGGCGGCGCTGCTGACGCTGGTGGGCTACGGCTGGGCGGCGGGCGTGGCGTTCCGCTTCCGCTCGATCCAGGCGGGCCCGCTGATGCAGACGCCGGTGTTCCTGCTGCTGTTCCTGGCGCCGGTGTACGTGCCGCTGGGCCTGCTCAAGGGCTGGATCCATGGGGTGGCGAGCATCAACCCGGCGACGGCGTTCCTCGACGCGGGGCGCGGCCTGATCTCGGGCGTGCACGACCAGACGGGGCTGGCGTTCATCTGCGCGGCGGCGCTGATCTTCCTTTTTGGAATATGGATGCTGACGGGGCTGCGCTCCGCAGAGAACGCACCCTAAGCAGTCCCGCGGCAGATGTCCCCGCGGGCGCTGTTCGCGGCGGGGACCGGGGCAGGCTTACGGGCGCCGCAGCTGCTGGGCGAGCTCGTCTGCGTTGCGCGTGCTGATGAGCACTCTGCGCAGCGACGTGCCGTTGTCGACGGCGAACGACAGGCCGGGAACGCCGCGGCGCACGACGAACGCCTGGTCGAGGCGAATCGAGCGGGCGACGTAGCACAGCCACGGCAGGCGCAGCCCGACTTTGAGGCCGCCGCGCATGGCCTCCCGGACGGGATCGCTGACGACGTGGACGTCGCTGATGTCGGCGCGCGCGACACGGATGTTGCGCATCAGGCCGAGCAGCTTCTCCCACGGGGCAAGCCGCACTTCGACGTGGTCGTCGCTGACGTTGATGCGCACAGCCACACCCTAGACCGTGCGCGCGGAATCGCGCGCACAATCAGTGCGGCTTGGCTTAGCACCAACATTAGGTTCATGTTTCTATCTATCTAGTACGAAATCAGCAGTCAACGATCTAGGACAACCGTCTGTGGAACTTTCGTCTGCGCAGCGCGAGAGTTGGAACCGTGGAAACTGTCCGTAAGCAATTTGCCGCCAACCTGCGGCAGCATCGCGATCGGGCGGGTCTCTCGCAGGAGGCGCTGGCGGATCTGTGCGACCTGCATCGCACGGAGATCAGCCTGCTGGAGCGCTGCAAGCGCTCCCCGCGCCTGGAGACGATCGTGATCCTCGCTCGCGGCCTCGAGCTCGCCTCGCCGGCGGACCTGCTCGACGGCATCGCCTGAGCGCAGCCCCACTCGTACGGCAGACGCCCTCCTCGCCGTCCAACCTCGATGGCGTGGCGTCGTTAACACAGAACAAACCCATTGAGTGGGGATCTACTAGAGGAGACAAATGATGCGCACCAGACTGACGAGGCTGTCTGTAGCGGCGGCGCTGATGGCGCCGCTGGCAATGATGGGTGTGTCCGCGGCTCCCGCCAGCGCGGCTGAAGGCACGGTTTGCAGTGGTAACAGCGGCTCGATCAAACTCTCACCGGGGTTGGAAGAAGCTGCGCATGTGCAGACCATCTCGATCAAGGGCAAGCTGTCCGGCTGCACGGGCGGCACGGTCACTGGCGGGAGCTACGTGGCACAGCTGAAAACGACTAACCCGGTCTCGTGCTCGGCGTTGTCGAGCCCAGGCGAAGCGGCAACAGGGTCGATTGTGATCAAGTGGTCGCCGAAGGGACAGGGCAACTCGCAGGGAACGCTGACGATGCCGCTTACCACGAACGGCGTGAACATGGGAGGCAAGCTCGAAAACGGCCTGCTTGCAGGGCTGCATATCTATGCGCCGGTTTCGCAGGCATACAGCGGCCAGTGCGGTGGCACGGTCGGTGGCGGCAAGAAGCCGAAGAAGGCCAAGAAGGTCAAGGGCGGCACACTGACGGGCTCGTCCTCCTTCCGGGTCACCGGTCCGCCGACAGCGACGATCTCATCTCCGGCTGGTGGCGGGAAATACGTGCAGAACGCCGTCGTGACGACGGAATTCTCGTGCGTTGAAAACGTGTTCGGCCCTGGGCTGGAATCGTGCACAGACTCCAACGGCGCAACCGGCGGGTCGGGTGCGCTCGAAACGGCTGTTCTCGGCGAACACACCTACTCGGTGCTGGCGACGAGTATCGACGGACAGACCGACCGAGCAACGATCAGCTACGAAGTAGAAGCCTGATCGACGGTGCGTGTGGAGGAGACGGTGTTCGGCTGACACCCGTCTCCTCCGCCGCGCGCCAATACTTTGCCTTCGCGGCATTTTTGACCTAGACTCCACGCGAGGCACGACAAGGACGACCGTGGGAGAACCATGAGGGCTCGAGGCGTATCGCCGCAGGACGATTCACACGGCGCGCGGCCAGGACGCTCGCGCGTGACGCGGCCGCGCAAGCGCGCTGGCGCACTGGCGGGACTCGTGATGCTAGCGATGCTGGCGCTCGGGTCGGTGAACGCCTCGGCGTTGATCGTGCGTCTGCACGGCAAGGCGCTGAGCTATGAACCGGTGCGCAGCGCTGAACCCGCGATGAGGGCTTTTACGCAGCCGAACAGCAAGGGAGGGGCCTCCAGCCAGCCGGTTGCATACCACGGCGGCCCGGTGATGTCCTCGAACACCGATTACGCGCTCTACTGGGATCCCACCGGAGGGGCCGATTACCCGAGCGGCTACGAGTTGGGGTTGGACCGCTACTTCGAAGACCTCACCCATGACAGCGGCGGCAATCAGAACACCGACTCTGTTCTGACGCAGTACACAGGCGAAGCGGCCGGCGAATTCGCCAACTACGACGTGCATTTCGGCGGGGCGCTGAGCGACACGGACCCCTATCCGGCGAACGGCTGCTCGGCGGCGCCGATCTGTCTCACCGACGAACAGCTGCGCGCCGAGCTGACAGCGTATGTGGAGGCGCACAAACTGCCGATGGACACGCAACACGAGTACTTCCTGCTCACTCCGCCGGGCGTCGAAAGCTGCTTTGAAGCCGCCGGCCATTCATGCTCCGCGGGCACCACGCACATTAGCTACTGCGCCTATCACGGATACATACCTGTTGGGAAAGCCGTCGTCATCTACGCGAACGACCCGTATGTGAACGGCACGAACTGCGACACCGGGGAAGAACAGCCGAACAACAACCCCTCGGACGCGACGATCGGTGGAGGGCTCGCCCACGAGCACAGCGAGTCGGTCACCGATCCCGAGCTCAACGCGTGGTATGACAGCAAGGGCAATGAGGTCGGCGACAAGTGCCGCACCTTCAAGCTGGCGAGCGAATTTGGAGAACCACTTGGGAAGGCGCCGGACGGCTCGAACTACAACCAGGTGATCGACGGGGATCTCTACTGGTACCAGCAGGAGTGGAGCAACGAAACGGGCGCGTGCGAGCAGCGGCTGGCACAATTGCCGAAGCCTCCGACGGTCACGCGGGTGTCGCCAAAGAGTGGCCCGGCGACAGGGGGAACGGTTGTGACGATAACGGGAAAGAACTTCTCCTCGCCGGCGAGTGTCACGTTCGGCGGCACGGCTTCGCCTGAAGTCACCGTCAACTCCACGACGTCGATCACCGCGGTCTCACCGGCCGGCACCGTCGGCCCGGTTGACATCGTCGTCACCACTGCTGCCGGCGCGAGCGCGGCCAGCGCGAAGGACCACTTCAAGTACAAGAAGCCGAAGCACAAGCGATAGAGCGCGCGGACTCGCGCCACCTCGCTTCTTCGGCTCGCTCTACTTGGCTTCTTCGGCTTCGAGGCGTTCTGCTTCCAGACGTTCCCTGTGGCGCCGTTCGCGCTTTTCGCGTCTTTCGGTGAGCTGTTGTTCGGTATGAGGCGGGCGTGAGACGCCGACCGGCTGTGGTTCTTCGCGCTCGCGCGCGCGTTGCTGGCGCTTGGATTGGCGTTCTTCGGCTTCCTTCACGACTTCCTGGCTCTGCAGCCGGTCTTCTTCGCTCTCCTTCTGGCGTTCCTGGCTGCGGCGTTGTGCTGCTTCGCTGTCCTGCTGGCGTTCCTCGCGCAGACGCGCTTCCGCTTCGCTTCGCTTCAGGCGTTCTTCTTCGCTGACTCTCGGGTTTGCGGCCTTCGGCGGGTTTAGTTCACCACGCAGATGCCCGCCTTCACGCTTGCCTCTGAGTTCCCTGCCGGTGTCGCCGAGCATCCCGAGGCCGGTCCCGAGTTCACCGCCGCCACGGGCTCGCGTTGAGCCCTGCGTCGGCGACGTCGACGATTGCCCTTCCTGCCCGCGTTCGCGCTCTCCGCGGCGCCCGCGCGTGCCTCGCGCAAGCGCCGAGCCCGAGCCGCCTGCGCCCGCTGTGCGCGTCTGACCAGAGAAGGCGAGCAGTGGACGCTGTGCCGATGTCGCGGCGCTGGCGACAGCGACGGGCGCCTGTTCTTCAGGGGTGATGGGGACGCCTATCACCGACGCTCCCACGCCGGCGCTGGCGCCAAGCAGGGCCACGCCGGCGACCAGCTTCACGGCGAGCGCTTTGACGCCGCCACCGGCGATCTCCGCGGCGCCGCCGGCGACGGCTCCCCCTACGGTCGCGCCGCCTGCATACGTGGCCGGATCCGCGCCACCGATGCCAAGCGCCTCTCCCAGCGCGCGGTACTTGAGCACGAGCGACGGCACCCACGGGAGCAGCGCGCTGAGCTGGTGGCGCTGGCGTGCGAGTCCGTCGGCGTACACGCGGCAGTCGTCGCACGAGCGCACGTGGCGGCGCAGACGGCCGCGCAGCAGCGCCGCCCCCCTGGCACTGGCGAGCTCCTCGCGGATCTCATAGCAGTCGGCCTCGCGCGCGCGCCGTGCGGAGATGAGGTTCGATCGCGCCTGGTAGACGTACGCCTTGACCTGCTCGGGCTCGACGCCCAGCACACCGCCGATTTCAACCTGGCTGAGACCGTGCATCTCGGCGAGCACCAGCGCGGCCCGTTGGCGCTCGGGCAGCTCGCGCATGCCGTCGAGCATGTGGCGAACCTCCTCGCGAAGCTCGAGTTCCCTGAGCGGGTCGCCCCTCAGCGCGAGCTCCCCGTTCAACTCGACTGTCGGACGACGCCTGCGCATGATGCTCAGGCAGTCGTTGCGGGCAATCGTAAACAGCCACGCGCGCAGGGCGACCGGTCGCCCGTCCGCCCGCAGCGCGCGATAGGCCGACGCGAACGTCGTCTGCACGGCGTCCTCGGCGTCGTGGCGCGAGCCGAGCATGTAGAGGCAGAAGGACAGCAGCCCCCGGGAGTGGCGCTCGTAGAGCACCTCGAACGCGGCGATATCGCCGCGTCGGACGAACGCCACTAGCCGGTCGTCCGAAGCCAAACGCAATCGAACGCGCGTGCCTGCGTTGATGAGTCCACTGTGCTCGGTCACCCGGGGTCTCTCCGGTGTCAAGTCTACTGATTGCTCCGCCAAGCTGCCCACGAAAAAATCTTTTCCTCTCCGTCCAACCTGCACAACTGCTGTGCGTTAACAGTTGCGTTCCAGCAGCAGTACGGCCTCTATCAACACCAGCTCGAGATGGCGTCCCGGGGAGCGCGATTAACGGTAATTGGATGCTCTTTTGTCGGCGAGCGGCACCGTGCGCCGGCCGCTGCCATTCGGCTACCCACAGCACTACAGCTTGGCAATTGCTCGCGTACGGTCGATCAGATGATCAATCGCCCGTGGAGAGCGAATAGCTGGCCGGGCGAAGGCCCGGCGAGACCGTGGTTGAGCTGAGATGAGAAGCCAAAACACCGCTCCCCCCGCAAAACGCGTCCGCGTCCGAAGGAAAGCCGTAGCTCGACCTGGTATTACTTGTTAGTATTACCGTATGCGAGTCACGCAAAAGGGCCAGGTCACGATTCCGCTCCCGGTGCGGCGGGCACTCGGCATCCAGCCGGGCAGCGACGTCGAGTTCGAGCTCGACGAGCGCGGCGCGCGACTACTGGTCGACTCTGACCGGGCGGCCAAGGAGATCGGCCGCATGCGTGGCGCGGGCGCGGGCGCGATGAGCACCGAGGAGATCCTGGCGCTCACCCGCCGATAGCGGCCGGCGTTGGAGACCTTCGTCGACAGCAGCGTTCTGCTCGACCTCTTCACCGACGACCCACGCTGGCTGTCCTGGTCGCAGGAGCAACTCACGCAGGCAGCTCAGCGAGGCGCGATAGTCCTCAACGCGGTCGTGCTCGCTGAGATCGCGCCACGGTTCCCACGCATCGAGGAACTGCGCTCAGCACTACCCTCGATGACCGTCATCGAGGAGATCCCGGCAGCCGCAGCCTTCCTCGCAGGTCACGCCCACGCCGACTACCGCCGCGCGGGAGGAACGCGCGAGGCCGTCCTCCCCGACTTCCTGATCGGCGCGCATGCCGCCGTGACCGACCGGCCGTTGCTCACACGCGATCCACGCCGCGTCGTCGCCTACATACCTGGCGCCGCACTCATCGCCCCAGAGGACCCAAGCGCACGGGGTGCGTAGGGTCGTAGCGCGATCTGCTGCAAAGACCTCCTGGTGATCGGACCCCATTCATCCCAAGTCTCCAAGGCAGCAAGAAAACCGCTCGCCTATGCGGTTTTTGGGCAAGCCGACGCGGGGACTCGAACCCCGGACCCCCTCCTTACCATGGAGGTGCTCTACCAGCTGAGCTACGTCGGCGCGAAGCCCGAATCCTAGCGCGGTCACCAGCGAGCTGATCCGGGTCGAGGCGGCGCGCTGAACCGCTCGCGCCAACATGACCGCACCCGCATGCTGCGCGTGCGGCGGTCCCTCAAATCGCGACCGCCACCCCGCCTGTGAGCCGCAGCTCGACGTCCGCCGCCAGGGCCGCCTCTCCGATCCGCCGCCCCCCTTCGACGGGGCCCGCGACGGGCACCTCTGCGACGGTCATCCCGACACCAGCTGGTAGCTGCTCACGGACGGCCCGTCGAGGTCGATGAGCGCCCCGTCGAGCACGCCGTCGGCGTAGTTGGAGCCAGGGTTGATGCAGATGGTCCTCCCCAGTTTCGCCACGTTCCTCGACTCGTGTATGTGGCCGTGCATTCCGACGAGCGGCTGACGGGCGGTGATGATGTCGCGTACGGCCTTGCTGCCGACTGGAACGAGGTTGGGCTGCCCGCCGGTGGTGACGACGCCCAGACTCTCGTCGAGCTGGGCTGCCGTGTCCAGACCCGTCTCATATGGAGGGACGTGAAGGTTGAACAGCGCCGGCAGATCCGGGTCGAGCGCCGCCGCGACCCGGCCGAAGCGCGCCGCGAGCTGCTCCTCGGACTCCTCGCGCGGACTGTCCCATGGAGTGGGGTTTGCCCACGATGAGGACAGCATCTGGTAGTCGCCGATCCGCACCACTCGCTCGTCGGGGTTCTCCACGCGCTCGGATGCAAGCACCGCGTCGATCGCGAACTCGTCGTCGTTGCCGGGCATGATCAGACAGCGCACAGACGTGCCTGCCAGTCGCTCGTCCGCGAACCGCATCCAGTGGCGGACCCCCTCGACCATCACCTCTGACATCACATGCTCGCGATAGCTGTCCTCCGCGGCGAGCCTCTCGTACTCCTCGGGGGTGCAGCGATACGGGTAGAACCCGTTGAAGCGAATCTGCTCCTCGAGCTCTTCGACGTCGCGCGGACGCTTGGCCTTCTCGACGCGACCGAACACTGTGGCCGTGTAGCGCCCCGGCCGCTCTTCTATCAACGGCGTCATCACCTTGCCCGTGATGTCGCCGCCCATCACCAGCACGTCGGCCTCGTAGAAGGCCGCGGCATTGATGAACTTCCGGAAGCATCGCTCCGAGCCGTGCACATCGCCCGCGTAGAACAGGCGCACGGTCACGCATCCACACACTGGGAGATGCGAATCCCGGTGCGCCCCTCGTTGAGAGTTGCTCGGCACGCCGCCGCGAACTCCGGTAGCCCATCCTCGATGCGCCCGACGAGGCTGCCATGAAAGCCGTCCTCCCAGTAGTGGCGCAGGTCGACCTCCCCGTACATGAAGGCGAGCTCGAAGACCGCGCTCGCGCCGTCACTCAGGCGGTCATCCGTCGTGCAGGCGAACTGGTTGGGGGCCGCGTGAAAGAACATCAGCTCCCCCGGGCGGGGACGCATCGTCCGGTTTTCCAGCGGCGGCTTCACCGCGAATGGCGGGAGGAAGCAGTAGACCTCTTCCCCGTCGAAGCACGCATGTGAGGTCCTGGTCTCCAGGGGCTCCGCGAGCGACTCGTACACCAGCTTCGTCACGAACGGCGCCGCGTCGGCGTAGAGCACCGCCCGCACCGATATCCCCTTCTCCGGCAGCTCCACCTGAAGCCTCATGAGTTGCCGTTCCACATGTTGGTCGGCAGCTGGTTGAGGACCTCAGCGCCGTCGTCGGTGACCGCGATCATCTGCTCGATGATCACCGCGCCCTCGCCCGAGATTGTGATTCCCGGCTCGATGCAGAGCACCATCCCGCTCTGCAGCTCGAGGTCCGGGTGCTCCTTGGCGTTGGGCGACTCGTGCTGGCCGGCGCCGTTGCCGTGCGGCATGAAGGCGTCAAACCAGCTGTCGGCGTAGCCGGCGTCCGCGATCGAAGCGGCCGCGACGTCGCGGATGTGTCCGACCGTCACCCCAGGGCGGATCGCGCCGATCGACTCGGTCACCGCCCGCTCGACCGCCTCGAGCATCTTCTGCTGGCGCCCGTCCGGCGTGCCGACGACGACCGTTCGGCACATGTCGCCGTGGTAGCCGTGGAGGCGCGCCCCGCAGTCGAGCACCGCGAGGTCGCCGTCCTTGAAGACGTTGGCCCCCGGCAGGAAGGTGCCGTACGCCGTCCGAGGCCCTGCTCCCATCTCCGTCACGAACGAGGGCTCGGCGCCCGCCGCTCGGATCACTGCCTCAGCGGCCGCCGCCGCCTGCATCTCGGTGTTTCCCGCACGTATCTCAGCCAGACCGGCCTGCATCGCGCGGTCGGAGATCCGCGATGCAGCCCTGAGCAGCTCGAGCTCCACCGGCGACTTCACCATCCGCAGGTTCGCGGTCAGGTCCGAGGCATCGACGAGCTCGGCCCGCGGAGCCGCGGCGGCTATCGCCATGTAAGCGGGCGCCGGGAACACCGCCAGTCCCGCTATGCCTATCCGGCTGCGGTCGTTGGAAAGCTCGCCGACGATGCTCGCCAGACCCGTCCCGAGGTTCTCCGAGCACTGGAACTCATCCGCGAAAGCCTCCGCTTCGGCGCGCTTGAGATCCCAGGAGGCGTCGGTGATGAGCACCGTGGGACCCTCCGCCGGGATCACCAGGCAGGAGGTCTCCTCCTCCACGCAGTACCAGCGGGCGAGGTACCGGAGGTCAGCCGGGTGGTAGTCGCGGTGCGCGCCGTACGCCAGCAGGAGATCGATCTCCGCCGTCGCCATGGCGCCGCGAACTGCCTCCACGCGCGCCGCGAGCTCGGTGTCTGTGATGGGATTGTCGATCATTCCGGTGGGATCTCCTTGTAGGCGAGGTCGATGTTGACGCCGCGGCGTCGCTGGATGGTGCGATTCAGGTAATAGAGGGGGAGCCCGATCAGGAATATGCCAACGACCACCCAGAAGCGCACCGGATTGCCACTGATGCTGGCTCCAGAGTTCACATCGGAGATGAGCGCCCACTCGATCAGGATCAGCGGCGGGATCGCGAGGACGCTCACGAGCGTGATCGTCGGAATGCCTGCCACGCGGCCGCGGGCGGGCGAGGACCGCCAGAGCAGTGGCTGCCGGTAAGGCAGCGCCGCCCCGGCAACCGCCACGACGATCATCGAGGCGGTGATGCCGATGGTTCCCGTCAGCACCGACAGATGGGCGAACGCGTACAGCGCTGAGGTGATCCAGCCCAGCACCAGCACCGTCAACAGCCCCCACACTGGCGAGTGCCAGCGGGGGTGAACCCACGCCAGCTTGGCCGGACCGATGCGATCGAGCGACCACGCGAGCATGCTGCGTGTGACAAGGATCGTGTACGGAGCGATCCACACGTACGTCCACAGCGCCAACCCGAACATGAGAACCGTCGCAATCGCGCCCGACGCAAGCCCGTAGCCCGACAGCTCACCGATCGTCGGCGTTGTGCTCAGCCCCAGTTTCGCGGGCGCGGCGTTGCCGAGATTGGCCCAGAAGGTGTTTCCGAACGCTTTCTCCATGGACCACGTCAGAGCGAAGGTCCACGCGCCGGCCCAAGCGAGCGAGCCCATCACGCCTATGACCTGTGTGCGGTCCGCGCGCTTGACCTCGCCTCCCATGTAGGTCGAGTAGATCGCCGAGTTGAACGCCAACCACGGCCAGATCGATGCGAACAGCGTCTGCTTGAGCGAGAAGCCGCCGCTCGAGGAGCCGTGAGCCAGGGGAGTCAGGGGACCAGCACCCACGCTGTGAAGGTGCATGTCGACGTGCGCGAGCGTCGAGCTGCGCGTCGCGACCAAGCCCCAGATGATGACCGCGAGGAGGCACACCGACGCAACGACGAAGTTCACGGATTGGATCCGAAAGTAGGTCCGCAGGCCGCCAACGATGAAGATCGCCGTGAACACCGTGATCAGAGCTACAGCCATCACGAAGTTACCCAACGGTTCCGCGAACCAGTTGCCGGCTTCGTAGAGCGATCTGTTGCCGCCCGAAGCCCCCAGCACGCGCAGCAGCGGGGCGATTCCATAGATGCCAAGGAACACGCCCGAAACGCCGATGTAGAAGATCCCCCATATGCAGTAGGAGAGATTTGAGGTGAAGCCCAGTGCCGGGTGCAGGATGCGCGATACGAACACGTAATCCCCTCCCGACCGGGGATACACCGCCGAGAGCTTGGCGTATACCCAGCTGATCGGCAGGCTGATGCCCAGCGCCACCAGCGTGGCGAGGTAGATGTTCGCCTTCGGGTACAACGACGGCACGAGCAAAAACGTGAAGATCGCGCCGATCAGGACGTTCTGCATGTTGATGTTGAAGTACAGAACGTCCTTCAACGACGCCGCCCGAACAAGGCCTGTGGCTTTGCGACTGAACGTCGACGGCGCCGTACTGGCTGGCGTATCCGCGGATACCGTGCTCATTTACTGCTCCTCCCCGTTTGTTTCGGGACCTGCGTCCTCTTCACGCAACTCCCACTCATATCCGAGCTTTGTTATCTCCAACACCACCGATGACTCCGTATCCGTCACGCCGTCGACCTCAGCAAGTTCGCTCTCCAGGAAAATGAGCATTTCGGCCTGTGAAAGAAACACGGCCTCGCAGACGACGTCATACGCCCCCGTGCACGCCCCCACGTAGCGGACCGCGTGGAACTTCGCCAAACCCTCCGCGACAGTCCGCAGCGATCCTGGCCTGCAGTGGATGCCGATCCAGACGTTGAGGCGATAACCGATCTTGCTCTGGTCGACGATCGGTCCGATGCGGATCGTCCCAGACTCGGTCAGACGCGCCAGCCGGTTACGCACGGTCCCCTCCGCCACTCCCAGGACGGCGGCCAGCTGGGTGTAGCTCATCCGCCCGTCCTGCTTGAGAGCACCCACCAGGCGCCGATCGAGATCGTCCAGACGCATACCGCACCATCCTACACATATCTCTACGGAATGCGCAAGTCTAGAGGCTTTATTCTGAGAAAACCAGCTATCTATGCGGGTTAAAATGCGAAATCAGACGCCTACTGCCGCGCCATTTGCGTCCCCTTACTGGCGCACGCGTTTGATCAGGCCACCGACGCTCACCATCGCCCACGTCAGCTCGAGGAGCAGAAAGCCCCACTGGTAGCTCGAGACGGCGATGGCGGAGAGCAGGCCTGAGCCCGCCGCATTCGACCAGAGATACGCGGCCGAATCCAAGCGCAACGAGCCCAGCTGCGACCAAGCGAACGGGACGAGCACCAGCAGGGCACCGAGGATCTGCAGGATCTGAGACATCTGCACACTCCAAAGCGCGCCGTCGTCACACCGGGTACGGCGCGCACTCTCGTCCGGGACAACCCTCAACTGAGGTACCGCGCCATCCTAAGCCACTGATCGTGATCTCGATGCCAACCCACCTGCGACGGGGTTTCTACGCGAGCAGACTGCGGTTTGCCCCGGATGAGCTCGAGCTGGGTCCGATCTAGTTTGGGCACATGCTTTCCACGGAATCGGCCGCACAAACACAAGCGGCCGCACAAACACAAGCGATCAGCCTCAAGCCGCAGCCTTGGCGCTGGAGCCACCCGCGGGTGCTCGTCGAGCACCCGAACGAGGCCACCGGCCTGGAGATCGCCTCCGGCTTGCGCTTCGCCGGCTACGCCGTCGGCATCTGTCCGGGCCCGCACGGGCGCCGACAGTGCCCATTGACGGGACCCGCCGGTTGCGCGCCCGCGCACGACGCCGACCTCATCGTCTGCTCACTCGGCTACGAGCACGAGACGGCGCGCGCGGTTTTGCACGAACTGCGCACGCGCTTTCCTGAGAAGACACTGCTGGTAGAGACGCCGTCGGACATGGACGCGGGCCTGCATGAGCTGCTGGACGGCTGCCATCAGCTGCCGGCGCCGGCGAGCCCCGAGCAAATCGTTGCCGCCGTGCGGAACCTGTCAGGCCACGTCGCCGAAGAGGGCAACGCGGATGCGTAATCCGTTCTACAGCGAGCAGGAGGCCTTCCGCCTTGTCCTGGTGCTGGTGCTCGCGACGCTCGCGATCGTGCTCGCCGCCGCGGTCGGCCCGACGTGGCTCGCCCCGGTTGTGCTCGCTCTCGCACTCGGCGCGGTCGCGATACGCTGGGCGCGACTGCGCATGCGCAAGCTCCGCGGCCTCGAGCTGCCGGTGAAGATGGCCCCGCCGCACGTCGGCCCGGCGGCGGAGCGGCGCGTGCTCGTCGTCGCCAACGACACGCTCGGCGAGGACGCGCTGCTCGGCGAGCTCGTGCGACTCGCCTCCACGCCTGACACGCGCGTGCTCCTGCTCGCGCCCGCGCTGATCTCCCCCATGAGCCGCCTGACCGGCGCCGTCGACGGCCTGCTCGATCAGACACGCGCTCGCCTGCAGAGCACCCTCGACCGTGTCGGACACGAGTCCGCCCTCGCGGGCGAGATCTCACAGGCGGAGCCACTCGAGGCCATCGAGGACGTGTTTGCGACCTTCTCGCCGGATGAGGTCATCATCTCCACGCGCTGGGAGCACGCCGCAAGTGGACTGCAGCCGCAGCTCGCGAGCCTCGTGCGAGAGCGCTTCGCCGTGCCCGTTCGCCATCTCGTCTTCGAGCCCGGCACCGCCGCGCAGGAGCCCGACGGGGAAACCGACGCGAGATACCGCCACGACGTCGGCGAGGCAGCCGCCAGGAGGTTCGGGCTGAGGGCACTCGCGAGCGCGGGGATCGGCGCCGCGGTGCTGATGTCGATGGCCGCACTGATCCAGAGCGGCGAACGACAGGAAGCGCGCGCGGCATCCCAGGCCGCCGCCGAGCGCGCCGCCGCGGCACCGCCAGTGGCGACGCAGGTCTCGCTGTCGGTCATCCCCGAATACAAGCGCGGACCGGAAGGCGAAAAGCACGATGCGTTCACCGTCACCGAATTCACCGTACGGGTGGGTCGGCCTCAGACGCTGAGGATCGACAACACCGATAGCGTGCCTCACAGCATCACCGCGCCGGCAGCGGGGGTCAACATCGTCTTGATGCCAGGCGTTCACACTTACACGCTGATCGTCAGGCGCGCTGGCACGTTTCTTTGGTTTTGTACCTTCCAATGCGATGAATGGGCGATGCAGCACCCGGGCTACATGAGCGGCTACATCACCGCAAGCTAGACTCGCCAGCAAGACAGCGTAACGGCAATCTGTTCCCAAAAGTCACCTACAAATCACCTTCGACGGTGACCCGATGAGAGACCTCTCACGGTGGCTTGACCCGATGCGTGGAAGGACTAGCATCGAGCTGTGAGGCGGCGAGCTCTCTCCGCTGGCGGTATGCATGGGTCCAGTCCCCCACGCGGACACGGGCGACGTCCGCACGATCGCGATGCTGCCTCGCACGGCTGGCTTGGTGTACGTGTGCGGAGAAGCGCTCTCTTGGTGGTCGTGCTGCTCGTCGCCGCGGGCGTCTACGGCCTACTCGCCGAACATTCCCCCACGCGCGCGACGCCCACAGCGAGCAAGCCGAGCACCGGAAGCCATGGCCTTGCAGCGACGAGGACAGCCGCGCGCGTGCCACACGCGCCCTCCCCGCCGCCGCTCGTGGTCACCGCGCCCACGCATCCGAGCGGCGGCTGGACGGTGGTCGCACGGGTTCACGGGCAGCCGGCCGCGTGGCTTGCACAGCGCTCGGGCGTGACCCTGATGCGCTTCGATCAGGGGCTCATGCACCTGACGCTGCATGCCGGCTCCAGCGACGGCGGCGTAGGCGGCTGGACCTACGGCGACCAGATAACCCCGCGTGAGATCCACCTGCTGATCGCCGCCGTCAACGGCGGGTTCAAGCTCACCTACAGCGAAGTCGGCTTCATGTCCGCAGGCCACGTGGCCGTCCCGCTCAGAGCCGGCCTCGCGTCAATCGTGACCTACACCGACGGCACGACCAACGTGGGGGCGTGGCACGACGGCGTGCCCAGCGCCAGCAAGCGGGTGTTCTCGGTGTTGCAGAACCAGCGGCTGCTCGTCGATCGCGGTGTCGCGGCGGCGAGCGTGTCGAACTGCATACTCGCGTGCTGGGGCGCGACGATCGGCAGCCAGACAGTCGTCGCTCGCTCGGGGCTGGGGATCACAGCCAACGGGCAGCTCGTGTGGGCCGCCGGCGAGCAACTCCTGCCGGCCGATCTCGCCGCCGGGCTGATCGGCGCCGGGACGGTGCGCGCGATCGAGCTGGACATCAATCCCGACTGGGTCGCGGGCTACCTGTATGAGCATCATCCGGGCGGGCCCTCAGGCGTGCCCGTCGTGCCCGGTCAGCTGGGGATCGCCGGCAAGCTGCTCGAACCGTACAGCCGCGACTTCCTCGCGTTCGTGGCCAACTGATAGATGAGAAACCTCTATCCGAACACATAACGGGAACTTAAGCCGACAAAAGAAGATGAAAGGATCTTCACTACACCCAAGAACTGGGACGCGCACGTCGCAGATGCCGAGTCGATAGCGCGTAGCGCCGGATTTCGCGAGCTGCGTGATCGCATCGTCGATCTTGCCCAGCCGAAAGCGGAGCACACGGTCGTCGATGTCGGATCGGGCACGGGGCTGCTGACGTTGGCGTTTGCCGAACGCACCGCGCGTGTATGGGCGATCGACAGCTCACGCGCGATGAACGAATATCTGCGCGTCAAGGCGAGCAGTGCAGGACTCGACAACGTCGAAACCGTCCTCGCCTCGGCCGTCAGCCTGCCACTTGTCGACGACATCGCCGATCTCGTGGTTTCCAACTACTGCTTCCACGAGCTGCGTCGCGCCGACAAGCAGCGTGCTCTCGCCGAGGCGATGCGCGTCCTCAAGCCCGGCGGACGACTGGTTATCGGCGACATGATGTTCTCGTTCAACCCGATGCAGACTCGTGATCGCCGCGTGGTGAGCGTCAAGCTGCGCGCGCTCGCGCGCCGAGGGCTGCCGGGGGTGGCGCGGGTGCTGAAGAACGTTTTGCGCCAGGCGAGCGGAACGGGCGAGCATCCCGCCAATGCCGCGTGGTGGCGCGAGGCGCTCGAGCGCTCCGGCTTCCAGCACATCGAGATCGACACGCTGGCTCACGAGGGCGGCATCGCCACCGCCGACGCACCCGCGCCGAGCGCCGGTGTTCGGCGCCCGCCTGCCCGCCAGCCGCTGACAGGCATCAACCGCTAGCGCTACGGTTCCGCGATCATGGACGCCGTTCCGGGCACGCTTCCGAGCGACACCAGTCGTTCCAGCGCCCCAGTTCGGTGCTCGAGATAGCCGTCGAGGAACGCGATCGTCACGCGCTCGACGATCGACAGCTGCGGCTGCTGAGAGGAGTACGGCGGCAGGTGTTCCGCTCCGATCAGGCTGAGCAGGTACTTCGGGCGCCGCGCGGCGTCGAAGAAGGCGTTGGTGGCACTCGGCGGATTGACCGTGTCGGCCGTCCCCTGTGTGGCCAGCAGCGGCGGGCTTCCCGGCGCAAACGTGAACGCGCCCACGCTCGGTATCTCTGCGCCCGACAGGATCACCGCAGCGTCCACGCGTGGGTCGCGGAAGGAGCTGTCGTAAGCGACTGCGAGCGCCGTGTCGCCGCCATCGGACTGCCCCGCCACGGCGATCCGCTGGGGGTCGATCAAGCCGGCGAAGGGCCCCGAGCGCGAGCTACTGGCGGCGAGCATGCTGGAGATCACGAAGCGCATGTCAGCCGGCTGGTTGACCAGATCGGACTCATCGGGCCCGCCGGGCGCGTCGGCATTCTCGAGCGGGAACACCGGCGCGGCTACGACATACCCAGCCCGCGCCCAGCTCTGCAGCAGGCGCGCGTACAGCGCGGGTGTGACCGCGAAGCCGTGTCCGAACACGACCAGCGGAAACGGACCATCGGCGCGCGCCGCCGGCGCGTCCGTCAGATCGGTCCCGCCAGGCGCCCCAAGCGCGGGGTAGCGGACCTCCGTGTAGAGCGTTCGTGGCTCGCTGGCCCCATCCGGGAGCTCGATCGTGCGGCTGGTGTCGACGAAGCGCAGCACGCGCACGCCCACCGCAAAGGACGACGACGTCGACGTGGCGCGCGGGCTCCTGCTCCTCCCCGCCCCCGCGTCCTGCACTGACGTCGTCGCGGTCTGAGCACCGCGCCTTCGCTTCGACCCGCCGTTGGCCAGTGCGACGCTCAGTGCGACGAGCGCCACGACGAGCGCCAGCAGTCCGCCCGCGGACAGGCGTTGGCGTCGACGGATCCGCCTGCGCCTCGCACGCTCGCGCTCACGAGCTCTTTCGCGGGCTGGCGTCTCGCTCGTGCGGTCGGACGGGCCTTGAGGGATGGCCGGCACAGGGCATCACGGTAACGATCAGCGGCCGGGTGCCTAGCAGGTACCCGAGTAGGCCGACGTGCCCGGCCCCGACGCCGGTTCGTCGACTTCGCCGGAATCGCCGGAACGCAGGATCGCGCCGAGATGCACGACATACCAGACGCCTCGCCAGGAGATCATCGACGCGATGCCAAACGAGCGGATCTGACCGTTTGTTCGGTAGACCACGCGCGCGTTGGGCATCTCGTAGTAGCCGATGCTGTTGTAACAGACGCCCGGTTCGATCCAATGCCCGTAGCGCGCGGGCACGTTCACCGCGATCAGGCTCGCGTGCGCCGCGTCGCGGCCGAGCAGCGCGTGCGCGGCGGCGATGTCCAGGGAGTAGTCGTGCACGAGGCGGTTGGTCCAGTCAGAGCCGGCGCCTTCGATCGCCTTCAACTGCACGTACGCGCCTTTCGGGAAGAACGCGGCCATCGCCGGAGCAGCTGAATCGTGCACGACTCCGCTCCACAGCGACGCCATCAGCGACTTGAAGTGAGCACTCGTCCCGGATGGGTAGGCGTGGGTTTGCGGGAGCGACCCGGGCGAGCGGACGGGCTTGCCAACCGCCACGACCGGGCTCGCGCGCTCAGGCCGCGGCGCAGCGGAGCTCGACGAGTTGGCAGCGGACCTCGGACGTGCGGCATCCAGGCTCGGACGAGCGGCGCCCAAGCTCGAACGAGCGACGGACGATCCACCCCCAGCGAGGCTGATCGCCAGCGCCGCCGCCGCGGCTACCGCGACGAACGTTACGAGCGCCGTTTGTCGCCGTCGTCGGATCGCCCGACGCCGTGCTCGTTCGCGTCCTTCGTGGCGGCCCTCGCCGTCGCGACGCCAGCCGACCTCCGAGCTCGACGGCCAGCCCGACAGGTCATTCACCCGCAGGCTTGCTCCAGGCGCCGATCGGCCGAGTTGCCGGCGCGGCCGACCGGGCCGCTCGTGACATAGCGCCAAGAGCGCTGAGAGTGGCCGAAGACAAACGCCCGCGTTCCCGCTTCGGGCGTGTGCGCGCACACCACCGCGAGGCTGGAGTTCGATCGCGACACGTACACGCCGTGCACCTCGGAGGAGTTGCCGTCGTTGGCCGTGAAGGCCGCAACGATCGCCGTGCGCTCCGACCTGCTCGCCGGACGCGCGCCCGAGCCGGCTGCTAGCGCACTGCCAACGGGCGTCGCCGCTAGCATCGTAAAAGACAGCGCTGCGAGTGACATTGAACGAATTGTCACGCTCATGAATGCTAACGGCACAGGCGCGGACACCATCGCACATGAGGGAAATCTCATTCAAACATCGTCGTCTCGATCGCGCCTGGCACGCAGCCGCGCTCTGCCGGTGAGCTTCGCACCGACGAGCCCGCGACGCGCGCTCGCGGCGCTGCTCGTGGTCGCCGCGATCGTCGTCGCAATCGTCGTCGTGTTCCTGCCGCTGACGCCCAGCTATGACCTCGACGTATTCCTGCGTGCGGGCTACGCGGCGGTTCACGGGCAGCAGGTTTATCCGAGCCCCGGGTCGCCGGCGGTCTATTCCGGCTCGTCGTTCGTGTACCCGTACTTCGCCGTATGGCCGTTTGCCGCGGTCGCGGGGCTGTCGTCGGGCTTGAGCACGATGCTGTTCTTCTTCCTGTGCGTGTGTGCGGTGCTCGTGGCGTGTCTCGTCGGCGCCCGCGGCGACGCCTGGCCGGCGATCCTGACTCTGTGCTCGGCCTTCACGATCACCGGGCTGCAGCTGGGCGCTCTCAGCCCGCTGCTGTTCGTCGGCGCCGTGTTCCTATGGCGCCTGCGCGACCGCCCGCTCGCGTTTGCGCTTCTGGCGGCGCCGGTGATCGTGTGCAAGCTCTTCCTGGCGCCGTTGCTCGTCTGGCCGCTGCTGGCACGCCGGTATCGGGCCTTCGCGTATGCAAGCACGGCGAGCCTGATGCTGCTCGCGCTCTCATTCGCGCTCGGCCCGATCGGTCCCGCCCCGTATCTCAAGCTGCTCTCGCAGCTCGGCGCCCACGAGGCAACGTCCGGGTTCGGGCTCGTCGGAGCGCTCATCAGCGCGCGCCTCTCCCCGACGGCGTCGGAGGCGATCGCGGCGGCCGTCGCGCTGGTCCTCTGCGTAGCGGCTTACGTCCACTTCCGTCACACACACGACGAGCGCGTCGCGTTCTGCGCTGGGATCGTCGTCTCGCTCGTCCTGACCCCCGTGCTATGGAGCCATTACCTGGTCCTGCTCTCCGCGATGCTCCTGGTTCTCGGAGCGCGGAGGCGCTGGTTTGTCGTGCTGATCGTGATCAGCTGGGTGATATCTCCGCCCCATGGCGTGCATGTGGGACGCGAAGCGATCGAACGCGTCAGCGCGTCGGGTGCGTGGCCAGCGGTGGGCGTCGCGCTGCTGTTCGCGTGCGCCGCGGCTACGTACCGCGTGCGTACCCGAGACTGAGCAGCTCCCCCATCTGGCGGACGCTGTCGCGTAGATCGCGGCCCTCGACCCACACTCGGCCTGCGTGCTCCATGCGGGCCATCGACACCTCGTCGGACGCCAGCTCTCGCACCACCGACACCAGACCAGGCACGTCGCGCGCGACCACGGCCAGGTCGCGGCGGACCATCTCCGCGGTCGATGCCTTCCCGTGCCCGGCGAGCGGACGGAAGGCGATCACCGGACGCGGCGTACACAGTGCCTCGAGCACGGTCACGCCCGCGCCGTTGGTCACAACCACGTCGGCCGCGGCCATCAGCTCGTGCATGTTCTTGACGTAGCCGAGCACGCGCAGACTCTCGGCCGGCGCGCCGAGCGCGTGCAGCTGCTCGGCCAGCTCGACGCTTCTGCCGCACACCGCGATGACCTGCGCGTCTACATCAGAGCCGATCAGCGCCTCGACGGCCTCGGAGATCCCCCCGAGACCCCATGCGCCGCCGGTGACGAGCACGATGAACGCTCCGGCGTCCAGGTCCAGCAGCCTGCGCGCGTCCTCCTTCTTCAGCGTCCCGAACCCATCCCTGACCGGGGGCGCGCCGACGCGCATCGTGGTCTCGAAGCCCGCCGTGCGGGCGTGTTCGGGCGCGGTGTCATACATCACGTAGTGCTGATCGATGCCCGAGTAGGCCCAAACCGGATGCACGTGAAAGGCCGGGACGTAGGTGACGGTGGGCACTGCGTGGCCGTGGTGGGTGCGTAGCCAGTCGAGCGCGGCCGAGCCGAACGGATACGTCGAGATCACCAGGTCGTCGTCTCGAGCACCGAGGAAGCGTTTCAGGCGACGCCCGAAGAACCGCCCGATCGCCGCCTTGGTGATCGACGCGAACCGATCGGAGCGACACAGCCAGTCGTAGAACACCTCGTATGTGATCGGCAACAGACGCATCTGCACCTCATAACCCCGGCTCGCGGCGCGGGCGAACGGCCGGCCCCACAATGCCAGCGTGTCGAAGCGCTCGACTTCGCACCCCGGCCACACCTCGGCGATGGCCGCGGTGATCGCGGCTGCGGCCGCGTTGTGTCCTTCGCCCATCTCGCCCGACAGGATCAGCACCTTGGCCGGGACCATGGGCTCTCCTCGCGCGGCTGACGATACGATCGGCTCCGTCTGTTCTGTGCTCACGTGCGTTTCCTCCACTGACCGCTCCTGTCGTCGATGTTGATCGCTGGGAGCCTGTTGGCGCTGGTGTGCGGGCTGGCCAACAGCGCCGCCGCGGCGCTCGAGAAGCACGAGATGCTGCAGCTCCGCACCGGCGGCCGCGGTCTGCGACTGCTCGCGAAGCTCCTGCGCAGGCCCCTGTGGCTCCTCGCGATCGCGCTCAGCGTACTCGCCTGGGTCGCCGAGGCAGCAGCCCTCGGCCTCGCGCCGGTGCCGGCGGTCACGACGCTGCGCAGCGCCGGGCGCGGCGGACTTATCGTCGCGGGCCACCGTTGGCTGGGCGAGCGCTTCGGGCGCCTCGAGCTGGCCGGAGTCGCGATGCTCGCCGCCGGCGGGGTCTTGACGGCGTCGAGCGTCGCGACGAGCGACGCCGCGGCCCCGCCCCTGTCCGGCATCACCGAGTTGCTCGTCGCCAGCGGCGCAGCGCTGCTGGCGGGCATTCTCGCGCGCAGCCTGAGCGGGCTCGTCGTCGGCTCAGCCGTCGGGGTGCTGTTTGTCGCGACAGGAGTTTTCACCAAGGAGATCGGCGACCGTGTCGTTCGCGGTGGGGTCGCGGCAATCACAGTACTGCTTGGCACGCCCGGCCCGTGGCTGATGATCGCGCTCAGCGTGTGGGCGATCATCCTGCTCCAGCATGCGTTCACGCGGGCCAACGCCGCGACGGTCGCGGCCGCGAGCACCACCGTTTCGGCCAACGGGCTCATCTTCGCCAGCGTGGTCCTTTACCACGAGCCGCTTGCCGTCGGCGCGACCGTCATCCCCTTCGCAATCGGTATCGTGCTCTCCGCCGTGGGCGCAATCGCCCTGGCTGGGCGGGGCTTTGCCGACCGCATCAAGACTGAATGAGGGAGCGACCTGTGAAGGTGATCGTTGCCGGAGGGGACGGATTCTGCGGATGGCCGACGGCATTGCACCTATCCGCACAAGGACACGAGGTGCTCGTCGCCGACAACCTGAGTCGTCGCGACATCGACGACGAGCTAGGCACCAATTCCCTTACGCCGATCGCCTCGCTCCAAGCACGCGCTGCGCGCTGGTCGCAGCTGACAGGACGTGAGCTGCACTTGGCAATCGGCGACCT
>DASZFY010000056.1:0-1990 GCA_035939335.1 Solirubrobacteraceae bacterium | reverse complement strand
ATCCGTGCGCGCGACGCGGTCAGCGCGGCGTGGCTCTCGGCGTTCGCGATCGCCACCGCCACGAGCTCCGTGAAGGCAGCGAGACGCGCCTCGGTGCCTCGCGGCAAGGGTTTCTCGTGGGTCGAGCCGGCGACCATCACGCCCCATAGGCGACCGTCGACGGCGATCGGCGTCGCGACGGTTGAGCGGTAGCCGAGCTCGCGGGCGGCGACACCAATCGGGCCCGAGTAGGCGGCGACGCGGTCCGATCGCGCGGGACCCCCTGTCTGCGAGACCAACGTGGCGACGTTGTGTCCACCGAGAGTCCACCTCTCGCCTGGTGGAGGGTAGCCCGCGGGCCAGCCCCAGATGGAAAGAAGCGTGACGGCGCCGTCGGGGTCGTAGCGGCCCATGATCATGGTGTCGACATTGGCGGCCAGCAGTTCTCCGACCTCTTCGGTCACAGCCGCGAACACCTCCTTGGCCGGCGCGCCGCGCGCTACGAGCGTGGCGACGCGCCGCAGCGCCGCCTGTTCGGCGGCGAGTCGGGCGAGGGCGGTGCGGCTGTCGGCGTTGGCGATCGCTGTCGCGACGAGCTCAGTGAAGGCGGCGAGGCGCGCCTCGGTATTCGCCGGTAGCGGCTGCTCCATGCTGGAGGCTACGACCATGGTGCCCCACAGCTGGCCCTCGACGATGACCGGTACCCCGACTGCGGCGCGCATGCCCAACTCGGGGAAGGCGACACCAGCGTCGCCGGACGCCTCGCCGAACCGGTCAATACGCGCCGAGCGCTTGGTCTGGGCAACGATCGTGCTGACATCTTCGCCGCCGAGGCTCCACCGTCGAGGCGTGGGAACTTGGATGCCGGCCCGGCTCCACGCAGCCACGACGGACAAGTCACCCTCGGGCTCATAGCGGGTCAAGCCAGCGATATCGACCGCTAGGAGCTGCCCGACCTCCTCGCTCACGACCGCGAACAACTCCTGCGCCGGAACGCCGCTCGCGGCAAGCGTGGCGACGCGCCGCAACGCCGCCTGCTCCCCGGCGAGCCTGGCGAGATCATCACTGCGCGTTTGGAGCAGATCCTCCATCAGTCGATCAACCTCAACGGCGTGCCCCAGGCCCGCGACGAGTCCGGCGCGACGGTAGCTGATAATGCATCGTATGGGCGCGGTGCGCACGCGGGCGGTAGTAGCGGACGACGACGTCCTCCTGCGCGAGGGACTGACGAGCGTGCTCGAGCGCTCGGGCTTCGAGGTCATCGGCCAGTGCGGCGACGGGCAGGCGCTGACCGCGCTCGTCCGAAAATACCGGCCCGAACTGGCCCTGATCGACATCCGAATGCCACCGACGCACACAACCGAGGGTCTCGACGCGGCACGAATGATCCGCGAGGAATTCCCCGACACCGCGATCGTGGTCCTGTCGGCGCATGTCGATGTCGAGCACGCGATGGACCTGCTCGCCAGCGGGCAGCGCAGCGGCTACCTGCTCAAGAGCCGCGTCACCGATGTCGAGGAGTTCATTCAGACGATCGAGCGGATCGTGAACGGAGGGTCGATCGTTGATCCGGCGCTCGTCAGGGAGCTCGTCGACGCGCGCCGCGTCGAGGACCCGCTCGACGGTGTCACGCCGCGGGAGCGCGAGGTGCTCGCGCTGATGGCCGAAGGCCGCTCCAACGCCGGCATCGCCAAGGCACTATGGGTGACCGAAGGCACAGTCGAGAAGCACGTCCACAGCATCCTCAGCAAGCTGCGCCTCCCCGAAACCAGCGACAATCACCGCCGCGTGCTCGCCGTACTCGCCTTCTTGGACGCACGGTAACGTCGTCGCCGCTCAGCGGACGCCGTCCGTGGAGCGGCTCGCGAGGCTCGGGTGGGCGACCCAAGGATCGCGTCGAAGCGATAGATCGCGCCTCAACGTCCAGAGCACCACCAGGCTGGCACAGCGATTAGAGGTGCGCGCAGCTTGCGACCGCGAGCACGCCGATGAGAATCGAGGTCGGGTTCAG
>DASZFY010000055.1:0-47442 GCA_035939335.1 Solirubrobacteraceae bacterium | reverse complement strand
GACCTGCTCCGCTGGCTGGAAGTAGTCAATCCGAAACAGGTAGGGAAGCAGGTAGAAGCCTGTCGGACGATACCAGCCGTGCCCCAGAGAGAAGTACTTATCTAGGATTTCTCCGAATGTGAGGGCGTGGTACCAGGAATGGTTCCCGAATTCGAGGGCGAAATCGGAGTACTCGGGGTACACCAAGCCAGCCACCCGCCCGTAGACCATCGCACCGACAAAAACGCCTACGACTAGCGCGATGAGACTGGCACGAGGAGCTCCAGACAGCTCTCCATCTCCGCTAGGTGGCTCCAGCACCGGGGAAGCCACATCGGCCATGATGGGGGGCGCGCTTCTCATAGAGTCCCCTCTCCGGCGGTCTGCGGAGTGGGAACCAGCTCGGATGTTCTCGCTACCCGCCTACGCCGGGCCCTGACTGCCCCTGCGAATCCGAGCGCCAGCAGCGCGAGAATTCCGATCAACGACAGAGCGCGGCCGAGCGCAATAGGCGTGGACGTCGCGCGCTCCACCACCACGCTCACCAGGCGAGCATGGCCCACCGGGAGTCGCAGCACCATGAACCCGCCCTGGCTGCGCCCTGCGACTGTCGCCCCCAAGACTCGCACAAGGTATGGCGCGGCACGGATGTTCGACTGAACAAGGGTCTGACTCGGCTCCACCGCGAGCGTCGCATGCACACGGTCTTGATGAACATCCGGCGGGAAATCCGCGAGCGCTGGGCCCACTGCCGTCACCACAGGAAGTGTGACATCCGAATAGTCGCCCGTGTCATAGACGCTCGCCGGTGGCTGCTGGCGGGCATCGAAGACGAAGTTGCGGTCTGGAAACTGATTTGCATGGTGTGCCTCCTGTTCGCCCGCGCCGATCGTCGCGAAGGCCAGCACCACGACGAGCAGCGCCCGCGCACCGCGCCTACCACCCGTCTGAGACCTTTGCATTGCGAGTATGCAGATCATCGCACCGGACACCGCGAGGAGCACGTATGTCTCCAGGCGATAGGGGAACTGAACGAGATGGTAAGGGCCGGGAAGATCCTCAATGAGATGCCAGTCAATGAGGAGCAGCCCGAACAGGAGTCCCACGCCAACACAGACACCTAGCAGGCACCGGAAGCCAGCGTTGTCGGGATGCGTGCGATGGCGGAGCACGAGTCCGGCGCAGAGGAGGATCCAGGCGATCGCGAGAACCGGGAGAGCCAGCGAGAAGTCCGGGGCGTAGCTGATCCCAGGACCGGTTGTTACGGACGTTCCGCGCGAAAGAGTAAGCAGGCGCCCGACGCTCGTGAGAACGGAGGTGAGCCGCAGAGTAACACTCCAGTCAGCGCTGCCTACGCGAATGCGTGAGCCGTACGCGAGCGAAGGCAGCAGCA
Organism: Solirubrobacteraceae bacterium; assembly: GCA_035939335.1. Taxonomy (GTDB): domain Bacteria; phylum Actinomycetota; class Thermoleophilia; order Solirubrobacterales; family Solirubrobacteraceae; genus Palsa-744. Next base: position 46,070 of record DASZFY010000055.1, on the reverse strand, counting down.
CCCAGGCATTGACGAGTGCGCTCGGAACGACGACGAGCAACCAGCGCAATACATTCCGTGAGGCGAGCATGCCGCGGGCGCTCGGAATAAAAACGATCACCGACGCGATGACCAGCACCATGAACGTGCTGCCCCACAGGAGCGTGATGTTGTGTGAGCCTGTCAAGACAATGGTGCTCAGCGCGAGCGCGAGCGACGGTCCGAAAATCAGAGGGCCGCTGCGTAGAGCTCGCACTGAAGCAGCCACGAACAGCGGGATCGCGGACGTTGCCATGAACTCGGGCCAGGCGCCACGCGCATAGATGAGGGTGAGCACGTATGGCGAGGTCACATAGACGAGCGCAGGAGCGTGTGACAGCCACCTGCCCACGCCGGCCATGCGCGCAAGCCAATAGAGACCGCCATACGCAGCGGCAAAGCCGAACATCCAGGTCAGGATGTAGGCCTTCACGGGCGCGTTCCCCAGCAGGAGAGACACCGCACCACCGAGTGAATACAGGCTTCCGCCATAAAAGCCATAGAACGGATAAAAGACCGCGCCACCGGCGTGCAGGAACATGCTCGGAAGCCCGTCGGAGCGGATCGTCAAGCTCTGGCGCCACATGTACCAGAGGTGGTTGGGCCAATCCTGCGACATCGCGGAGCTCGTCGTGAGCATCGGCCACGACAGGCCGACGATCACGAGTAGCATCACGAGCGTCGCGATGATGCGCCCTCTGACGACGCCGGTCCGCATGAGCAAGCGCGTCACGCCTCTGCTGCCCTCGGCGCCGCCGACTCCCGCCGTCGGGGCTCCGCGACTCGATCGAGAAACCCCTCCAGCGCGTTGATCCGCCGCTCCCAGGCGAACTCCTGGGCCGTGCGGATGCCCGCCTGCCCGAGTCGCTCGCGAAGCGCCGGGTCCCCGAGCATTCGCGCCAGCGCCGCCGACACCGCGGCCGGGTTCGGCTCGGGCATCAAGCAGTTCTCGCCGTCGACGCAGAAGTCGCGATTGCCGTGCGCATCGGTGCACACGACCGCGCCGCCGGTCGCCATCGCCTCGAGCGGTGGCAGCGCGAAGCCCTCGTGGGTCGAGGTCTGCACGAACACGGTCGCTTCGTTGAACTGCTCGTTGACCTGCTCATCCGTCGGCGACTCGAGGTAGGAGATGCCCGGCTCACCAGCCAACTCCGGCTCGATCCCGAACAGGCGCAGCTCCGGGCGGGACTTGCCCAGGTCACGCCATGCGTCGATCGTCAGCGGTAGGTTCTTCAGCGGGTTCGAGCGCCCAAGCGCCAGGACCATGTCATCCCGGCGCTCGGCGTCCGCCAGCGGCCGGAAGGTCTCCAGGTCGATCCCCGGGGGGATCAGCTCCGCGTCGAGGCCCAGCTCGCGCAGACGCTCACGGTTCCATGAGGAGATCGTCATGTAGCGGAACTCGGGGCGATACGAGTCGAGGACCGCGTGCCGGGTGCGCTCGTCATCGGGGTAATAGGAGGTCTCGATGTCCTGGACGAAATAGACCGGAATGCCGTGTAGGACGCTCGCCCGCCACACAGGCGCCGCCGTGTTCCACCAGGTGGCCACCTTGATCGCGTCCTCGCCCTCGAGTGCCGCGACGAGCTCGTCGTAGTCCTCGAAGCTGTGCACTGGCACGTGCAGCTGGAACCAGCTCGGGCGCTCGCCGAGCGTGTAGAGCGCCACGTCGTGCCCGCGCTCGTGCAGGCGGTTGAGATGCTCGAACACATCGCGGTGACCACCGCCCACACCTGTGTCCTCCGTCACATAGAGGACACGTAGCTTGCCGGCTGGTGTGCGGACATCGCGCGCATCGAAGAACTCGCCCCACTTCTCCCAGAAGACCCGCTGGGACTCGCGCTCGCGCTCCCCGACATCCGTGCCCCGCGTCACCGACTCGTGGTGGTAGAGGCTTGCCGCCGGGAAATACAGAACGCGAAAACCAGCCTGCCACGCGCGCAGACACAAGTCGACGTCCTCGTAGGCCATTGGGTAGCGCTCGTCGAGCATGCCCACGCGCTCGATCACGTCGCGCCTGACGTACATGCACGCCCCCGTGACTGCCAGCACAGGCGAGGAAAAGCCGGCCGGGCCCCAATCCGCCGGCTTGAAGCGGTAGCGATGATCGAACCACTCAGGCGCTCCGAGATTGCGCACCGTGCCGGCGAACTGGATGCGCCCGTCGGGATAGAGCAGTCGCGCACCCACGATTCCGATGTCCTCGCCCTGGCGACTCGCGTATTGCAGGCATGCCAGCCAGCCGGGCCGAGCTTCGGTGTCCGAGTTCAACACGACGACGTCGCGCTCGCCAGCTGCTGCTTGCAACCCGCGGTTGACGTTGACGGCAAAGCCTTGGTTCTCCTCACCCGCGACGACCTCAATACCGGGAATCTCGCGCAGAGCAGCCACGTGCTCTGGCCCACTGGCGTCATCGGCGACGATGATCTGCGCCATCCCCTCGGGGACCGTGCGGGCGATACTGGCGACGAGGGCGCTGACTCGCTCGGCGTCGCGGAAGCTCGGAATCACGATGCTGACGGGCTCCCCGTGCGCGCGATACCACCCCACCGCGCGGTGGTACGCGTCGTTGTCGGTATTGGAGCGCAGCCGCAGGCGACCCTTGAGCGGCGTGAAGCGCAGCGGGAAGGTGACGATCCGGAACAGCAGCGTGCGCCAGCCGTGGTAGCGAACCGTCAGGTAGATACGCCGCCGGACGCCGGCGAGCGGGCCGCTGAACGTGCCGTCCAGCGCGCTCGCGGCGATCGCCTCGGACTTCGCGATCGGCGATCTCGTGTCCTTGGCGTCGCTGTCGTCGCTTACTACGGGTTGGGTGTCGTCTTTCACTGGTCGCGATCCTGTGCTCGGGGTTGCTGCGCGGGCGCGTCGAGATCGAGCGGCGCGAAGCCCGCGCGCCGCTCGAGCGACAGCCGGCGCCTGACAGAGGGGGGCAGCAGGTCGGCCCGTGACCCCAGCAGCGCGCCGAGCTGGCGCACGACATTGTGGCGGCTGACCGCCGCGAGCGTCGTGCACCGCCGCGCGGCTGGGACGCCCGCACGTGCGAGCTCCCGCCGTGCGGCGCCTAGCTCGCCGCGCAGCTGGCGCAGCAGGTAGTACGGCGTGGCCGGCTCGCGCCAGCCGTAGACCTCGCGCAGGCCGCGCCACTCGTCGAAGCAGCGGCGCAGCTGCTCGAAGCCGCTGTACTCGTGCGAGTGCAGCACCGCCGCCGCTGGCACATACGCCTTGGCATATCCCGCGCGCAGCATGTCGATCGCAAGCGCGCGATCCTCCGCATATGGAACCTCGCGGAACGGCACGCGCTCCCAAGCCGCGCGTGCCAGACACGCGTTTGCGTCGGTGAAGAAGCCACGCCTTCCGATCAGCGCTCGGGCAGGCAGCGTCTCGCGCTCACGCTCACTTAGGCGCTCGATCTGCGGCTGACCGTCGACTGCCAATGATGAGAACCAGCGCTCGAGCTCCATGCGCACCGCGGGGGACGCGTCGGGCCGCGGCCTGTACCGGCCGCACACGATGCCGATGTCAGGTGCGAGCTCGAGGCCGCCGACCAGCCGCTCCAGCCAGCGCTCATCGGCGGGCTCGGCGTCCTGCGTAAGCAGCGCAACGCGCACTCCGGAAGCCTCGCGCATCAGCAGATTGCGCGTCCCGCCATGACTGAACTGATAGGGCTCGATTCGCAGCACGCGCGCGCCGTGCGCAAGCGCCAGCTCGCCCGAGCCGTCGCTCGAGCCAGAGTCGCACACGAGCAGCTCGTGCTCGACGGTTTGGGTTGCCAGCGCAGCGAGCGTGCCGGCCAGCGGCTCGCCGCCGTTGCGAACCGGGATCGCCACCGTCACGCTCACGGGCGTACGAGCTCCACCCAGTCGGCCTGAGTGCCGCACAACGACCTCCAGTCTGCGAGCGGGACCGTGCGCATTCGCTCAGGAGCTTCGCGCTGCAGCGCGACCGCACCGATCGTGCCGGCGTCGCCCTTCGGCCATTCGCCGGGACCGAAGTGTCGATGACCCCCGACGGCGTAAATGCGCACGCGATGACTCCCCGCAGACAGTCGCAGCGAGGCCGCCTGCAGCCATTGTCCGGGGGTGTTCGATCCGGCGACCCAGCCGACGACATCGCCATCCACCTGCACGTACACCTTGCGGGGGAAGTCCCCCTGCACCCACACTGCGTAGCGCGCGCCGCCAGCCACGGTGAGCGTGCCTTCGGCCTGCCCGGCGGTGACTGTTGTGACCGCGCCCGCCTGCGCGGGGTCGGGCACCCAGCCGCCGGAGCGGCGCGGATCGGACAGCACGTCAAACGAGGCGACTTCCGGCGCAGTGGCGAGCACCAGCTCCGTGCCTGCGGGCGCGCCGGAGACGATCGGCGCGAGCGCCGAGCAGGTGACTGTCGCGGACGGCGAGTACAACTGCTGCTCGGGCAGATGGCGCAGCACCTGCGGTGCGGAGGTTCGCCGCCAGCCCAGGTAGTACTTGTTCTCGTAGTCGAGGCGGTAGTTGGCTGGCGGGCGGCTCGCCGCGGGGGAGCGCCGCGTGACGATGATCGGGTAGCCCTCGACGAACGACAGCAGCTCTTCGTCGAGGTCGAAGTAGTGCCCGTAGAAGTACGTCGGGTTGCGCAGCTGCACCTGCTGTGGCGTGATCGCCTCGAACGGCGCGCTGATCCTGGCGTTGTTCGCGAGGTACTTGGCGTACTCCTCGAACTCGTTCCACAGCACTAGGCCCTGCCCTTCGAAATGCTTGCCGACCTGGCTGATCGCTTCCATGCGCGCCGTGGGGGCCACGCGGTCGTGGCCGTAGGCAAACCCGTCGGAGGCAAGGATCGCGAGCGCGAGCGCACCGCCCAGCGCCAGCGCCGGCGCCGCCAGGCGCCCGCGCGTGCCGGCGAGGACCATCAGCGCGACGAACACCACGCTCGGACCACCGATCGCCAGTAGCTTGCCTTGCGCGTAGGGGCTGGCACGCGGAAACGCGATCAGCATCACCAGAACCACGACCCCCAGCATCAGCAGCACCCCGGTGTCCTTGACCAGTAGCGCCCACAGCAGGCTCACGACGAGCAGCACGACGATCGCCGCGCTTGCGAGCGCCGTCAGCGTCCCGGCGAGGCCGCCGGGGACCGGCAGCCTGTATTCGCCGGTAAGCCATACGCCGCTCAACTGGCTGACAGGCAGTTTGCGCAGCAGCTGCCCGAACTGCGTCGCCCCCACGCCGGTCGCGCCCTGCCCGTTCTCCGCGGCGCTCAGGAACGTGGTGAAGCTCGTCAGCGACGGGATCGCTAGCAGCGCCGTCAGAGCTCCGCCCGCCGCCAGCGGCAGGATCCACCGCGGCTTTGGCCAGCTGCGGCGAACGAGCACCAGGGCGACGCCGACGAACAGCACGAGCGCGCCGAGAAACGGGAGCGCCACGGCGTTGTAGGTCGCCAGTGCCGCCGCCGCGGCGACGGCCACGAGCGCGCCGCCGGTATACGGGCGCCGCAGCGAGACCGCCTCGCAGGCGAGTGCCGCGGCTGCGCACAGCACCGCCAGCAGGCCGATCTCCTTGACGGCCCCCTGCAGTGCGTACTGGTAGGTGAGGTTGGCGCAGATCGCCGCCAACGCGACCGCCGCCGCGCGCCAGCCGGCCACCCGGCGCTCGGCGATGGTGCACAGCGCGACGGCGCCGATGGCGACCAGGCTGGAGATGTAGCTCTGGTAGAGAATCGCCACGGACGTGTTGATCACGCCGCTAAACGTGCCCAGCAGCGCCTGCGTCCCGAGTGGGTAGCCGTTGTTCAGGTACTGGACCAGGAACTGGCGCTCGCTAGATTCGGAGATGTGACCGAGCGTCGTCCCGAAACCCTTGATGTGGTTCGCCAACAGCATCTCAAACGCCGAGTCGTTGACGAAGTCATAGCCCGACCACGTCCAGTGCCCGTAGGCGATCACCGGCAGCATGTAGATGACGTACGCGGCCAGCCCCGCGATGCCCGCCCAGCCTGGGTTCAGGCGTGCGCGCAGCCCGTCGCGCGCAAAAACCAGGCCGGCGAGCGTCACCGCCGCAAGCAGCGCGATCGCGAGCACGTCGCCTGCGCCCGCCGTGTACCCGGGCATGATCAGCACGTACACGACGCACAGACCGAGCGTCAGCACCAGCCCATTGGACAGACGCACGCGCAGGACGCGCTCGAGCGCAAGGCCACAACCGAGGCACACCGCCCAGACGAGCACCGGCGTGACGATCACGCCGACTACGTAGTCAAGAATTGCGCCGCAGCCCGAGGATCGACAGCAGGAACGCCGAGAAGAAGATCTGGATGCCGACGATCAGCAGCGCGGCGGCGATCACCGCGAGGTGTTCGTCGGCGAGCGACCCGAAGCCGTGCGAGATCCAGGTCGCGAGGATCAGCCCGCCCATGATCAGGCCGACGAGCACGAACGCGCCACCCAGCAGCAGGCCGTGCTCGAGGCGAAAGCGCGCGCGCATGCGGTCGAACCACGGGTCCTTCTCACCCATGAAGTACGTGCCGTACGCATGCGCGCACAACCCCAGCGCGAGCACCTGCGTGCCGACGATCATCAGCAGCGCGCCGCCGATCAGCGCGTGCACCCCCCAGGCGCGCCCGAAGAAGTCGAGGCCCGCGCCGACGAGCACGACGATCAGCGTGCCCACGCCCGCGAGCGCGGTGCCGGGCACGATGAACAGGTGGTTGGGGCTGTGCACGAGCAGGAAGCGCAGGTGGCGCCAGCCGTCGCGGAAGCTCGACAGTTTGCTCTCGCCCCCGCGGGGGTGGTATTCGATCGGGAACTCAGCGATCTTGAGTTTCTCCTTGGATGCGCGGATGACCATCTCGGAGGCGAACTCCATGCCTGTCGTGCGCAGGTCCAGGCGCGGCAGCACTTCGCGGCGCACCGCGCGCATGCCGCAGTGTGCGTCGCTGATGCCGGTGCGGAAGAACAGGTTGAGCAGCCCGGTGAGGATCGGGTTGCCGATGTATTGGTGCAGCCACGGCATCGCTCCCGGCTGGATGTTGTCCATGCGATCGCCGATCACCATCTCCGCGCCCTCCTCGAGCGCCGCCACGAAGCGGGGGATCTCGTCGAAGTCATACGTCAGGTCGGCGTCGGCCATCACGATGTAGCGGCCTCGCGACGCCGCGAAGCCGGCAAGGTAGGCGCTGCCGTAGCCGCGCCGCGGTTCGACCACCACGCGCGCGCCCGCGCGCTCGGCCAGGCTTGCCGAGTCGTCCTCGGAGTTGTTGTCCGCGACCACCACCTCGCCGTGGACTCCCATGCGGACGATCGCCTCCAGTGCCGCCGTCACGCACGACTCGATGTTCTCCGCCTCGTTCAGACACGGGATCACCACCGACACCAGCGGCACGTCATCCTGGGAATCGGAAGTCGAAGGAGGGGCGCTTGTCGGTGCGAGTGTGCTCATCGGCTGAAGGTCGGCGTGGCCCCGATTCGAAGAGTCGGGCGGCTGGCGTTGCGGTTATAACGCCTGAGAGGGCGGAAAGTGGCGCACACCGGCAGCCGGATCGGTGAGATGGAATGCTAGCGGCATGCGTGTGTGCGTCGTGTACGACTGTCTTTTCCCCCATACGGTCGGGGGTGCCGAGCGCTGGTATCGCAATCTCGCCGAGCGTTTGGCGGCCGAGGGGCACGAGGTCACCTACCTGACCCTGCGCCAGTGGAAGCGCGGGGAGCACGCTGAGATCGACGAGCGCGTACGTGTCGTGACTGCCGGCCCGCGCATGGCGCTGTACACCGAGGACGGACGCCGGCGCATCCTGCCACCGCTCGTGTTCGGGCTTGGCGTGTTCGCGCACCTGCTGCGCGACGGCCGCCGCTACGACGTCGTGCACACATGTGCCTTCCCGTATTTCTCACTGCTCGCAGCTGCGCTGGTGCGGCCGCTGATGCGCTTCGAGTTGGTGGTCGACTGGTTTGAGGTCTGGAGCCGCTCCTACTGGCGCGAATACCTCGGCGGGCCCGGGGGGCGCGTGGGCGAGCTCGTGCAGCGCCTGTGCGCGCTTGTGCGCCAGCGCGCGTTTTGCTTCTCCGAGCTCCACGCCGAGCGCCTGCGCGACGAGGGGCTGCGCGGGTCGGTGACCGTGTTGCGCGGGCTCTATGCGGAGAGCCCCGCGCCACCCACGCTGGGCGCGGTCGAGCCGACGGTGCTGTTCGCCGCGCGCCTGATCCCCGAGAAGCAGGTGACGCTGGCGGTCGCCGCGATGGCGCTCGCGGCGGAGCGCATCGCGGGCCTGCGGGGCGAGTTCCTCGGCGACGGGCCCGAGCGCGCGGCGCTCGACGCAGCGATCGCCGCGCACGGGCTGCAGGGGGTCGTCACGGCGCGGGGCTTCACCGACACAGAGACGGTCGACGCGGAGATGCGCCGTGCGATGTGCATGCTCGTGACATCGCGTCGCGAGGGCTACGGCCTGGTCGTGGTCGAGGCCGCGGCGCGCGGCACCCCCAGCGTTGTGGTCGCCGGCGAGGACAACGCCGCTACGGAGTTGATCGAGGAGGGGGTGAACGGCTTCGTGGCCCCGAGCTCAGACCCAGAGTCTGTCGCCGACGCGATCGCGCGCGTGCACGCGGCCGGGGCGGCGCGGCGCGAGAGCACCGCGCGCTGGTTCGCCGAGCACGCCGACTCGCTGTCGCTGGAGTCCTCGCTGCGGAGGGTGCTGGAGAGTTACGCCCGTCCTAGCGCCCGCGCGTAGCTCTCTAGCGTCAGCCGTGCGGTCCGCTCCCACGTGAACCGCTGCGCCTGGGCCGAGCCGAGCGCCTGCAACCGCGCGCGCAGACTCTCGTCGCCGAGCAGCCGCGAGATCGCGGACGCGATCGCCGCCTCATCGTGCGGGTCGAACAGCAGCGCCGCGTCCCCCGCGACCTCCGGCAAGGAGGAGGCGTTTGAGCACGCCACGGGGACGCCCCGTGCCATCGCCTCGAGCACCGGCAGCCCGAAGCCCTCGTACAGCGACGGGAACACGAAGGCCCGCGCGATCGACCACAGGCCCTCGAGCTCCTCGCTCGATACCCACGCCGGGAAGCGCACGTCCTCTTCGATCCCGAGCGCATCCGCACGTGCGCGCAACTCCAACTCGTGCGTGGTCGGATAGCCGGGGAGCACGAGCACCGGGCGATCCGCGGGCTCGATCCGCGCAAGCGCACCGATCAGCGCGAGCAGGTTCTTGTGCGGCCGCTTGGCCGACAGGCTCAGCACGACGCTGCGCTCACCCAGCTCGAGCCGCGCGCGCAGGTCGCGCTCTGGCAGGGGCGTGCTGCGGCAAACCGTCCCCAGGCCGAGCGGCACGACGTCGACGCGCTCCGTGCTGACGCCGAGCAGCTCGATCAGGTCCTCTCGAGTGCTCTGCGAATCGGCTATCACCCGGTGCGATCGGCGGACCGCGCCCGGCACGAGCACCCGCATCCCCTTGTCGCGCAAGCCCGCGTGCGCCTCGGGGAAGCGTGCGTAGATCAGGTCGTGCACGGTCGCCACCCGGCGAAAGCGTCCCCACAGCGGCGCCGTGCTCGCCATGCTGTGCACCAGATCGACGCGCGCGCGAGCGGCAGCGATCGGCAGCAGCGCCTGCTCGCCTGCCACCCACTGAACGCGGTCGCGTGCACGCACCGGCACGGTCACGGCCGGCAGAAGCTCTCCCCACGGCCCGCCGGCGGCGGCCGCCTCGCGGTTGACGAATGCGGTGAAGCGCATACCTGGCGGAGCCTGCGCGAGCAGTGCGGGGATCGTTTCGCGCGCCGCCACCTCCATGCCGCCGGTCTCGCCCGGCACGAGGAAGATCAGGTTCAGGCCGACGTGAGTGGGCTTGGCGGCGTCCACGAGCGTGCAAGGTTATCCCGCCAGCCAGAGGCCAATATCGACCACCCTGCCGCTAGGATGGGCCGCCCTGTCGCTCACAATCGACATCGTGATCCCGACCTCGGGGCGCTATGACCTGACGAGGGACTGCCTGTCGCATCTTGCGCAACAGACACGCCCGCACACGGTGATCGTCTCGGATAACGGCGATAGCGACGAGACCGCCGAGCGGGTTGGCCGCGAGTGGCCAGCGGTCCGGCTGATCCGGTCGGCGGACAGGCTGAGCTTCGCCGCGGCGTGCAACCGCGGCGCAAATGCGGGGGACAGCGAGGTAGTGGTACTCCTCAACAACGATGTGTACTGCCGCCCCGACTGGCTCGAGCGCCTGGTCGCGCCGCTGGAGGCTGAGCCGCTGACGGGCTCGGTCGCGTGCCTGCTCGTGCAGCCCGGCGAGCACGTGATCGACAGTGTCGGTCTGTGCGTCGACCGTACGCTCGCTGGCTTTCCGCGCCTGGCGGGCCTGCCGATCGCTCGCGCCGGCGATCCGCAACCTCGGCTCGCGGGACCGGCGGGCGCCGCGGCGGCATACCGGCGCACCGCGTGGGTCCAGGTCGGCGGGCTCGACGAGGCGATCTTCGCCTACTCGGAGGATCTCGACCTGGCGCTGCGCCTGCGCGGCGCCGGCTGGAAAGCAGCCGCGGCGCCCGATGCGGTGGGGATGCACCTCGGCTCGGCCACACACGGACACCGCACGGCCTGGCAGCGACGTCACGCGGGCTTCGCGCGCGGCTACCTGCTGCACCGTTACGGGATCCTGCTAAGCCGTCAGGCGATGCGGGCCCTCACCACCGAGGCAGCTGTCGTTCTCGGCGACGCGATCCTCTCGCGTGACCTCGTGGCCCTGTCTGGACGGGTCGCCGGCTGGCGCTCGGCGGGCGGCCTCGCACGCCGCAGTGCGCCGCCGGACGCGCTCGATCCCGAGATCGGGATACGCGACTCGCTGGCGTTCCGCACGAGCATCTACACGCGTGTGGCATAGTGCCGCGCCTGATCGCTTTACGACGGAGGATCACGTGACTACTCGCAAACCTGTACCACGCACCAGTCTGATCACGCGCACCACGTGCCGTATCTGCGGCTGCCCGTACCTAGCGCCGGTGCTGTCGCTCGGCGATCAGCGGATCGCGGGGGCCTTCGCGGATCCGGGCGGGGACCAGCCGGTCGAGCGGGCGATCCCACTTGAGCTGGTGCGCTGCGACATGACGCGCGACCAGGAGGCCTGCGGCCTGATCCAGACCAAGCACACCGTCCCCGGCTCGATCCTCTACAGCTCCTACTGGTATCGCAGCGGCGTCAACCGGACGATGACCGAGAACCTCCACGGCATCGCACACGGCGTCGAGGCGATCGTCGCGCTCGAGGCCGGTGATCTGATCGTGGACATCGGCTGCAACGACGGCACTTTGCTCGACGGCTACCAGACCGAGGGGCTGCGCTACCTAGGCTTCGACCCCTCGGACGTGGCGCGCTACGCGATCGCGAAGGGGTATGACGTCGTCAACGACTTCTACTCGGCGCAGGCGCTGCAGCGGCGCCGGCCCGACCAAAAGGCCAAGGCGATCACGAGCATCGCGATGTTCTACGACCTCGAGCACCCGCGCACGTTCGTCGCCGACATCGCCGACGTGCTCGCCGAGCGCGGCGTGTGGGTGATCGAGCTGCACTATCTGCCGATGATGCTCGAAGCCAACGCCTTCGACGCGATCGTCCACGAGCACCTCGAGTACTACTCGCTCGCGGTGATCGAGCGACTGATCGGCGAAGAGGGCCTGGAGGTCATCTCGGCCGAGCTCAACGACATCAACGGCGGTTCGATCCGGCTGTTCATCGGCCATGCCGGACAGCACACGCGCACGCCCGCGCAGCTCGAGGCGCTGACCGCGCTTCGCGTGAAGGAGTTCGAGCTGGCACTCGACGCACCGGAGCCCTACGAGGCGTTCCGCCTCGGGGCGGAGCGCGTCCGCGACGAGCTGGTCGCGATGTGCAAGCAGCTCCACGGCGAAGGCAAGAAGATCCACGTCTACGGCGCTTCGACCAAGGGCAACACGATTTTGCAGTACGCGGGTATCGACAGCGGCCTGATCGAGGCGGCCGCCGATCGCAATCAGGACAAGTGGGGCTCCGAGACGATCGGCACGAAGATCCCGATCATCAGCGAGGAGGACTCACGGGCGATGAGACCCGACTACTACCTCGCGTTGCCCTGGCACTTTCTTGACGAGTTCCTCGAACGAGAGCAGGAGTTTCTCCAGGGCGGTGGGAAGTTCATCGTGCCGCTGCCAGAGGTACGGGTCGTAGGCGCGTGAGGATCGGGCTCGTCGCCCGATTCCTGGGAGAACCGATCGGCCTCGGCACCTACGCCGTCAACCTGCTGCGCGCGATCGACAGCCGCGACGACGAGCACGAATACTTCATCTACACGCCGGCGTGGAGCGACGTGCCGCCTCTCGGGCCTCGCTTCCGAATTCGCCGCTCGCACGTCCCTCGGCGCTCGCGGGCGGCGCTTACCGCTTGGGATCTGACGCTGCCAGCGCTCGCGGCCGCGCGCGAGTCGGTCGATGTCGTCCACTATCTGCACACCGCCTTCCCGCCATTCTCACCGCGCTGCCCGGTGATCATCAACCTGCTGGATGCGATCCCATGGGTAGTGCCCGGATATCGATTGCCGCTGCCATACGATTGGCTCGATCGGCGTGCCGCACGCCGAGCCGACCTCCTGCTGACGTTGTCCGAGAGCGCGCGCACAGACATTGAGGGCGTTCTCGGCGTCTCGCGCGCGAAGATCCGCGTCATCCCCCTCGGCGGCCCGCATCTCGACCCCGAGCCATCGTCCAAGCAGCCGTACTTCCTGTTCGTCGGCGGCACCGAGAAACGCAAGAACCTCGCCGCTGTCTTGGAGGCCTTCAAGTCGATCGAGAACTTCGAGCTGCGTGTGGTCGGCGCAAACAAGGCCTCGCCCGTCCACGACGCGCGGCGCGAGCAGAGCGGAGTACGGTGGCTCGGCCACGTCAGCGAGGAGGAGCTCTTGGAGCTGTATCGCCACGCCACTGCGCTCGTCTTTCCCAGCCGCTACGAGGGATTCGGGCTGCCCGTGCTCGAGGCGATGGCGCGTCGCACGCCGGTGATCACCTCCAACAGCTCGTCGCTTCCCGAGGTCGCGCGCGGCGCGGCGATGCTGGTCGATCCCGACGACGTCGCGGGGTTGCGCGACGCAATGCGCCGGCTCGGCGCCGAGCCCGGCTTGCGCGAAGAACTGATCAGCCGCGGCGCGGAGGTCGTGTCCGGCTTCAGCTGGGATGAGACGGCGCGTGCGACGGTCGCCGCCTACGAGGAGTTTTCTTCGACGCACTGATCGCCGCCAGCACGGGCAGGCGATCCTTACCTTCGCTTACCCAAGGCTGCTTCATACACATCCCTCATCCGGCGCCTGGTCGACTCGGGGAAGTAGCGTCCGCCGTGCGTCGCGATGCGCGTCACCAGCTGTTTGCGCCGGCGGTCCCACAGCTCGATCTGCTTCGCGCGCTCGAACTTCCTGATCTCCTGCGGCTTGACCAGCTCGGCGTCTGACGCGTGCGCGTACCACTCGTTGACGCCCGTTCTCCTGAAGTGCACGTAGCCGTGGTCGACCATGTGCCGCGCGACGCTCAGGTTGCCGTTCACCGAGTTGTCCTCAATGATCACGATTCGCGGCCGGTAGGTCTCGAGGTCAAATCCCTCGAGCACCGACAGCTCATGTCCCTCGACGTCGATCGTCACGAACTCGAGCTCGGTGAAGCCGGCCTCTTGCAGCAGGCTGTCGAGTGTCGCGGTGCGGACAGTTATCTCCTTGATCGTGCCGCCGACCCGTCGAATCCATTCCATGCGATCGGGTGTGAGATCGAGACCCGAGACGGCCTCGACGCCTTCGGCGACGAAGAACTTCGCCTCCCCCTCGCTGGAACTCGCCGCGCAGTTGACGACCCTGCATGCTCGATGCTTGTGGATCTCCTCGACCAGCGCTGGAATCGGCTCGACCAGCAGGCATCGCCAGCCGCGCTTCTCGAAAAGGTAGCTCGCGCTGCCGGTGCGGCCATCGTTGGCGCCGACCTCGACGCAGCAGCCCTCGGCACGGTCGCCGAAGATCTCCGCCAGGATGCGATCCTCGGCGAACTGGGCGTGCGACTCGGGCTCGCTCACCCTGACCTCGACGTTCATGCGGGGCGCCGGCGCCCCAGCAGCGCCTCGAGGATCTCAGCCGGGACAATCCGAAGCGCCAATAGCGCCGCCAGGTAGAGCGCGACCCCGAGCATCGCCGCGAACACCGAGGGCAGGCCGAGCACACTCGCCACGGCGCCGGCGAGCAAGGCCGCGGCGGCGGCGCGCAGGACGAAGCCGGCGCCAAGGCGCAGCTCGGGTCGCTGGTGGGAGAGCGCACGCTCATAACAGAGGGCCAACGTCAACTCGGCGGCTACCATCGAAATTGCCGCCCCCTTTGCGCCATAGGCGCTGATCAGCGGTGCTCCGCACGCCAGCACGACGGCGAGCGCGATCGCGTTGCAGACCAGCATCGCGCGCAGACGGTCGAGTGACAGCAGCGCGTAGCCGCGCGCCGCGATGACAAAGGTGCCGAGCAAGGCGAAGGCCAGGATGTGCAGGACTTCAACTGACTGCTGGTAACCCGACCCGGCGATCACGCGGATCGCGAATGGGGCGCCGAGGAACAGCGCGAGCGCCAAGGCGCAGCCAGCGAGCATCATCGTCTCGACGAGCTTGCGCCCGGCGTAGTCGAAGCGCTGCGCGTCATCGCGCGCGGCGCGAGCAAGCAGCGGCAGCGCCGTGGAGACGATCAGCGGCGGGAGCAGCGTAAGCGCGGCCAGCACACGGAAGGACACGCCGAAGTAGCCAGTCTGCTTGGAATTGGAGAGCAACGACACCATCACTTGAGCGATCTGAAAGTAGACAACCGAGAACACGACCGCGGCGGAGTACGGCAGGATCCGATTCACCATCCGCTGCCATTCGCGAGTGTCGAGCGAGGGCAGCAGGCGCGAGTCGTGGCCGCCGACGAGCGCCGTCACGAGCAGCACCGGGATCACGATCGGCAGTTGCAGCGCGAAGAACGGGAGCAGTCCCCCACCGGCCAGTGCGAGCAACACGGCCTCGATCGCCACACCGACCTGGAGGGCAAGCTGCAGTCCGGCCACCCAGCCGAAGCGCAGACGGACCTGCAGCGGGATCGCAACCCCGTCCTGGACGACCAGGAAGACCATGCCGCAGCCCATGATGAGCGTCCCGAGCACCATCACGCTGGGATAGCCGGCCAGCACGCCGAACAGCATGGCGAGCGCCAGCCCGCCGCATGCGAGCACGATGCGGATGCCGAGCAGGTTGCGCAGGAAGCGGCGCCCCTTCGCGCGCTCTCCGGTGGAGTATTCACGCACGGCGAAGCCCGTCAGCCCGAGGTCGCTGATAGTCGCGACGATCGTGACAAGCGCCGTGACCGTCAAGAAGTGTCCCGTGTCGATCAGGCCGAGGTGGCGGATCACGACGGCGCTGGAGCCGACCGTCGCCAGCGCGCCGAGCAGGTAGCCGCCAAGCCGCAGCATGCTGCCGCGGATTACGCTCGGGCCGGCGGCGCTGGTATCGAGGATGTCCACGTGCGGGTCCTCGTGCGCATCCTCCGAGGAGCCGGCCAGCGCCGAATCCCCGCCAGCTGGGAGCGTCGATACCATTCGGGAACAGGATATTGGACCGTCGGCGTCCCGCCGCCGCGCGAAAAATCGCCGGAGCGGGCCATGTCGTGGCCGCCGACTCTCCCAAATGCACATCGCGCTCGTCAACCATCACGTCGGCGGAAAGGCGGGCGGCGGCGGCGGCGTACGGCTGATGCTCGAGCTGGGGAGCGGGCTGGTTCGGCGCGGGCACCGCGTCACGATCGCGTGCCACGACTTCCTCGCGGGCAGCGAGTTCTCCTACGCCGCGGACGAGCTCGAGATCAGATCGGTCCGGCGCGGCGCCTTCGAGCTGCCCGCCGGCAACGTGGAGCTGGCACGTCGCTTCTGGCTGGACATGCCCAAGGTCGCCCGGCTCGTCCCAGACGACGCGAACATCGTCAACGCCCACGATTGGCTCGGGCTTCGACCCGCGCGCATCGCCGCGGGACGCCTGTCGCTCCCGCTCGTTTGGACCCGCAACAACGAAGCGCTGTGGGAGCGCGCGGTCGTGCCGCAGATGACGATCACGGGCGCACGCTCCCCGCTGAGCCGGGCGATACTGGCGGCCACGACGTGGCCTGACCTGCTCGACGCACGCCGCGCCAGCGCGATCGCGGTGCTCAGCGCACAGCAGGCCGACATGGTCCGTCGCAGCTATCGCAAGGGATCTCTGATCGTGCCCGTCGGACCGCCCGCGCACTTCTTCGATCCACCCGACCGCGCTGCGGCCCGGGCCAGGCTCGGCATCGCAGACGACGTCTTCCTGGTCGTCGGCATGGGCACCCTCGTCGAGCACCGGCGCTTCGAGGATCTCATCGACGCCATGTCGCTGCTGGCCGACGATCCTTCGATCCACGCTCTGATCGCGGGCTCGGACCACGAAGACCCCGCCTGCGCGGATCGGCTCGCCGCCCAGATCGCCGCACGCGACCTGGCTGCTCGCGTGACGATGCCGCGTGCTTCGCTATCCGACGCGGAGCTGAAGGACACCTACGCCGCGGCCGACGTGTTCGTGATCCTAAGCCAGCGCTACGCCTGGGGGCTCGCGCCGCTCGAGGCGATCGCCTCGGGAACGCCTGTGATCCTCACGCCGGGCGCGGGTGTCTACGACGTTCTGGCCGGCCGCCCGGGCGTGCAGGCGGTCCCGGTGGAGGATCCACGCGCCACCGCAGACGCTATCCGTCGCTGGCGCTCGGGCGAGGGCAGGGATGGTCTCGAGTCGACGCGCGCGTGGCTGCGCCAAGACTTCGCACTCGACTCCTACGTCGCACGGATGGAGCAGATCTACGAGAGCGTGGCCGGCACGAACCGTCGTGAGCAAGCCGGCGCGCGCTGACTGATGTATCAGTTCTTCGGAACGACTTCAATCCATTCATATGAACGACCGCAGAGCGCGCGCCAGCTGCTGGGCGCCGCGCTGCGCAACGGCTGCTGAGCGGCGGCGCTCGCGGGCGTGAGGAACAGGCCGTACAGGTAGGCGTAGCCGCCCTCGCCCGGGTCGAGCGTGAAACCCCCACGCACCAGCGACAGACGGTGGTGCCCGGCGGATAGTGAAACGGGCACGGGGGTCATGGCGTTGAGCACAACTGAGTTGCCTCCGAGCTGTGCGGCGATCGAAGCGAGCCGATGCCCGTCCACGCTCAGCGTGACAGTGGGCATGATCTGGCCCTCGAGCCACACATCCCAGACACCGGCACGTGGCACTTCAAACGACGCCGACAGCCGGCCGGGCGTGCTCAAGAGCAGCCCTTCGCGCACGTGGCTCCAATGGGCGGGGTGCGAGGAGCTGTGGAGCCTGATGCGCACGAGCTCGGGTGAGCTCGCCGCGAGCAGCGTCCCACCGTCGTGGCGAGCGAGCCTGGCCACCCGTTCGATGCGCGCGCACTGCTGCAGGGTCGAGCCCGAGAGCGGGACGGCGGCGAGCGCCGCCTGAGCGCCGTGTCGGCGCGCCCACACCTGGTAGTAAGTGCCCTGCCAGAGCAGCCTGTATGCCGACGGCGGGCGGGCGAGCGCGGGGTCGCGGCGGGTGACGATCAGCGGGTAGGAGCGCAGGCTAGCCGGCGACAGACGATCGAGTTCGACCGGATAGCGGTACAGCGCGCCGGGGCCGACGAGCGCGGGTGGCGAGTAGATGAAGTTCGGCCCACCCACGTCGAGGTCGCGCAACACGTACAGCGAGTATTCGTCGAAATCGGTGAACAGCGTCGGTCCCTGTCCCGCGAAGCGGTGATCGATCGATTCGAGCTCGCGATAGCGCGCGGTGGGCGCGAGGTTGGAGGTGTGGTATTGCATGGCGTCCGAGACGGCCACCCCCGCGAACAGCACGAGCGCGAGCACGGGCGCGAGTAGCCGCAGCGCGGAGGCACGCAGCGCGGCGACCCCGCCCCACGCCGCCAGCACGACCACGGGCGTGGTGAGCATGAGCGTCTTGGCGTCGACCCATGTGGTGCTGTACGCGGTGATTGCCGCCCACACGATCAGCGTCAGCGCGATCCAGCCCGCCAGCGAGAAGTCGCGCCTGCGAAGCAGGCGCGCGGCTCCCAGCACGCCGGCGAGGACGGTGATGGCGATGAGCACAGCGGTGATCGTGAGGTCGCTGCCCGTAGGAGGGTGCTTGTACGTTTCCCACACCCATACGCCGAACACCTGCGTAGCGCGTAGCGGCGTGGCGAGGTTCCCGGGGGCGCCTGTAACGGCAATGCTCTGGGCGACGTTCAGCGATTTCGACAGGTCGGCCCACGTCGGCAGCGCGGCGAGCAATGTGACGGGCACCGCGACTGCGATCAGGCGCAGCGTGCGCCATCCGCTTGCCGGATCGGCGGCGACGTCGCGGACGACGATCACAGCGAGGATCACGAGCGCCGCCAGCACCCACGCGCCGAACCCCACACCGAGCGCGGAGACCCCGGCGGCGGCGGCGAGCGCGAACGGGACGGCGCCCGTGGCGCGTCCCCGCAGCCATAGCGGGTGGAGGACTACGAGCGTTCCCAGCGTGAGGATCAGCCCCAGCGAGGTGATCTCCTTGATCGACCCGATCAGCTCGTAGCCGTAGACGAGCGCGGGCACGGTCGCGGTGAGCGCCCCCAGCGCGGCCCAGCCGCCTTCCAGGCCCATCCGCCGCAGCAGCAGCCACGCGGGGCCGGCGCCGATGGCGAGCATGAACGCGTTGAACGGCTGGAAGGTCCAGATCAGGGGAAGGTCGAGCAGGAAAGCGCTGCCGCCAAACAGCGTGTCTGCACCGGAGGGGTAACCCGTGCCGTAGTAGTTGTTGACGTACTCGCCGTAGGAGTTGCGCAGATCCAGGTGCACGTATTCCTGACCGTGGCGCAGCAAAAAATCCGCGCCCATCATGTGAAACGCGGAGTCCGACAGCGTGAGGTAGGAGGAGAAGGTCGGCCTCCCCGCCAGCAGCACGGGAGCGAGCGCGAGGACGTAGGCGAGCACGGGCGCGACGGGCTGCCAGCGCCATGCCCGCCAGCGCCGCGCGAGCGTGAGCACCCGCGGCCACGCCGCTGCGAACCCGGCGATGGCGACGGCGACCATCAGGTAGGGGGTCGCGGGAGCGAGGTGCGATACGTAGGTGGTGAGCTGGGAGAGCCCGATCAACGCCGCCGCGCCGACCGCCGGCAGCAGCAGGCCGGGTAGCCACCCGCCGCTACAGCGATCGACCAGCAGGCCGGCGCCGACGCACAGCAGCGCGAGCACCAGCGGATAGACCAGTGTGGTCAGAGCGAACATGTTCCAGAGGTCAGAGCTGCGCGGTCAACGAGCGCGAGTGTATGCGCACGCGCTGGCTACGGGCGCCGTGGAGCGCATCGAAGAGCCGCCCTCTCCCCAAGGCTGCTCGCTTTCTCAGGCCAGCGATCGACCGGTGTGCAGCATGCCCGGCACTTGCGAGGGGAGGTTCGGCGACGGCCGCCCGAGCCCAAAGCCCTGACCTCCTTGAACGACGGGCTCGGAGTCGAGTTCTTGCTCATCGAGTGTGCGCAAGAACCAGAGCGTGTCCTCGTCCTCGATGCCCTCGGCGATCACGAGCGCCCCTGTCTGCCGCGCAAAGGTGGCCATCGCCATCAACACCGCCCGAGCCCCCGGCTCGGTGGCTGCGGCGGTGACGATACTTCGATCGAGCTTCACGAACTCTGCCTTGATCGTTCGCAACATCTCGAGACCGGAGTTGCCGGTGCCGACGTCGTCAACGGCGATCTTGAAGCCCTGCTGACGAAGGCGATGTAGGCACCTGACCACGGACGCGGTGCGGCCCCCGAAGCGCTCGGTCACCTCGACGACGACTCGTTGCGGCGTGAGTCCTGCGTGCTCGACTGCCGCTCGCAGCCAGTCGTCTCCATCCGCGTCTAGGTCGAGAGTCAGGGGGGAGAGGTTGACGAAGATGAGCACGTCGGGTTCGAGCTGCGGCGCAACCCGCAGCGCGTTGGTTACGCAGAGCACGTCGAGTTGGTGCACGCGCCCGATCTGCTCGGCGACGTCGAATGCCTCGGCCGGCCCGGAGAGCGCGTAGGAGCGGTCGGGGCGGGTGAGCGCCTCAACGCCCAGCAGCGTCTGGGTCTTGATGTTCCAGATCGGCTGAAACTCAGTTGTCAGGCGGCCCTCGTCGGTCAGCCGACGGACGGCCTCCTTCTTCTCGGCGGTCAGCACCGCCAGGTGTTCGCCCAGGTCGTTGAAATGCGCGCTGCCGTTGCCGCCATGACGCTTGGCCTCATACAACGCGGCGTCTGCCTCGGCGCGCAAGGTATCGGCCTGCAGCCCTGGCCGCAGCCCGCTCACCCCGATGCTGACCTTTACGCCGGCGTCTGCGAGCTTGCGGCACAGGCGCGCCGCAAGCGTTCTGGCCCCGTCGGCATCGGTGTGCGCGAGCAGCAGCGCGAACTCGTCGCCTCCGATGCGATAGGGGCGGTCGCCGACTCTCGCCTCGCGGAGGATCGATGCCACGCGCTTGAGCGTCGCGTCTCCCTGGGGATGCCCGTGACGGTCGTTGATGAGCTTGAAGTCGTCCACGTCCAGCACGGCCAGGGCGAGCGGATCTCCATAGCGGACCGCAGCGGCGACCTCGAGCGGGAACTCGTCCTGGAAGGCGCGCACGTTGGGCAGGTCCGTCAGTCCGTCTCGCGTGGCGCGCCGCAGAACCATCCTGTAGGCGCGCATCAACCGCCGGCCGCCGGCTAGGTAGAAGACACCGCCACCTCCGACCAGCGAGAGCAGCCCGACCACCAGCACGAGCATCCGCGCTTCATTCAGCCGTACGTCGTAAGCGCGGTGACCGTAGGTCACCTCGTAGGCGTAGCGACCCCCCAAGATCCTCACGGGAGCGACGAACTCGAAGTTCTGACGGCTGTCTTTGGGATCGGTGTCCCGTCCGGCATACGACGTCCCGCGTTCCAACGCGGTGGCGATTTGCCGGGCATGGTCGGCATTGCCGACCAGAGCGTGGTTGCCCGCCGCCATCACGACGTGTCGGAGGTCGACCAGGATTGCGCTGAGAGTTTCCGGTCGCTGTTCGACGATCTCCAGAAACTGATCGATCTGGAGCCTTGCATTCGCCCGATCTGGAGCGCTGTCATCGACTTTTTCCAAGCCCTTGGCATCCGCCTGCTGGACGGCCGCATAGTCGGCGATCTGCCTCTGCTCGAGGCTGCGCTGCTCGAGGACATAGCCCACCACTCCGACCAAAGCGAACGTCAACAGGACCGTCCCGAGCAGGCGCGCGCCGAAGGCAAAGCTCGTGTCACGCTCGTCGGTGCGACGAAGCTCGGCAAGCCAACGGCGTGGATGGCGCAGACCGCCGGAGGGTGTTGAAACGTCCAGCGCCCCACGATCGGGGCTGTCTTGCATATCAGGACTTATCGGCAGAAGCGGCGATGATCGTTAGGGGACTTCGCCGGCGGGGACCGTCGGGTCCTCGTTCGCCGCTCCGCCGCACGCGGTGGCGGCGGGCGTCACCCCCAGAGCGCGCAGATCGGCAGCGCGAAGATCCGCTCGGCGAGCCGGAACGGTCGTGGGCCGGTGTGAAGCACCGCGCCGGCAAGGAAACGTTCGCCAAGCTGCTCGCGCAGCCACTCCAAGTGACGGGCGTCGCCGCGCGTGGGCGCCGCGGAGGACTTGATCTCGACCGCGACGACGTCTCCCCCGGTCAGCTCGGCGATCAGGTCGATCTCGTGGCGGCCGTTCTTCTCGCGCAGGTGATACAGGCGGGGCGTGAAGCCGGCCAGCTCCAGCTCCGGCCTGATCTGTGCCAGCACGTACGTCTCGATCAGACGCCCCAACAGGTTTCCATCGCGCATCACGGCGAGCTCGTCCAGGTGCAGGGCGGCTGTCAGCAGCGAGGTGTCCGTCAAGTAGCGCTTGGGGGCCTTGACGAGACGCGAAAGCCTGTTCGTGCTCCAAGCGGGGAGCGAGTCGAGCACGAACATGTTCCTCAGTAGCTGCTCATAGGCGGCGGCCGTCGACCGACTGATGGAGGCCGCGTCATAGACGGTCTTCTCAGCCGCGATGCCGGCGGTGTTGACGGCCAGCACCTCGAAGTAGCGTCGCAGCCGCTCTGGGTCGCGGGGGCCATCGAGACTCACCGCGTCGCGGGTGAACAGCTCGCTCAGATAGCTATCCAGCCAGCGTTCGCGTGCGCCGCCCTGCAGGCGCAGAACTGGTTCGGGATAGCCGCCGGCAAGCGCAAGCTCAACGTAGCCGAGTAGATCGGGAGCGTCGACTGGCATGCGAAACGCGGTGAGATCGGCGTGCGCGAGGGTCTGCAGGAAGGGCGGTTTGGGAGGCGAGCCAAGGATCTCGCGCGCGGTGAGCCCCCACATATTCAGGTGCACGAGCCTCCCGGTTCCGGGCCAAGTGGGAGCGTCGAGGCGGCCATGAACACTGCCGGTAACGAGAAAGCGTCCGGCTCCCGATCCTTGATCGACGGCCCGCTTGACCGCTCCGAGCACCTCTGGAACCGCTTGCCACTCGTCAAGCAGCACGGGCTCCGGTAGCGAGCGCAGCGCGGCGTCCGGGTCGTCACGAAACGGTTCGGCTTCCGCCGGTTGGTCGAGGCGCACAACGGTCGTGGCTAGACGTTGGGCGGTCGTCGTCTTCCCGGCGGCGCGCGGGCCGGTTATCAGGAGTGCGGGCAGTTCATCGAAGAGCTCGCGCAGCCATTCGTCGATCAGCCGAGGCGTGTAGCTGAGGCCAGGCATAAAGCCAGAATAGCGCCTTGGACCAATTCCACTAGCGCTTTGGACCATCAACTGGTTACGCTTTGGACCACCAATGGCAAGCGTTTTGGACCAGCTCTCAATGACGCTCTGGACCGCCGATCACCGCTCAAACACCCGAACCACGTCCGACGCCCCGGTCGTGTACGGGTAGTCGGCCTCGGCTTCGCATAGCACCCGGAACTGATACCTGGCGGGACCTGCGAACTTGAAGCGGTAGCTCGCGTGGAAGCGGCCGCGGGAGCTGCTGCGGATGACGTCGAACTCCAGCCACGCGCCGCCGAGCGAGCGCGCCTCGAGCACGAGCGACTTGCCGCCCTTAGGGATCGGCCCGCCGCGCAGGCGCCCGGAGAAGTAGATGCTGCTGCCGATGCTCGCGGTGCGCGGCGCGACGCGCAGGCTGACGCCCGCGCGCACGCTGAGCACGAGCGTCTTGGTGACGACGGGCGACGCGCCGAGCTGGTCGGAGTATTGGAAGCTCAGCGTGCGCGAGGCGCTGTCGGCGGGCACGCGCAGCGTGAAGCGGCCGTCGGCGTCGGTGCGCAAGCTCGCCATCGCTGCTGCCCTCGCGCCGACATAGTCCGACGTCGACAGCACGTTCACCTGCGCCGCGCCGATCGGCACGCCGTCAGCGCCGGTAAGCCTCCCGACGATCGTCTCCGCGTGGCCATATCCGCTGGCCAGGCGCTGGCTCCTGGTCGCCTGCCAGCTCACCGCCAACGCCGCCTGCGCCGACGCGTTCGTCCCGTTCGGCCCACCCGGCGGCGGCTGGTTGTCGACCGTGAAGGTCCGGTCGAGCACCGTCGCGGCGTTGCCCGCAACGTCGATCACGCTCACCACCAGGTGGTGCGCGCCGTTGGCCACGGCGGCGGTGTCGAACCCCACGTCGGCGCTGACCGACGCCGGGCACGGCTGCACGTACAGGAACGCCGCCAGCCCATCGGTCGTCTGGCCGACGTTCCTGCAGCGCCCTGAGTTTTCGTTCAGCACGGTGCTCTGCACGACCTTGCCGTCGATGTCGAAGAGCGCCTCGTACACGCCTGAGCCGGGGTCGCTCGCACTAAACGCCACGTCGCTCGTGCCGCTCACGGTCGACGCGCTCGCCAGTTCACCGCCCACGTTCGACGCCGTCGGAGGCACACTCTGTTCGAGCGTCAGGTCCGCCGCGTATAGGTACACGACCGCCGCGTAGCCGTTGGGGTCGCTGCCTTCTTCGCATTTGTATCCCGAACCACCTGAACACGAGGCGTTCATATAAAGGTGCGGGCCCAAATTTTGGGCGGGGACAACAAGACGGTTTTCGGAGGCCAGTGGTTCGCTTACAACGCCCGCTGGACATGGCGAGCCAGCGATGCATTTCCCAAACGCGATACCTGGCTCGTCGAGGTTGCTGGGCCCAGCGAACCAAAACATGTAGAACGCGCTGTAGGCCGTCCCCCCATCCGTATCCCCCGCCCGCCACAACGTCGCTGCCGCGAGCGTCTCGCCTGCTGGAGCTTGAAACGCCCAGGTAGCGGAGTCAGAATTGGCTTCGCGCGCTGTCCCTGCGCGGAGCCCCGCGATGAGCGCGCCACCCGGCTTCGAGCAGGTGTCTTGGGCGACAGTTTCCGCGCCTGTCTCCGACCCCCTCCACCCATCAGCGGGAGCGCTTTCCCCGGACGGCGTGCGGCACGAATACACGTGGTACTCGCCGGCGACTGCACTCGACGCCACCGCCGCGCTCACCCCCACGACGGCAATCCCAGTCGCCAAGACCCGCGCTGCGCCCGGTCCCCGCTTCGATATCCGTTCGAATACAGCCACCATCACACCCTCATGTCGCTCGGAGACGCGCTATCACCCCCCTGGCAAATTGTTCCACCTCGTGGTGCTTTTGAGCGCGGTCAGAGCGACAGGCGCAACGGCAGCTGGGTGAGGCCGTAGATGCCTGTGATGGTGTCGAACACGGTCGGGCCGTCGAGCTCCAGGCGCTGCACGCGCTGCGCGAGGAACGTCAGCGCCTCGCGCAGCTCCAGGCGCGCGAGGTTGGCGCCGACGCAGTAGTGCACGCCGGCGCCGAACGTGAGCGCGCGGGCGCTGCCGCTGGCCGATGTTCGATGGGTGGCGGTGATGTCGAAGTCGTCGGGGCCCGCGGACCCACGCTCGCCGGGGGCGAGGTCGCGGTTGCCGGTAAACGCGCACACCATCACGATGGTGCCCTGGGGGAATGTGACGTCGCGGAAGACGATGTCCTCGGTGGTGATGCGCGCGGTGAACGGCGTGATCGGCTCGAAGCGCAGCGCCTCGTCGACGGCCGCCTCCGCGAGCTCGGGGTTCTCGACCAGCAGCGCCCACTGCTGGGGGTTTTCGGCGAGCAGCCGCACGGTGTGCGCGAGCTGGCTCTGGGTGGTGTCGACGCCGCCGGCGAGCACGTTGAAGACGAGGTTGATGCACTCCACGTCTGACAGTCGCTCGCCGGCCTCTTCAGCCTCTATGAACATAGATATGAGGTCGTCGCGCGGGTCCTGGCGGCGCGCCCTAAGCAGTTCCTCGGCATACCCGTAGAACTGCTCGACGGCGAGCTCGATCTGGTCGCGCTCGCTGGCCATGCTGGCGGCGTCGAACTGCCGCTGGATCCAGTTGGACCAGTGGTGCAGGCGTGGCGCGTCGGCGAGCGGCGCGCCCATGACGGTGGCGATCACCTGCGAGGGGTAGGGCTTGGCGAACGCGTCGACGAACTCGCAGCTGACGCTCGTGCCGTGCTGCCCGTCACCGGGCGAGGACGTGGCGAGCACCTGCTCGAACAGCCCCTCGAGGAACTCGCGCATGGCGGGCGTGTAGCGCTCGACGGCGCGCGGCGACAGTGCGGGGTTGACGAGGCTGCGCAACCGCGCGTGGTCGGCGCCGTTGACGTGCAGGATGTTGTGCTTCATCTGCTCGTACAGCGGTCCGTCGCTGACGCCGAAGATCTCGGCGATCTTCATCCCGGGAAACGTGGCGGCGCGCGTGCGCAGGAAGAACTCCGAGGACTCGCGGTCGAGCACGATGAACCCGAACGGCCCGCGCGCGAGCCAACCGTGCGCTCGCAGGTCGCGCATCGCTGTGTGGAAGCGCTCCCCGCGCAGCGACGGGTCGGTGTAGTCGAGCGCGGGCAGCTCCAGCTCGGTGACGATCGGCACGCGCGTGCCGGCTCTATTTTTTGGGGTGAACTGCCTGCTTGAGCGCGGCGCCTGCTGAGAACTTGGGGGCCTTGGAGGCTTTGATCTTGACCCTCTCGCCGGTGCGCGGGTTGACGCCCTGGCGTGCGGCCCTTTTGACGACGGAGAACTTGCCGAAGCCGGTGATCGCGACCTCCTCGCCTTTTTTGAGCGACTTGGTGACGGTGTCGAGCAGCGACTCGATCGCGCGCGTTGTCTCTGCCTTGGTCATACCGGCGTCCTTGGAGACCGCCTCGATGAGTTGCGACTTGTTCATGTGGTGTTCCCTTTCAAGTAGATGTGCCCAGCGAGCGCGCAGGGTACCGCGCCAGCTTCTTTCCTGGGTTGAGCAGGCCCTTGGGGTCGAACATGTGCTTGATCTGCTCGTGCAGCTCGACCGCCCTGCGATCCCACTGCGACTCCAGGCGACCGCGCTTGAGCCAGCCGACGCCGTGCTCCGCGGCGACCGATCCGCCGAGCTCGATGACGAGCGCGAACAGCTCCTCACCAACGGCGTCGGCGGCGTCGAGCTCGGCGTCGATCGACGGGTCGACGAGCACTGTGGCGTGCACGTTGCCCTCGCCACCGTGCCCCCATGCGCACGAGCGCAACCCGTGCGCGGAGGCGATCTGCTCGAAGCGCTGGAGACCCTCGGCGAGGCGCTCGAGCGGGAACACGACGTCCTGGCTGACCTTGGCGCCGCGCGCTGCGGTGACGGCGGGGTTGGCGCCGTCACGCCAGCGCCACAGCGTTTGCGCGAACTGCCACTCGTGCACGGCGAGCGCGCCGTCGCGGAGCAGCTCCATGAGCTCGTCGAGCTGCGCGAGCGCCTCCTCGCCTGAGCCGTCCACCTCGCAGATCAAAGCGAAGCCCGCGTCGGCTGGGATCTCTTGCTCGTGCGGGTACGCCGGCGCGGTGATGGCGAGCGTGTGGCGGTCCATGAAGTCGAGCGCCGAAGGGCGCAGCCCGGCGGCGAACACGGCGCAGATCGCGGCGCAGCCCGCCTCGCGCGTGGGCAGGAACACGACCAGCGGGATGGCTGTTTCGGGCGCTGGCAGCAGCCGCAGCCGCACGGCGGTGATCACCCCGAGCGTGCCCTCGGAGCCGACGAGCAGGCTCTTGAGGTCATAGCCGGCGACGTCCTTGGCGGCCCAGCCGCCGATGCGGACGAGCTCGCCGGGCGCGAGCACCGCCTCAACGCCGGCGACCCACGCGCCGGTGACGCCGTACTTGAGCGCGTGCGGGCCGCCGGCGTTGGTGGCGACGTTGCCGCCGATCTGCGACTGCTCGGCGGCGCCGGGGTCAGGGGCGAACATCAGCCCGTTCTCGCGAGCGAGACGCTGCACGTCGTGCGTGCTGACGCCCGCCTCGGGAAACATCCGCCAAAGCCCGGGCTCGAGCTCGCGCATCCGGCGCAACCGCTCGAGCAAGCACACCACGCCGCCGCCGATCGGCACCGCGCCGCCGACCAGCCCCGTGCCGCCACCGCGCGGCACCATCGGCACGTCGTGCGCGTAGCACCACGCGACAACCGCCGCGACCTCCTCAGCGCTGCCCGGCAGCACGACCGCGTCAGCACGCCCCTCGACGCCCCTGCGGTTGGAGCTGTCGTGGTTGTAGGGCGACCGCGCCGGCACCTCGAGCACGTGCTCTGCGCCAACCAATCGGCCGAGCTCGCTCACGATCGCGCTGCCGTCGCCGGACATCACTGAGGGCGAGGCTACCGCGGCGGGTAGCATTGCGAGACGTAATGGCGATCACCACCAAGCCGCCCGGCGGAGGAGACACGGAAGGGGACGCCAGCAGCGGCGGGCACGACGAGCCCAGCTTCCGCACCCTCTCCGACGAGCCGATCCGCGAGCTGTACACCGCGGATGACCTGGCGCCGGGCGCAGGCACAGGCACCCCCGACGACCCAATCGGGCGCCCTGGCTCCTACCCGTTCACGCGGGGCATCCATCCGACGATGTACCGCGGGCGGCTGTGGACGATGCGCCAGTTCGCGGGCTTTGGCACGAGCGAGGAGACGAACGAGCGCTTTCACTACCTGCTGGAGCACGGCCAGACGGGGCTGTCGACGGCGTTTGACATGCCGTCGCTGATGGGCCACGACTCAGATCACGCGCGTTCGCTGGGCGAGGTGGGGCGCGAGGGCGTGGCGGTGGACACGCTGGATGACATGCAGACCCTGTTCGGCGGCATCGACCTGGGGGCGGTGTCGGTGTCGATGACGATCAACGCGCCGGCGGCGATCATGCTGGCGTTCTACGTGGCGGCGGCGGAATCCGATCCGGTGCATCCGACGCCGCCGGAGCGCCTGTCGGGGACGATCCAGGCGGACATCTTGAAGGAGTACATCGCGCAGAAGGAGTGGTGCTTCCCGATCGACCCGGCGATGCGCCTGTGCGGCGACATGATCGAGTGGTGCACGCGCAGGATGCCGCGCTGGCACCCGATCTCGATCTCGGGCTACCACATCCGCGAGGCGGGCTCGACGGCGCAGCAGGAGCTGGCGTTCACGCTGAAGGATGGCTTGACGTACGTCGAGCAGGCGGTGGCGCGCGGCCTGGACGTGGACGAGTTCGCGCCGCGGCTGTCGTTCTTCTTCAACGCGCAGATCGACTTCTTCGAGGAGATCGCGAAGTACCGCGCGGCGCGGCGCATCTGGGCGCGCGAGATGCGCGAGACGTTCGGCGCGAAGGAGCCGCGCTCGTGGCAGATGCGCTTCCACGCGCAGACGGCGGGCGTGTCGCTGACGGCGCAGCAGCCGCTGAACAACATCGTGCGCACAACGGTGGAGGCGCTGGCGGCGGTGCTGGGCGGCACGCAGTCGCTGCACACGAACTCCTACGACGAGGCGCTGGCGCTGCCGACGGAGGAGGCGGTGACAATCGCGCTGCGCACGCAGCAGATGCTGGCGCACGAGACGGGCGTGACGAACACGGTTGACCCGCTCGGCGGCTCGTACTTCGTGGAGTCGCTCACGGACGAGATGGAGCGGCGAGCGTACGAATATTTTAAGAAGATCGACGAGTTGGGCGGGATGGTCGAAGCGGTGAAGCTCAACTATCCCCAGCGCGAGATCGCCGACGCGGCGTTCGCGCTGCAGCAGGAGATCGACGCGCAGGAACGCATCGTGGTGGGCGTCAACAGCTTCGTGGCGACGGACGAGCAGCCGATCCCGACGCTGCGCGTGGACCCGGCGCTCGAAGGCAAGCAGATCGGCCGCCTGCAGGCGGCGCGCGCGAAGCGCGACGGCGCGGCGGTCGAGCGCGCCCTGGCGACCCTGCGCGAGGACGCGGCGCACGAGGACCGCAACCTGATGGAGCCCCTGCTCACATGCGCACGCGCCCACGCGAGCGAGGGCGAGATCATCGAGTCGCTGCAGCAGGTCTTCGGCGACTACTCGGAGACGCCGGTGTTCTGAGTCGCGTCGTCGAGGACGCCTCGAATACACCGGGGGCTCTCTTTATGGCCCTGATCCGTTCAGCGAAGTTGGCGTAGAGCCCGGTCTTGCCAGCACCCCGGAGCTCATCCTCGGGGACATAGTCCGCCCGTATGCTCTGCTGGTGAACCGAGACAGCGCAGCGAGCTTCCGTCTGGCGAGCGAGCTACGCGTGGCCGAGTACAACTCGGTGCGCACTGAATGGCTCGCCTCGCGAGATGCCCAGCAGCACACGCTGCAGTGGACGTTTGCGGCCCTCGCGGTGTTGTTGGCAGCCACGCTGAGCCTGCACGCCCGCGCCGAACAGCCATTCCTCTATGTCGCACTTGTGGGGGTGGAGGTAGCAATCGCGACCTTTTCGCAAGCCATTTGGTTTGGCGAGGTTATGCGCATGGAGCGGGCGGCCCTGTACCTCCGAGGCCTGGAGGAGGTGGTGAGCGAGCTAGCTCCCGAGGACGGCTTTCCGCCATTGATGTGGGAGCGATGGCGTGGAGATCCTAAGAATCGTGAGAAGTCCTCGTGGGTAGCCAAGGCGGCGCCACTGATCCTGGGCTGCCTTGCCTTGTACGGGCTCCTCGCACTGGCTGGACTGTTCATTCTTGTCGCAGCATCTCTCGATCACCATATCCCCCATAGGGATCGCACCTTCGCGATCGTCATCGCCGCGATGGCTGGCGCGCTTTACACAGGGGCTGCAGCGTTCATCTGTTTGCAGGCTTGGACAATCAAAGGCACAAGCGACAAAGCGGTTGAGCTCGATATGTTCAAGACCGAAGCGGGGGAAATCGAATCGAAGTCATAGGGCTGAGTCTGACCCGATGCACAGCACCAGCTTGCTACGCGACCCGCCTGCTACAAACGTTTTTCAAACGCTGTATAACGATCGCTATACAGCGTTTACAACTGGAGTGTTGCCCGCCACCCCGAACGCCGCCTGCCGCGACATCGACCGCTTGCCCCACGCGCTCGAACGGGCATACGCGATCAGCCGCGCCAGGTAGTCGCGCGGGTCGGGGCGCGCGACGCCGGCCCGCGCCAGCAGCTCGCTCGCGCGTTCGTCGCCGAAGCGGCAGCGCACGTCGAAGTACGGCACGAACGTCTCCGCCCCCGCCGGCAGCCCGGTCGCGGCCTGCTGCGCCACGAAGCGCACCGGCTCGCGCCCCGTCACGGCGGAGTGCAGCTCGACGAGCTCACCCGCGCTCAACGCCGCCTCGCCGGCGACCAGGTTGTACGTGCCGACAGCGCCCTCGTCGTCGAGCAGCGCGAGGATTCCGTCGGTGACGTAGTCGACAGGTACGAAGTCAACGATCGAGTCCTCACGCGCGGGCACCTCCTGGAGCATTCCGCGTTCGAACGCGCGCATCGGCCAGTAGAGGACGTTGAACGCCGACGTCCAACCGCTCGCGCTGTGCCCCACGACGATGCTCGGGCGCGCGACCGCCAGCGGCAACTCGACCGCGTCGCGCAGCAGCAGCTCGGCCTCGTGCTTGGAGCGCTCGTAGGTGTTGCGGAACTCCTGGCCCACGTCGAGATCGTGCTCGCCGAACGTCCCCGCGTGCCGACCGCTGACGTACGCAGTCGACACGTGCACGACGCGCCGCAGCGCCCCGCCCGCGGCGATCTCGCGTGCCAGCTCCAGCATCCGTTCGACGCCGCCCACGTTGATCGCGCGCGCCTCGTCCAACGGCAGCTCAAACGAGATCGACGCCGCGCAGTGGACGATCCGATCGACCGAGCCGATCAGCCACTGACGGTCGCGTGCCGAGATGCCGAGACCAGGCTCGAGCAGGTCGCCGCGCACAGCGCGCACCCGCTCGGCCGCGCCCGATGGAGGCTCGTCGTACAGGCGCGCGAGCACGACGCGCAGGCGCTCCTGCGCAGCGGCATCGTCGCGCGCGCGGACGAGCACCGCGATCTGGTCGTCCTCACGCTCGAGCAGGCGAGCGAGCGCATCCATTCCAAGGAAGCCAGTGGCTCCTGTGAGCAGTGTCGCTCCGGTCATGGCGAGGCGCAGCCCATGGCGTGGTAGCCGCCGTCGACGTGCACGATCTCGGCGGTGATGGCGCGGGCGAGCGGCGAGAGCAGGAAGCACGCGGCGTCGGCGACCGGGCCCGCGTCCTCCACGTCCCACGCGAGCGGCGCCGTCTGTGACCACACTTCGGCGAGCTGGGAGAAGCCGGGGATGCCGCCGGCGGCGAGCGTCTCGAGCGGGCCGGCGGAGACGAGGTTCACGCGGATCGCGCGCGGCCCGAGCTCGCGCGCGAGGTAGCGCGCGACCGCCTCGAGCGCGGCCTTGGCGACGCCCATCCAGTCATACGACGGCCACGCCACGCTCGCGTCGAAGTCCAGCGCCACCACGCTCGCGCCGTTGGGCGCCGCCTCGAGCAACGGCAGCAGCGCGGCGGCGAGCGCCTTCAGCGAGAACGCGCTCGTCTGGTAGGCGACCACGGCGCTCTCCAGGGGCGTGTCCAGGAAGCCGCCACCGAGCGCGTCCGGCGGCGCGTAGGCGACCGCGTGCAGCAGCCCGTCCAGCGCGCCCCAGCGCTCGTCGAGCTCGGCGCGCAGGCGCTCGAGATCCTCGCCGCTGTTGACGTCGAGCTCGAGCACGTCTGCCGCGCGCGGCAGCTGGCCGGCAGCGCGCTCGGTCATGCGTTTGGTGCGCCCGAAGCCCGTCAGCAGCACCTCCGCGCCGAGCTCCTGGGCGCGCGCGGCGGTGGCGAACGCGATCGAGTGGCGGTCGAGCACGCCGGTGACGAGGATGCGCCGTCCGTCGAGCATCACAGCGGCAGCGGGATGAACTCACCGGGGGCCGCGCCGCCGACGATCGGCTCATACCACGACGCCGGCTCAGCGTCCGCGCCGCTGCCCGCGCCGTCCGCGCGCGCTTCACTCTCGGCGAGCGCGTCGCCGCCGCGCCACAGCACCTGAACACTCGCGCGTGCGACCAGCGCGCCGTCCTGATTGCGTATCTGCCACGCGAAGTCGACGAGCCCGCTGCGCTCGTCGATCGGGCGCAGCGCGGCGATCTCGCCGGTGACCGCGATGACGTCGTTGAGGCGCACGGGGCGCTTGAACACGACGTCGCCGACACGACGCAGCGCGAGCACGCGCTCGGGGTCGAGCGGCACGAGTCCGACGGCGAGCGACAGCACGAGCATGCCGTGTGCGATGCGCTCGCCGAACGGGCTGTGAGCGGCCCACTCGGGGTCGCAGTGCTGCGGGTGCCAGTCCCCGGTGAGCGCGCAGAAGACGATCACGTCGGTGTCGCGCACGGTGCGCTCGACCGACTCGAATCGCTGCCCGACGGAGAGGAGCTCGAATGGATCTGACCAGCGCATCGCTACCTCCTGTTAGAGCGGGATGTTGCTTGCTCGAGACTCGGCCCGGTGCACGTCGGCGAGCGCCTCCAGGCACGAGGCAACGCGCCAGCGCGTGGAGTCCGGCGCGATCACCTCGTCGACGTGGCCGTCGGCGCTCGCGCCCTCGATCTGCAGGTGCTCGACGGAGTACGCGCCGGCCAGCCGGCGCCGGTGTGCCACGGGGTCCTCCGCAGCGGCGATCTCGCGGCGGTTGAGGACGCCAACGGCCTGCTCGGCGCCCATCACGCCGACCTCCGCGCCCGGCCACGCGAACACGTAGTCCGCGCCGAGCGACTTGGAGTTCATCGCGATCAGCGCGCCGCCGAAGGCCTTGCGCAAGATCACCGTGACGCTCGGCACGCTCGCCTCGGCGAACGCGTGCACGAGCTTGGCGCCGTGACGGATGACGCCGTCGCGCTCCTGGCGCGAGCCGGGCAGGAAGCCGGGGGTGTCGACGAGCACGAGCAGCGGCAGACCGAACGAGTTGCACGTGCGCACGAAGCGCGCGGCCTTCTGCGCGGCGTTCGCATCGAGCACGCCGCCGAGATACTTGGGCTGGTTGGCGACGATCCCGATCGCGCGGCCGTCCAGGCGCGCGAACGCGCACACGACGTTGCGCGCCCAGCGCGGGCTGACCTCCATCAGGCGCCCGCCATCGACCAGCGCGCCGGCGACGTGGCGTATGTCGTAGACCTTGCGCGCCTGCGAGGGCACGGCGCGGTCGGGGAGCCCCTCGGGCGGCGCGACGCTCGGCCAGCGCTGGGGCGCGACGCCGTTGTGCTGGGGCAGGTAGTCGAGCAGGTCGCGCGCCATCAGCGCGCCGTCGACCTCGGTCGGGGCGGTGAAGTGGCACACGCCGTTTCGCTCGTGCACACGTGGGCCGCCCAGCGAGGCCATGTCGAGCACCTCGCCGGTGACCTCGGAGACGACCGCCGGGCCGGTGAGGAACATCGACGCGCGCCCGGCCATGATCACGAAGTCGTTGAGCGCCGGGCCGTACGCGGAGCCGCCGGCGGCGGGCCCGCACACGATCGAGATCTGCGGCACGACGCCCGACAGGCGCACGTGCTCGCGGAAGATCGCGCCGTAGCCGGAGAGCGCCGCGAGGCCCTCCTGCATGCGCGCGCCGGCGGACTCGACGAAGCCGAGCACGGGCACGCGCGCGCGGCCCGCAAGGCGCAGCACTTCGACGATCGACTGCGCGTGCGCTTCTCCTAGCGAGCCGCCCGCGAACGACGCGTCCTGCGCGTAGCAGTACACCTGGCGCCCGTCGACGCGCGCGTGCGCCGCGAGCACGCCGTCCCCAGCCACCGCGCGCTCGCCCATCCGCCGCGAGCGCACCTGCGTGCGCAGCAGCTGCAGCGAGCCGGGGTCCGCGAGCACCTCCAGGCGCTCGAGCGGGTCGAGGCGCTCGTCGGGGCGCTCGAGCAGCACGAGTGTCATGCGGACTCCAGGCACAGAACCGCGTTGTGCCCGCCGAAGCCGAACGAGTTGGACAGCGCGAGCAGCGGGTCAGCACCCACCCCGAGCGGGCGGGCGGCGCCGGGCACGTAGTCAAGGTCGAGCTCGGGGTCGGGCTCGGTCAGGCCGAGCGTGGGCGGCGCGATGCGGTCGCGCAGCGCGAGCAGCGTGGCGACGGCCTCGACGGCGCCGGCGGCGCCGAGCAGGTGCCCGATGGCGGACTTGGTGGAGGACACGGGGATCTGCCGCGCGCGCGCGCCGAGCGCGAGCTTGATGGCGTGCGTCTCGGCGCGGTCGTTGAGCGGCGTGGAGGTGCCGTGCGCGTTGACGTAGTCGATCTGCTCGGCGCCGACGCCGGCGTCGGCGAGCGCAGCGGTCATGGCGGCGGCCTGGCCCTGGCCGTCCTCGCGCGGGGCGGTGATGTGGTGGGCGTCGGAGCTCGCGCCGTAGCCGCGGATCCATCCGAGCACGCGCGCGCCGCGCGCGCGGGCGGCGTCCTCGCGCTCGAGCACCAGCACGGCGGCGCCCTCGCCCATCACGAAGCCGTCGCGGCGCGCGTCGAACGGGCGCGAGATGCCCGTCTTAGAGAGCGCGTCCAGCGCGCCGAAGGCCGCGCGCGCGAGCGGCGTGAGGCCGGCCTCCGAGCCACCGGCGACGACGGCGTCGGCTTCGCCTGACTGCAGCATCCGCAGCGCCGAGCCGATCGCGTGGGCGCCGGACGCACAGGCGGAGCTGACGGCGAACGACGGACCGCGCAGGTCGTGGCGCATCGACAGCGCGCCGGCGCCGGCGTTGCTCATCATCAGCGGTACGGACAGCGGCGAGACGTACTGCGGGCCGCGCTCGCGCAGCGTGTCCTGCCCGTCGACGAGCGTGGCGATGCCGCCGATGCCGGTGCCGAGCACGCAGCCGACGCGCTCGGATGGATATGGATGGCCACCCACCCCAGGCCCGCCTGCCCCGTCGCCGTCCCAGCCGGCGTCGGCGAGCGCCTCGGCGCACGCGGCGATCGCGAGCTGCGTGAAGCGGTCGGCGCGGCGCGCCTGCTTGGCGGTGAGGAACTCGGTCGGGTCGAAGTCCGCGCACGCGCCCTCGCCGTCTTCGATCCCGCACTCGCCCGCGCACCAGCGCTCGTGCAGCGCACGCGCGCCGACGCCCAGCGGCGTGACCGCGCCGACGCCGGTGACGACGATCGCGTCCACCAGTGCCGTGTGGGTCGTCTCCGGCATCGCGCTACAGCCGCGAAGCGATCAGCTGGACGGCGTCTTCGACGGTCTTGACCTCGGCGACGTCAGAGCCCTTGAGCTCGACGCCGAACTGCTCGTGGACGATCTGCGAGAGCTCGGCGAGGTCGAGCGAGTCTATGTCGAGCGCCTCGAAGGTCGCGTCGGGGGTGATCTGGTCGGGGTCCGCGCCGAATGTCGCAAGCGATTCGACGACGACCTTTTCGACCTGCTCTGGTGTGACGGCTGTGCTCATGTGCGTTCCTTTCGGTTGGTTTGGTGGGACTAGGCGGCCAGTCCGCCGTCGACGTACAGCGTCGAGCCGGTGACGTAGCCGGCAGCCTCGGAGGCGAGGAAGCGCGCGCACGCGGCGACGTCCTCGGGCGTGCCGGCGCGGCGAGCTGGGACGGCGCTCAGCAGCTCGCCGTCGAGGTCGGCGGTCATGTCGGTGGCGATCAGCCCGGGGGCGATCGCGTTGACGGTGACGCCGCGGCGGGCGACCTCTACGGCGACAGTCTTGGTCATGCCGATCAGCCCGGCCTTGGCGGCGGCGTAGTTGGCCTGCCCGGCGTTGGCGCGCGGCCCGACGACGGAGGCGATGTTGATGACGCGCCCGAAGCGCTCGCGGATCATGCCGCGCAGCGCGCGCCTGGTGGCGCGGAAGGCGGCTGTCAAATTGGTGTCGATCACGCTGTCCCAGTCGGAGTCGGTGAGCGACAGCGCGAGGTCGTCGGCGCGGATGCCGGCGTTGTTGACGAGCACGAGCACGCGGCCGAGCACGCGCTCGGCGGTGTCGAACAGCTGCTCGACCTGCTCGGGCACGCCCACGTCCGCGCGCACCGCGAGCGCACGACCGTCGCCGTCCTCGATGCGAGCGACTGTCGCCCCGGCGGCGTGCTCGTCGGCGCGGAAGTTGACCGCCACCGGCCAGCCGTCGGCCGCGAGCGCACACGCGATCGCCGCTCCGATCCCACGCGAGGCGCCGGTCACGAGCGCGCAGCCTTCCCGCACGTGCGGCGCGCCGTTCGCGGTGGCGGCCGTGCCCGCGTGCTCGGCGGCCATGCCCGCGTGCTCGGCGGCGCTCACGCGTCGCCCCACGTGAGCACGGTGGCCCCCCATACGAGACCCGCGCCTACCGCGCCGAGCACGACGCGCGCTCCGGGGCGCAGCGCTCCGGAGCGCACTGCCTCGCCGAGGGCGATGGGCACGCTGGCGGCGCTCGTGTTGCCGAGCCCGGCGATGCAGTCGAACACGCGCTCGCGCGGCAGCGACAGCCGCTCTGCGACCGCTGAAAGGATGCGCGAGTTGGCCTGGTGGTAGACGAACAGGTCGACGTCCTCGAGCGCGAGCTCCGCCAGCTCGAGCACCTCGCGCGTGGATCCAGAGAGCTTCTCGACGGCCATCAGGAACGTCTCGTGGCCTTCCATCTCGAACACGCCCTTTGCCCGCGTGGCGCAGATCGCGCCTGCGGCGCCGCCGTCGCTGCCTAGCACGAACGGCCCGAACTGCCCGCCGGCGTCGCACGAGACGACGAGCGCGCCGGCGCCGTCGGCGAACAGAGGCGCGGTGCGCGGGTCGTCGAAGTCGACGAAGCGCGTGAGGATCTCGGCGCCGATCACGAGCACGTTGCGCGCGCGGCCCGCCTCGATCCAGGCGGTGGCGTGCGCGAGCGCGGCGATCGCGCCGGCGCACGCGGCGCCCACGTCGATCGCCGCGACGTTGCCGATGCCGAGCTCGTGCGCGACGAGCGGCGCAGTGGACGGGGTGATCTCATCCGAGGCGAGCGTCGCGACGAGCACCATGTCGATCGCGCTCGCGTCGAGACCGGCGTCCTCGAGCGCCATCGCTCCCGCGGCGCACGCGAGGTCGCTGACGCGCTGTCCGGGCGCGGCGTAGCGGCGCTCGGCGATGCCGGTGCGGCGCGCGATCCACTCGTCGGTCACACCGAGCCGCGCGCCGAGCTCGGCGTTGGCGACCCTGCGCTCGGGCAGCGCCGCCCCCAGCCCTAGGATGCCGGCGGTGCGCAGCTGCGATGGCGCGCCCGACTCGCGGTACGCCGCGCTCGACGCGCCGGAGCGCGCGGCCAGAGTGTGCGGCTCAGCCGACACGGCTCGCCTCCTGCCGACGCGCGGAGTGCTCCTCGCGGGCCTCCTCGTGGAAGTCGAGCACGCGTCCGTCTGGGAGGTTGCGCGTGACGAGGCGCGCGAGCACCTCGCCGGGACCGAAGTCGACGAACGTGTCCGCGCCGAGGGCGGCGAGTGCGAGCATCGTCTCGCGCCAGCGCACGGGCGTGACGATCGCCGCGGCGAGCTCGGCGCGCACGTCCTCGAACGGGCGCGCGCTCGCGCCGGAGATCACGGCAGTCGCGGCTGGCGTCAGCTCGACCTGATCGAGCTCCGCACGAAACGGCTCGACGGCTGCTGCCACCGACGGCGAATGAAACGCACCCGCGACGTCGAGCACGACCGCGCGCACGCGCTGCTGGCGCGCAGCGGTGGCGACCGCGCGCAGCCGCTCGCTCGGACCGGCGAGCACCACCTGACCGGGCGCGTTGTCGTTGGCGAGCACGAGCTCGTGCTCGCGCGCGAGGCGCGTGACGGTCTCCTCGGGGGCGCCGAGCACGGCGAGCATCCCCTCGTCGCGCCCTTCTGAGGCAGAGGCCATCAGCTCACCACGGCGAACCGCCAGGCGCAGGCCGGCGGACTGCTCGAGCACGCCCGCGGCGACGAGCGCGCTGAGCTCTCCGAGCGAGTGCCCGGCGAGCGCGACAGGGCGAATGGACGGCGGACGCTCGGCCCAACCGGCGAGGCTCGCGCAGAAGATCGCCGGCTGGGCGAAGCGCGTGCTCTCACCCACGCGCGCGAACGGGTCCTCGCCGACGAGCTCGACGCACTCGGCGAGCAGTCGGGGGAGCACGCGCGCAACCTGTTCGCGAAGCGAGCTCGTTTGGCTTCCCTGGCCTGGGAACAGGCCGGCGATCACAGCAGTGGACACTAAGGAGACATTCGCCGCGTATCTCGTCCAGTTACGCCCGCAAGGGCCGAAACCGCCCGAATGGGGGGTGTGCCCCGCGCGCCGGGGGGTCCTGTGCGGCGCCGGCGCGGCCTGCGCTGGCGGTGCGGGTCCAGGCGCCGCGCTTACGCGGCGCCTGCGCTATCGGTGCAGCCCGAGGCGCTGTGCGCGCTGGACGGCGTCCGCGCGGTTGCGTGCGCCGAGCTTGCGATAGAGCGTGCTCGTGTGCTCCTTGACGGTGTGCGGCGAGAGGAACAGCGCGGCGGCGATCTCGCGGTTGGTGGCACCGCCGGCGATCAGCGCGAGGATCTCGCTCTCGCGGTCGGTCAGCGTCGGTGTCGGGCGACCGGTGTCCCTGAAGACCTCCTGGCCGTCGCCGACCATGCGCACGAGCTTGGCGATCTCGGGGGCGGGCCAGTCCTTGGAGATGAAGCCGGTGGCGCCCGCCGCGCGCGCCGCGCGCGGTGAGATGCCGCCCGCGCCGGACATCAGCAGCACGCGCGGGGCGGGCGCCTCGGCGCGCAGCCGCTCGCAGATCTCAGGCCCGGACTCGGGCCCGAGGAACAGGTCGACGAGCGCGACGTGCGGCTCGTAGCGGCGGCACACGGCGAGCGCCTCGGCGCCGGTGCGCGCGCTGAGGCAGCGCTCGACCCATGGCAGCTGGCCGAGCATCAGCCGGAATCCCCAGTGCACGACGTCGTGGTCGTCGACGACCAGCACGCGCAGGCGCTTGTGAGGCTCCGGCGCGGGAGCGTCCTGCGCGGAAGTGCTCACTGTCCGGTCGGCACCACGAGACGGACCTGCCACGTTCCCGCCTCGGACTTTCCGTACTCGAGCACGCCGTCGTGCTGGAGCGCCTCGAGCGTCGCCAGACGCAGGCCCATGCCCCCCTGCCGGCCGACGGGCGGGGGAGCGTCGCCGCCGCGCGCCGGCACGCCGTCGTTGCGCACCTCGAGCACGAGCGTGCCCGCGTCGATACGCAGCGCAACGTTCACGCGGCTGGCGCGCGCGTGCTTGTGCACGTTGCGCACCGCCTCGACGAGCACCGACTGCGCCAGCGCCTCGAGGCTCGCTGGCACGTGCTCGGCGCTGCCGTCGAGTGAGATCTCCAGGCTCGGATACATGGCGCGCACGCGTTCGAGCTCTTCGCCGAACGTGACCGCCGTCGGCCGCGAGGCGTGCCCGAGCGGACGCGTGAGCGCGGTGCGTAGGTCGACAAGGGCGGTCTGCACCTCGGCTGCGCAGCGCCGCTGGCTGTCGGCGTCGAGCAGATCCTCGCGGGAGAGCGCGAGCGAGATCCCGAACAGGCGCTGCACGACCCCCTCGTGAATCTCGCGCGCGAGGTCGATCCGCTGCTGCAACTGGCGGCTCTGCTCGTCGTACGCGGTCACCTCGCGCGCGACCGAAGCCATCGCGATCGCCTTGCCGAGCGTCCACAGCAGGTGGCGCTCGTCGTCGTCCATGTCGGGCACGCCGGCTTCGCGCTCGGACAGCACGACGCCGACATAACGCCCGGCGGCGGCCATCGGCGTGCACACGATGCGCACGCCCTCGAGCAGCTCGCGCACGGCGGGCGGCACCTTGAAGTCCTCGGCACCGACGGCCTCCAGGACGCGATCCTCGACGAGCGCGCGGCGCGCCACGGGCACCGAGTCGATCGTCACGAACAGATCCACGAACGGCTCCAGCTCGATCCCGTGCGCCCCGACGGCGCGCACGCGCCTGCGAGCGCTGTCGTAGCGCACGAGCACAGCGCGCTTCATCGACGCCAGGCGGCAGATCGCCTCGCACAGGCTGCTGAAGAAGGCATCCGGCGGTGAGCCCTCGCCGACGCCTGAGAGCAGGTCGGACATCACCTCGAGCACCTCGATGTGGCCGGCGCGAGCGCCGCGCGTGCCAGTACGCGCGCGGCGCGCGGAGCCATCGGCTGCGCCGGTGGTAGAGCTGAGCGCAGTGGCGTCGGGCATGCACCTGAGAATCCCACGAATGCACGTCCCGGTGCGACGCCACCGGCGCCTACCCCCCAAACAGGGGGTCGCGCGAGCTTCGCGAACTCTTATTCGCCCGTTCGCAACTATGCGGCGACCGACGTGTCCACCGCTTAGCATTGCGCCCTTCTCGCACGCAGCTCGACCGATGTAGGAGCTTGGATGTACCGTCTGACGAAGATGACGCGACTGCGTAGCCTGCTGGTCGGCGGCGCCGTGATCGTGGTCCTCGCCAGCGCCACGACGCTCGCGCTCGCCTCCAGGCGGATCTCCGCCGAGCAGGCGGCGTACAGCGCGCCGAGCAACGGGCGCTGCACGCCCGTGACGCTCAACGTCTCGGCGGTGCTGCCGGGGACGACGCTCGCGGTGTCCCCCCTGCCGGACTCCTATGACGCCTCGGCGCGGACGCAGATCAGCCTGCTGGGCGCGCCGGCGAGCGCGATCGCGGGCGTCCGCGTGAGCGGCTCGCAGACCGGCTCGCATTCGGGGCGCCTGCTCGCGTACTCGCAGGGCGACGGCGCGAGCTTCGTGGCATCGAAGCCGTTCCAGCCCGGCGAGACGGTGACGGTGCACGGAACTGTGAAGGTCCACTCGCGCAGGCAGCGGTTCGCGTTTCACTTCGTGATCGCCCACGAGGACCCGATCGACTACGCGGCCGCCAGCACGACGGTGTCCCACGACTACAACGAGATGCAGCACTTCGCCTCGCGCCCCGAACTCGAGCCTCCGGTGCTCGCCGTTACGCAGACCTCCTCGCTGACGGACGCCGGGGACATGTTCGCCGCGCCGTACGCCGGCCCCGGGCCGAGCGGCCCGATGGTCTTCGAAGAAGACGGCAACCTCGTGTGGTTTCATCCGCTGCCCAAAGGCACCGAAGCCACCAACCTGCAGGTACAGCAGCTGGGCGGCCAGCCGGTGCTGACGTGGTGGCAGGGCCGCATCCCGCCCCAGGGCTTTGGCCAGGGCGAAGAGATCATCGACAACAGCGCCTACCAGGAAATCGGCCACGTCCATGCCGGCAACGGCTACTTGGCCGACCTGCACGAATTCCACATCACCCCCCAGGGGACCGCGGTGTTGACGGTGTTCAACCCGATCGGCTGCGACATCTCCTCGCTAGGCGGACCGAGAGGCGGCGCGGTGACCGACAGCCTCTTCCAGGAAATCGACCTCAAAACGGGGCTCGTGCGGCGCGAATGGACGAGCCTCGATCATGTGCCTCTCAGCGACTCCTACAGCTCGCCGACGACCGCCAACACGATCTGGCCTTTCGACTACTTCCACCTCAACTCGATCGACCAGCAGGCGAACGGCACGACGCTGCTGTCGGCGCGCAACACCTCGGCGATGTACGAGCTGAACACGATCACCGGCCAGGTGCTGACGCGCATCGGCGGCAAGCAGTCGAACGTGACGCTCACAGCGGGAGCCGCCACCGCCTACCAGCACGACGCGAACGTGCTGCCCAACGGGACGATCAGCGTGTTCGACAACGGCGGTGTGCCGAAGGTGCACGCGCAGTCGCGCGGCGTGGTGCTGGCGGTGAACGTGCAGGCGAAGACCGACAAGCTGCTCGCCGAATACGACCACCCGTCCCCGGCGCTAGCGGCGGGCAGCCAGGGAAACGTGCAGATCCTGGAAAACGGCGACGTGTTCATCGGCTGGGGCGCCGAGCCGTACTTCTCCGAGTTCAGCGCCAGCGGCCAGCTGCTGTATGACGCGCACCTGCACGGCTCCTACCAGTCCTATCGCACGTATCGCTTCCCGTGGACGGGCTCGCCGAGCGAACCGCCGGCGATCGCCGCCACCAGCACCAGCGGCGGGCCGACCGTCTACGCGAGCTGGAACGGCGACACACGCACGGCCAGCTGGCGGGTGCTGGGGGGACCGAACGCACAGCAGCTCACGCCCGTCGCGAGCGCGCCCCGCAACGGATTCGAGACTGCAGTCGCGGTGCCCGCAGCCGAGGCCTACGTGGCCGTGCAGGCGCTGGGCACTGCGGGGGAAGTGCTCGGGACCTCGCGCACGATCAGCGGCTGAGAACGCGCCAATGGGCCCTCGAGGGCCCATTGCTTGGCTACCAGAGCGGGGCCTCGCCGTATTGATCTTTTGACACAGATCGAGTTACAAGTCTCAATATCGCACGTTAGCCAGTGCACATAGTTTGATATTCTCGACTTTCCTAGAGTCAAGTGGAGGGGTTGCTCTGGATGGCGACTCGCAATGTCACAGAAAGGCCGCCGCGTAGCGCGGTGCCGCCCGACGAGCGGGCAGCTCGCTACCGGCCACTGCCCACCGGCACACACGGCCTCGATCCGGAGCTCGTCAAGCGCGACCAGCGCGAGCGCCTGCAGAAGGCGATGATCGAGCTGATCGCGCAGAAGGGCTACCCGGCGGTGCGCATCGTCGATCTCGCAAAGCTGGCGCACGTCTCGCAGCCGACGTTTTACAGGCTCTACACCGACAAGGAAGACCTGTTCCTGAGCGCCTACGACGAGGTCGCGGGACACATCGCGCGGACGGTTATGGAGGCCTACAGTGCCGAGCGCCCGCGCGAGCAGCGCCTGACTGTGGCGATGCGCGCATGGGCAGAGCTGGCGGCCGCCGACCCGGAGAGCACATCGCTGCTGGTGCTGGGCGCGTTCGGCGCGGGCGCCAAGGCGCTCGAGCGCCGCCGACGGACGCTCGATGAGCTCGAGCGCGCCATCCATGCGAGCCGCGATGGAGCGAAACCGGCCGCGGAACCGACAGACCTGACCGTCAAGGCGATCCTCGGCGGCATCCGCGAGGTGACGGCGGTGCGCCTGCGCGAGGGTCGCGTGAGTGAGCTGCCGCAGCTCGCTGACCAGCTGGCGACATGGGCGAGCAGCTACCCGCGGCGGCTGCCGCCGGGCCTTGACGTACCGCCCGCCAAGCACAGCGGATCGAGCGCCGCGGCGGCCGCGCCGACGTCCGAGCGAGCGCGTCGCGCGGAGGGCCGGCTGCCGAGCGGCCGCAACGACCTGCCGCGCCAGTTCATCGTTAAAAGCCAGCGTGAGCGGATCGTCGACGCCACCGCGGCGATCGTCGCTGAGAAAGGCCTCGCGGCGCTGACCATTCCAGAGATCGCACGGCGCGCGAACGTCTCCCATCAGACCTTCTACGACATCTACAGCTCAAAGCACGACGCCTTCCTGGGCGCGCAGAAGGTGGGCATGCACCAGGCGCTCGGGGTCGCCGTCGAGGCCTACCAGGCCGAGCTGCCCGACTGGCCGAGGGCGGCGGGCGCCGGCGTGGGCGCACTGCTCGACTACCTAGCCTCAGAGCCGGAGCACGCGCACTTGAGCCTCGTTGACACGTTTGCGTCGTGCCCAGAGGCGATCGAGATCCGCAACGCGACCATGAAGGCCTTCGCCGCCTACCTAACACCCGGCTACGAGAGCGCGCGGGGACACCTCGAGGTGCCGGCGATCGCGGCGGAGGCGGTCGCTGGCGGGATCTGGCAGATCCTTCACGACTACATCGACAACGGCCGCGTCGCCGAGCTTCCCGGCGCGGCCGCGCAGCTGACGTACTTCGCGCTGACGCCATTCCTCGGCCCCGCCGAGGCGGCCGCCTACGCGTCGCCCGCTAGCGCGTAGGCCGCCCGGCCGTCGCGCTTGGCACGCACGATCTTCCCGGCCGCCAGCAGGCGCCGCGCGCCCTCGCGGATCTCCGCGCCGGACATCGCTGTGACGATCCCGAGCTCGCCAACCGTGTGCGAGCCGTGCTCGAGCGCCGCCACGATCGCCTGCTCGCTGTGGCCCATCCGCGCGGGAGCGGCTTTGCGCGCTGCCACGCGAGGTGTTGCCGCTGCGCGCGGTTTGGCCGCCGCGCGAGGTTTGGCTGCCGCGCGAGGTTTGGCTGCCGCGCGAGGTTTGGCCGCCGCGCGAGGTTTGGCCGCCGCACGGAGTTTGGCTGCCGCGCGAGGTTTCGCCTGCGCACGCGGTTTCGCGCCTGAGCGTGGGTCGACAGCCGCCGGCGCTGTGGCGTCGGCGCCGGAGCCGAGTGCGTCGGTGGCGCCGGCGAGCCGCTCGTACTCGTCCACGGCCGGGCGCAACTCGGCCAAGCGCGCGTCGAGTTCGGCGCGCACGCGCTCG
The DNA here is from genome assembly GCA_035939335.1 of Solirubrobacteraceae bacterium. GTDB lineage: Bacteria > Actinomycetota > Thermoleophilia > Solirubrobacterales > Solirubrobacteraceae > Palsa-744. The sequence goes on along the minus strand of DASZFY010000055.1, from coordinate 1,509 downwards.
AGCAGATCATTGGCCATCAGCAGCCCGCGTTCTATCACGTTGTCAACGCTGTCCCGGTCGCGGCCGCGCGTCGCTAGCGCGTGACGCGCAGGTAGGCGAGAACCGCCAGCACGCGCCTGTGATCGTCGTGGCAGGCGGGAAGATCGAGCTTGGCGAAGATGTTGGTGATGTGCTTCTCTACCGCGCCGGACGTCACCACGAGACTCTCGGCGATCGCGGTGTTGGAGCGTCCTTCGGCCATCAGCGCGAGCACCTCGCGCTCGCGCGCTGTCAGGCCTAAGAGCGCCTCCCGCGCCCCGTTGCCGGGCGCGAGCAGCTCTGCGACGACCTGGCGATCGAGCACGGTGCCGCCCGCCGCGACGCTGTGCAGCGCATCGAGGAACGCGCGCACGTCGCCGACGCGCTCCTTGAGCAGATAGCCGATGCCCGCAGTGTCTTCGCCGATCAGCTCACTCGCGTAGGCGGTCTCGACGTGCTGGGAGAGGACGAGCACGCCCAGCGCCGGTTGGCGCCGGCGGGCCTCGATCGCCGCCAACAGGCCCTCGTCACTGAAGGTGGGCGGCAGGCGCACGTCGACGATCGCCAGGTCCGGCTGGTGCCCGGCGATCGCACGCAGCAGCGCCGGGCCGTCCTGCACCTGTGCGACGACCTCGATCTGATTCTCACGCAGCAGCGCGACCAGTCCTTCGCGCAGCAGCGCCAGGTCCTCGGCGATCACTACCCGCAAGGAAGCCTCACCTCAAGCACCGTGCCACCGCCGTCGGGACTGTCCACGCTGAGGCTGCCGTCGAGCGCCTCGACCCTGGCACGAAGACCGGCGAGCCCCGAGCCCAACGGGTCGGCTCCGCCGCAGCCGTCGTCGCCGACCAGCACGGTGAGCGCCCCGTGCTCGTCGCGCAAGCGCACCCAGCTGCGCTGCGCGCGGGCGTGCTTGGCCGTGTTGGTGAGCGCCTCGGCGATCACGAAGTAGGCGGCGCGCTCGACCGACGGCGCCAGAGCTCGACGGGTGTCGAGGTCGACCGTGGTCCCGAGCCCGTAACGGGCGGCGAGCGATTCGACCGCGGCGAGGAGCCCGCGCTCGGCGAGCAGCGGCGGGACGATCCCGCGGGCGAGGTCGCGCAGCTCGGAGATCGCATGATGAGCCTCACGCTGGGCGTCGAGGATCAGGCCGCGGATCTCGGGCTGGTCGTGGACGCGCAGCTCGGCGCGACCGAGCTGCAGCGTCAACGCGACCAGGCGCGCCTGCGCGCCGTCGTGCAGGTCGCGCTCGATCCGCCGCAGCTCCGCCGCCTGCGCGTCCACCGCCTGGCGGCGCGTGCGGGTGAGCATGTCGATCCTGGCGCGCAGCGCGCGCCTGCCGTGAGCGACGAGCACACGGTCGTGCAGGGCGATGAGCGAGTACGCGCTGCCGGCCGTCGCAAGCCCGAGCAGCGCCCACGCCGGCCAGAAGCTGTGCACGCCGGCGAGCAGCCAGGTCAGCAGCCACGTGAACACGAGGATCACCGCAGC
>DASZFY010000054.1:0-18240 GCA_035939335.1 Solirubrobacteraceae bacterium | reverse complement strand
TGGGGATCGCGTTCAGCTCCGCCTCCGACTTCGAGATGAGGTCGCCCACAGTCTGTATGCCGGCCCGCTTCAGGCAGTTGTAGGAGCGCACGCCGAGCTCGAGCTCCTCGATCAGGATGCCCCACTCCTCTCCCTGCAGCGCGGCGGGCGCCCCGCTGCCGACCGCCAGCCCGTGGCCGTCGAGCTGCCCTCCTGGAGCCGCTCTCAGCTCCTGGATGCGGTCCGCGTCCGTGAAGATCGCGAGCTGGGAGATGAGCAGCTCGGCGGCCTCGCGCAGCGCCGCCTGGGGGTCGATCGAGCCGTCGGTCTCGATGTCGAGCGTGAGCTTGTCGAAGTCCGTCTTCTGCCCGACGCGCGCCTGCTCGACAGCGTAGGCGACGCGCCGCACGGGCGAGAAGATCGAGTCGATCGGAATCACGCCTATGGGCTGGTCGGCGGACTTGTTCTCCTCCGCCGGGCGGTAGCCGCGCCCGCGCCCGATCGTCATGTACAGCTCGAGCTTGGTTTTCTTCTCGAGCGTCGCGATGTGCAGGTCGGGGTTGAGGATCTCGACGCCCGCGGGCAGGTCGATGTCCTTTGCGGTGATCTCTCCAGGGCCAGTCACGACCAGCGGCGCCTCGACCTCGCTCGCGTCGGAGTGCATCCGGCAGACGACGCCCTTGAGGTTGAGCACGATGTCGGTGACGTCCTCCTTGACGCCCTGAATCGTTGAGAACTCGTGTGCAACGCCCTCGATACGCACGCTCGTGACGGCGGCGCCGGCGAGCGATGAGAGCAGTACGCGGCGCAGCGAGTTGCCGAACGTGTAGCCAAAGCCGCGGTCGAGCGGCTCGATCGTGAACGTGCCACGGTTCTGCTCCACGGACTCGCTTGTGATCCGGGGGATTTGAAAGTCGAGCATGAGAGTCCTAACGTCGTTTTGGTGTCGCACCGGCGTCATTGATGGCGCCGGCTCTGGGCGTCGCCGCCCGGATGGGCGGCAACTGGGGAAAAGATCTGTTTACTTCGAGTACAGCTCGACGATGAGCTGCTCCTGCACCGGCGCGGCGACCTCACGTCGCTCCGGCTTGCGCAGCACCTTGGCCGAGAGCGACTCGTGGTCGGCCTGGAGCCACGCGGGTATCTGTCCGGTCAGCTCGGTGGCGTCTCTGACGACCTGCGTCGCAGACGTGTCAGCCTTGATCGTGATCACGTCGCCGGGACGCACCTGGTAGCTGGGGATGTTCACCCGGCGGCCGTTGACCGTCCAATGGCCGTGACGGATGAGCTGGCGCGCCTGACGGCGCGAAGCGCCGAAGCCGAGCCTCACGAGCACGTTGTCCAGACGGCACTCCAGCAGCGTCAGCAGGTTCTCGCCGGTGATGCCAGTCTGGCGCGAGGCCTTCTCGTAGTAGCCAGCGAACTGTTTCTCCAGCACGCCGTAGTAGCGCTTGGCCTTCTGCTTCTCGCGCAGCTGCACGCGGTACTCGCTCTGTTTCATGCGTCCGCGCCCGTGCTCGCCCGGCGGGTAGGAGCGACGCTCCACGCCGCACTTGTCCGTCAGGCAGCGCTCGCCCTTGAGGAACAGCTTCTGCCCCTCGCGACGGCACTGCTTGCACTGCGGGCTGGTGTCTCTAGCCATTCGTTAAACCCTCCGCCGCTTACGGGGTCGGCACCCGTTGTGTGCCTGCGGGGTGACGTCCTTGACGCCCGTGACTTCAAGTCCGGCGGCCTGCAGCGAGCGGATCGCTGTCTCGCGGCCTGAGCCCGGCCCCTTGACGTAGACCTCGACCTTCTGCAGCCCCTGCTCAAGGCCCTTGCGCGCGGCCGCGTCGGCGGTTACCTGCGCGGCGAACGGGGTCGACTTGCGCGAGCCCTTGAAGCCGGCGCCGCCGGCGGACTCCCATGCGATCACGTTGCCCGCTGTGTCCGTCAGCGAGACGATCGTGTTGTTGAACGAAGTCTTGATGTGGGCCTGGCCGACGGGGATGTTCTTTTTCGGCTTGCGCCGGCCGCGGGCGCGTTTGGGAGCTGGGGGCATTACTTCTTGCCCGCCCGCTTCTTGCCGGCAACCTGCATGCGCTTGGGGCCCTTGCGCGTGCGTGCGTTGGTCTTGGTCTTCTGTCCGCGCACGGGCAGTCCGCGGCGGTGGCGCAGCCCGCGGTAGGAGCCGATCTCCTGCAGGCGTTTGATGTCCTGCGAGCGCTCGCGCCGCAGATCGCCCTCGACGGTCAGCCCGTCGTCGATCGCGTCGCGCAGCTTGGCGACCTCGTCCTCGGTGAGGTCGCGGATGTACGTGTCAGGGTGGACGCCGACCTGCGTGAGCACCTTGTTGGACGTCGAGCGTCCGATCCCGTAGATGTAGGTCAGCCCGATCTCCGAGCGCTTGTTGAGCGGGAGATTCACCCCAGCGATGCGCGCCACTTAGCCCTGCCTCTGCTTGTGGCGCTTGTTCTGGCAGATCACCAGCACCACCCCGTGGCGGCGGATGATCTTGCATTTCTCGCACATCGGCTTGACCGACGGTCTTACCTTCATGATCCCTTTCGGCGGCTGGGTTCCGGCGACTCGGCTCTGGAGACCGTTACGGCCGCCGCTACCGGGTCGTGGATATGCCCAGCGCACACAAACAGCCGCACGCCTGGGCAGGACTCCAGATGGTAGCAAGCTCGCTGCGCGGTCGCAGCCTGCTCGATGCTTCAGCCCGCGGCGGCAATGCCGTCGGGCAGCGATGCGCCGGCGAGCGTGCCCACGCGCAGGTCGGGCGCAAGGTGCCACGGCGTGAGAATCAGCGGCCCGGCGGCGGTGACCGCGACGGTGAACTCGAAGTGCGCCGCGGCGGAGCCGTCCTGGGAGAAGATTGCCCAGCCGTCGCCGCCGACGCGCACGCCGGGACGCCCGGCGGTGGTCATCGGCTCGATCGCCAGGACCATGCCCTCCTGCAGCAGCGGGCCCTTGCCGGCCCTGCCGTAGTTGGGCACCTGCGGGTCCTCGTGCATGCTGCGCCCGACGCCGTGCCCGACGAGCGAGCGCACCACCGACAGCCCCGCCGCCTCGACGACGCGCTGGATCGCGTTGGAGACGTCGCCGACGCGGTTGCCGTCGCGGCACTGGGCGACGCCGGCGTACAGCGACTCCTCCGTGGCGGCGAGCAGGCGCTTGGCGTCCTTGCCGACGTCGCCCACGGTGAACGTGCGCGCGGCGTCCGCAACCCAGCCGTCGAGCGTGACGCCGACGTCGATCGAGATGATGTCGCCGGGCTTCAGCTTGTACGGGCCGGGGATGCCGTGCACGATCATCGCGTTCGGCGACGCGCAGATCGAGCCGGGGAAGCCGCGGTAGCCCTTGAACGTGGGCGTGGCGCCGCGTGAGCGGATGAAGCGCTCGGCGAGCTGGTCGAGCTCGCCCGTGCTGATGCCGGGACGAATGTTGCTCTCGATCAGATCGTGGGTCGCCGCCAGCACGAGGCCAGCCTGCGCCATCCTGTCGATCTCCTCGGGGGACTTCTTGATGATCACCCACGGAGCTTAGCTACGGAGTGAGCATGCGCCCCGACCTGGCCCGCCCCGCCACACTGCTCGACGGCGGCCCGATCGAGGAGACCGGCCTCTGCTAGAAGCCCTCCTCGAGGCGCAGCGTGGCGACTGTCGCGCGGATGTGCGCGTGCACCTCGTCGGCGGTGCGCCGCCCGTCGAAGCGCCGCAGCAGCGCGGCGCCGTCGTAGTAGGCGATCAGCGGCTCGGTCTGGGAGTGGTAGACCTCTAGGCGCCGACGGATCACCTCCTCGCGGTCGTCGTCGCGCTGGATCAGGCGTGCGCCGTCCTGGTCGCACACGCCGTCGTGCTTGGGCGGATCGAAGTCGACGTGGTAGATGTGGCTGGGGTTCTTCACGCACACCCGCCGCCCGGCGAGACGCCGCACGACGTCGTCGTCGGGCACCTCGATCAGCAGCGCGGCGGCCAATTTCCGATCGAGCCCGCGCAGCGCCTCGTCGAGCGCGTCCGCCTGCTGTTCGTTGCGCGGAAAGCCGTCCAGCAGGAAGCCGTCGCGCGCGTCGCCGCTTGAGAGGCGCTCAGTGATCATGCCGATGATCACGTCGTCCGGAACGAGCTCGCCGGCGTCCATGAAACGCTTGGCCTCACGTCCCAGCTCTGTTCCCTCGGCGACCTGCGCGCGCAGGATGTCGCCGGTGGAGATGTGCGGCAGCCCGAAGTCCTCATGCAGGCGCTCCGCCTGGGTGCCCTTTCCAGCGCCAGGCGCACCGAGCAGGATGAGGTTAAGTTCGGACATGACGCGAGGAGACTATCCGCAAACGGGGTGAGCCTGCCACGATCGAGGACCGCAAGCGTGGGCGACCACCGCCGGCCCCTCGGCCAAGCGCAGCTGTCGGTCCGGCGGCCGCCACGAAGTCGCGGCCGCCCGGAGCGATCAGCGAAGCGTCACTTCAGGAAGCCCTCGTAACTTCGCATCATCAGCTGCGCCTCCAGCTGCTTCATCGTTTCGAGCGCCACGCCGATCACAATCAGGATCGAGGTGCCGCCGAACTGGAACTGCTGGTGGGTCTGCGCGAACAGCAGCGCCGGCAGCGCGGCGACGGCGGCGAGGAACAGTGCGCCGGGGAACGTCAGACGCGCGAGGATGCGATCGAGGAATTCAGCGGTCGGGCGTCCGGGGCGCACGCCAGGGATGAAGCCGCCGTACTTCTTCAGGTTGTCCGCCTGGTCTACCGGGTTGAACGTGACGGCGGTGTAGAAGTAGGTGAAGACCACGATCAGGACCGACTCGCCGACGACATAGTGCCAGCCGTTGGGCGTGAAGAAATCCGACAGCGACTGGCCCCAGTGGGTTTTGACCAGCTGCCCGACGGTCGGCGGGAAGGCCATAAGACTCGCGGCGAAGATCACGGGGATCACGCCCGCCATGTTCACGCGCAGCGGCAGGTAGGTCTGGCCGCCCTCGGTCATACGCCGTCCGATCACGCGCTTGGCGTACTGCACGGGGATGCGCCGCTGGCCTTCCTGCACGAACACGATCGCGGCAACCACCACGAGCACGAGGAACGGCGCCATCACCTTGAAGACCTGGTCCTGCGTGTTCCACCAGGTTTCGATGCCGGAGGGCAGCCGCGAGACGATCGACGCGAAGATCAGCAGCGAGATGCCGTTGCCGATCCCGCGCTGGGTGATCAGCTCGCCGACCCACATCAGCATCACGCAGCCGGTCGTCAGGCACACGACGATCAGGAAGATGTGCGGCAGGTCGAAGTGCGTGATGACGTTTTCGCCTGCTTTGGCCTGCAGGCTGTGGAACAGGAACACGTAGCCGATCGACTGCGCGAACGCGAGCCCGACGGTCAGGTAGCGCGTGTACTGGGTGATGCGCGCCTGCCCGACTTCGCCTTCCTTGGAGAGCTTCTCCAGCGAGGGCACTGCCACCTGCAGCAGCTGCAGGATGATCGACGAGGTGATGTAGGGCATGATGCCCAGCGCGAAGATCGCCAGTTTGGACAGCCCGCCGCCGGAGAACAGGTTCAGGTAGCTGAGGATGCCGCCGCCACCGAAGGACTTCTGGATGTTGTTGACCGCCGTCAGGTTGACGCCAGGCACAGGCACGTGCGAGCCGAGACGGTAGATCAGCAGCATCCCCGCCGTGAAGGCGATCTTCTTGCGGATGTCCGCAACCTGGAAGGCGTTCAGGATGGTCGAGAGCATGGGCTTTTGTGTCCGCAGCGCGCAAGCCTCGCCGGCACGCCTTGGTGGCGGATTCTAGTGGATACCTGGCGGCGCGCTGCCGGGGTGCCGCAGCGAGCGACGGCCTAGCGGTCGATCGTCGTGCAGGTGCCGCCGGCCGCCTCGATGCGCTCGCGCGCACTGGCGCTGAAGGCGTGCGCGTGGACGGTCATCGCCTTGCTGATCTCGCCCTTGGCGAGCACCTTCACGGGAATGCCCTTGCGCGTAGCGAGCCCGTTGGCCTGCATCAGCTCGAGCGTGACCTCGGTGCCGGCGTCGAAGCGGTCCTCGAGCGCGGAGATGTTGACCGGCTGGGTGTGGGTGCGGAAGGGCTCGAACGGCATCGACTTCTTCATGTGCGGCCCGCGCAGCTTTCGCATGCGCATGTGGATCGGCATCTGCCCGCCCTCGAAGTTGGCGCGCCGCTTGGAGCCCGAGCGAGAGCCCGCGCCCTTCTGGCCGCGCCCAGAGGTCTTGCCCGTGCCGGAGCCTTCGCCGCGCCCGATGCGCTTGCGCGGGCGGCGGCTGCCGGGGGCCGGCGCGAGGCTGTGCAGCCCGATGCGCTCCTCGGCGTCCTGCTTGTCGGTGTCGGCTTTGGCGGCGCTCACTTGCCCTCCTTGACCTCTACGAGGTGGCGCACCGCGTGCAGCATGCCGCGCGCCTGCTCTGAGTCCTTGACCTCGACCGTGTGGCCGATGCGGCGCAGGCCGAGCGAGCGCAGCGTGTCGAGCTGTTTGCCGTTCGCGCCGTTGCTGGAGCGGCGCTGGGTGACGCTCAGCGCGCTCATCACGCGCCCGCGCCGTCAGCTGCGGTGGTGGCCGGCGCGGGCGCCTGCGCCGGCGTCTCGGCGGGGGTCTCGGTCGCGTCTGCTGTCTCCAGCTCGGCGCCGGCGAGCTGTGCGCTGCCGTTGACCGGCTCGCCGCCAAGGCCGAGGACCTTGTTGATGCTCAGGCCGCGCAGCTTGCCGACCTCCTCGGGCGTGCGCAGTCCGCGCAGGCCGGCGACGGTCGCCTTGACCAGGTTGATCGGGTTCTGCGTACCGAGGCTCTTGGAGAGGATGTCGTGAATCCCAGCCAGCTCGAGCACCGCGCGCACGCCACCGCCGGCGATCACGCCGGTACCCGGTGAGGCGGGCTTCAGCAGCACGCGACCGGATCCGAAGATGCCGGTGGTCTGGTGGGTGATGGTGCTGCCGTGCTTGGGCACACGGAACAGATCCTTCTTGGCGCGCTCGACGCCCTTCTGGATCGCCAGCGGCACCTCGTTGGCCTTGCCGTAGCCAACGCCCACGACTTCGCGTTCGTCGCCGACGACCACGAGCGCTGTGAACGAGAAGCGACGCCCGCCCTTGACGACCTTGGCGACGCGGTTGATCTCGACGACACGCTCCTGGAGGTCCAGGCCGGCGGGGTTGACTGAGCGATCTATTGAAATGGACATGGCAGGAGGGAGAGGGTAGCGGGACCGGGCGCCTGGGCGGCTAGACGGTGATGCCCGCCTCGCGGATGGCCTCGGCGAACGTGCGGACGTGGCCGTGGTACTGGTAGCCGCCGCGGTCGAACACCGCTTCGGAGATCCCCGCCGCCTTGGCGCGCTCGGCGAGCAGCTCCGCAGCGCGCTTGGAGCGCTCGGCTTTGCCCAGCGAGCGCAGCTCCGGCTCGAACCAGTTGACAGCGGCGAGCGTGCGCGCGCTGTCGTCGTCGACGAGCTGCGCGGAGAGCCCGCGGTTGGAGCGGAACACCGAGATCCGCGGCCGTGCGGCGGTGCCGGAGATCTTCGCGCGCACGCGGCGGCGCCGTTTGAGCCGTCGGGTCTCCTTCGTGATGACGGTCATGCGCGCTTTCCAACCTTGCGCTGGACGTGCTCGCCCTCGTAGCGGATGCCCTTGCCCTTGTACGGCTCGGGCGGGCGCTGCTTGCGGATGATCGCGGCGGTCTCGCCGACGAGCTGCTTGGAGATGCCCTTCACGACCACGCGCGTCGGCTGGGGCACCTCGAATTCGATGCCTTCCGGCGCTGGGATCGGCACCGGGTGCGAGTAGCCGACGGCGAGCTCGAGGTTCTTGCCCTTTAGCTGTGCGCGATAGCCGACGCCCTGGATCTCCAGGCGCTTCTCGTAGCCGCTGGTGACGCCCTGGACCATGTTCGCCACGAGCGTGCGCGTCAGCCCGTGTAGCGCGCGGTGTTCGCCGCGGTCGGTGGGCCGCGTGACCACCAGCTGCTCGCCATCCTGGGTCACCTTGATGTCCCGGTGGATGCGCTCGGACAGCTCGCCTTTGGGCCCGTTGACGCGCACGGACTCGGGCTCGATCGAGATCGTCACGCCCGAGGGCACGGGGATTGGCTGTCTACCGATTCTCGACATCGCTCAGCTACCAGACCTGCGCAAGGACCTCGCCGCCGATGCCGGCGGCGCGCGCGTCGTGACCGGTCATCACACCGTGCGAGGTCGAGACGATTGAGGTTCCCATGCCGCCGAGCACCTTGGGGATGTGCTTGGCGTCGACATACGTACGCCGTCCCGGGCGCGACACGCGCCGCAGACCGGAGATCGCCGAGCGGCGGTCCTCGGTGTACTTGAGCCGGATCTGGATCAGCTGTCCAGCGGCGCCGTCGGGCGCGGGCACCACCGACCACGACTCGATGTAGCCCTGCTCGTCGAGGATCCGCGCGAGCTCGCTCTTGAGCTTCGACGCGGGCACGTCGACGGTCTCATGCGCCGCGTGGATGGCGTTACGCACGCGCGTGAGGAAGTCGGCTATGGGGTCGGTCATGGACATGGTGTGCGTGTGTGGTGTGGGTTGTGTGGGTGGGTAGGTGGCGTGTGTCTGCGGTGTGTCTTTTGTGCCTGTGGAGTGTCTTGGCTGGCTTTGCTATTGCTCTCGAAAACTCTGTATCGCCATGGCTATACAGAGTTTTTTGTTGGAGAGATCTTCTACCAGGAGGACTTGGTCATCCCGGGGATCTGACCGTTGTGGGCGAGGTCGCGAAGGCAGATGCGACACACCCCGAACTTCTTGTACACCGCGCGCGGGCGACCGCAACGGGTGCAGCGAGTATATGCCTGTGTCTTGAACTTCGGCGGGCGCGCCTGCTTGACGCGCATCGAGGTCTTGGCCATCAGTCGTCGCTCTCTTTCTCAATGGTGTCTGTGTGGCCGTCCCCAGCAGCGTCGGTCTGGTCGGCCGCTGCGGGCTCCGCGGCTGCGGAATCGGTGGCGCCCTCGGCCTGCTCGGCTTCGATCTCCTCGGCGGCGACCTCCTCGAGGATGGCCTCGGCCACGACGGTCTCCTCGACTACGACCTCGGCGACAGCCTCAGCTTCGATCTCCTCGGCGACGATCTCGGCGGCTACCTCGATCTCGGCCACCTCGGCCACAGCCTCCTCGACTGCCTCCTCGACGACCTCGTGCTCGCCAGCCTCGGCCTCGGAAACGATCTCCGCTTCGGCTGCGGCCTCCTCAGCGACATCCTCCTCAGCATCCTCGAGGCTCTCGGGCTCCGCCGTGCCCTTGGGCGGGGTGGGCGCTTTGGCCTTGGCCGCGGCGGCCTCTGGCGTGGGCTGCGCCGCAGCTGCGGCACTTGCGGCCTCGGCCTCCTCGTGAGCGCGCTGGGCGGCGGCGTCTGCCTCTGGGTCGTAGCCCTTGGGCCGCCCCTGGGGGGAGAAAGGCATGCCGAGCGCGGACAGCAGCGCGTATGCCTCGACGTCGGTGGCGGCGGAGGTCGTGATGGTGATGTCCAGCCCACGCACCTGATCGATTTTGTCGTAGTCGATCTCGGGGAAGATGATCTGCTCCTTGACGCCCAGGGAGTAGTTACCGCGACCGTCGAACGAGCGCGAGTTGAGACCGCGGAAATCGCGAATCCGCGGTATGGCAACCGAGACGAGCCTGTCGAGGAACTCATAGCCGCGCTCGCCGCGCAGCGTCACCGCCAGGCCCACGGGCATGCCCTCGCGCAGTTTGAACGCGGCGATCGACTTGCGTGCGCGACGGACGCTCGGCTGCTGGCCTGCGATCGTGGCGAGCTGCTCGGTTGCGGCCTTGAGCACTTTGGAGTCCTGCTTGGCGAGGCCAACGCCCATGTTGACGGTGATCTTCTCGATCTTCGGCGCCTGCATCACCGATGAGTAGCCGAAGCGATCCATCAGCGCGGGACGGATCTCCTCGAGATAGCGCGTCTTCAGACGCGCGGTGGGTGCGTTATCGGTCATGGTTGCCATCGCGATCAGTCGAGCCTCGCGCCGGAGCTCTTGGCGATGCGAACCCGCTCGCCGCCCTCGCCGCGCTCGATGCCCACACGTGTGCGCGCGCCCTTGGCGTCGAGCAGCATCACGTTGGAGATGTGGATAGGACCCTCGCGCTCGATCACACCACCGAGCTGCGCGGCTGTCTGTGAGCTTGTGCCCGCGGCCTGCTGGGGGCGCGTGTGGCGCTTGATCATGTTCAGGCCCTCGACGTACACGCGTTCCTTGGGCGGGTCCACGCGCATGACGCGACCGGTCTTGCCGCGATCCTTGCCGGATATCACCTGCACGCGATCGCCGGAGCGGATCTTCAGCGAGCGGCGCTTGGGACGGGCGGCGGGGCGCGCCATCACAGCACCTCCGGCGCGAGCGAGACGATCCGCATGAAGTTGCGCTCGCGCAGTTCGCGCGCGACCGGGCCGAACACGCGCGTGCCGCGCGGGTTGTTCTGGTCGTCGATGATCACCGCGGCGTTCTCGTCGAACGCGATGTACGTGCCGTCGTCGCGACCAATGGGCTTCTTGGTGCGCACCACCACGGCGGTGACCACCTCGCCCTTTTTGACCGTGCCGTGCGGGTTGGCCTGCTTGACGGTCGCGGTGATCACGTCGCCGACGAACGCATAGCGTCGCTTGGAGCCACCCTTGACACGGATGCACAGGATCTCGCGCGCACCCGAGTTGTCGGCGACCTTCAGTCTGGTCTCGTTCTGGATCATGCTCGGGCCTCCATCCGGTCGGCCCCTTTGATGGGAACGATCGCCATCCGGGCGCTCGTGACCTGAAAATCTCCGATTTTCATCTCGCACGCTCCAGCACGTCGACGAGCGCCCAGCGCTTGGTGCGCGACAGCGGCCGGCTCTCGATCACGCGGACGGTGTCGCCCTCGTGCGCGTCGTTGTTCTCGTCGTGTGCATGCACGGTGCTCGAGCTTCGCACGATCTTCTCGTAGCGCCTGTGCCGGCGCGCAGTGTCGATGCGCACGGTGATTGTCTTCTCGGCCTTGTCCGACACGACGATGCCCTGGCGAACCCTGCGCGCGCCCTCGACCGGCGCGTGCACCGGGGGCAGCGCCTCGGGAGCGGGCGCCGCCGCACGGTGCGTGGCTTTCTTGGCGCGTTCCTGCAGGCGCCGCGCGCGACGGCGGGTGGCCTTGAGCTTGCGCTCCGCGAGCCGCTCCGCGTGACGCTCCTCTGGCGATCGGCTGGGACGCGCGTCGGTGTGTTTCGAGCGCGCCCTGCGCCGGCGCTCCTTGGGCGGAACCTGCTCAACCGGCTCAACGGGCTCAGCCTGCGGAGCAGCGGTGGCCGCCTCGGCGTCGGCCTCCGGCGCGGCGACCTCGGCCTCCGGCTCGGGCTCGACCTCGGGAGCAGCATCAGCCTCAGGCGTCGCGTCGGCCTCCGCGGTCGCCTCAACCTCGGGGGCAACATCGGCCTCCGCCTCGACCTCAGGGGCCGCGTCAGCCTCAGCGGTGGCGTCGACCTCAGGGGTGGCGTCCGCTGCGGGCGCCACAGGGTCGTCGCCGGCCTGCTCGGGCTCGGTGTCTGGTGCGTCGTTGTGTGGTTCGTCAGCCATTTGATCCGTTCACGTTCGTCTTTGTTCTCAGTTGTTGCCGTCTGCGGGCGTGCTCTGGAGCTCGCGCTCACGTGCGACGGTCAGCGCGCGGGCGAGGTCGCGCCGGGCGCGGCCCAGACCAGCGGTGTCGTCGAGTTCGCCGGTCGCGTTGGAGAAGCGCAGGCCGAACACCTCTTTGCGCAGCTCGGCAAGGCGTTTGGTCAGTTCGCTGCCGTCCAAGTCTCGCATCTCACTTGCCTTCATGTCAGTCCTCACGCAGCACGAACTTGGACTTGACGGGCAGCTTGTGTGCGGCCAGGCGGATAGCTTCGCGGGCGAGAGGCTCGGACACACCGGCCAGCTCGAACATCACGCGTCCGGGCTTGACCACCGCCACCCAGCCTTCCGGCGAGCCCTTGCCCGAGCCCATACGGGTCTCTGCGGGCTTCTTCGTGACGGGCTTGTCTGGGAACACGTTGATCCACACCTTGCCGCCACGCTTGATCTTGCGCGTCATAGCAACACGCGCAGCCTCGATCTGGCGATTGGTCAGCCAACCGCACTCGAGCGCCTTCAGGCCGTAGTCGCCGAACTGCACGTGCAGCTGGCCACGCGAGTACCCACGGCGCCGGCCGCGGTGCTGCTTGCGATGCTTGACACGCTTGGGGGACAGCATCAGCGCCCACCTCCGCCGGACGGTCCGCCGCCACCGGGTCGCGGACCGCGCCCGCCGCCCGGCCCACCGGGACCACGACCGCCGCCACCGGGACCACCTGGACCACGACCGCCACCGCCGGCGCGCCCACCACCGCCGCCGGGGCCGCCAGGACCACGTCCACGTCCGCCGCCGCCGCCGGGCCCACCGCCGCGACCGCCGGGGCCACCGGGACCGCCAGGTCCGCGGCCCCTGCCGCGACCCTCACGACCCTCGCGCCCACCACCACGGCCGTCGCGCTCTGAGCTCGGCGGCGCAGGTGCCGTCATGTCCGTCAAATCCGCGCCGGTGTAGCCCTCGGGCATGATCTCGCCCTTGTTGACCCAGCACTTGACGCCGATCCGCCCGAAGGTGGTGCGCGCCTCGTAGAAGCCGTAGTCGATGTCCGCGCGCATCGTGTGCAGCGGCACGCGACCGTCTGAGTAGCTTTCGGTGCGCGCCATCTCCGCGCCGCCGAGGCGGCCGGCGACCTGCACCTTGACGCCCTTGGCGCCTGAGCGCATGGCGCTGGTGAGCGCACGCTTCATCGCGCGCCGGAAGGCCACGCGGTTCTGCAGCTGCTCGGCGATCGACTGCGCGACGAGCTTCGCGTCGAGCTCCGGGCGCTTGATCTCGAGGATGTTGACCTTGATCTGCTTCTGGGTCATCCGGTGAAGGTCGCGGCGCAGCGCGTCTACTTCGGTGCCGGACTTGCCGATCACGATGCCCGGGCGCGCGGTGTGGATGTTGACCTCGAGCTCGTTGGCGTCCTTACGGATGGTGATGTCCGACAGGCCCGCGTGCGCGAGCTTGCGGGTGATGTGCTCACGCACGCGAACGTCCTCGGCGAGGTACTCGGCGAAGTGCTTCTCGTTGAACCAGTTTGACTTCCAGTCGTGGATGTAACCCACGCGCATAGCCTCTGGATGAACCTTTTGTCCCATGTTCTGTTCTCTCAGCGGTTTCTTTTGTTGGTTCCGGGCTCGGGGCGAGGGGTGAGCGTGATCGTCAGGTGGCTGGTGCGCTTGCGGATCGGCGTCGCGCGTCCCATCGCGCGCGGCCGGAAGCGCTTGATCGTCGGTCCTTCGTCGGCGTACGCCTCCCGGACGATCAGATCGTCCTCGAGCAGTTCGTGGTTGCTCTCGGCGTTTGCCACCGCGGACTCCAGCAGCTTGCTCCAGTCGCGCGCCACCTCACGAGGGGTGAACGCGAGGATAGCGCGTGCCTCCTCCACGGACTTGCCGCGCAGGTGTCCGCACACCATGCGCGCCTTGCGCGCGGAGGTGCGCACGTAGCGCGCATGTGCGCGCACGACACGCCGACGGGCCGTGGCGGCGCCGGCTTTGCCAGCGCGCGGCGCGGCGGCCGGCTTGGCGGCTTTCTCCGACGCCTGCTCGGACGCGGGCTTTTTACCAGCGGCGGGCTTTTTCGCTTTCTTCTCGGCGGCCGGCTGCTCCTCGCCGGGCTGCTGCTCCTCGGCGGCCGGCTGCTCCGTGGGCGCTTTTTTCGCCGCTGCGGCTTTTTTCTCGGCCGCGGGTTTCTTCTCCGCAGCCGGCTTTTGCTCAGCCGCTGGCTTTTTCTCAGCCGCTGGTTTTTTCTCCGCCACGGGCTTTTTCTCGGCGGGCGTGTCTTTCTGCGCAGCCGCGGCGGCGGGTTTTTTCTCCGCGGCGGCTTTTTTCGCGGCAGGCTCTTTCGCGGCGGACGCTTTGTCGGCGTCGGGCTTGGCGGGCGTCTGGCCCTCAGGGGTCTCGTCGTCGGCGCTCATCGCACCTTCCCCGATCCGGCGTGCCCGCGGAACACGCGCGTGGGCGCGAACTCACCGAGCTTGTGGCCGACCATCGACTCGCTGACGTACACGGGCACGTGTTTCTTGCCGTCGTGCACGGCGATCGTGTGACCGACCATCTCGGGGAAGATCGTCGATGCGCGTGACCACGTTCTGATCATTTTTTTGTTGTTCGCGGCGTTGAGCGCTTCGATGCGCTTCATCAGGCGCTCTTCAACCCACGGGCCCTTCTTGCTGGAGCGACTCATCGCTGCTTGCCCTTCCCGCGACGTCTGCCGCGCACGATGTAGCGATTGGAGGTCTTGTTCTTTTTGCGCGTGCGGTAGCCCAGCGTGGGCACACCCCATGGCGTCACCGGGTGGCGACCGGCGGTGGTCGAGCCCTCGCCGCCGCCGTGCGGGTGGTCGACGGGGTTCATGGCGACGCCGCGCGTTTGCGGGCGTACGCCCATGTGGCGCTTGCGCCCCGCCTTGCCGATCTTGACGTTCTGATGCTCGGCGTTGCCGATCGTGCCGACCGTCGCGCGGCACTCGGCGCGCACGATGCGCATCTCGCCCGAAGGCAGGCGCAGGGTGGCCATGTCGCCGTCCTTGGCCATCAGCTGCGCGGACGCGCCCGCCGAGCGCGCCATCTGCCCGCCACGGCCCGGCGCCAACTCGATGTTGTGCACGACCGTGCCGACGGGCATGCGTGCGAGCTCCATGCAGTTGCCCACCGCGATGTCAGCGCCCTCGCCCGAGGACACCATCATCCCGACCGTCAGTCGCTGGGGCGCGAGGATGTAGCGCTTCTCGCCGTCGACGTAGTGCAGCAGCGCGATGTACGCGGAGCGGTTGGGGTCGTACTCGATCGCGGCGACGCGCGCGGGCACGCCGTCCTTGCGACGCTTGAAGTCCACGCGACGGTAGGCGCGCTTGGCTCCGCCGCCGCGGTGGCGTGCGGTCTTGCGCCCGAGCGCGTTGCGCCCGCCGCTCTTCTTGAGGCCTTCGATGAGCGTCTTCTCGGGCTTGGACTTGGTGACCTCCGCGAAGTCCGGATAGGAGACGAACCGCATGCCGGGGCTCGTCGGGCGTGGTTTACGTATCGGCATCGTCTACAGGTTCCTAGGACTCGAGGGCCGCCAGGCCCTGGAATATCGGGATGGACTCGCCCGCGCGCACCTGCACGATCGCCTTCTTCCACTCGCGCGTGCCGCCCTTTGGGGTGCTGCCGCGACGCTTGGGCTTGGACTTGACGCTCATTGTGCGCACCTCCACGACGTGCACGCCGAACAGCGCCTCGACCGCCTGGCGGATCTGCGTCTTGTGCGCGTCGCGGTGCACGCGGAAGGTGTAGCGGTCGGCGGCCGAAAGGATGTAGCTCTTCTCGGAGACAACCGGGCGAATGAGTACCTGCGTGTGCTCCATCAGGAATCCTCTCCCTTGCGCGGCTGGCCGGTGCGTGCGGTGAGCGCCTGCAGCGCCGGCTCGGAGATGACGAGCGACGCGGCGCCGAGCAGATCGGCGACGCCGACGTTCTCGGCACTCAGCACCGCTACGCGCGCGAGGTTGCGGAAGGACAGCGCCGCGGAGGACTCCTCGGGGAGGAGCACCACGAGCGTGGGGTTGAGCTGCCCGTCGCCGCCGACGGCGGGGGCCCAAGCTTCGAGCAGGTCGAGCGCCTGGCTTGTCTTGGGCGCGGTGAACACGCTCGCGTCGAGGATCGCGATCGATCCGCGTCCGGCGTGCAGCGACAGCGCGCTGCGCAGCGCAGCGCGCTGCTCCTTGCGGTTGACCTTGAACGTGTACGAGCGCGGCTGCGGCCCGAACACGGTGCCGCCACCGGTCCAGATGGGAGAGCGGCTCGAGCCGGCGCGCGCGCGGCCGGTGCCCTTCTGGCGCCACGGCTTGGCGCCACCGCCGGAGACCTTGCCGCGTGTTTTGGTCGCGGCGGTGCCACGGCGGCGGGCGGCCTGCTCGGCGCGCACGCTCTGATGCACCAGCGGCACGGAGAAGCGCGAGCCGAACGCGGACTCGTCGAGCTTGACCTTCTTCGGCGACGAACCG
This sequence comes from Solirubrobacteraceae bacterium, assembly GCA_035939335.1. GTDB lineage: Bacteria > Actinomycetota > Thermoleophilia > Solirubrobacterales > Solirubrobacteraceae > Palsa-744. Next base: position 2,210 of record DASZFY010000054.1, on the reverse strand, counting down.
GTCGTGGAGGCGCCGAGGACGGGGGCGTCAGGCATCGGTCCGCACCTCCACTAGCGTGCCCGTGGGACCGGGCACCGAACCGCGCACCATCAACAGGTTCTCGCCAGCGTCCACACGTACTACCTCTAGGCCCTTCTGCGTGACGCGCTTGTTGCCCATCTGGCCGGGTCCACGAATGCCCTTATGCACACGCGAGGGTGTGGCGGAGGCGCCGATCGAGCCCGGCGCACGGACGTTGTGCGAGCCGTGGGACTTGGGGCCGCTGGCAAAGTTGTGGCGCTTGATCGTGCCCTGGAAGCCCTTGCCCTTGGACGTGCCGGAGATCTTCACGCGGGCGCCGACCTCAAACGACTCGACCGTGACGTTCTCGCCTAGCGTCAGCCCGCCGACCTCGCCGCGAAACTCAGCGAGCGTGCGCATCGGCGGCGCGTCGACCTTTTTGAGGTGGCCGAGCTCGGGCTTGGAGAGGTGCTTCTCCTTGGTCTGGCCAAATGCAAGCTGCACCGCGTCGTAGCCGTCTCGCTCTGAGGTGCGGATCGCCGTCACCGGGCACGGGCCCGCCAGCAGCACCGTTACGCGCGCGACGCTTCCGTCCTCCTGGAAGACCTGGGTCATGCCGAGCTTCTTGGCGAGGATCGCGGCCATCGTCCTATGTGGCGAGACGGATCTCGATGTCCACGCCGGCCGGAAGATGATCCAGGCGCTGGAGCGAGTCGACCGTCTTGGGTGTCGGCTGGTGGATATCGATCAGACGCTTGTGCGTTCGGATCTCGAAGTGCTCGCGGGAGTCCTTGTCCTTGAACGGCGAGCGGATTACGCAGTACACGTTCTTCTCCGTCGGCAGCGGCACCGGCCCGGACACGCTCGCGCCGGTGCGCGTCGCGGTCTCGACGATCTCCCTCGCGGCCGACTCGATGGCGGACGTGTCATACGCCTTCAGCCGGATTCGGATCTTGTTCTGGTTGGTCGCTGCCATGTTGATCTCAGATGCCTTCTTGTGGTGGTGTGAAGCGTGCGAGAGGGGCGGATCCGCGTGAGCAGAATCCACCCCCGGCCCGCCCTCGGCGGGTGTTCAATCGTCGTATCGGACTGCAATACGCCGGCGTCGCCGGCGTTTGTACTACTCGATGATCTCGCTGACCACGCCGGAGCCGACTGTGCGGCCACCCTCGCGGATGGCGAAGCGCAGGCCCTGGTCCATGGCGATCGGCTGGATCAGCTCGATCTCCATCTGGACGTTGTCACCCGGCATGACCATCTCGACGCCCTCGGGCAGCTTGGCCACCCCGGTCACGTCGGTCGTACGGAAGTAGAACTGAGGCCGGTAGCCCGTGAAGAATGGGGTGTGACGGCCGCCCTCCTCCTTCTTGAGCACGTAGACCTCGGCCTTGTACTTGGTGTGCGGCGTGATCGACCCCGGCTTGCACAGCACCTGTCCGCGCTCGATCTCCTCGCGCTTGGTGCCACGCAGCAGGCAGCCGACGTTATCGCCCGCGCGACCCTCGTCGAGGATCTTGCGGAACATCTCGACGCCGGTGACGACCGTCGAGGTCGACTCGTGGACGCCGACGATTTCTACCGTCTCGCCGGTTTTGACGATGCCCTGCTCGACACGCCCGGTCGCGACGGTGCCACGGCCGGTGATCGAGAACACGTCCTCGACCGGCATCATGAACGGCTTGTCGAGGTCGCGCACGGGATCTGGGATGTAGGAGTCCAGCGCAGCGGCGAGCTCGAGGATCTTCTCCTTGTAGGCCTCGTCGCCTTCCAGCGCCTTCAGCGCCGAGCCGGTGATGAAGGGGATGTCGTCGCCCGGGAAGTCGTACTCGGAGAGCAGCTCGCGCACCTCGACCTCGACCAGTTCCAGGAGCTCCTCGTCGTCGACCATGTCGGCCTTGTTGAGGAACACGACGATGTAGTTGACGCCCACCTCACGGGCGAGCAGGACGTGCTCGCGCGTCTGGGGCATCGGGCCGTCCGCCGCCGAGACCACCAGAATCGCCCTGTCCATCTGGGCGGCACCGGTGATCATGTTCTTGACGTAGTCGGCGTGACCGGGGCAGTCAACATGGGCGTAGTGCCGATTGTCGGTCTGGTACTCGACGTGGGAAGTGGCGATCGTGATCCCGCGTTCCTTCTCCTCGGGCGCGTTGTCGATCTCCGCGAAGGTGCGGGCTTCCGCGCCTCCGTGCTCGGCCAGGACCGTCGTT
>DASZFY010000053.1:0-149137 GCA_035939335.1 Solirubrobacteraceae bacterium | reverse complement strand
GTCGGTCAGTTTCTGCTGCTGCGATTCGAGTTCGGAGACCTGCGTGTCGAGCCCCTGCAGCTCGGTCTGCGCGACGTTCTTGCGTTCGAGCGCGGTCTTGGCGAGGTCTTCCTGGCCGGCCGACAGCGCCTGGCGGGCCTGGGTGTCGAGCTTGACGACGCTCTGCTGCAGCGAGCTCTCCTGCATCTGCAGGCGCTTCTTGGCTGTCACCACGTCGGCGATGCCCTTCTTGACGTTCTGCAGCTGTTCGACCTGCTTCTGGTAGCTGTAGTCGAGGGTCTCGGCCGGATCTTCGGCGCGATCGAGCATTTTCGAGACCTTCGCCTTCACTACGGTAGACATCCGCCCAGTCAAGCCGGCCATCTGATCCTCCTATTGCTTTTCCACGAGACGACCGACGAGCTCGGCCAACACCTCAAGCGTAGCCGAACGGAGGATGTCGACCAACCGCATACCGGCGTGCGGCACGAGGATGGCATGGCGCGACGGTGCCGCGGCGGCGTCAGTACCCGGTGGGGTGGCGAACGACGAAGCCGGCGTTCGTCTGGCGCAGCGGACGCCAGCGCGGACCCTGCAGGTCGGCGGGGTCTTCCGCGGAGCTCGTGTCCAGACGCAGCCCCGCCACGGTCATGTAAGCGTGGCCGGCGTTGGCGAAGATCGTCACCCAGCGTCCGTCTCCGCGCGACCCCCGGCCCTCGAATTCCGAGGAGTCCTCCGGGACGGCGAGCAGGTCGGCGCCATGAAGCGCAAAGGACACCGTGCCCGAGCAGTCATATCCGGGGGAGACGAACGAGCCGTGGCCACCACCGTAGATGTAGGGCAGCCCGATCAGCTCGTTCCCCGCCCAGATCATCTCCTGCACCGCCGCCGGGGCCCCCTCCGGGGCGGCGGCGAGGCCGTCGACGAAGCGCGCGGTGGTGCCTGGGACCAGCAACTGCGGCCGTAGTGTCGGGCCGGTCGCCGAGGTCATGCCGTCGCCGATCGTGAGCTCGCTGGGAATTTCCGTCGGCAGGCTGCCAGCGGGCGCTTCGGTCGGCGCTACGGCGCTGCCGCCTGTGGCGCTGGCCGCGCTGCCGGTCGTGGCGCTGGCCTTCGCGGGCGCCACGTAGGGCACGACTTCGCCGGTCGCCGTCTTCTCGTAGACGGGGCCCTTGTAGGCGATCTTCGAAGACTTGGCGGTCACCGGCGCGTGTACCGCCGGGACGGACGTCGTCGGTTTGCTGGGAGACGGTTCTGCCGCCACCACCCCACCGCTTCCGTTGGCCAGAGCGGCTGCAGCGCCGACCATCGACCCGATCAGACTGCAAAGCAATACGACAAAGCAGCGTACCCGCACGTGAACAACCTCTTTCGTCGGCCTGCGGGGTTAGCTGACGGGCTAGCGCTGAAAGAGCCTGCGCTTCTCACGGTCCTACCGCGGGATTCGCCCCAACAACTTGGGTCCCCCGTTCCCTGACACCTGGTCAAGGACTCGGCATTCGGGCGGGCACGCTAGCAGAGTGCAAGGACGCTTGCAGGACATGCACAGCTTTTCGCACGTTTGTCCGCAAATGCCGCGCTTTTTGCGCGACCGCTAGTGTGCCGGCAGTGCGCACCCTGGCGCGAGGACCGCTTCTGACCCTGCTGTTGCTCGCCGCCGCGGGTCTCGCCGGCTGCGGCAAGGGCGGCTCTGAACAGATCACCGGCGGCGGGCCGACGCGCCAGCTCGCACCGGTGGCGGCGCAGGGCGCGGTGAGCGTGGCCACGCGTAACACCACGCGCTTGGGCGGCGCCGACGCTGCGTCGGACGCCGCGGCGGTCGCACGCGCGGTGTACCCGGGCCTCACGGCGGCAACGCGCCCGCTGGTGGTGGTGCTGGTCAACGAGCGCGACTGGCTGCCGGCGCTCGCCGCGTCCGTGCTCTCGAGCGCGCCGATCGGCGCGCCGATCCTGTACAGCGAAGGCGACACGCTCTCCGCGGTCACCCGTCAGACGCTCGAAGCGATGCACCCGTTGGGGGCGCCCGCCCTGGGCGGCGCGCAGGTGATCCGCATCGGCACCTCAGCGGCGGTGCCCGACAACTACCTCACGCGCACGGTGCCCGTCGGCTTGCCCACGGTGAGCGCCGCGGGCATCGAGCAGCTCGCGCAGACGCTCGACGCGGCGGCGCCGCACCAGGTGATCGTGCTGCCCGCCGACGCCCCACCCGCGCTTGCGATGCCCGCTGCGGGGCTCGCGGCCGAGAGCGGCGCGCCGATCCTGCTCGTCACGCGCTCGCGCGTGCCCGCACAGACCGGCACCGTGCTCGACGCTCTGCACAGGCCGTCGATCTACGTGATCGACGGCGCCGCGATCGGCAACCACACGCTCGGCGAGCTGCGCCACTTCGGCTCGGTCAAGACGATCACCGCCGACAGCTCGCCCGCGACCGGCGAAACGGCCGTCCAGAGCGCGATCGAAATCGCGCGCTACACCAATGGCAGCTTCGGTTGGGGCGTCAAAGAACCCGGTCACGGGCTCGTGTTCGCCAACTCGAGCCGCCCGCTCGACGGCCCCGCGTCGGCGCTGCTGTCCGCGACCGGCGACTACGGGCCACTGCTGTTGCTCTCCCGGCCGGCACAGGTGCCGCCGACGCTCGCCAGCTACCTGTCCGACATCCAGCCCGCGTACAGCACACCGCAGTTCCCGCCGGTTCGCGGCGCCTACAATCACGGCTGGCTGATCGGCGACGAAGCAGCCATCTCAGCGGTTACCCAGGCCGAAATCGACTCCGTGCTCGAGATCCGCCCGCAGGACCGCAACACCGAAGAACCGTCGGTCTCGCAAGTCGAATAGTGTCGGACACGAAAGTCAAGCAGTCGATCGCACAGAGGCGAAATTGAGTCAAGCCGAGGATCCCCGCCGCCTGAGCCGCAAGGCGAGCACACACGAGGTAACGATCGAGGACGTGCGCCAGCTGATGGGCGCCTCGACGCCCCACTTCGCGCTGCAGCTGCGCAACCGCATCGCCAACCTGATCGCCGACCTGCCGCCCGATCATCCCGCGCGCGTCGAAGGCGAACGCGAGATCGCGCGCCTGCAGCGCCTGGGCTTCGACGGCGAGACCCGTGGCGAGGGCGCCGCTGAGGGCGAGCGTCCCCTGCCGTCTCTCAATCTCAGCGCCTAGCGCAAGCCCGCGAACGTGCGCTCGCGCCGAGCGTCCGCGTAGCGCGCGCGCAGCAGTTTGAAGCAGACGACCACCAGCGCCACGTCGATCGGCAGCAGCGCGATGTTCATCCAGCTCGGCGCGCGGCTCGCGAGCGCGAGCACCACCAGCACGACCACCGAGTGGAACACGACCGCGGGAAGCACCGCCAGCATCAGCGTGTGCGAGCGAAAGCCGCCCAGGTGCTCGCGCAGCGAGACCTCGATCGTGCCGATCGCGACCGCCGCAATGCCCGCGCCGAGCAGCGCCGCGTTGCTCGCGACGCCGCGCAGGAACGCGACCACCGCGCCGATCATGCCCACGAGGATCAGCATCTCCGACAGCGGCAGCGGATGCCACGGGGCCTGCGGGCGCTCGCCCGCTCCCTGCATCTCGCCCGCGACGCGAGCGGCGCGCTGGGACGAGCGCGCGGACGGTGCGGCGCGCTGCGAAACCTCCTGTGCGCCCTGCGGACTCGGGCGGCGCTTGCGCGAGCGTGCGCGTCGCCCGGTGTTGTGCTTGGCCACCGGTGTCAGGAGCCGGGCGGGAGCTCGCGCAGGCGCATCGCCGTCGATGCTAGCGCCTATGCTGCGTTGCGTGTCCACGTCCGCCCACCCCGCCTCTCCGACTGCGACGGGCATCCCCGACAGTGCGCTGTCTGGCCCTTATCCGGTCGGCGAGTACGCCGCCGCGCTGCGCTCCAAGTTGCGCTCGTTCACGCGCGTGCAGTTGATGGGAGAGCTAGTGAACCTGCGACCGTCGCGCGCGCGTGTGTACTTCGAGCTGCGCGACGCGACCGGCGCGATCCCGTGCGCGGCTTGGCGCGATGACTGGGACGCGATGGTCGCGCGCGCGGGCGCGCCCGCGGAGGGCATGCAGGTGGTGGTGGCGGGCGGCTGCGACTACTACCCCGGCAGCGCCACCTCCTCCCCCGGCTTCTCCTTCACGGTGCTCGACCTGCGCCTGGCCGGCGACGGCGACCTGCTCGCGAGAATCGAGCGGCTGCGCAGGCAACTCGACGGCGAGGGGCTGCTCGAGACCCAGAAGCGACTGCCGATGCCGGTGCTGCCGCACACGATCGGCGTGGTCACCGGCGAGGGCGGAAAGGCGCGCGACGACGTGCTCGCGGCGCTCGCCCGCCGCGGCTGGGCAGGCCGGCTGGTGTGGGGCTTCGCCCCCGTGCAGGACCGCCACGCAGCCCCCGCGATCGTGCGCGTGCTGGGCGAGTTGGTGGCAGTTGGCGGGGTCGAGGTGGCGATCGTCGCCCGCGGCGGCGGCTCGCTGGCCGACCTGCTGTGCTTCTGCGACGAGACCCTATGCCGTACGGTCGCGCTGCTCGGCGTGCCCGTGATCGCGTCCGTCGGCCACCACACCGACCGCACGCTGCTCGACGACGTGGCGGCGGTGAGCTGCTCGACGCCGACGCACGCCGCCGAGGCGGCCGTGGGCGTCGACTGCGCGCGCGCCCGCGCGGAGCAGGCGGCTGCAGCAGCGCGGCTGCGCGAGCATGGCCGTAGAGCCGTGCTTCCGCGCGCAGGCCTCGCCGGCACGGCCGCGCGTCTGCGCGAGCACGGCCGGCGTGCGGTGCTCAACCGCGCACGCCTGCTGGCGAGCTTCTCCCGCGCCCCCGCCGCGCACCTGGATCGCCAGCGTGCCCGCCTGCACCAGCAGCTACGCGAGATCCGCGCCGGTTCGCGCCGACGGATCGAGTCCGAGCGGCAGGTGACCGAGCGGCGGGCAGTTGTGCTCGAGCGCAAGGCCGCGTCCTTCCTGCTGGACTGCCGCGAGCGCCGACCGCGAGAGCTGGCGCAGCTTGCCCTCGTGCTGGCCGGCCACGATCCGCAGCGCACGCTCGAGCGTGGTTACGTGCTCGTACGGTCAGCCGAGGCAGATCCGATCGTCACGGCGGTTGCCGCGCGCGACGCCGGCGATCTGCAACTGCGGTTCGCCGACGGCTCGCTGCCGGCGAGGGTGCAGGAGCGATGAGCGCGCAAGCCGATCAGCCAGACGAGCCGGGCGAGCAGCAGACCTACGAGGCGGCGGCGGCGCGCGTCGAGGAGATCATCCGCCGGCTCGACTCCGGCGAGGCCAGCCTCGATGAGACGCTCGCGCTGGTGAGCGAGGGCAAGACGCTGATCGAGCTGTGCGCGAGCCAGCTCGCGGCGGTCGGCGGCGCGCTCGAGGAGCTGCGCCTCGACGAGCTCGTTAGCCGTCTGGAACAGGAGGCAGGCGGGTGAGCACCTGGGACACGGTTGCGGAGCTCGCGCTCGAGATCGACGACTACTCGTTGCAGCCCCTGCAGGCGAGCGTCTCGAGCGACTTCGAGCGCAAGAGCACCGTCATCCACCTGCGCGGCGCCGGCCACGAGGGTCTCGGCGAGGACGTCACGTACGACGCGGTCGATCACGACCTACTGCAGGCGGCCGGGCCGACGCTGGCGCTCGCGGGGCGCTACACGCTGGCTTCGTTCTGCGCGCACCTCGCCGAGCTGCAGCTGTTCCCGCAGCCGCCCCAACGTGAGGTGTCGAGCCGCTATCGCACGTGGGCGTATGAGTCCGCGGCGCTCGACCTCGCGCTGCGCCAGGCGGGCACGACGCTGCACGAGGCGCTTGGGCGCGAGCCGGAGCCGGTGCGCTTCGTCGTCTCGCTACGCCTCGGCGAGCCACCGACGCTCGAGCCACTCAGCCGGCGCCTCGCGCTCTACCCCACGCTGCGCTTCAAGCTCGACCCGACGAGCTCGTGGGATGAGCCGTTGATCGCCGAGCTCCGCGCCACCGGCGCAGTCGACTCGGTCGACTTCAAGGGCCTCTATCACGGCTCGATCGTCGACCAGCCCGCCGACCCGGTTCTCTACCGCCGTGTCGTCGAGGCGTTCCCCGAGGCGTGGATCGAGGACCCGGCGCTGACGGCGGAGACCGAGCCTGTGCTCGCCGCTCACCACGAGCGCTTCTCGTGGGACGCGCCGATCCACTCGATCGCCGACATCGATGCGCTTCGCTACCCGCCGCGGATGGTCAACATCAAGCCCTCGCGCCTGGGCGGCCTGCGCAACCTGCTCGACGCCTATGACTACTGCTCCGAGCGCAGCATCGGCAACTACGGCGGCGGCCAGTTCGAGCTCGGCGTCGGGCGCGGTCAGAACCAGTACCTGGCCTCGCTGTTTCACCCGGACGCCCCCAACGACGTCGCGCCGAGTGCCTTCAACCTCCCCGATCCGCCCGCCGATCTGCCGTCGAGTCCGCTCGCGCCGCCCCCCGGCGTGGCCGGCTTCCGCTGGGGCTGAGCATCTGCGCACGCGGCGCGCCGGCCGCGGAAGCGCAACTTCCGTGCCACCATTCGGTTTGCGATCCCATAGCCGATAACGTCCGGGGCCGCCGGTTGGGCACGGATTTACGCCCTCCCCGGTCGGGGGGGCGGCCCTGCGCGAAGGAGTGTCAAACGTCTTGGCGATCACAGGCGCCCACAAGCGATCGATGTTCGTCACCGCCACAGTCGTCGCGGTGTCGTTCCTGGTGCTCGGCGCGTACGCGCTGCCAGCCTACGCGGCCAGCCCGGGAGGCGTGCTCGCGCCCGGCGGCGCATCCACCACCAAGGCGGGCGGCACCTCCACCTCCACCACCAAGCCAGCCCACTCCCCCACGACCAAGCCCGGCGGCAAATCCGCAGCCAAGGCCACGGCGCCGTCCCTGCACGTCACGAGCGTGCGCATCCAGAGCGTCAGCTGCGTTCCCTCCGTGCACTGCAGTGGCAACCCGCACCAGGTCTCGACGCACGGCACACTGCTGCTCGGGGGTGTCGGCCTGAAGCCCGGCATGGTCGTGGCCTTCCCCAAAGCCCCCGGCGCACACATCAGCCGCGTCTCTCCGGCGGCGCACCTGCACTACGCGATCGCCAACAAGCCCAGCTCAGGCCTGGTGGTGACCGTCCCCAAGAACGCCCACTCAGGGCACATCATGGTGCTGCTGAGCGGCGGGCGCTACACGAGCTCCTACGGTCCGATCTACGTCTACAACCACGCGCTGCACCCGCCCGCCCCACCCGCTCCCAAAAACCTGCCTCCGGCGAGCGCGGTCGCGACGAGCGGCACCGGCTTCGAAGGCCAGGGAATGTGGATCTGGTACGTGAACAGATCCGACGGCGGCAACGTCGCCTCGATCGTGGCCCAGGCGCACGCCGCGGGCGTGACGACGCTGTTCATCAAGAGCTCCGACGGCTCGAGCAACTACTGGAGCCAGTTCTCGCCGCAGCTCGTCGCCGAACTGCACGCCAACGGGCTGAAAGTGTGCGCGTGGCAGTTCGTGTACGGCAGCGAACCCGTCGGCGAGGCCGCGCTCGGCGCCGAGGCGGTGGCCAACGGCGCCGACTGCCTCGTAATCGACGCCGAGGGCGAATACGAAGGCCACTACGCCGCCGCCCAGACCTACATCGATGACCTGCGGGCGAAGATCGGCCCCAACTACCCACTCGGACTCGCCTCGTTTCCGTACGTCTTCGACCACCCCTCGTTCCCGTACTCCGTCTTCCTGGGGCCCGGCGGCGCGCAGTACAACGCACCGCAGATGTACTGGAAGGACATCGGCCAGTCGGTCGACACCGTCTACGCCAACACCTACATCGCCAACCGCATCTACGGCCGCCCGATCTTCCCGCTCGGGCAGACCTACGGCGGAGTGTCCGCGGCGGAACTGCTGCGCTTCCGCGAGGAGGCCATCCTCTACGGCGCCACCGGCACCTCCTTCTGGGACTGGCAGGAAACCGGCTCTGGCGGCTGGAGCACGCTCGCGTCGCCACTCGCGCCGCTCACGAGCGTCACACCGAACACGTCGTTCCCCGAATTGAGCAAAGGCAACAAGGACGACGAGGTGCTGTGGATGCAGGAGCACCTCGCCAGCGCCATCCCCACCCAGGAAACCACCGGCGTGTTCGGATCCCAGACCGTCACCGACGTCGAGACCTTCCAGAGCGCCCACGCGATCGCACCGACCGGAGTCGTCGAAGCGGCTACGTGGACCGCGCTGCTCGCGCTGCCGCCAATCGCGGTCGACTGGACCGGGGCTGCCAAACCCAGCGACTGATGGGTCCGTACTCTCTTCTAAAAAACTCTGTATAACTATCGCTATACAGAGTTTTGGAAATGAATAAGTAGACCGGCGGTCGCGCCCGCTTCACGACCGGACGCCGGGCCGCCGGGCGACCCCGATCCGAGCCATCTCGCGACCCCGCGAGGCCGGCCCGAAGGCCGGCCCCATAAATCAAAAACGACTCAGACGCGCTGAATGAGCGTGCCCGTGCCCAGGCCGCCACCACAGCACATGGTCACGAACCCGATCTCCTTGTCGGAGCGCTCGAGCTCGTGCAGCAGCGTGGTGATCAGGCGCGCGCCGGTCGAGCCGAGGGGGTGGCCCAGGGCCATGGCGCCGCCGTTGACGTTCACGCGGTCCATGTCCGGCGAGAGCTCGCGGCGCCACGCTGCGACGACCGGTGCGAACGCCTCGTTGATCTCGAACAGGTCGATGTCGTCGATCGCCATGCCGTTGCGCTCGAGGATCTTGCGCGTCGCGGGGATCGGGCCCTCGAGCATTTTCACCGGGTCACAGCCGACGGTCGTCTGGTCGACGATACGCGCGCGCGGGGTGAGTCCGAGCTCGCGCGCCTTCTCGGCGGACATCAACAGCACAGCCGCGGCGCCGTCTGAGATCTGCGACGCGTTGCCCGCGGTGATCTTGCCGTCGGGCTTGAACGCTGGCTTCAGCTGCGACAGCGCCTCGAGGTTGGTGTCCGGGCGGATGCCCTGGTCGGTGACGTACGTGTCGCCGTTGACCTGCATCGGCACGATCTCGCGCTCGAAGCGGCCCTCCTGGGTCGCCTGGTTGGCGAGTCGGTGCGAGCGCACAGCCAGCTCGTCGAGCTCGGAACGGGAGATCTCCCACTGGTCGGCGATCATCTCTGCGCCGAGGCCCTGGCCGACGATGTTGTGCTTGGCCATCAGCTCCGGCGGGAACGCCAAGCCGAACTCCCCCTGAGTCTGGGCGACCGCCGAGAACGGCAGGTGGCCCATGTGCTCCACGCCCGAGCCGATCATCGCGTCGTGCACGCCCGCCGCGATCAGCCCCGCTGAGAAGTTGACCGCCTGCTGCGCCGAGCCGCACTGGCGGTCGACGGTCGTGCCTGGGGTCTCGATCGGCAGGCCCTCCTGCAGCCACGCGTTGCGCGCCACGTTCAGACCCTGCTCGCCGAACTGCGACACGCAGCCCGCGATCACGTCTTCGACCTGCGCCGCGTCGATGCCCGCGCGCTTGATCACCTCGGTGTAGACCGCGCCGAGCAGCTCGTTCGGGTGCGTGTCCTTGTAGTAGCCCTTTTCTCTGTGCCCGCGGCCGATCGGCGTGCGCACCGCCTCGACGATCACGACTTCGCGGCCCTCTGGTTGCCTCATGTCAGGAGTCCTCCTACGGAGTGTTGCGCGGCTGGTAATGGAGAGGATTAGGGGGCTCGCGCATCTCACCCATCCCGTGGCGTCCCGGTTGAAAGCCCGCCCACCAGCGGCTGAATAAGATGCCCGAACCCTGCACCATTACTCTACCGCGTCGCTCGATTGACTGGTCAGTCAGCCAGGACGATTGAGCTGTAGACCCGCACAAAGGAGAACCTTGAGCAAACGCCTCGCCATCGCCGGCAGCGGCGCCATCGCCTGCGGCCTCGCCGCCACCGCGGCCCACCATGGGCCCGTACTGCTGCTCGCGCGCTCTGAGACCTCCGCCGAGCGCGCGCGCGCGACGGTCGAGAAGACGCTCAGCCGACTCGGCGCGGAAGTCGACAGGGCGGGTGGGTTCCATGACATCCAGATCGTCACCGACCCCCACGCGCTCGCGCCGGCGACGTTCGTCGTGGAGGCCGTCGTCGAGGACCACGACGTCAAGGCGCGGCTGCACGCCGAGCTCGACGCGATCCTCGACGCCGATGCGATCCTCGCCAGCACTACCTCGTCGCTGTCGGTGCAGCGACTCGCCGAGACCAGCGGACGCCCGGAGCGCTTCCTCGGGCTGCACGTGTTCAACCCCGTCACCAAGATGAAGCTGATCGAGCTGATCTTCCCGACCACAGCCAGCGCCGACACGCGCGCGCGGGCGCTCGCCCTGTGCGAGGACTTCGACAAGACGCCCGTCGAGGTCCCCGACATCCCCGGGTTCGTCGTCAACCGGCTGCTGTTCCCGTACCTGTTCAGCGCGGTCAGACTGGTCGAAGAGACCGGCATGGACCCCGCCGACGTCGACACGTGCATGCGCCTGGGCGCCGGGCACCCGATGGGACCGCTCGCGCTGCTCGACCTGGTTGGCCTGGATGTCTCCAAGGCGATCGGCGAGACCATCGGCGAGCCCGTGCCCGCGCGCGTGCAGGAGCTGGTCGCGGAAGGCGCGCTAGGGCGCAAGAGCGGCCGCGGGCTGCATTCCTACTGAGCGAAAACGGCAGACACGCAGAACCTAAACGCGCTTCTTCGCGAGAATTTATTCAGCTATAGCTGACTTTTAGCTGCTGTTGATCAACGTCGCGATACTGGTTCATGCGACGTCATGTCGCATCGCACACCCGCCTCCTCCCAGTGCGCACGATCCGGTCCGCTCCCCCCGCGGGCCGGACGTGTTTAACGGGCCGGCCGAGGACGGCCGGCTACGCGGGATCGCGGACGGGAGCCGCCGGCGGGCGCGGTCAGTCCTCTGAGCCGCGATCTTCGCGAGAGGGGACCTGGCGGCGCTCGCGGATGCGTACCGCCTCGATGCGGTTCTCGCGCACCGACTCCACCCGGATCGAGAAGCCGTTGGCGGCGATCGTGTCGCCGCGCTTGGGCAACCGCCCCAGCTGCGCGAACACGAAGCCGCCGACCGAGTTGTACGCGTCGCTGTCCACCGGCAGGTGCAGGCCGTAGTCGGCGAGGTCCGTGACGGCTACGTGGCCGCGCACGAACCATTCGCCGTCGGCGAGCTTACGGATCTCTCCCGCGTCGGGGTCGGTCTCGTCGGCGATCTCCCCCACCACCTCCTCGACGATGTCCTCGACCGTCACCACGCCGACGACGCGCCCGTACTCGTCGACCACCACCGCCATCGACGTGCGCTGGCGCTGCAGGTCCGCGAGCAGGTCATCGAGCGGCTTCGTCTCCGGCACGATCAGCGCGTCGTGCACGACCGGCTCGATCGGCGTGTGCGGGCCCTCCTGCATCATCTGGCGCACGAGCTCGGACACGTGCACGATCCCGCGCACGCGATCGCGGTCTTCGCCTTCTGTGACCAGCAGCCGCGTATGGCCGCTGGACACGCACAGGCGCAGCGCCGTCTCCACGTCCTGGGAGATGTCCACCGTGACCACCGCCGGCGCGGGCGTCATCACCTGGCGCGCCTCCTGCTCGTGCAGGTGGAAGACGCCCCTCAGCATCCCCGCCTCGCCCTGGTCGATCTGCCCGCCCTCGTGTGACTCGGCGATCAGGCGCTTCAGCTCATCGGTCGAGCCACCGCGGCGCTCCTGGCTCATGTCCACTCCGAGCACGCGCAGAATGCGGTCGGCGACGGCGGTGAGCGCGGCGATGAACGGATGGAACAGCTTGCTGAAGGCCTGCAGCGGCCGGGCGACCCGCCGGGCGACCGCCTCGGCGCGATCGATCGCGTAGAACTTCGGCACCATCTCGCCCGCGATCAGCTGCGCTGAGGAGATGATCGCGAACGCGACGATCACCGCCACCACCACCGCCACGCCGTGGCTGATCGTGTTTCCGAGCGCGCCCTTCAGGATCGACGCCAGCGCGGGCTCGCCCAGCGCTCCGATGCCGATCGAGGTCATCGTCACGCCGATCTGCACCGCGGAGATGTATTCGTTGACGTTCGCCAGCTGCTCCAGCGCGAGCGCCGCCCCTTTGGCGCCTTCCTCACGCAGCAGTTCCAGGCGCGCGCGGCGTGAGCGCACGAGCGCGTACTCGGCGATCACGAAGAACGCGTTGACGGCGATCAGCAGCGCCGTCAGGATCAGCTTGAGGCCGTTCACGCGGAGGGCGCTCTGGCGACGCTACTTCGAGGAAGTTCTTCGTCGTCGTTCATCGGGTGCTCGACGGCCCCAACGGTAGCAAGCGCACTGGTCGCCTACGCGAGGCGGTCGATCTGGGCGGCGAGCTGGAAGTCGGCGTCGGTGAGCCCGCCCTGGGAGTGCGTCGACAGCGTCAGGCGGACCTTGTTCCAGCCATGCAGGAAGATGTCGGGGTGGTGGTTGGCGAGCTCCGCCGCCTCCGCGACGCGGTTGACGAAGCCGATCGCCTCGGCGAAGCTCGCAAACTGCAGATCGCGGACGATCGTTCGCTCCTCGCCGGCGCGCCAGTCGGGGACGCCAGCCAGGCGGTGCTCCACCTCCGAGTCGCTGAGCAGGCTCATCGGTTGCGAGGTTACCCCGATCGCGCCGCTCGCGGCGGCTCGCACGGCCCCGGTCGCTGTGGCCCGACACGCCCTACAGTCAGCGCATGAGGATCGTCAGCCTCGTCCCGCACGCCACCGAGCTGCTGTTCGCGCTCGGCCTCGGCGAGCAGGTGGTGGGTGTGACGCACGAGTGTGATTTCCCGCCCGCGGCGCAGGCGCTGACGCACGTCACGCGCAACGTGCTGCCGGACGGCCTCAACGCTGGCGCGATCGACGCGGCGGTGCGCGAGCGCACGCTCGCCGGCGAGGCCATCTACGAGCTCGACCGCGACGCGCTCGCGGCGCTCGAGCCGGAGCTGATCGTCACGCAGGCGCTTTGCCCGGTGTGCGCCGTCTCCTACGACGAGGTCGCACAGGTGGCGAAGACGCTGCCGTCGGTGCCGCGCGTGATCGCGCTCGACCCCAAGACGTTCGGCGAGACGCTCGGCGACGTGCGTACGATCGCCCAGGCGACCGGCAGGCGCGATGCGGGCGTTGCGCTAGCGCACGACATGGCCGCGCGCATCGACCGCGTGCGGCTCGCAGTGCGCGGCGGGCCGCGTCCGCGCGTCGCGGCGCTGGAGTGGCTGGATCCGGTGTACGTGGCGGGCCACTGGACGCCGCAGCTGATCGAGCTCGCCGGCGGCGAGGACGTGCTGGGGCTCCCTGGCGAACCGTCGCAGACGATCTCCTGGGGGCAGCTCGCCGCCGCCCGGCCCGAGGTGGTGGTGCTGATGCCGTGCGGCTACGACGCGCCGCGCGCTCACGCCGAGGGCGTCACGTATGCGCGCGAGCTGGCCGGCCTCGGCGCTGAGCGGGTGGTGGCGGTGAACGCCTCCGCGTACTTCTCACGGCCGGGCCCGCGGCTGATCGATGGCTTGGAGCTGCTCGCGCACGTGCTGCACCCGCAGCTCGTGCCCCAGGCGCCGGCGGACGCTCAGGCGAAGCCGCTGCCGGTGGCGCCTGAGACGGCGATCGCCCCGGCCACCGCCGCCGCCGACAGCACCACACAGGCCAGGAACCCGAGCGCGGGCACTTTGCGCTGATCGGCGGCGCGAATCGCGAGGCCCGCGAGGAAGCCTCCGATCAGTCCGCCGACGTGGGCGCCGACGGAGATGTTGGCGAACGTGAAGCTGAAGATCAGGTTGATCACGATCAGCCCGCCGATCCCCGATTGCTGCACGCTGATCCCGCGCGCGCGCAGCTCCACCACCGCGGCGCCCATCAGCCCGAAGATCGCGCCCGAGGCGCCGAGGCTGGGAGCGTTGGTCGCGAACACCACCCCGAAGGAGCCGATCAGCAGCGAGGTGAAGTAGATCGCGGCGAAGCGCGCCGACCCGATCGCCGTCTCGAGCATCATCCCGAGCAGGTACAGCAGGTACATGTTGAAGCCGATGTGGATGAAGTTCTCGTGCAGGAACCCGCTCGTGACCAGGCGCCAGTACTGGTCGTGGGGCGAGGCGATCGCTTCGCGGAACAGCACCCCTTCGTTGATCACCGGCCCGTGGATTTCCGCGCCGAACAGCGAGAACTGCCCCTGCTCGGTGAGGAACGCGAGCACGTTGATCGCGATCAGCGCGTACGTGACGCGCGGGACCTTTGCCAGCTCGCGCATGCGCACCACCTTCGTGCGCTGGTTCGCGCACTCTGGGCAGCGCATCCCGACCGGCGTGGTGGTCATGCAGTCGGGACAGATCGGCCGGCCGCAGTTCGAGCAGGAGACCCCCGTCTCGCGCGAGGGGTGGCGATAGCAGGTGGCCATGACGGGGAAGCAGAGCCTAGCTGCAAGGCTGGTCACACCCCGGCGGTCGACCCAAGCGTGGCGGCGTGGGGCGTGGAGCGTGGCGGCGTGGAGCGTGGCGGCGTGGGACGTGGCGATCGCGCTAGCGATCGCCGAGCAGCTTGCGCGCCTCGCGCCCGATATCGGCGATCGCGTCGTTGACCGCGCGCTCGGCGGTCTCGCGCACTCCGTCCAGCCGTGCGGTCGGACCGTGCGCGCGCCTGCGCACGCGCAGCAGCACGAGCGCCGCGCCGGCGGTGCCGCCGACGACGAGCGCGGCAGCGGGGCGAGCCCAGTTGCGCGGGTCGCGCATCGCCGAGAGCTCCCAAGCCTCGAGCTCGTCGGCGGCCAGCTCGGTGATGCTCGTGAGCGTCACCTCGAGGCGCTCGGCGAGGTCGGCGGGCGGCTCGACCGGCGCGAGCGCTTCGCGCAGCAGCCCCTCGAAGCTGGGTGCGGCCTCAGTCATGGACGATCTCCTCGAGCTGCTTGATCGCGCGGTGGATCAGCACCTTGGTCGCGCCGTCGGAGCGGCCGAGAGCACGCGCGATCTCGCGGTTGTCCATGCCCAGCGCGAAGCGCATGATCAGCGCCTCGCGGCGGTCGTCGGGGAGCATCTGCACCCCGTCGAGCACGCGGCTGAGCTCGTCGCGGCCCTCCACCAGCTGCTCGGTCGTGTGGATCGCGGTCAGCGGCGTGGTGTCGTCGATCGGCGACACCGGCTTGCGCGAGCGGTCGCGATACAGGTTCGCGGCGAGGTTGTGCGCGATCCTGATCAGCCACGGGCGCAGCGGCCGTCCGTCGGATTCGCGCTGCGCGCGCTCGAAGTGCCGGTAGGCCTGCAGGAAGGTCTGCTCGGTGAGGTCCTCCGCGTCGTGGTGATCGCCCACGCGGTAGTACGCGTAGCTGTACACGTCGCGCAGGTGAGCACGGTAGAGATCGGAGAACTCCGCGTCGAGCTGTGCCTTCGGCTTCTGGCTGACTTGCTCGCTCACTCATCGAACCCTATCCCCGTGCTGGGCTCGAGCCCGCTCACGCGCTCACGCGGCACGCGATATCTCGCGCTTGGGAGCCTCGCGTGCGAGCGCCTGACCCGCCGCCTCGACGCCATTCAGCCAGTCCCACTGCAGGCTGACGCACGCCCAGATGCGCTCCGTCACGGCGGACGCAAGCGCCGGCGAGCAGCTCTCGACGATCGGGTAGCGCAGCGGCCGCCCGACGCGCACGCGCACCTTGCGCGGACGTATGCGCCAGCCCCTGCGCACGGCGTCTGAGCCGATCACCGCCACTGGCGCCACCGGCGCGCCGGTCTCCAAGGCGAGGCGGCCGATGCCCCGGCGCGGATCGCCCAGCGGGCCTGGGCGCACGCGCGTGCCCTCGGGGAACACCACCACGCAGTCTCCGCGCGCGAGGATCGCGCGGGCGGTCTCCATCGCGTCGCGGTCGCCCGCGCCACGGTCCACCGGGAACGCGCCCAGCGCGTTCAGGATCCACGCCTGCCAGCGCTTTTCGAACAGCTCGCGCTTGGCCATGTAATAGACGGGACGGCGCACGAGCGTGCCGATCAAGAACGGGTCGAGGAAGCTGCGGTGGTTGGACGCCAGCAGCAGCGGCCCGCTGCGCGGCAGGTGCTCGCGGCCGACGCGCTGCATGCGCAGGTACACGAGGAACGCCGGAACGAGCACCGCTCGCAGCGTCCAGTAGATCAGCGGGTTCACGCCCCGCTGCAGCGAGCGCTCGCGAAAGCTGCCCAGGTCGACCGACGCCCCCGCGGGCGCGGGCTCGAGCGTTACAAGCTCCTGGGCCTCGTGGATCTGTTCCATGCTTTAGATACACCGTCCGCGAGTGCGCCGTTACAGCGGAGCGTGCTCTCGCAGCCACTCCTCGGAAGCGCCCGCTGTCACGATGTCGCCCGCATAGGTGGTTCGCGCGCGCGCGAGAAACACGCCGGCCCACGCGAGCGAGACGAGCATGATCAGGAAGCTGAACTGCAGACCGGTGGCGGCGCTCGGGGAGATCGCCGCGGAGTGAGTGCCGATCGGGGTCTGCTCTGGTGCGATGCCGGCGATCACGTCGGCGAGGCCCCCGAACGCCAGCGGGGCGAGCGCCTGGGCGAGCGAGCGCAGGAACGTGCGCGTGCTCTCAGCTCGCCCCCACAGCCCGGCGGGCATGATGTCGAGCCTGGCCGCGTCCAGCGGCGGGTTGGCAGCCGACAGCAGCGCCGCGGCGGCCACGTCGAACCACAGCGCCGGCGTCAGATGGCCGATCAGCACGCCGGGGACAAACAGCGCGGCCGCGCCCATGTAGCAGCCGGCGGGGATCATCACGCGCGCCTCGAGGAACCCGCGGCGCATCGCGTAGTCGGTCACGCGGCCGCTGGCGAGCGTCCCGAGCAGCGAGCCCACGACGAGTAGCACCAGCGCCAGCTCGGCGCTCGCCTGGCCGACGTGATAGTGGCCGCGCACGAACAGGATGCCGAACGTCTGCAGCCCGGCGAAGAAGAAGTAGCCGAGCGAGGAGCCGATGATCAACAGCAGGTTGGTGGGGATCGACAGGATGTAGCGAACGGCTTGCGCGAGTCGCATCGCGCGCGGATCCTCCGTGAGCACCAGCTGTGGGTCGGGCCGCAGCCCGCGTTCGCGCGCCGTGTCGCGAAATGGCTCGTCGCTTGCGGGCGCCGGCTCCTCAGCGTGTTCGTCCTGCGAGTCGACTCTCGAAGAGGCCGCGGCGACCGCCTCGTGGAGGTCGACCACGCCCGGCTCCAGCCGGCTCTGGCCGCCGCGCAGGGGCTCCGGCAGCGTGCGCCACAGCGTCCGCGCGAGGAAGAAGCCTGGAATCGCGAGCAGTACGAACGCGGCCCGCCACGAGATCACGCTCGCGACCGTGCCGCTGACGATGAAGCCCGCGGCCGTGCCCGCGACCTCGCCGCCGAGGATGTACGCGTAGATTCGCGCTCGCTCGCGACCGGGGAAGTAGTCGCCGGTGAGCGACGCGATCGCGGGCCCCGCGGTGGCGTTCACCGCGCCGAGCGCCAGCCGCGTCAGCAGCAGGCTGCTGTAGCCGCCCGCAAAGCCGCTCGCCAGCGACGCGACGCTCCACAGCACGATGCTCGCCGACAGTAGCGGCACGCGCTTGAAGCGGTCGACGAGCAGGCCGACGGGGATCACGAACACCGCGCCCACGAGCAGCGCCACCGAGCTCAGCAGACCGACCTTCGTGTTGCCGATGTGCAGGGCGTGCTCGAGCTGCGGCGCGACCGCGCCGACGGTCGCCCCGTCGGCGCCGCTCAGCGCGAGCACCCCGCCGAACAGGAAGATCACGCGCGCACGCGCCGGCCCCCCCACACGCTTGACCGCCTCGCCGCGCAGCGCGCGCCCGCCGCGGCCGATCACGCGCATGCTCGCCAGCAGCGCACGCGTGGTGATGCCGGTGCTCGTCATGTCACCGTCAGCTTGACGGCGGGAGCCTCGGATTTGTCGTGCGGCGTCGTCTCATCCTCGCCTGGGCTACCCAGGAGCCCACGGCTGGGAAGGTGTGCGAGGCGGCGCCGAAGGCGCGCTTGGTCTCCGACTACGCGCGGGCGTGTGCCCTGCGGGCGAGCACGCGCCGGCGGGTGGAGCCGCGCGGCAGTATCCGCGTCGCGACCAGGACGTTGGCGGGATCTGGATCGGTGCCCTCGATCAGGCCGACCACCATCGCGAGCGCCGCGCGCCCGATCTCCTCGGGGTCGAGCGCGAGCGCGGTCAGCGACGGACGCGCCCATTTCCCGGCATCGCTGTCGGTGCAGCCGGCGACGAGTAGCTCCCGCGGCACGGACAAGCCTCTGGCCTTGGCGGCGAGCAGCACGCCGAGCGCGAGGCGGTCGAGGGTGGCGTAGACGGCATCGGGCGGGCGTCGGCGCCGCAGCAGCTTGCCCGTCGCCTCGAAGCCGGAGCCCTCCGTGAGGTCGTCGTGCGCCTCCGCCACCAGCGGCTCCTGGTGGTGCTCGGCGCACCACTGCTCATAGCTGTCGCGCGCGTCGATCGCGTAGGAGGTCACGGGGGGGCTGGCGAGCAGCGCGACGCGCTGCGCGCCTCGCGCGGCGAGATGGTCGAGGATTGCGCGCGTGCCGGCGCGATGATCGTTGTCCACCCAGTGCCCGTCGTCGCTGTCGGGCACGCGACCGGTCGTCACGAACGGGATTCCCTGCGCGTGAAACTCGCGCGATAGTGGGTCGCCGCGCACTGGGTCGACCACGATCACCCCGTCCAGGCCGATGCTCCTCCAGGCGCCCGCGTCGGCACCGGAGGCGAGCACGAGCGCGTAGCCGGCGTCCATCGCTGCCGTGGTGGTCGCGCTCATCAGTTGGGAGTAGTAGGCGAAGTCAGAAACGGCGAAGCGCCCTTCGAACGTTTGCGCGACCGCCAGGCCGATCAGGCCGGTGCGTCCGCCCGCGAGATTGCGCGCCGTGGCGTTGGGTCGGTAGCCCAGCCGCTCGGCGACGTCGCGCACGTGCTGGCGCGTGCCCTCGGTAAGGCGGCCCTTGCCGTTGAGCGCGTGCGAGACGGTCGTGATCGAGACGCCCGCCGCCTCGGCCACCTGCTTGATGCCAAGCGGTTGCTTCATCGCAGGGAGCATAAACGGGATCGGTCACTCGACTTGACAACGCAAAAACGTTTTTGCAATAGTGTGCGCGAAAACGTATTTGCAGAGGACTGGCCGTGGTCGCGGGCACGTCGCGCAAAGATTGGAGAGGACGCATATGAGCACAGGCGCATCGGTGGATCCCACGATGTGGAGCAGCCTGCTTCACGCCGGCCTGGCGGGCTCGTTCCTACGGCTGCCACACGTGGCCGCTGACGAGCAGGCGCTGCGCGAGCACGGAGCGCGAGCAGCCATATACGGGCTGCCGTTCGACGCCACGAACATCAGTCGCACGGGGGCGAACTACGGCCCGCGCGGCATTCGCGAGGTCTCCTGCCAGTTCCTCCCCTACAACGCGACCTTCGACTTCGACCTGCTCGAGGCGCTGAACCCCGTGGACACCGGAGACTGCGAAGTGGCGCTGGCCAATCCGCAGCGCACGTTCGAGCGGGCGCAGGCGGATCTCGGCGAGATCCTTGCGGCCGGGGCGCTGCCGGTTATGTTCGGCGGCGACCATTCGGTCACGATCCCGGCGGTGCGCGCCGTTCGTGCGCACGTCGAGGATCCCGGGCTGGTCCTGATCGACATGCACCTGGACACCGCGGTCGACGTGGGCGGCGAGCAGCTCAACCACTGCTGCCCGATCGCGCGCGCGGTCGACGCGGGCTTCGACCCGGCGAAGATCGTCCTCGTCGGGATCTCCGGCTGGATGAACCCGCGCGCCGAGATCGACTACTGCCGCGAGCACGGCATCACGGTCATCTGGCTGGAGGAAATCTGGGAGCACGGCACCGCCTGGGCGGTAGACCGCGCCCGTGAGATCAGCCGTTCGGCGGCCGACGGGGTGTATCTGTCCTTCGACGTGGACGCGCTCGACGCGGCGCACGCGGTCGGCACGTGCTGTCCGACGACCGGCGGGCTGACCAGTCGCGAGGCGATCGAGCTGGTGCGCGGCGTCAGCCGCGGCGGGCTGATCGGCGTGGACGTCGTGGAGGCCTCGCCGAGCCTGGACGCGACGCCCGCGACCGCGCTGATCGCCGGGCGCATCGCGCTGGAGGCCATGGCCTTCCACGCGGGGGCTGGGAGGTGAGACGGTGCGGGCCCTGTTGGCGCAGCTGGAGCCCGCTCCGGGCGACCCGCAGGCTAACGTCGCTGCGCTCGAGTCGGCCGTGGCCGCGCACCCGGACGCGGACATCGCCCTGTTTCCCGAGCTGTTCCTCTGTGGATACGAGCTGCAGCGAGTGCAGGAGCTGGCGTCACCGGCGGATGGGGAGCTGATGGAGCGCGTGCGGGAGGTGGCCGCGGGCGCGTCCACCGCGATGATCGTCGGCTTCGCCGAGCGCACGCCAGCGGGAGCGATCGCCAACTCGGCCGCGTGCATCGACGCCGACGGCGCGCTGGCGGGCGTCTACCGCAAGACGCACCTGTTCGGCGCGGGGGAGCGCGAGGCGTTCCAGCCCGGCGCGGAGCTGCTGCTGGTGTCACTCGCCGGCCGGCGAGTGGCGCCACTGATCTGCTTCGACATGGAGTTCCCCGAGCCGGCGCGAGCGCTTTGCCGGGCGGGGGCCGAGCTGCTGGTGACGATCTCGGCGAACATGGAGCCATACGGTCCCGACCATGCGCTGGCAGCACGCGCGCGGGCGTTGGAGAACCGGCGCCCACATCTTTACGTCAACCGCGTGGGAACCAGCCACGGGCTGAAGTTCGTTGGGGAAAGCTGTGCGATCGACCAGCGCGGGCAGCTGACGCTGCGCGCGGGATCGACCGAAAGACTGCTTGAAGTAGAAGTACCGCAGACCTCCGCGGCAGGCGCGGACGTCGACTACCTACAACATGCGCGCGGGGAGCTGCCCGTCAGGGCGGCAGGCGTGCACAGAGGAGAATCGGGAGAGACACAATGAGCACGACTGTCGGCCAGTCGACTGAGCGCCCGTCGACGCTGTTCACCCGCAAGGCGACCGGGCTGGTGCGCGAAGGCAAGACGCGCGACGCCCTGTTCTACAACGTGATGTGGTCGAGCGTGGCACTCACGTTCGCCTTCTACTGGCTGTTCCTGGCCTCCTATCCGGGATCGAACGCGCTGCTGGGCGTGGGGTTCGCGGCCGTGCTCGGCATCCCCGGCGCATTCCTGTACGCGATGCTCACGCAGGTGATGCCGCGGACGGGCGGCGACTACGTGTTCAACAGCCGCTCGCTGCACCCGTCGGTGGGCTTCGCCGCCAACTTCAGCTACTGCGTGTGGCTGGCGGTGACAATCGGCGTGTACACCACCTACATCGCCAACTACGGCTTCGGCGCGTTCGGGCGCACGATGGCCGGGTTCACAGGCTCGACAGGGTGGCTGAGCTTTGGCGAATGGTTCTCGACCCACTGGGGCCTGTTCACCACGGGGACGGTGATGCTGCTGCTCTCAGCGGGGCTGTTCGCCGTGGGCGGCACGCGCCTGTTCTTCCGCGTGCAGGTCGGCTGCTTCGTGCTGTTCCTCGTCGGCGCGGTGATCCTGCCGGTGCTGGTCGGGCTGATCCAGACGCACAACGGCTTCATCCACAACTTCAACGGCTACGCCGCCAACCTCGGCACCAAGAACGCCAGCGCCAAGCTCGCCGCCTCGGCCGGCAAGGCCGGCTTCGCGCCGAGCAAGTTCAGCCTTGAAGAGTCCTTCAAATCAGTGTCGGTGTGGTGGTTCATCTTCGGCTTCATCTTCTCGAGCACCTACTTCGCGGGGGAGATCCGCCTGCAGAAGCGCACCCATCTGAAGTCGATGCCAGGCGCGGTGCTGGTGGCGGTGCTCGTGCTGCTGGTGCTGATCCCTAGCTTCCTGCACGTCTCCGACTACACGTTCAACGGGCAACTGGGCCTGGCGTCACCGGCGGCGTATGGGTTCTCCGCGGGGGCGCCGGCGTATCCCGAGCTGATGGGCATCGCCTCGGGCAGCGCGGTGTGGGGCGTGATCATGATCCTCGGCTTCACGGCGAGCCTGCTGATCTGGCTGCCGCAGACGCTGCTGCTGGTGAGCCGCAGCATGTTCGCGTGGTCCTTCGACCGGATCATGCCCGAGCGGCTGTCGTGGGTGGAGCCGCGCTCGCGCTCGCCGCTGATCGCGATCGGGATCATGCTCCTGCTGTCGATCGCCAGCACCGCGATCTACTCGTTCACGACCTGGTTCAGCACGCTGTCGGTGCTGCTGGGGCTCTCGCTCACCCTGCTCGTCACGGCGGTTTCCGGAATCGTGCTGCCGTTCCGCCAGAAGGCGATGGTGGACGCCTCGCCGTACGCGCGGCGGATCGCCGGCATTCCATTGCTGAGCATCGTCGGGACGCTCGCGCTGCTGGGCTTCGGCACCGCGATCTTCGTGCTGCTGTGGGATCCGGGGTCGGGTGCGAGCATCAGCAAGAACCCAGGCAAGATCGAGTTGGCGGTGCTCGTGTACGCGATCGGCTTCGTCATATATTTCGTCGCACGAGCGATCAGGCGCACGCAGGGCATCGACCTCGAGCTCGCGCACCGCGAACTGCCCCCGGAGTGATATGGCGCTCTTTCGCAAATCAAAGTCCCAGACCGATGGCGCGCCTGCGGTGCGCGTGTACTACGCCTCGGACATCCATGGCTCGGAAAGCCTGTGGCGCAAGTTCCTCAATGCCGCCCGTGTGTACGAGTCGGGGGTGATCATCATGGGCGGCGACGTCACCGGCAAGGCCGTGATCCCGTTGACGCAGCGCCCGGACGGCTACGAGATGGAGCTGTTCGGGCGCCAGGAGCTGCTCTCGGACGAGCAGCAGCTCGAGGACGCCGAACAGCGGATCAGGGCCAACGGCATGTATCCGCACCGCATGACGCCGGAGGAGGTCGCGCGCGTGAGCGCGCTCTCGGAGGACGAGCGCGAGCTGTGGTTCGCCGAGGTGATGCTCGAGACGTTCGACAAATGGATGGAGCTCGCGGAGGAGCGCTTGGCGGGCACGGACGTGCGCTGCTTCTTGATGCCCGGCAACGACGACCCCCCTGGCGTGGACTCCTCGATCGAGCGCGCGACGCGCGTGGAGGCGTGCGACGATCGCATCGTTGAGTTCGACGGCTACACGATGATCTCGCTGGGCTACTCCAACAGGACGCCGTTCGACTCTCCGCGGGAGCTCGAGGAGGATGAGCTGTTCAGCCGCGTCGATCGGCTCGCCTCTCAGGTGCCCGATCACAGCCGCTCGATCTTCAACCTGCACGTGCCGCCGTATGACTCGACGCTGGACACGGCCGCCGAACTGGAAGAGGACCTGACCGTCGTGATGGTGGGCTCGGAGCCGAAGCTGATACCGGTCGGCTCGACGGCCGTGCGCGAGCTGATCGAGCGCTACCAGCCGATGCTCTCGCTGCACGGTCATGTGCACGAGAGCGCCGCGGCCACGCACATCGGTCGCACGCTGTCGATCAACCCCGGCAGCGACTACCACACCGGGCGTATCGCCGGCTGCCTGCTGGCCCTGCGGGGCGATAACGTGCGCCATCAATTCGTCACGGGCTAGAGGAGAGCGCGGCATGGCCGGGGACATCCGAGACTCACTGGTAGAGGAGGCTGCTCGCCTGCTGGCGGCCGCGCGCGAGCGCGACGTGCCGCTGCGGCTGCTCGGCGGCGTGGCCATCCAGATAATGCTCGGAGAGCGCATGGACGAGCGCTTCCAGCGCGAGAGCGCCGACCTGGACTTCCTGACCACCAAGCGCAGCGGGCGCGCGGTGGAGGAGCTGCTGGCGAGCGCGGGCTGGGAGCCCGAGCGTCAGTTCAACGCGCTCAACGGCGCCCGGCGGCTGCTGTTCGAAGATGCGCCGAGCGGCCACAAGATCGACGTGTTCGTGGAGAGCTTCGAGATGTGCCACATGCTGCCGCTGGCCGAGCGCATGAGCGTGCGCGAGGACACGCTGCCGGCGGCCGAGCTGGCGATGACGAAGCTGCAGGTGGTCTCGCTGAACACCAAGGACCGCAACGACCTGTACGCGCTGCTGCATGCCCTGGAGGTGGCCGACCACGACGACGACGCGATCAACGCCTTGCGTATCTCCGAGCTCACGAGCGGCGACTGGGGGCTGCACCACACCTTCGAGCTGAACTTTGCGCGCCTGCGCGACGGGCTTGCCGAAGTGGGGCTCTCCGAGCCCGAGCAGGCGGCCGTGCGAGCGCGCATCGACGCGCTGCACGAGGCGATCGAGCAGGCGCCCAAGTCGCGCGGCTGGCGCATGCGGGCTCGGATCGGCGAGCGCAAGCGCTGGTATGAAGAGCCCGAGGAGATCGAGCGCTAGCGCTGCTCGGGGCCGGACGGCGCGCGGGACCTAGCGCTGTCCGGGGCTGGCGGCACGCGGGACCTAGCGCTGCGGCAGCGCAGGCGGTGCGGTGCGGTAGCTCGGCGGCGTCGCCGACAGGCCGATCGGATTGCGGGTCAGGCGCACGAGCGAGCCGTCGTGCGCCGGCACCTCCACGATCGGCGCCAGACCGAGGCTGGCAGCGAGCCGGAAGGCGCCGCCGAGGTCGTTGACCGTTCCCGCTGGAACACGCGCGGCGGTCAACTCCGCCGCCCACTGCTCCGCCGGCCGCGTGGCCAGGCGACGCTCGATCTCGGCACGCAGCGCATCGCGATGGGCGACGCGCTCGGAGTTGGTGGCAAAGCGCGGATCGCTGGCGAGGGCGGGGGCGTCCAGCACCCGGCACAGCGCCGAGAACTGGCGGTCGCTGCCGACCGCCAGCACGAGCTCGCCGGCCATCGTGTGCAGCAGTTCATACGGAGCGATGCTGGGGTGCGAATTGCCCATGCGCTCGGGGATCACGCCGGCGATGGTGTGCGCGGAGCCCTGGTTGACGAGCGCGGCGAGCAGCGAGGAGAGCAGGTCGACCTCGACGCGCTGTCCCTCGCCGCTGCGTTCGCGATGGCGCAGCGCAGCGAGGATGCCGACGGTGGCGAACAGGCCGGCGAGCACGTCGACGAGCGCCACCCCGACCTTCTGAGGCTCGCCGTCGGCCGGCCCGGTGATGCTCATCAGGCCGCCGAGCGCCTGCAGCAACAGGTCATAGCCCGGCAGCTCCGCTCCGGCGCCGCGACCGAAACCGGTAATCGAGCAGAAGATCAGTCGCGGGTTGCGCTCACGCAGAGCCTCGTAGCCGAGTCCGAACCCGTCGAGCACTCCCGGGCGGAAGTTCTCGACGAGCACATCAGAGCGCTCGGCGAGATCCAGAGCGCGGCGCACGTCGAGCGGATCGTCGAGGTCGAGGGCGACACTGCGCTTGTTGCGGTTGACGGCCTGGAAGTACGTGGCCTGGCCGTCGGCGGCGAAGGGCGGACCCCAGGCGCGCGTGTCGTCGCCGAGCGGCGGGCGCTCGACCTTGACCACCGTCGCGCCCAGGTCGCCGAGCATCATCGTCGCGAACGGGCCGGCGAGCACGCGCGAGAAGTCGAGCACGTGGATGGGCTCGAGCGCACCGGCGCTCACGGTGTCGCTCGCCATGGCGCGGGCACGCTCCTCAGCTTTCTGTGGTCTGATCGTCGAGAATCTCGCGCAGGACGGCCAATGCGCGTTCGCGATGGCCGTCGAGCTCTGCCACGAGCGCGTCGGCGTCCTTGGCGCTGAGCGCGTCGAGGATGCGGTCGTGTGCGTCGATCGCGGCGCGCCGCTCGACGGGCGAGTTGTAGTAGATGGCGCGGTAGGCCTCGGTCGAGTCCCACAGCAGCCGGATGATCCTCATCGCGTGCGTCTGTCCGGGCGCGTCGAGGATCGCGAAATGGAAGCGGCGGTTGGCGTCCAGCTCGGCTGCCACCTCGCCCGCCTCCGCCGCCTCGGCGCATGTGCTTGCGGCGATCACGATCCGCTCGAGCGCATCGGCGTCGAGCGTGGGTAGCGCCAGGCGCGCGGCGCGCTCCTCGAGCAGCTTGCGCAACGCATAGATCTCCTCGAGGTCGCCGATCGCGAGCCTCGTCACGAAGTACCCGCGGCGCGGGATGTACGTCAGCTGGCCCTCTTGCGCGAGCACCCGCAGCGCCTCGCGCACCGGTACGACGCTCGCGCCGATCCGCTCGGCCACCTCCTCCTGGGCAACGCGCTCACCCGGGCGCAGGGCGCGTGTGACGATCGCGTGGCGCAGCCAGTCGACGGCGTGCTGCTGGGTCGTCTGCGGGCCCGACGGCGGCCCGCTGGGCGAGCGTGCGGGCTCGGTGGCCTTCGTGGCGGTATCGGTGTCGGTGTCGGCGCTGGTAGCCATTCGCTGCGCCCCTCGTGACGCCAGGAGAAAAGGAGATTTTATATTATCTCAGGATCTGCGCCGTCAATATTAATCGAGCCGTCGCCATAGCCATGCTAGTCTCTACATAGAAAGCTATGTAAGGAGTTCGTAGTGGCTCGCGCGAGCGCAGGCAAGCGGATATCGGTATCGACAACCCGCGGACGTGCGTCGGGTCGGAGTGCTGACGCGCCGTGGGGTCCGACAGAGATCCAGCGCGACTACAGGACGCTGCTCGACCGGGCGAAGGACGCACCGCAGGAAGTGCTCGACTCCGACGGCGAGCTGCTGGTCATCCAGACCAAGGGCGTTGCAGACTTCCAACGGCGCTTGCAGGCGCAGGTTGCCGAGACGGCTCGCTTCATGGCGATCTTCAACGAGCATCGCGACGTGCCGCCATCGGAATGGGCGATGCAGACTGGATACCCGTGGCTCGCCGCGTTCTCAAGCGACGAGGTCGCGGAGTTCTCACGCGAGCTCGTGGCCGACACGTTCGACGCTG
This sequence comes from Solirubrobacteraceae bacterium, assembly GCA_035939335.1. Taxonomy (GTDB): domain Bacteria; phylum Actinomycetota; class Thermoleophilia; order Solirubrobacterales; family Solirubrobacteraceae; genus Palsa-744. The sequence continues at coordinate 122,389 of DASZFY010000053.1, read as the reverse complement.
CCCAGCGGGGAACGCTGGAGCACCTGGAGGGCAACGTCCGTGCCTGGGCGTCAACCGCGGGCGTCTACGGACAGCCGGATGCGATGCGGGCACTGCTCTCGCAGGTCGATCTGAACGCGCTCGTCGAGGTTCTACCTCCATCTGAGGGGCAGGTCCGGGCGGCCCAAGCGTGACCCGAGAGGTCTACGCGCCGAAGGGACGCTATTCCGGACGGCACAAGGTCTACTGCGCCGTATATCGCGACTGGAACAAGCTCTGTCAGAACCGCCCCGGGCCGATGCGCCGCTGTTACATCGAGCTCGCGGACAACCCCTTCCCTCCGGCACAGACCAACCGCCACCACCAACTCAAGGGCAAGCTCAAGGGCTTTTGGGAGTACGAGGTCGACGGCGGCGCACGCGTGCGCTACAAGCGCGGCCCTGACGATCGCGTCATCGTGCTCGTGGTGTACGCCGGTTCGGCGCCGTCTGACACACACTGAACGGCATGCATTACGGCGGTACGATGCGGTACGCCAAGCCGACGTAGCTCAACTGGTAGAGCACCGCTCTTGTAAAGCGGAGGTTTCCGGTTCGATCCCGGACGTCGGCTTTGAATCCAGGCGACGGCTTCGACCCCGCCACGAACTGGCCTGTGCCTTGCTCGGCGCTGAGGGCTGCCCGGGAGGCCGGAGAATGAGTCAGGACCTCCCGGGGTGCCCTCTACCCGGATGACCTGTCGGTCTTCCGGTGTTCGCTATCGGCCGTGGCGCTCGCGCGCTTGAGCCGCGCATGGTGGTCAAGGCGATATCGCCACCGGCGAGCCATACTTCTCCATATGGACTCCCAACACGCTCGTGAGCTCCTCGCGCGGGAGCGTGCGCGCATCGAACCCGAGCTGGCCAATCTGAGGCCGCATGATCCCGAAGATGCCCCGGATCCGTTCGAGGTGTCCGACGGGGGCGCGGAGCTGTTCGAAGACGAGCTCGCACAGGGAGAGGCCGCGCGCGTGCGCGACGAGCTCGCTGCGATTGAGCGCGCCGAACGGCGACTCGCGGAGGGCACCTACGGCATCTCGGTCGAGAGTGGCGAGCCGATCCCCGACGCTCGCCTCGAGGCGATCCCGTGGGCCGAGCGTACCACCGAGGAGCAGGCTCGCTTCGAGGGCTCGGGCCGCTAGCGGAGGGTCCCTGACGACGGCTCGGGTGGCCGTCACCGCGCTCGCGCCGGCGACGTGTAGCGGCTCCGTGCTGCGTAGCGCGGGGCGGAACACAAACGCGCCCTCCAGCAGGACCGTCCCCGAGCCCCCGGCTGGCCTGTGGCACAGCAGTGATCAACCGGCACATCGCCGTTATCAACCGGCACATCGCCGTTGATTTACTAGATATTATAAGATCTATTATCCCCGCTCCTTCTAGCATCCCGCATCAGGAGGGATCATGGCCGACGAGACAAAGGCGCCCCCCGACGTGCGCCCAAACGACTTCCTCAATGTCGATGCGCTACTCAGCTACGAGGAGCGCGAGATCCGCGACACCGTGCGGCGCTTTGTCGCCGAGAAGGTCAACCCGCGGGTCGGCGACTGGTTCGAGGACGGACGGATTCCGGCCGAGCTCCCACTCGAAATCGGAAAGCTCGGCCTGCTGGGCATGCACCTCGCCGGCTACGGCTGTGCGGGCGCCAGCGCGACCGCATATGGCCTGGCCTGCATGGAGCTGGAGGCCGGCGACTCCGGGGTCCGGAGCCTCGTATCGGTGCAGGGCTCGCTGGCCATGTACGCGATCTGGCGCTGGGGCAGCGAGGAGCAGAAGCATGAGTGGTTGCCAAGCATGGCCGCCGGCGAGTCGATCGGGTGCTTCGGCTTGACCGAGCCGGACGCGGGCTCAGACCCCGGCTCGATGCGTACCCGTGCCCGCCGAGACGGCAGCGACTGGATCCTGCACGGACAGAAGATGTGGATCACCAATGGCTCGATTGCCGACGTGGCCGTCGTGTGGGCGCACACTGAGGACGGTGTCGCGGGCTTCCTCGTGCCCAAGGACACCAAGGGGTTCAGCGCACCGGAGATCCATCGCAAGCTGTCATTGCGGGCGTCCATCACTTCGGAGCTCGTGCTCGACGACGTCCGTCTACCCGGTAGCGCGCGGCTTCCTGGTGCGAGCTCGCTGCGCGGCCCGCTGTCCTGTCTCAATGAGGCGCGCTACGGAATCGTCTGGGGCGCCGCCGGGGCCGCGCGCGCGTGCTTTGAGGCCGCCCTGGAGTACGCGAAGACGCGCATCCAGTTCGGCAGGCCGATCGCCTCCTTTCAGATCCAGCAGCAAAAGCTCGCTGTGATGGCGCTCGAGGTCAACCGTGCGACGCTGCTGGCGCTGCACCTCGGGCGTATGAAGGATGGGGGCGAACTTCGACACGAGCACGTCAGCATGGGCAAGCTTGCGAACGTCAACGCCGCCCTCGATGTGGCTCGCAGCGCCCGCCAGCTGCTGGGTGCCAACGGGATCACACTCGAGTACCCGGTCATGCGGCACATGAACAACCTCGAGTCCGTGGTCACCTATGAGGGAACCGCGGACGTACACGCGCTCGTAATCGGTAGCGCCCTCACCGGCATCGAGGCGTTCCGATGAGCGCCTCAGCGACCGCCCCCCTCGAGCGCGTCGGCGTGGTTGGTGGCGGGATCATGGGCTGTGGCATCGCCGAGGTGTGCGCCCGCGCAGGACTGGACGTCGCCGTCGTTGAGATCGACGCGCAGGCGCGCGCGGTCGCTCAGCAGCGCATCGAAGCCTCACTCGCGCGGGCAGTCGAGCGTGGCAAGCTCGACGCCGGCGACGCCGAGCAGGCTCTGGAGCGTCTGAGCTTCAGCGAGTCGATCGACTTCTTGGCAGATCGTAACCTGGTCATCGAGGCGATCGTCGAGCACAAGGAGCTCAAGCTCGAGGTGTTTCGCCGGCTGTGCGACGTCGTCCTCGACCCAGACGCGATCCTCGCGTCGAACACCTCCTCGATTCCCATCGTCGAGCTCGCAAGCGCCTGCGGAGCGCGCGGTGCGCAAGTCGTGGGTATGCACTTCTTCAACCCCGTGCCCGTGCTCTCGCTCGTCGAGGTGATCCCATCGCTGCTCACCGACACCGAGGTGACCGCGCGCGCTCAGCAGTTCGTGCGCGAGCAGCTGCAGAAGGACCCGATCACAGCTCCCGACCGCGCCGGCTTCACCGTCAATGCCCTCTTGATTCCGTATCTGTTGTCAGCAATTCGCATGTTCGAGCAGGGTTTGGCCTCGGCCGAGGACATCGACCGTGGCATGACCCTCGGCTGCGCTCATCCGATGGGCCCGCTCGCGCTGGCCGACCTCATCGGTCTCGACACCGTTCACGGCGTCGCCGATACGCTCTATGCCGAGCATCGCGAGCAGCTGTTCGCCCCTCCCCCGCTGCTTCAGCGACTCGTCTCGGCAGGACTACTTGGACGCAAGGCCGGCCGTGGCTTCTATAGCTACAGCTGATACTGCGGATCAGTGGCGCGTCACGTCGAGCTCGGGGGGTCGTCGCTGCGCCCAAGGTTGAGCCTGCTCGAGCTGTGAGGCGAGCCTGATCAGCAGGTCCTCACGTCCGAAGGCAGCCGTGAAATGAACTCCGATCGGCAGATTCTCGCCGTTCCAGTGAAGCGGCACAGACATGGCGGGCTGACCGGTCGCGTTCGCGATCCAGGTGAAGGCGGCGAACGCGGAATCGAGCTCGAACGTATGCAGCGGGTCCTCGACCGGTGCCTCGAAATAGCCCATGCGCACCGGAGGCGCCGCCAACGTGGGCGACAGCCACACGTCAAACGTCTCGTGGAACTCATCGATGCGGCGCGCGGCCGCCTGGAGATGCTGAACGGCCAACAGGTACTCAGCGGCACTCTTGCGTCGACCGAGTTCGACAAGCCCCCAGCTTGCAGGCTCCAACTCGTCCGGCTCAGGGCTCCTACCAAGTGTGCGCGTCCACGCCTCCACACACCAGGCGGCACCCGCGGCGTACACCACGAAAAAGGCCTCCTCGAGGCTGGCCCCGTCGACGGGAAGCGCGGCTTCCTCCACCGAGTGTCCAAGGCTCTCGCACAGCTTCGCCGCGTGCTGGACGGCCTCACGACAGTCGCTGTGAACCGGGACGCCAGTGGGCGCGTCGCTGCTCACGGCAATGCGAAGATGCTCTGAAGGCGCGCCAACCTCATCCAGATACGCGCCCGATGCGGGCGGTGCCGCGTAGGGATCTCCAGCCATCGCACCCGCCGTCAGGTCCAGCGTGGCTGCACTGTCGCGGACAGAGCGCGTCAGCACGTGCTCCGCCCACAGGCCGCTGTACATGTCGCCATACTCGGGCCCGAGAGGATTGCGAGCGCGCGTCGGCTTCAGGCCAAAGAGCCCGCAGCATGACGCGGGAATGCGTATCGAGCCGCCAGCGTCGTTGCCGTGCGCAATCGGCACGCACCCCGTTGCGACCGCTGCCGCCGAGCCGCCGCTCGAGCCGCCCGTGGTGCGATCCAGCGCCCACGGATTGCGACACGGCCCGTATCTGGCTGAGCTCGCCGTCGACAGCAGGGCGAGCTCGCATGTGGCGCTCGTCCCCACCGCTATCAGGCCGGCCCGCTTGTAGCGTCTCACCAGCTCGCTGTCTCTCGGCGCAACGTAGTCGCGCAGAAAGCGAGACCCTGACGTGTGAGGCACACCTTCGCAAGTAGCGAGGTGGTCCTTGAGCATCATCGGCACGCCGGCCAAGCGACTGTCGCCGTGTGGTTCGGATGCGCGCGCCCTGGCGCCATCGGCGAGCGACTCGACAAGAAAGTTCAGCGACGGGTTGAGTGCCTCGACGCACTCGATCGCGGCCTCGACGAGCTCGAGCGCACTGGCCTGCCCCGCGCGCACAAGCTCAGCCTGAGCGACACCATCGAGCCAAGCGAGCTCTGATCCAGCTAGCACTGCTTCAATGCGGCGTCACGCTGCGACGAACTGATGTGAGAGCACGCGCTCGTGCGACATGCGCACGATCACACCGCGTAGCACGCCCGCGTTGTACTCGCTGCCCGGGTTGAGCGTCACCGTGTCGCCGATCTTCGTGCTGCCACGCGACTCGTGGACGTGCCCGTGCAGGCTCAAGACCGGCTGGTGGCGTGTAATCGCATCCGCGACCGCGGTGCTGCCAACAGGCTTCATGTGCGGTGTCGCGCCTCCGCGCAGCCGGAGATCGTCGGTGACTTCGGGGGCGAGGTCGAGGCCGGAGCCAAACGGCGGAACATGCACGTTGAAGATCGTAGGGCGCCCAGCTTCCAACCTCCCTGCCGCCTGCTCGATCATCTCCGCGAGCTCCTCCTCGCTGAGCTCGCGGGGACTGTTCCAGGGCGTCGGGTTTGAGTAGCCGCAGCTGAGCACCTGAAATGGGCCCAACTCTGCAATCTCCTCCTCCCCGTTCACGATCCTGACCGACTTGCCGAGCACTTCTCCCACGTATTGCTCATCGTCATTGCCGGGAATACCTGTGCAAGGAGTGGCAGCCTCGGCCAGCGCCACATCGGCTTCGTCCATCCACCGTTCCAAGTCGGCGCGCATCGCCGCCTGAAACTGCTGGTCGCGGTACGCCGCATCTGCCCCCATGCGCTCCATGCCAGCGGGATCGCAGTGGTAGACGTACTGTCCATTGAACCTGATGTTCTTTTCGAGCTTGGTCAGCTCGCTTCCCTCCGAGACGGTCATCGCATGATCCAGAAACGTCGCCCGGTACTGACCGTCCGGCTGCTTGACGATCGGGACCATCAGCTTCCCTGTCAGATCCCCGCCGAGGACGAGCGCATCGACCCGGTAGAAGTCGGCGGCCTTCAGGAACTTCCGAAAGCACGTCTCAGATCCATGCAGATCCGTCGCAAAGAACAAGGAGTACGACGACTTCCCACGCGAACTGAATAGCTTCACCGTTCTCAGACCTCCTCTGGCAGCTCGTACCATTTTGCCCGCTCGCCAACGCGGGCGCGCACCTTCCAGCGCCGGCTCTTTGGTGCAGCTTCGATCTGCTCGGCCATCTTCTCGAGCCGGGCCATCACGATGTCGCGCGAGATTCCTTCAAGCGCCGTCACGTACTCTTTCATGCGCTCCAGGCTGATCGTCAGCGTCTTGTGGAGCCCCCAGTCGTTCGCACAGATCTTCGCGATGTACTCAGCGTCGATTACGTCCGCATTGTCAGACACGTCGTGATCGGCGAACAGCGCGACGGTGTCGGTCAGATCCTTGTCGTTCGCCTCGACCACCTGCAGCTTGGTGATGGCGAGATCCGCAAGCGTCAGGGTTTCCGCATCCATGTCGAGCCGTGCGCGGAGGTCGAGCTTATGACACATCTCGAAATGGTCCAGCAGGACATCGACGTGTTGGTCCTCATCGGTCTTGAACAGCAGGCGCCGATGTCCATGCAGCGAGTTGAAGCGGTTCTCGGCCGTGTACCCGAGCTCCTGAAACAGCTTGATGAGCGCCCCGCTGTCGCGGCTCAGGCCAAAGAAGTCGAGATCGTTGTAATCGCGCGCAAGCGGTGCGCTTTCGGCACTCGGACACCTGGCCAGAATGCCAATCCCGCCCATCATGCGCAGGGCCATGCCACGATCGGAGGCCTCCGCCACTGCAGTGCGGCCCTGCGCGAGCAAGTCAGCTGCCTTGAACATCAGAGCCTCCCGTTCACTCCGGTGGGATTTCGCGGTACGCCAGGTCGATATCGACCCCGCGCATCCGCTGGAAGATGCGAATCGCCTGATAGATGATCAACCCACCGCCGAAGATAATCGCGCAGGTGATCACGCGACCCGGATTGGTGCTCCACGCGGTCCCCGAGTTCGGGTCCTCCAGAAGAATGACCATCATGCCGATCATGCAGGCCGCCGAGAGGCCACCCAGGACGCTGATCACCGGCAGACCGCCAATACGGCGATTGAATGGCGAGGCGGCGAAGACGGCGGCCTGCCGATAGGGGAAGACCATTGCGGCCAGTCCGACGCAGACGAAGGTAAGTGTCTGTCCGAGGAGCACGACAAGTGCGCCCAAGCTCGGTTCCAGCGCCACCAATACCACTGCTCCGATACACACCACCGCGATCATCAGCACGGCGTTCACCGGCGAGTGGGTGCGGCTGTTGACCGCCGAGGCCTTCTCGGGGATGAGGCGGTCAAACGACCAGGCGAAGACGCTGCGGCTGATCATGATGATCGAAAGTGGAACCCAGATTACGTAAAAGAGCACATTCGCCAGCATGATGATGAGGCCGATGACGGGGCTACCGCTCGCAATCGCCGCGAGCTCCGGGTACTGAGGCCCGGGTGCCAGGCCGTAGTGTCCGAGGTTGATGCTGAGGCCCGCCAGGAACGAGCGCCCTGGTGAAGTTAGGAATGCGGCAATGAGCAGGCAGAAGAACACTGCGGAGATGATCTGCGCCCCCGGCATCGCCATCAGCACGCCTTTGCTTCCCCGCTTCGTCTCGCCCGCGAGGTATGCCGACTGGTAGATGAAGCCAAGCGCGTAATAAGGGATCGTAACGAGCAGGATGCTCTCTTTGAGGCTGAAGCCCGGGTGCGGAATACCGCTCGCGGTGACCGCCTGCGCCGCGTGCGCGGGGCCTCCCAACGCCTTGACATAGGAATCGAAGTGTCCGGCGAATGAGCCTTTGCTTGTCAGCAGCATGATCACGGGGACGAGCATCAACAGACAGAACGCCCACACGCCAAAGAAGATGTTCTGGACGCGAATGTAGCTTCGCACTCCACGACTGAAGATCAGAACCGCGGAGCCGCCCACGACGAGCAGCGTCCCGACAATCAACGTCCCCGCCTGTTCGGTCAAGAATGTCGACACTTTCAATGCGCCCGGCGCGTTGAATTCGGCCGCGATAAAGCGGAACAGCGGAGCAAGCGCCGAAGAGGGCACGAGTGTGCCGTACACGCCGATGATGAAAACGGCCCACACCATGAAGCTGAAGTTGCTGGCAAAGCCGAGCATCGGCGAGATCGATCGACTGATCCAGGTGTAATCGCCACCGGAGCGAGGTATTGCCGTCGTGAACATCGCGAAGACGAATGCCGTGGGAAGCGCGAGCAGCAACGTGAAGAGCGTCGCCAGGAACATGTTCCCGCCCAGGTAGGCGGCCGGAGCGAGCGACAGCATAAGGGCAATCGAGAGAGGCGCGGAGGAGTAGGACAGGTTGTAAATCGCGGAGCTGACCGGCCCGACTTCGCGGACGAGTCCCGTCGAGTCGCGGGCGAATACCTGTGTCTCTTTGGGCTCGGCGGACCGACCCTCTACTTGGGCTGACATCGGGGGCTCCTTCGCTATCTAGCGGTTAGCGCATCTGGTATCGGCGCGATCTCGGCACTGGTCGCTTCGAGCGTTTTGGCCGGCAGCCCGAGGCGGGGCAGGATGTCCCGCCTCCGCTGGTCCTCTGAGTGCGCGTCGACCGAGATCCCCAAATTCCAGTCCCATTTCCTGAACATACACAGAATCGTTGGGCATGTCAAGTGTCAGACTGCTCAACAACTCTTGCCCGCGGCAGCACGCCCAAGAACGAGCTCGAGCTCCGTCAGGAGCCGGTCTGCGTCCGCCTTGGCGAACGGGAGCGGCGGACGGATCTTGAGCGTGTTCGCGTCCGGGCCGGCAGCGCTGATCAAGACTCGCCTCTCCCTAAGGCCGTTGACCACTCGCGCCGCCATCTCCGCATCGGGATCTCCGGTCTCCGGATTCGCGAGGTCCGCTGCGAGGAAGAGGCCGGCTCCGCGCACCGATCGCATCTGCGGATAGGAGCCGGCCAGGGTCATCAGGCCATCCCTCAGGTATCCGCCGACGGTACGGGCATTCTCGATCAGACCGTCCTGCTCGATGACATCCAGCACGGCGGTGGCCGCCGCGATCGATACTGAATTTCCGCCGAAGGTGTTGAAGTACCTGATGTCGGTGCCGAACCGCTCGATCAGCTCGGGACGGGCGGCAACGCCGCCGATCGGCATCCCATTCCCCATCGGCTTGCCCATCGGGACGAGGTCCGGCGCGATCTGATGTCGCTGATAGCCCCACATCGCCTCGCCGGTGCGACCGAAGCCGGCCTGGACCTCATCGGCGACGCACAGGCCGCCCGCTTGGTGGACAAGATCGATGACGGGCCCGAGAAAGCCCGCGGGATCGGGCACCAAGCCGTCGCTCGCGAACAAGCTGTCTGCAACGAAGGCAGCGAACCCGATCCCATGGCGCTCGAGGTCTTCGATGGCTCGGGAGACGTTCTCCGCGAGGTCCCGCCCAACGGTGCCATCGGCTGCGACGCTCGGTGCCGGGACAGTTCGCACGTGCCGAGCGAGCGGCACGTTTGGCCCCAGGCTCGGCGAGATCTCGGCGGCCGCGGTGGAGATACCGTGGTAGGCGTTGGCCGTGACGACGACGCCTTCCGCCGCGGTTGCGTATCGCGCGATGCGTAGCGCTAGGTCGATCGCCTCGCTGCCGCTACAGGTGAACATCACGTTGCCAAGTGCCTCGGCGTGCGTGGCGAGTAGGCGCTCGGCGTAGTCGAGGATCGGCTCGGCGGCGTAACGGGTGTTCGTGTTCAGCGTGCGCGTCTGGCGGTCGATTGCGTCAGCTACCCGTGGGTTGCAGTGCCCGACACACGGGACGTTGTTGTAAGCGTCGAGGTACTGCGCGCCATCTGCGTCATAGACGTGCACACCTTCGGCGCGCACGACCTCGATCGGAACTTCGTAGAACAACTTGTACCCAGGGCCGAGCAGCTGTCGGCGTCGCGCGATGAGCCTCCCAAGACGCGGCTCCAGCGTGCCTGCCTTCGCGGGGTCGAAGCTGTTCGGCATCGGGCCGTTGGTCGACGTCATCGAGCGTCTCGAGGGTGACAGTGCTCGACGAGTCGCTCGGCGACATCTGGCGCGGCGTCCGCCGGCATGTGATCGAGAAGCGACCACGAGTGTGCCAGGTTGCGCATGATGTAGGTGCGGTTCTCCGGGAAGCGGCGACCGCGGAACTCGGCGATGATGATCCGCACCGCAATCCGGGTGCGCACGAGGTCATACAGAACCTCGAGCTCGGCAACGGTCAGCGGCTCAAGGCCGTGATAGCCACGCACCAGATCGATCGCCGGACCGATGGGATCATCGCCGGCAACAATCTGGTTGGAGGCCGCGACCGCCACGTCGTTGACGATCTGCGTAGCGGTCATGTCGCCAAAGTCGATCACCCCAGCGACTGTTTCACCGTCATCGGCGACAACGGTGTTATCGCCGCTCAGATCGTTGTGCACGATTTGCGTGCGCAACTCACTCAACCGCGGACACACGTCAGCTTGGAAGCGATCCAAGCAGTAGGCGAGCAGGGCGTAGTCTTGAAGCCCGTCAAGCTCCTCCAGCAGAGGCCGGACCAAGCCTGCGTGCTGGAGATCCCACAGCAGCGGGCGATGGGCGCCTGGATGCTCGAACGTTTGCAGCGCGTGGCCGATTCGGGCGAGGGTCCTTCCGAGGTCCTCGCGAAGCGCGCGGTTGCTCGGCACGGTAGCGAGCATCCTGCCGTCGATGAACGAGGTCATCCTGGCAGTTCGGGCTTCACCCCCAGTGCTCCGAAAATGCAGTTCGGGCTCGCCATGGAGGGTTCGGACGATGCGCTGGACGGGAAGGTCCGCCGCGACGTTCTCCAGATGGATCAGCGCGCACGTAGCAAGATTCGCGACCTCGGGCCGGTCCACTACGTGGAAAATCTTCAGAAGATACGAAGCGCCGTCGGAAGCCAGCCGGAAGTTCTCATCCTTCTCACCGGCCAAGCGATCGGCCTTGGCCTTGATTCCATAGTGCTCGTCGGCGACCCGCTCAGCTTCCGCAACTGACACGCCGGGAGAGCGACCCAGGAGCGGGGTCATGGAGTGGAGTTTCTCTGGATCGAGCTCTGGAGCAGAAGACATTGCGCAGGCGCCTCATCGTCGTGACCGTGAGGACAATAATGCCCGACACTCCAATTGTCAAGTTGCTCGATTGCCCTACAATGCTTCGCCCTCTGTCGCTTGCTCTCCCAGCGTCTCGAGAAGATGTTCCTCGCTCTCCGCCAGGTGGCTCATCAGCAGCTTCTTGCTCTCTTCGCGCCGCCCGTCCCGCAAGAGCTCAAATATCCGGCGATGCTCGTCAGCGATGGGCTGGCCATGCGAATCGTCCCAGCGCGTCGAGACCGTTACGGCGAGGAGCATCTCCGCTTCAAGTTGCGAGTAGAACCCTTCGAGCAAGGAGTTGTCCAGCAGCGCCACAAGCGCACTGTGAACTCCGACGTCCGCCCGCGGGATTGCCTGCCAATCTCGCGCTGCCTCCGCGACCTCCAGCGCAGATATCGCGGTTTCGACAGCCGCGAAACGGTCGGGGTCACCGTTTGGATTGCCTGTGTCGATCGCGCTCGCCTCAATCAGGCGTCGCGCATCCATCAATTCTCGGATGTCACGAGCCTCCAGCGTCTTGACCACGGCACCGCGGTGGCGATGGAGCGTCACGATCCCATCTCGCGACAGCAGCAGCAGGGCCTCCCGGATGGTGTTGCGCGAGACGTCGAACGCACGGGCAAGGGGGATCTCGGTGAGCGCGGTCCCAGGTGGGAATCGGCCATCGAGGATCGCCTCCCGGATACCGTTGGACGTTTGCTCCGCCGTGCTCGCGCGCTCCAGTTTCCCTACCGAAGCCAACACGTCCCCCTCCGGGCCGCCCATCACGAGCCTATGTCGGGTCTTGCGCTCGACAGTTGGCCACGTTCGGAATCATAGCCGCGCTGAGTGACTCCAGCCCTTTGCTCAGCGCGCTGCGCCGCGCCCAGTGCTGCGCCCGTCATGGGTAGCGAGCGCCCGCGTGAAACGCCATCGCGTCTACGGCCACGCGCGCTCCAATCTTCGCGGTCGAGGACTCGGCGTCGAGGCTTGGCGCCACCTCGACCACGTCGACCCCAAGTAGGCCGTTGGAGCTGATGCCCTCGACGAGTTCGACTAGCTCTCGCGACGTCAATCCGGCCGGTGTCGGAGTGCAGGTGCCCGGGGCGTACGCCGTATCGAGCACGTCGATGTCGACTGACAGGTAGATGCCGTCGGTGCCGTCAGTCGCGACCGCAAGCGCTCGCTCGATGGCCGGCTGGATCCCCTGCCGCCACAGCTCGCGAAGCGTGATAACGGTGATCCCGCGCTCGCGGCAGTACATCATCTCAGGCCGCGGATTCTGCCAGCCGTTGATCCCGATCAGCACGATGTTCTCGGGCGGGAATCCGGCATCGACGGCACGGCTCACCGGACAGCAGTGGTTCAGCGTCTCGCCAGCCATGTCCACGGCGGTGTCAAAGTGCGTGTCGATGAGGATCAAGCTGGGGCGCTTGAAAGTTTCCGCGACAGCCCGAACGGCTGGGATCGTGATCGAGTGATCACCTCCGAGTGTGACGGGCAGCGCGCCCGCGGCCAGAATCTGCTTGATGTCCTGCTGCGCCTGCGCGAACGTACTCTCGGCGTTCGCCGGAATCACAGGAGTGTCGCCACAGTCAACAGGCGAGAGCGCCTCGACAACGTCAAAGTCCAGATCGGCGTTGTAGCTCAAGAACTGACAGGAGATCTCGCGCATGCCGCGCGGCCCGTAGTTCGCGCCGGTCCTGCTGATCGAGGTCGAATCCCAGGGAATCCCGTAAACCGCCGCGCCGGCCTTGGCCTCACGTAGCAATGCGGCGTCGGGCGGAACGTGTGGGAAGTTCATGAACGAGCCGGCAAGACCCGCGTGCAACAGCGTCGTCCACATCGTTGAATCGTGCGTGCCCTCGGTTGACGATGCGGGGGCCTGCGAACCTGTCTGTTCCAAGGGGGTCCTTTCGTGTTGCGCGAGGAAGGGCTGGTGAGTCGATCCTACTTGGGGAACACCAGATTGTCAAGCAGTAGAGACGTCCAACAACCTTACTATGGGCTCCTTTGCGAGCCGCGCGGCACGAGAGGTACCTGATGCCCAAAGTGGAGCTTTCGAGCGGAACGATCGACTACGAGGACACCGGCGGGAGCGGGCCGGCGGTGGTCTTCGTCCACGGGCTGATGATGGACGGCTCGCTTTGGCGCCACGTGATCGCGGAGCTGCGTCACGAGTTCCGCTGTGTAGCGCCCACGCTGCCGCTCGGCGGCCACCGCCACCCGATGCGCGCCGACGCCGACCTGTCGATGCGGGGAGTCGCGGAGCTCCTGGGCGAGGTGCTCGAGCGACTGGACTTGCATGAGGTGACGCTCGCGATGAACGACTGGGGCGGCCCGCAGCTGCTCGTCGGCGGCAGGCACGACGCGCGCATCGCGCGACTCGCGCTGTGCTCGTGCGAGGCGTTCGACAACGTGCCCCCCAAAGGAGCCGCTCAGCTGCTGCCGTACCTCGCGCGCATACCGGGCGCCATCACGGCCGCGGTGATGCCGTTCCGCTTCGATCGCCTGCGCCGACTGCCCGTCACATACGGCCCGTTGAGCAAGCGGCCGGTCCCGCGCGATGTCATGGATCGTTGGTTTGGGCCAGCTGTGGAGCAGCGAGAGATTCGCCGCGACCTGCGCAAGTACGTGAGCAGCGCCGCGCAGGGCCGGCGCGACCTGCTCGCCGCGGCCGACGCGCTCCGCTCGTTCGACCGTCCCGCGCTGGTCGCGTGGGCTAGCGAAGATCGCCTGATGCCACGCGAGCACGGTCGCAGGCTCGCCGAGCTGCTGCCGCAGGGCACGCTTGTCGAGATCACAGACTCCTACACGCTGATCCCCGAGGACCAGCCCGCGGCGCTCGCGGCGAGTCTGCGCGAGCTGCTCGCGCGATGAGAACCGCGCTACTCATCCGTGGAGGATCCCGCCCCAGTCCCGAGGGTCGATATCGGCGAGCGTCTGCGAGAAGGTCCACTGATGCCCCCAGGGGTCCTCGGCGTTGTACTGGCGCTCGCCGTACATGTGGTCGGTGGGCTCCTCGAGGATCTTTGCTCCGTGGGCTTGCGCGTGCTCGCAGTGCGCCCTCGCATCCTCCACGCGTACGAGCACCGAGTGTGTGACTTCGCCGGGACGTGGCGGTACGCGGTCGTTGCGGACGTCGCCAATGATCACGGCGCCGCCTTCCCCAACGTTCATCTGCGATCGATGGTCCTCGCCGATCTGGAGGCGCTCGACGAAGCCGAAGGCCTCAGTCAGCCAGCTCACCGCAGCGCGCACATCGGGGTAGATGAGCACCGGGATCGTGGTTGCGCTCGGAATCGATCGGTTCTCCAGCACGGCAGAGCAGCTTACGAGAGCGCGCGAAGAAGGGCCAGCCGCTCCGTCCTCCTTCGCCCGTCCGTTGCGGCTAACCCGAGTACATCGTCTCGATCGCGTTGGCGTACTTCTCGGCGATCGGCTTGCGCTTGAGCTTCATAGTGGGCGTCAGCTCCTCGCCGCCCGGTAGCCAGTCGCCGGCGACGATCTCGAACTTCTTGACTTGTTCGACGCGCGCCAGTTTGGCGTTGGCCGCGTCCACGCCCTCCTGCACTGCGGCGCGCACCCGCTCGTCCCCGGCAAGCGACTCGAGCGACGTCTGCTCGATCCCTTGCTGGGCAGCCCACGCGGGCGCGAAGTCGGCGTCGAGCACGATCAGCGCGGTGTTGTAGGGACGACGGTCGCCGATGCAACACGCCTGGCCGATCAGCGGCGAGCCGCTCTTGACGGTCGCCTCGATGTTCGCGGGCGACATGTTCTTGCCGGCCGCGCTGATGATCAGCTCCTTCTTGCGGTCGACGATCGTCAGGTAGCCGTCCTCGTCGAACGCGCCGATGTCGCCTGTGCGCAGCCAGCCGTCCTCGGTGAACGCCTCGGCGGTCTTCTCCGGGAGGTTGCGGTAGCCGAGCATCACGACGTCGGACTTGACCAGCACCTCGCCGTCGGAGTCGAGCTTGATCTCGACGCCATGGGCGGGTGGCCCGACGGTCCCCAGCTTGATCTTCGCGGGAGGGTTGACGCTGCCTGCGCCGCAGGTCTCGCTCATGCCCCACAGCTCGGCTAGCGGCAGGCCTATCGCGTGGAAGAACTCCAGGACCTCGATCGGCGTCGGCGCGGCGCCGACGTTGATCGCCTCGACCTGGTCGAGCCCGAGCATCGTGCGCAACCCGGAGAAGATCTCCGCGTCGGCCTTGGCCACCTGCTCGGCGAGCTCGTCCGGCACGGGTTCCTGCGCCTGCTCGAGTCGCACCTTGCGGATGGCCGCGTCGAGCGCCGCCTGCAGCTCCTGCCGGCGCTCGTCGGGCTGGCCGGCGACCATCGTCTCGAGCCCCGCCTTCAGCTTCTCCCAGATGCGCGGCACCGCGAAGAACCAGCTCGGGCGGACTTCGGGCAGGTAGGAGAGGACTTCGCGGGGATCGTCGCAGCAGGTGATCTGCAGACCGAAGACGATCGGCAGATAGTGGTGTGCGTTGCGCTCTGCGACGTGGGCAGCCGGCAGCCACGAGATCACGCGGCCGTCGCGCGGGAACTCGATCAGGTCCTCGATACCTTCGACCGTCGCGAGCAGGTTGCGATGGATCAGCTGCACGCCCTTGGGCGGACCGGTCGTACCCGAGGTGTAGATCAGCGTCAGCACGTCCGTGGACTTGATCTGCGCGATCGACGCGTCGACGTCGAAGCCCGGGTTCGAGCCCTCGACGTCGGCAAGCGCGAGGGTTCCGAGTGGGGCCTCGCCGTCCACCACGATCACGTAGTCCAGGCCTGGAAGCTGCTTGCGCGCCTCGCGCACCTGCGGCAGGTACTGCTGCTCGCAGATCAAGACCTTCGCGTCGGCGTCGGCGGCGACGTACTGGATCTGCTCCGGGGTGTAGGTGTTGTAGATCGAGAACGGCGTGGCGCCGAGCATCATCGCCGCGAGGTCGCACAGGTGAAACTCGGGGCGGTTGCTCAGCATCAGCGCGACGCTGTCGCCACGCCCAACGCCCAGCTTCGCGAGTCCGCCAGCAAGGGCGTCCACGCGCTCGCGCAGCTCGCCCCAGGTGATGGTGAACTCGTCACCGCGGGTGCGGATCGCAACCTCCCCGGCACGTTCGCCCGCGGTGATGCGAAACGCCTCGGCGATCGTCGCAGCGTCCAGGGCCGGACGTCCGTGCGTCATCGATCCCGTGAGTTCGGCCTCCATAGCACGCTCCCTCCTCTCGCCGTTCACCCCATCCCCATGGGGCTTGACTTTGCGGGCCGGAAAGACCCACGCCGATCATACCCTTCGGCTCAATAGTCTCAACGTGATGCGCACGGGCGAGCTGGGCTACTGGTGGCGCTCGATCGGCGGCCAGCCGCCGCCGAGACCGCCGCTCGCGGGTCCGGCGCACGCGGACGTAGTGATCGTGGGAGCCGGCTACACGGGCCTGTGGACGGCTTACTACCTAAAGCGCGCGCAGCCATCGCTCGAGATCGTCGTGCTCGAGCGCGAACGCGCCGGCTTTGGCGCCTCAGGCCGCAACGGCGGCTGGGTCTCCGGGTTCTTCTCAGGTCCCGCGCGTGTCTACGAGCGTGGGACGCGCACGCTAGGCGCTTCCTTCGTTGAGCTGCAACGCACGATGTTCGACACGGTCGACGAGATCGCGGCAGTCCTGCGCGAGCACCAGATCGATGCCGGCTTCGTCAAGGGCGGGCGCCTAACGGTCGCGCTCAACGGCGCGCAGCTGCGACGCTTGCGCGAAGCGGTCGCACACAGTCGCGCCCAGGGCCTCGACGATCAGGACCTGCGGGAGCTGACGCGAGGCGAGCTCGACTCGCGGCTGCGCGTAGCCGGCGCGCTCGGCGCGAGCTTCTCTCCCCACGTCGCGCGCGTTCACCCGGCCAAGCTCCTCGCCGGCCTGGCGGACACGGTCGAGCGGCTGGGTGTGCGCATCTACGAGTCCACCCCGGTGCACGCGATCCGCCCGCACGAGGCGCTCACGCCCGCCGGCGGTGTACGTGCAAGCTGGGTGGTGCGGGCAACCGAGGGCTACACCGCTGATCTGCCTGGTCTTCGACGCACGCTCGTCCCGATGAACAGCTCGATGATCATCACCGAGCCGCTCGCCGCGGAGGCATGGGAGCAGATCGGCTGGGATGGCCGCGAGGTACTAGACGATGGCGCGCACGTGTACGTGTACCTACAGCGCACCGAGGACGGGCGTATCGCCATCGGCGGCCGCGGCGTGCCGTATCGCTTCGGCTCGCGCACCGACGGGCGCGGCGCGACCGCCGTAGCCACGATCGAGAGCCTGCGCGCGAAGCTCCGCGAAATGTTCCCGGGCGCTGCCGACGTCAGGATCGAGCACGCGTGGTCGGGGGTCCTCGGCGTGCCGCGCGACTGGTGCGTGTCGGTCGACGCCGACCCTCAATCGGGGCTGGCGTGGGCGGGTGGCTATGTGGGCGAGGGCGTTGCAGCCGCGAACCTCGCGGGCCGCACGCTGCGTGATCTCATCTTGGGCGAGTCCAGCGCGCTCACCACGCTGCCGTGGGTTGGTCGAGCCCCTGGCCGCTGGCCGCCCGAGCCACTGCGCTGGAGCGCCATCCGCGTGGTCTACTCCCTCTACCGGCTCGCCGACCGCGTCGAGCAGCGGACGCAGCGTCCCTCCGCCCTCGCGCGACTCGTGGACGCCGCCAGCGGGCGCGAGTGAGCGCGGCTGACCGCCACTCCCACGAGCGAGTCGCGCCGGCAAGCGCCGCTCACAGAATCCCGAGCAGCTTTTCGGTCTGTTTCGATGTCGCCGAGGATGAACCGGTCACGTTCGTCGCCGTGACGATCGCGTCGATCGTGTTGCCGACGTCTAGTCCGAGCAACGTCAGCGTCGCGCCCGTCGCTCCGCCGATGTTCGTGCAGGTCCCGAGCAGGCACAGCTGCCATTGGTATTTGAAGCTCATCGGCGTAGTCCCCGACCAGCTACCGTTGCTGACGCTCAGCACCTTGCCGATTTCGAGCAGCCCGGCGATCACGGGCAGCGCAGTGTTCACTGGCGCGATGCCAAGGATCGGCGAGCTAACGGGACTCGTCGTCGTGGTTGAGCCCGCCACATTGCTCGCCTTCACGACCACGTCCACGGTGTCGCCGACGTACGGCGCAATTAGGCTCAGCACCGAGGCTGTCGCTTCGGAGACGTTTTTGCAGGCTTCCCCCAGCGGACCGCACAGCTGCCACTGATAGCTGTAGGTGATCGGCCCAGTCCCCGACCAGGTGCCGGCGTTCGCCGTCAGCGATTTCCCTTCCAGGAGCGTGCCGGTGATGCTCGGCAACACGCTGTTCACCGGCAGCAGACCTTCAATCAGTCCCGTCAGCGAAGTCGTCACCGACGTCGACCCCGCGACATTCGTCGCCTTCACGACCACATCGAGCGTCTTGCCGATATCCAACGAAGACAATTTCAAGCCCGAACCAGTCGCTTCAGAAATGTTGCTGCACGATTTGCCCAACGCTTCACACAACTGCCACTGATAGCTATACGAAATCGGTTCCGAACCCGACCAACTCCCGGTGCCGACACTCAAAAGCTGGCCTTCCTTGAGGAGGCCCGAGACACCCGGCAGCACATTGTTCACCGGGAGCAGTCCTTCGATCAGACCAGTTAGAGAAGTGGTCACGGACGTCGATCCGGCGACGTTGGTGGCCTTCACGACCACATCGAGCGTCTTGCCGATATCCAACGAAGACAATTTCAAGCTCGAACCAGTCGCTTCCGAGATGTCGCTGCACGATTTGCCCAACGCTTCGCACAACTGCCACTGATAGCTATAGGAGATCGGCCCCGTCCCCGACCAACTCCCCGCCCCCACACTCAACAGGTCGCCTTCCTTGAGCAGCCCGGAGATGGTCGACAGCA
Source organism: Solirubrobacteraceae bacterium (assembly GCA_035939335.1). Classification (GTDB taxonomy): domain Bacteria; phylum Actinomycetota; class Thermoleophilia; order Solirubrobacterales; family Solirubrobacteraceae; genus Palsa-744. The sequence continues at coordinate 103,576 of DASZFY010000053.1, read as the reverse complement.
CCGTGTTCACTGGCAGGATGCCGGCGACGGTCGCAGTCACGGGGGTCGTGACGGCGGTGGAACCGGCGGCGTTGGTGGCGGTGACGACTGCGTCCACGGTTCGGCCGACGTCGGACGGGACGAGCTCGAGGCTCGAGCCGGTAGCTTCGGCGAGGCTTTCGCAGGCTTCGCCGAGCGCATCACACAGCTGCCACTGATAGCTGTAGGAGATCGGTTCGGTACCCGACCAGCCCCCCGCGGAGACGCTCAACAGCTGCCCGTCCTGCAACGACCCCGAGATGCTCGGGGGCAGCGTGTTCGACGGCGCGAGCCCGAGGATCGGGCTGGTTTCTGGCGAGCTCGCGGTTGCGGCACCCTCGGCGTTGCTCGCGGTCACGATGACGGCGAGCTTGCTCGTGACATCCAACGCACCGGCGGTGTACGTGGAGTTCGTCGCCCCGGGGATTTCTTCGCAACCGCCGCCGAGCACGCCGCAACGCTCCCATTGGTAGCTGAACGCAAACGGCGCGGTTCCGGCCCAGGTGCCGACGCTGGCTGTGAGCGTCTGAGCTTCGTGCGGGCTTCCCGAGATTGCCGGCGCTCCGGTGTTGACAGGCGGGCCAGCTCCGATGGTCTTCGTCCGCCGCGACGTTGCGCTGGCGGTGCCGCCCGGGCCGGTGGCGGTGATGACCGCCCGCAGCCTGCTGCCTATTTGGGGGCTCGTGATCCGATAGCTGGAGCCTGTTGCCGCCGCGACCGCAGAGCAGGCTCCCATCGCGTCACATGCTTCCCACTGATAGCTGAACGACAGCGGTCGCGTACCTCTCCAGTTGCCCGTAGCGACCGTCACTGTCTGCCCATCCTCGGACGCACCGGTGATCTTCGCGACGCCTTTCCTCATGGGCGCAACCGGGTTGATCACGTTGGTGGGACTCGACGAGGCGCGCGTGCTGCCACTCGCGTCGCTTGCTGTGACCAGGACGCGCAGGGTGTGACCGACGTCAGCGGACGTGACCTTGTAGACACGTTTGCTCGCCGACGATATTTCCACGCATTCTTCGCCGGAGGCTTCGCAGCGGGTCCACCGATAGGCGTAGGCGATCGGCTTCTGCCCGCTCCAACTGCCCGTAAAGGCCTTGAGCTTCTGGCCGTCGTTCGCCGTCCCGGAGATCCGTGGCGAGGAGACGTTGATAGGTGCGCCAGATGCGACCGCGACCCCGCCCGACAGGCCCCAGGTCGCGGCCAGCGACCACATCGCTGACACCGCCGCGAAGCGGCGGACCGCACGCCATCTCTCCTTCATCCCCACCGTCCCAGTCCGTTGGTTCGTAAAGCACAAGCAGTCTACTCGACTCAACCGCCTGGAGAAAGGCCCGCGGCGCCTTCCGGCAGGAGCGGGCGAGACGCCACGCCTTCCTGCGACGAGCGAGCGACCGCATCAAATCCCGCGTTCAGGGGTTTAGGCCCTTGCACGGAAAGGGCCGTACAACACGATCCGCACTACAAGGAGGACGCACACATGCGATCAAGCAAATTGGCCGTGGTGGTCGTGGCTGCGGCCGCGTCGCTCATCCCGGCCGCCGCCGCGACGGCAGCTGGGAGACACCGCCGCGCGGATGCAGGTCCCGGGAACGGGTGCCGCGTCACGCTGAACGTGGCCCCGCGCCGGATCACCGCAGGCGAAACGGCGCTGGCATTCGGATACGTCAAGTGCCGCAACGCCAACGAAGACGCCGGCCAAACGGTGACGCTCTACCAGGCATCCCCGCCCGCTCCCTATGGCGTCGCCGGCACGACGACGTCGAACTCGCAGGGCTTCTACGAGATCAGCATCAGCCCGTTGACGCTCAACAGCAACTTCTACGCGATTGCCGCAAACGCTCAGAGCCGTCATCAGAACGTCAAGGTGGCCGCCCAAGTCGAAGTCAAAGGCCCGCCGGAAGGCGTGGTTCCAGACGAGCTGCGGACAGGCCGCGCGAACCGCGTGACGTTCACAGGGACCGTGAGCCCGGCCGACGAAGGCGCACTGCTCATCCTGCAGCGCCAGAACGCTGCCAACGGCAACGAATGGCATCGCATCGGTCTCGGCGTGGTCGGCAAAGGCGGCAGCTTCTCGATCGGCCATCGCTTCGTGGTGCCTGGCGACGCGAACCTCCGCGTGGTCGTGCGCGGCGGGGCACGCAACATCGCGAGCGCGTCGAACATCCTCAGCTACGAGATCGTTCAGGCCCAGAACAAAGAACTGACGATCGAAAGCTCGGCCGATCCGATCTCCTACGGACAGACGGTGACGATCAGCGGAGCCCTCGCCGGCGCGCCGAACACGCCCGTGAGGCTGCTTGCGCGCTCCGCGCTGCAGAACGGATATGCACCTGTGGGCGAAGTCAAGACCAACTCCTCCGGTGACTACACGTTCCCGGCTCAGGCGCCGCTCGTCAACACCTACTACCGGGTGCAAGGCGCGGGCAAGTCCTCCGCGGTGCTGTACGAGGCCGTGAAATACGTCCTCACCGCAGGCGTCTCCAGCACCACTGTCCAAGCCGGACAGCCGTTGACGTTCTCCGGCACGGTCACGCCCGCCGAGACCGGTCACGTGATCTACCTCGAGCGCGAGAACGCGGGCGGGCTGGGCTTCCACGTGATCGAGGTCGGGACGGTGAGCGCAGGCGGCACGTACTCGATCGTGCACACCTTCTACGGGGTGGGCACGGACGTGGTGCGGATCAAGATCCCTGGCGGTCCGCTGAACGGGACGACCGATAGCCAGACGTTCACCATCCCGGTGACGCCGGCTAGCTCGCCCGCGACGATCGTCCCGGAGGCACCGGGCAACTCGACCCAGCCTCCGGAAGGGCAGCTGTAAAGCCGGGGGACGTCTCTCCAGTGCCCTGTGGCCGTCCCTGACGGGGCGGCCACAGCGGCGCCGGTGCAGCTCTTCGCGGCCAGCCTCGCCGAGCGCCGGCGCGGCCGGTCTCAGGCGGCGACGGCGCGCGACTGCAGGTGAGCGCCGACCTTGCGCTTGACCCGCTGCAGCGCGTTGTCGACGGTCTTGGTGTCGCAGGACAGCCGCGTGCCTACCTGCTCGTAGGAGTAGCCGTCCAGATACAGCGAGAGCACGCGGCTCTCGAGCTCGGACAGCGCGCTCGACAGGCACCCCACGAGCGAGCGCAGCTCCTCCGAGGAGATCACCTGGTTGACCGGGTCCTGCACCGTGGGACCGGGCAGCATCTGGTCGAGCGTCGGCACGTCATCGCCGGCGCCGGCGGGCGTCGATGAGAATGACACGTACTGGTTCAGCGGGGTGTGCTTGTTGCGCGTGGCCGTCTTGACGGCGGTGATGATCTGCCTGGTGATGCACAGCTCGGCGAAGTTGCGGAAGCTCGACTCGCGGTCGGTGCGGAAGTCGCGAATCGCCTTGTACAGGCCAACGAGGCCCTCTTGGATGAGGTCTTCGGAGTCGCCGCCGGCGAGGAAGTACGAGGAGGCCTTGAGGCGCACGAAACCGTGGTAGCGCCTGACAAGGCGGTCGTAGGCGTTGCGATCGCCCTGCTTCGCAAGGGCGATCAGGAATTCATCCTCGACCTTAGGTTCAGAGTTAGAGTTATGGGAGATTCGTGCCACGAGCAATCCTTTCTTCGGAGACCACCTCCTTGGTGGCCCCAAAACGTGCCCATGGCGCACTCCTCCCCTGGCGCCAAAGCTATGAAATTGCGCTTTACCTTGGCCTTTCTCAACCTTAGGTTCAGCGTTATGTCGGCGCAGCCTTACACAGTTATGGAACCTTGTCAAGGCCCCCCGCGACGACTCTGCAAGATCTCGTACAGAAGCGCAGCAGCAGCGGCGCTGACGCCGAGCGACTCGATCCTTCCCAGCAGCGGCAGCGCGATCAGCTGATCGCACGCCTTGCTGACCCGGGGACGCAGGCCGGCGCCCTCGCTGCCCAGCACGAGGACGACCCCCGACCCGCTGTAGTCGGGCGCGTCGTAGGGCACCGGCGCACCCGCCGCCGCGCCCTCGCCACCGCTACCGCCGCTGCCGCTGCCACTGCCAGCGCTGGCGCCGTAGCACCAACAGCCGGCCTTGCGGGCGTCCGCGAGGAAGTCCGCAAGGTTGCGCACGCGCGCCACTGACAGGTGCTCGACGGCTCCGGCCGAGGCCTTGCAGACCGCCGCGGTCACCTCGGCAGCGCGACGCTCCGGGATCACGACGCCTGAGGCTCCGGCGCACTCGGCGGTGCGGCAAATCGAACCGAGGTTCTGCGGGTCCTGGACCTGGTCGAGCGCCACCACGAGTGGCTGCTCGCCGGAGAGCAGCGTGTCGACACTGGCGTAGTGATAGGGCCCCGCGTCGACGCACAGGCCCTGGTGGGCGTCTGAGCCGCAGCGGCGCTCGATCTCCTCCGCGGCCACCGTCCGGACCGGCACACCGGCTAGCCACGGCTCGCGCGAGGCGCCGGCCGTAGCCCATACGTCGCGCACGCTGGCCGCACGGCGCCCGCGCAGCGCCTCCCTTACGGGGTTGCGGCCGTAGACGATCACAGCGGCAGCAGCTCGAAGCCGCCCGGCGCGTCGCGGACCTCCCAGCCGAGTGCCGCGATCTGATCGCGCAGCCGGTCGGCCGCGGCGAAGTCGCGCTCGCTGCGTGCCCGCTCGCGCTGTTCGGCCAGCTCGCGGACATCCGACGGTGCCGTCTCGTCAGGCGCGAGCAGCGCCTCGAGGCCAAGCACGGTGATCATCTCCCGAAGCTCCTCGTCGCCCTTCGCGCCGAGATGACCGGCGGCCTTGATCCACTCCCACAGGCTGGCGAGCGCGAGTGGGCTGTTGAAGTCACCCGCGAGAGCGTCGAAGAACGCATCGTGGAACGAGCGCAAGTGCTCGCGGTCGCGCGACTCGGTCGGCCCTGGGCCAAGCCGCCGCCCGGTCTCCCGAACGCGATTGACGTTGGCCTGCGCCTGCTCGAGCGCTGCCCGCGAGAACGCTAGCGGCTGGCGGTAGTGGCCCGAGATCAGGTACATGACGACCGCCTCAGCGCCGTATTCATCGAGCACCTCTTGAAGCAGCGCGATGTTGCCCACCGACTTGGCCATCTTCTCGCCGGTGAACTGGATCATGCCGTTGTGCATCCACAGCTTTGTCAGCTCCGCGCCACGGGCCGCGCGCGTCTGCGCCGCCTCGTTCTCGTGGTGGGGGAACACCAGATCGGAGCCGCCGCCGTGGATGTCGAAGCCGACGCCCAGGAGCTGCTCGGCCATCGCCGAGCACTCGATGTGCCAGCCAGGCCGCCCCACACCCCATGGCGCGAGCCAGCTCGTGTCCTCGCCCGGCTTGTGCGTCTTCCACAGCGCGAAGTCGAGCGGGTCCTCCTTGCGAGCGACCAGAGGATCGGATGCCGCGTCTTCGCCCTGGTCCATGTTCTCGAGCTGGCGGTGAGAGAGCGAGCCGTAGCCGGGGTCCGAGCGCACGCGGAAGTAAACGTCGCCGTCGACCGCGTAGGCGTGCCCGCGCTCGATCAGCGTCTGGATGTACTCGACGATCGGGCCGATCGTCTCCGACGCGAGCGGCTCGTGGTCTGGCCGGCCCAGTCCCAGAGCGTCGGTGTCGGCGCGATAGTGCGCGGTCATCTCCGCCGCGAGCTCCGCGCTCGGGCGCGGGTGGGCGGGATTCGATCGACGCGCCGCGTCGTAGATCTTGTCGTTGACGTCGGTGACGTTCACCACCAGGTCGACCTCATATCCCTCGTGTTCGAGGAAGCGCTTGAGCAGGCTGAACACCACGAACGGACGCGCGTTGCCGATGTGAATGCGGCTGTACACGGTCGGGCCGCATGCGTAGATGCCCACCCGGCCGGGGTCGCGTGGACGCAGCGGCATGAGCTCCCCGCTGAGCGTGTCGTGCAGAACGATCTCGCGCATCGCCGCGCAACCCTACTAGCGGGCGCGAGCAGCCACAGAGACTGTCGAGCTAGTACACGAACGCGGACAGCGCACGCGCGATGTCCGCCGCCCGCAAGGGGCCGAACCGCAGTGTCCACGCGCCGTCGAGCTCTTGGCGGAACGTGTGCGGCACGCCTTCGCGTTCGAGCTCGTCCCTGTGCTGTTGCGCTCGCTGGTAGCCGGAGCCGCCCTGGAATGTCGCGTCCAGGCCATACCGGCCATCGTCCACCGGCCAGATCGTCAGCCGGTCTGGAACCGGCCCGGCCTGCGTCGGGAGCAACGCATCGCCGTCCGGCTGTTCGGACACCTCACGCTCCCTCGCGCAATGCGGCCACCGCCAACGCCGCGACGCCCTCGCCACGGCCGACGAATCCGACCCCCTCGCCGGTGCTCGCCTTGACGTTCACACGCCCAGGCTCGAGGCCGAGCGCGTTCGCCAGCCGCGCGCGGATCGCGTGCTTGTGGGGTGCGAGCTTGGGCGCCTCCATTACGACGGTGCAATCGACGTTCAGGATCTCGAGCCCGGCCGCGTGGACGCTCGTGACGACGCTCGCGAGCAGCTGCATCGAGTCGGCGTCGCGCCAGCGCTCGTCGGTGTCGGGGAAGTGCTCGCCGATGTCGCCCAGCCCGGCTGCGCCTAGCAGCGCATCGATCACGGCGTGGGCGAGCACGTCGGCGTCGGAGTGCCCGTCCAGGCCAAGCTCATGGGGGATCTCGATCCCGCCGATCACCAGCCTGCGCCCAGGCGCCAGGCGGTGGGAGTCATAGCCGATCCCGGCGAAGCTCATCGTGCCCCGGCTTCGTTGGACTCGGCCGACCGATCCGAGTCGCTCGCGCCGATCGCTACGAGCCGTCGCGCGCGCCGCTCGAAAACGCACAGCTCGCGCACGCCCACGGCGTCGAGCAGCTCGAGCGCGTGCTGGTAGTCGGCGCCGACGTCCTCGGGCCGGTGGGCGTCGCTGGAGAGCGCCACCGGCACGCCCGCTTCGACGCACATCTCCAGGAACGCCCTTGACGGGTAGAGCTCGCCGGCGGGCTTTCTCAGCCCCGCGGTGGACACCTCGACGGCGATGCCCGCTTCGGCGATGGCTTCGACCGCCGGCTCGTAGTAGCAGCGCAAATCGCCTTCGGGCGTGCGTCGGGATGCACTCGAGCCCCAATACTTCACCAGGTCAGGATGCGCAGCGATGTCGAACAGCCCGCTGCGCGCAGCCTCGGCGATCGTGTCGAAGTAGCGGCGCCAGACGTCCTCGGGGTCGCGGGCGGAGTCCCAGACGCTGTAGTCGTCCATGTCGACGGCGCCATCGCGCAGGAAGTGCACGGAGCCGACGACGTAGTCGAAGTCGCGCTCCTGCAGCAGGTTGGCCATGCGGTCCTCGGCGCCGGGGACAAAGTCGGCCTCGATGCCCAGCCGCAGGTCTGTGTGCTCGCGCACGAACGCGCAGTACTCGTCGATGTCGTCGTGCGCGTAGGTCTCCCAGAAGGGGTGTCGCCAGACGCTCAGCGCCTGCGCGAAGCGGTAGATGTGTTCTGAGACCCCCAGCTCGGCGATGCCGCGTTCCTCGGCCGCTGCGCGATAGCGCTCAATGTTCGCCTGCGTGTGGTAGTCGGCGACGTCGGCGTCGTTGCCGTCGGGCCGAAGGTGGAGGTGGTAGTCGGTGAGCACGTGGACCGCTGCGATTCAAGCAGGATTCAGGAGGACTCCCGCCCGCCGCCGGCCGACTCCCGCTCCTCGAGGGTCACAGCCCGTCCCGCCAGCAGCAGCTCTGCGACGCACAGGTCCAGCGGGGTGGTCACCTTGAGGTTCTCATCGCTCGCGCGCACGACGATCACCCTGCCGCCGTCGCGCTCGATCAGCCAGGCGTCGTCGGTCGCGCGCGCGAGCTCGTGCGCAGGCACTTCGAGGGCGCGCTCGAGAGCGGCGCGGCGGAACACCTGCGGCGTCTGCACCGCCCACAGCTCGCCGCGGTCGAGCGTCTCGTGCACGGCGCCGGCGCTGTCGACGCGCTTGACGGTGTCTGTTACGGGCATCGCGGCGATCGCCGCGTCCGCGCTCGCGTCCGCGTCGAGCGCGTCGAGCACCTCGCGTGCGAGTTCCGGCGTGAGCAGCGGCCGGGCGGCGTCGTGGACGAGCACGGGGTCGCCAGGGCCGACCGCGTCGAGCGCCCGGCGTACCGACTCCGAGCGCGTGGCGCCGCCGCGGACGGCGATGATCGCAGGGGCCCCAGGCGCCGCGATGTGGAAGTCGTGAGCGTCCTCGTCGGAGTCGAAAGGCATGGCGATCGCGATCCGCTCGATCCCATCGGTTTCCCGCAGCGCGGTGACGCTCCACTCGTACATAGGGTGACCGGCTAGCTCGACGAGCGCCTTCGGCCGTCCGGCCCCGAGGCGCTCGCCGCTGCCTGCGGCCACTATCAGCGCGACGGTCATCGCGTGGGGCGCTCGCGCACGCGGCAATCGTGCTGCCGCGTGCGCGAAAGCCTCGCTACTTGGCTCCTGCGGCCGCCATCTGGTGGTTGGCGGAGTCTTCGAGCAGCTCGTCGAGGTAGCTCTCCGCCTCCTCCTCGTCCTTGTCGAGCGCGTACATCAGCTCAGACGCGAGGATCTTCTTGGTGCGCGTGAACATCTGCTTCTCACCGGTCGAGAGCCCCTTCTCGCTCTCGCGCAGTGAGAGGTTGCGCACGACCTCGGCCAGCTCGTAGATGTCGCCGGTCTTGATCTTGTCGCGGTTGTGCTTGAACCGGCGGTTCCAGTTCTTGGGCATCTCCGAGACTTCGTCGCGCAGAACGTCGAGGACCTTCTTGACGGTTTCCTCGTCGATGACCCTGCGTAGGCCGGCGAGCGCTGCGTTCTCGGTGGGAACGCGGACGGTCATGTCGTTGTGCAGGATCTTGATGGTGAGGTACTCGCGGCATTCGCCGAGGATCTCCATCTCCTCCTTCTTGAGCACCTTCCCCGCTCCGTGGTGGGGATAGACGACATGGTCTCCGAGCTCGAACTCGATGTACTCGACTTCGCGCGTGACCTCGAGCTCCTCGTCCAGTACTGCTTCTTCGGTTGCTTGTGCGGGAATGATGTCCTCCTTCGTTGCGAGCGGCCAGTGGGCCGCCCTTGAATCAAGTCTGTAGGTAGCGATCGACGAGGTTCAGCTCCTGCAGCCTGCGCAGGCCCTCGCGAATGTCCTTGGCGCGGATCTCGCCCACGCCCTCGACGGCCTCGAGATCCGCGTCGGTGGCGGCCAGCAGCTCGTCCAGGCCGCCAAACTCGCTCACGATCTGCGCGACGACCAGCTTGGGCAGCCGCGGGATGCGCCCGAGCACGCGGTAGCCGCGCGGCGAGACGGGGTAGTCGAGTGTGTTGAGCTTGCGGTCGTAGCCGAGCAGCTCCGCCAGGCGCCCGAAGTCGAGCAGGTCCTGGTGCGCGAGCCGTCCGATCTCCTCGAGCGCCGCGGCGAACGCCTCGTCGGAGTAGCTGGAGAGGTAGTCGCGCACGAGCGCGGACTTCTCGGCTGCGGCGCCGACCATCGTCTCCTCTAGCTGCATCTCGATCAGGCGACCCTCGCTGCCGAGCTCGACGATGTAGCGCTCGATCTCGACCGCCATGCGCGTTACCAGCTCGGAGCGCTGCAGCACCGTGAGCACGTCGTGCAGCGTCGTGCCGCCCTCGAACTCGAGCGCCGTCAGGCGTGTGGAGACCTGGTCCAGGCGGGTGCGGAACTTATCGAGGGTCGCGAGCGCCTGGTTGGCCTTGGCGAGCACCACGGGGATGTCCTCGAGGATGTACTTCATGCCGTCCACGTACACCGACACGACCTCGCGGCGCTGCGAGATCGCGATTACGAGCGCGTCTGTCTGCTTGGAGACGCGCTCGGCGGTGCGATGCCTGGTGCCAGTCTCGTGCGAGAGGATGGTCGGGTCGGGCATCAGCTGCACGTTCGCCATGGTGATCTTGGTGGCGTTCGCGTTGAGGATGATCGCGCCGTCCATCTTCGCGATCTGGTAAAGGAACGCGGGGGTGTAGTCGATGTCGAGCTTGATACCGCCCGAGTTCAGGAAGCTGAGGTCTTCGGGCTCCCCGATCACGATCAGGCCACCCGTGCGCGCGTGCAGGATGCTGTCGATACCCTCGCGCAACGCGGTACCGGGCGCGATCATCTCCAACGCCCTCATCAGCCCTGGATCCGGTCGTACCTCATTGTCTAGATCTTCGCCGGATCGTGGAGCCACGACCTACGATTCTAGGGCAATTAGCAATCTCTTAGCAGCTCGTACACTGCGCACACACCCCGCCGTAGCCTGCGCCGGCGGGGTTTACCGGCCCGCGTGAGCGCTCATAGCGTGCGCGCGGCCGGCTCGGGGGCTGGTCGCAGCGCGCGCTCAGGCGCGGATGGCCTGCGGTCCTGCACGCGCGCGAGCGCGGGCCCCGTCGGCTCGGGCACGGTGCGAGGACGACCACCGGATGGCCCCGCCGGCAGCGCGGCTGCCAGCGCGGCGCGCAGCGTCGTCACCTCGCACGCGGGGCGCCCGCTGTCCGGCGGCGCGATCACGTCCTGCAGGCCGTGCTTGCCGGCCTCCTCCAGGCGCCGCTCGGGGTGGCCCACCCAGCGCAGCTCGCCCGTCAGGCCGAGCTCGCCGAAGCACGCTCGCGGCGCTCCCGCGATGGGCACGCCGCGGCTCGCGCTCGCGACCGCCAGCGCCACCGCGAGGTCGCAGCCGGGCTCGTCCACGCGCACTCCCCCGACGACGTTCACGAACACGTCCGCGCCGCCGGTGCGAACATGGCCGTGGCGGGCGAGGATCGCCAGCACGAGCGCCAGCCGGTTGCGGTCGAGGCCGGAGACGACCCTGCGTGGCTGTTCGAGCTCAGAGGGGGCGACGAGCGCCTGGACCTCGACGAGCAGCGGGCGCGAGCCCTCCATCGCCGCCAGCACAACGCTCCCGGGGGCGCGCGTGGCCTCGGCGACGAACCGCGCCGACGCATCGAGCACCTCGACGAGACCGCCCTGGCGCATCTCGAACAGGCCCGCCTCGTTGGTCGAGCCGAAGCGGTTCTTCAGCGCGCGCAGCTCGCGGTAAGGACGCTCGCGCTCGCCCTCGAACTGCAGCACGCAATCGACGAGATGCTCGAGCACGCGCGGACCGGCGAGCGCGCCCTCCTTGGTGACGTGGCCGACGAGGATCACCGCGATGCCTCGAGCCTTGGCCAACTCCATGATCCGCGCCGCCACCTCGCGCACCTGTCCGACCGAGCCGGACGCGCCGGACAGATCTGCGGCGCGCAGCGTCTGCACCGAGTCGATCACGCACGCCTGCGGCGCGTGCTCGGCGAGCGTGTCGAGCACGGTGTCGAGGTCTGTCTCGGCGAGGATCGGGACGTGCAGCGCGCCGGGTGCGAGCCGCTCCGCGCGTAGCCTGACCTGCTCGGCGGACTCCTCGCCGCTGACGTACAGCGTCTTGTGACCGGCTTGCTGGAGGTGGCCGAGCACCATGTTGGTGAGCGTCGACTTGCCGATTCCGGGAGACCCGCCGAGCAGCACCAGCGAGCCGGGCACCAGTCCGCCGCCGAGCACGCGATCGAGCTCGCCGATGCCGGTAGACATGCGCTTGACGGGCGCCGCGCCGACCTGACCGAGCGGCAGCGGCACGACCTTTGCGCCACCGGAGGGCACGGCGGCGATGCGCGCCCCGCGCCCCGCGCGCGCGCCTTGCGCTCCGCTCGTCGGCAGCGCTTCCTCGACGAGCGTGTTCCACGCCTCGCAACCCGGGCACTGACCGTGCCACTGGGCTGACTGGAAGCCGCACTCTGAGCAGCTATGGACGGTCTTGCGCGCCATCTGCTCCCCAGCGTAAGGGTCGGTGGGGACGCCCCCTTCCGGCTCAGTCCTGACCGACGCTGGGACTCCGCCGCTCGTAGTGCACGACGTCGCGCCAGCGCCCGTCGGGCATTTGCCCTATCCGTCGGCTGACGCCGATGAGCTCGAACCCGCAGGACTCGTGCAGCGCGATCGAGGCGGCGTTCTCGGGGAAGATGCCGGCGCGCAGCGTCCAGAAGGCGTCGTGCTCGGACGCGGCGATCAGGGCGCCGAGCAGCGCACGTCCGATCCCGCGGCGAGCGTACGCCGGATCGACGTACACGCTGACCTCGCCGACGCCGCGGTAGACGGCGCGGGTCGAGGTCGGGCTGAGTGCGGCCCACCCGCACACCGCGCCCTCGGCGCCCCCGTCGGAGGCCACATCGGCCTCCTCGTCCCCATCGGCGCCCACGTCAGCCCGCACGTCGCGGGCGACGACGGCGGGGTATCCGCCACGTGTGGCGGACCATTGCTGCCAACTGGGCGCGCGCGACTCAAAGGTGGCGTTTCCGCCGGCGATCCCGGCCTCGTACACGCGCGCCACGCCTGGCCAGTCCTCCGCGCTCAGCGGTGACAGCACGATCTGATCGATACCCACCCGCTCGGTGCTCAACTGGCCCGAGCGCCTACTGCTCGTCGGGCGCGCCGATCTCCGGTCCGTCGCCCTCACCGACATGGGCGTCGCCCTCGGCGATCTCATCGGCGACACCGCCTTCGGCACCGACGCCGACCGGCGTCTTCTGCTTCTTGGGCTGGACGATCGACAGGCGTACCTCGCCCTCCTGGTCGCCCTCGGCGGGGTCGACGACGACGGTCGCGCCGGGCGTGAGCTGCTCGCGCAGCACGAAGTCGGCGAGCGGGTCCTCGATGTAGCGCTGAATCGCGCGGCGCAGCGGCCGTGCGCCCATGGCGGGGTCCCAGCCCTTGTCGACGAGCAGGTCCTTGGCGGGCTCGGTGAGCTCTAGCTGCAGCTCGCGTTCGGCCATCGACTCGCGGATGCGCAGCAGCAGCAGCTCGACGATCTGCTTGATCTCCTCCTTCTGCAGCTTGTGGAAGACGATCACGTCGTCGATGCGGTTGAGGAACTCGGGGCGGAAGACCTTCTTGAGCTCGCCCATGATGCGGTTCTTCATGTCGTCGTAGGTGATGCCAGTCTCGTCGTCGGAGACGGCGAACCCGAGCGGCGTGTTGCGCGCGATCTCGGCGGCGCCGATGTTGGAGGTCATGATCACGATCGCGTGGCGGAAGTCCACGGTGCGACCCTGGGCGTCGGTGAGCCGGCCGTCCTCGAGGATCTGCAGCAGGATGTTGAAGACGTCGGGGTGCGCCTTCTCGATCTCGTCGAGCAGCAGCACGCTGTAGGGCTTGCGCCTGATCGCCTCGGTCAGCTGGCCGCCCTCGTCGTAGCCGATGTAGCCCGGGGGCGAGCCTACGAGGCGCGAGACGGCGTGCTTCTCCATGTACTCGGACATGTCGATCCTGATCAGCGCTTCGTCGTCGCCGAACAGGAACTCGGCGAGCGTGCGCGCGAGCTCGGTCTTGCCGACACCGGAGGGGCCGAGGAAGATGAACGAGCCGGTGGGGCGCTTGGGGTCCTTGAGCCCGGCGCGCGAGCGGCGGATCGCCTTGGAGATGACCTCGATGGCGGGGTGCTGGCCGATGACGCGCTTGTGCAGTTCGTCCTCCATGCGCATCAGCTTCTGAGTCTCGGCCTCGGTCAGCTTGAACACGGGGATGCCGGTCCACATCGAGACGATGTCGGCGATCTCCTCCTCGCCGATCGAGGGGCGCTCGCCGGTCTCGCCGGATTCCCACGCCTGCTCGAGCTCGCGTTTCTTGTTGGTGAGCTTGCGCTCCTTGTCGCGCAGCGCGGCGGCCTTCTCGAACTCCTGCGCCTCGATCGCGGCCTCCTTCTCGCGGCGCGTGGACTCGACTTCGCCCTCGAGCTCGCGGTTGGCGGGCGGCGAGGTCATCGACTTGATGCGCATGCGCGAGGCGGCCTCGTCGATCAGGTCGATGGCCTTGTCGGGCAGGAAGCGGTCGGAGATATAGCGGCTGGCGAGTTCGCCGGCGGCGCGCAGCGCCTCGTCGGTGATCTGCACCTTGTGGTGCTGCTCGTAGCGATCGCGCAGGCCGGTGAGGATTTCGACGGTCTGGTCGATCGTGGGCTCGTCGACGGTGATCTTCTGGAAGCGGCGCTCCAGCGCGGAGTCGCGCTCTAGGTACTTGCGGTACTCGTCGAGCGTGGTCGCGCCGATCGTCTGTAGCTCGCCGCGCGCGAGCGCGGGCTTGAGGATCGAGGCGGCGTCGATCGCGCCCTCGGCAGCGCCCGCGCCGACGAGGTTGTGAAGCTCGTCGATGAACAGGATGATGTCGCCGCGCTGGGTGATCTCCTTCATCACCTTCTTGAGGCGCTCCTCGAACTCTCCCCGGTACTTGGAGCCGGCGACGAGCGCGGCCAGGTCGAGCGTGTAGATCTGCTTGTTCTTGAGCAGCTCGGGCACCTCGGAGCTGGTGATCCGCTGCGCTAGGCCCTCGACGACGGCGGTCTTGCCGACGCCGGGCTCGCCCACGAGCACGGGGTTGTTCTTGGTGCGCCGCGAGAGGATCTGCATGATCCGCTCGATCTCGGTCTCGCGTCCGACGCACGGGTCGAGCTTGCCCTCGGCGGCGAGCTTGGTCAGGTTGCGCCCGAACTGGTCGAGCAGCTTGGAGGACTTCTTGCCCTCCCCCGCCCCCGCGCCCGCGCCCGCACCGGCGCCGCCGGACTGGCTCTGGCGCCGGCCGCCTGGGCCGGAGAGCATGCGGATGACCTCGTTGCGGATCTTCTCGGAGTCGGCGTCGAAGTCGAGCAGGATGCGAGCGGCGACGCCCTCGTTCTCGCGGACGAGGCCGAGCAGGATGTGCTCGGTGCCGATGTAGTTGTGTCCCAGGCTGAGAGCCTCGCGGAGCGCGAGCTCGAGCACCTTCTTGGCACGCGGCGTGAACGGAATCTGGCCGGAGGTGACCTCCTCGCCGGAGCCGACGATCCGAACGACCTGCGCGCGTACCCGCTCGACGGTGATGTCCAGGCTCTCGAGCACACGCGCCGCCAAGCCCTCCTCCTCGCGCAGCAGTCCAAGGAGGATGTGCTCGGTGCCGATGTAGTTGTGCTTGAGCGTTCGCGCCTCCTCTTGCGCGAGAACGACGACCTGTCGGGCCCGTTCTGTGAATCGCTCGAACATGGTGTGATTCCTTCCTACCTGGGACGGTGCCTCAAGGGTGCTTCGTCGTGTCGCGGTCCAAGTAACGCCTCCGAGGAGCAGTCTACCAACCGCCCACCCGGCCCTATTGGGGTCATCGGCAGCGCGGGGGTGCGGCTTGATCGACGGGCGTGCGTCAGTCGCGCATGGCGGGGAACAGCACGACCTCGCGGATCGACTCGCGGCCGGTGAGCAGCATGACGAGCCGGTCGATGCCCAGACCGACGCCGCCAGTCGGCGGCATCCCTTGCTCGAGCGCCTGCACGAATGCCTCGTCGTATGGCTGGACCTCTTCTTCGCCGAGTGTCTCCAACCGTCTCTGCTCGTCGAAGCGTTCGCGCTGGACGTCGGGGTCGATCAGCTCGCTGAAGGCGTTGGCGATCTCGATGCCGCCGGCAAATGCCTCCCAGCGCTCGACGAGGCCGGGCTTGGAACGGTGGGCGCGGGCGAGCGGCGAGATCTCGGTGGGGTAGTCGATTACGAACGTGGGCTGCTGGAGGTGGGGCTCGACGAACTTGGACAGCAGGGCATCGGCGAGCTGAGACCAGCTGAGCTCGTCGGTCGCGATCGCGAGGCCCCGCTCGGCGATGGCGGCGCGCAGCGACTGTGCGTCTCGGTGCGCGGCGAGGTCGATGCCTGTCCGCTGCGCGATCGCGTCGAAGAAGCTGACACGCAGCCAGGGCGAGGAGAAGTCCAGCTCGCCGGAGTAGCCGACGGCGGCCGCGGCGGCCTGCGCGAGCGCTTCGAGCCGCGCGGCGACGTCGTTGTAGTCGGCGTACGCCTCGTAGAACTCGACCATGGTGAACTCGGGGTTGTGCTTGGGCGAGAGGCCCTCGTTGCGGAAGTCCTTGCCGAGCTCGTACACGCGCTCGAGGCCGCCGACGATCAGGCGCTTGAGGTACAGCTCGGTGGCGATGCGCAGGTACAGGTCGCGGTCGAGCGCGTTGTGGTGGGTGGTGAACGGCCGCGCGAGCGCGCCTCCGTACAGCGGCTGCAGCACGGGCGTTTCGACCTCGACGAAGCCGTGCGCATCGAGGTAGCCGCGTATTGCGGTGATGATGCGCGCGCGGTCGATGAACAGCCGGCGCGCGTCGTCGCTTGCGATCAGGTCGAGCTCGCGATGGCGGTAGCGCGTCTCGACGTCTGAGAGACCGTGGTGCTTGTCGGGTGGCGGGCGCAGCGCCTTGCCGAGGATCTGGAACTCCTCGATGCGAAGCGACACCTCGCCGTGGCGGCTTCGCATCGCAAAGCCGTCGACGCCGATGAGGTCGCCGAGATCGAGCGACGTGAGCAGCTCGAAGCGCTCGGCGCCGAGCACGTCGATGCGCGCATGCAGCTGGATCTTGCCGGTGCGGTCGACGAGGTCGAGGAACGCGGCCTTGCCGGCGCCGCGGCGCGCGGCGATGCGACCGGCGACGCGGTGGCGCTCGTCGGTTTCCTCGCCGGGAGCGAGGTGCTCGTAGGCGGCGACGATCGAGTCGATCGGCTCGACGGCGGGGAAGGCGTAAGGGAAGGCGCTGTCGTCGCAGGCGCGCAGGCGCTCGGCCTTGGCGCGGCGCTCGGCGATCAGCTCGTCGATGCCGTGCCTGCCGGGCTCGCCCGACTGGTCCGATCGATCGGACTGGGGGCGCTGCTCGGATCCGCTCATCGCGGCGAGCCTACTCGAGGCCGACGTCGATCTTGGTGATCTTGAGCTTGCGCGCGGGACCGCGCGGGACCTTCACGGCGACGGTGTCGTTGCGCTTGTGCCCGATCAGAGCGCGGCCGACGGGCGACTCGTTGGAGAGCTTGTGCTCGTTGGGCTTGGCCTCGGCGGAGCCGACGATCGTGTACTTGACCGACTTGCCGGTCTTTTCGTCCTTGACGTGCACGACCGAGCCGACCTGCACGACGTCGGTTGAGAGGTCCTTGGCCTGGATGACGGTCGCCATGCGCAGCTTCTCCTGCAGCTGTGCGATGCGGCTCTCGACCATCGCCTGCTCGTTCTTGGCGTCGTCGTACTCGGAGTTCTCGGAGATGTCTCCGAATTCTCTCGCCTCCTTGATGCGCTCGGCGACCTCGCGGCGCTTCTCGGTGGACAGCAGCTGGAGCTCGTCCTTGAGCTTCTCCAGACCTTCGGGTGTGAGGATGACGTCCTTCGGCATGAGTGGGCGTGAATCGCTTCCGGTTGGTGGTCTGGCCGGCACACAAAACCCCGCTGCAAGCGGGGGCTTAGCCGGACGGGGAGGGAGCAGCGAGCGCAGCAGTATAGCGTGGCCGAAAGGGCCCGGTCAGGCGCGGTGGCGAGCCCCGCGGAGCGCACATTGAGCGCTCATACGGCGAGCGCGGCGGGCGTGCAGGCGGCGTCGAGCAGCTCGCGCACCTCGGCGAGCGTGGGCGCGCTCTGCAGCGATTCCTGCAGCTCCTTGGCGGCGCGCGTGTCGAGCTGCAGGCGCGGCATGTACCACGGGTAGAACTTGCGCAGGTAGCGCGTGGCGCGCTGCTCGCCGAGATGCTCGACGGCGCACGCGAGCGTCCAGTGGAGCTCGGCGAGGACCTGCTCACGGGTGGGCCCTGGCGCGCGCTGCTGGTGGTCGGGATCGTGGAGCAGCTCGGCGAACAGCCACGGGTTGCCGAGCGCGCCGCGGGCGAGCATGACGGCGGCGGCGCCGGTGCTGGCGAAGGCCTCGCGCACGCTGTCGGCGTCGTCCATGCCGCCGGTGAGGATCACGGGCGCTGGCAGCGACTGGACGAGGCGCGCGGCGAGCTGATAGTCGGGTGCGCCTTTGTGGTGCACGGCGGCGGAGCGCGGGTGAAAGCCGATCGCGGCGACGTCGGCCTCGGCGACGAGCCGGTGGGCGAGCTCGAAGCCGCTGTCGTCACCTGGTCTGACCCCGGAGCGCAGCTTGACGGTCACCGGTATCCCGCCCGCCCCACTCCCACCCGCACCGGCCGCGTCGCGGCCAGCGGCGGCGTCGCGGGCGCCTTCGACGGTCGCGCGCGCTACCGCGACGGCCAGGTCGGGGTCGTCGAGCAGGGCGGCGCCGGCGCCGGTCTTGCGCACCTTGGGCACGGGGCAGCCCATGTTGATGTCGATCGCGTCGGCGCCGCAGGCGACGACGACGGCGGCGGCCTCGCGCATCACGGCGGGGTCTTCGCCGAACAGCTGGATCGAGACGGGCCCACCTGGAGCGGGCGCGCCGGGGTCCCGCTCGCGCGGATCGATCCGCAACATCTCGTTGCACGTCTTGTCGTTGCGGTGGTGGATGGCGTGCGAGGAGACCATCTCGGAGACCGCCATGCCGGCGCCGTAGCGCTTGGCCTGCAGGCGCACGAACCAGTTGCCGATGCCGGCGAGCGGCGCGAGCATCACCCGGTTGGGCACGCGCAGCGAGCCGAGATACCAGCTGTCATCCAGTCGCCGGGTTTCGGTCATGAGGGCATTATCGAGTTTAAGAGGGCGCCTCCGGCGCCTGTAGGCTGGCTTGGTGATAAAGAACGCGAGCCGGCGCGCCGGCGCAACAGGACGGGGTGGGGCGGCAACGAAAGCTGCGTGCGGCACTACGGCGCTGGTAGTGGCCGTGACGGCTCTGGCACTGAGCACGGCGACGGCCTCGGCGGAGACGCTCGCGGCGAACTGCACGAACCTGCAGACGCAGATCAACGCCGCGGCGGCGAAAGAACCGCACCACGGCGAAGGCGTCGTGGTGCAGCTGAACGGCCTGTGCGAAGCAGCGAACCTCAGCACGAAAACCGGCGTCACGATCCCGAAGGAATCCAACTTCACGCTCGAAGGCGCACCCGGCACGACATCAGGCTTCGACGGTAAAGGCGTCACCGAACCGATGCTCAGGGACATCTCACACGAAGCTGTCGGCAAGCTGACGATCAGCAACCTCGTGTTCGAGCACGGGAGCACCACGACCGGCGGCGCGGCGGGTCTGGCGATCGACGCCGCACGGCTGACGTTGAGCGGCGACAGCTTCATCGAAAACACCGACCAGGGCGGGCAGGGCGGCGCGCTGTACGTGGACATCTCTCCGGGGAGCTGCGCGGCAACGGGGTCGCTGGCGCTGACGATCACCGGCTCGACGTTCAGGGCCAACAAGCTCGTGACCAGCGGCAGCAACACGGGCGGTGCTGCGTGGCTCGGACAGACGTGCCCTACGGCCACGAGCTATCTGCAGGACGACGTGTTCGAATCGAACACGCTCGAAGTCAGCGGAACGGAAATGTACACGGGCGGCGCGCTCACGGTCCAGGGCAACGGCGCGAGCGAAGCCGCGATCCCGCTGGTGCAGACCGGCAACGTGTTCGACTCCAACCGGCTGCTCGCGACGGGCGGCCCGGCCAACTACGGCGGCGGCGGCGAGTGGCTGGACGGAATGAGCCTGACGAGCGTCGGCGACCGCTTCTCGCGCAACTCGATCCCCGGCACCACGGGTGCTCACTGGAGCTGGGGCGGCGGCCTCGGCATCCTCAACAACGAATGCAACGTGCACACGCCCACCCAGAGCACGCTCGAGAACGCGGTGGTGGCCGGCAACTCGATCGGCGCCGGCCTGGCCGAAGACCTCGGCGGCGCGGGCATTTACATCGGTTGCGGTCCGTCGACGAGCCTCTCCAACCACCTCACGCTGCTCGACTCGACGGTCACCGAGAACACGGTGCCGACGGGCGGCGTCGCGGGGATCGACGGCGGCTCCGAAGATCAGCTGGTGCTCGGCAACTCGATCGTGGCGAACGACGTGGGCGGCAGCGAGACGGCGGGCTTCAACGGCGCGGGCGGCTCGCTGACGGCGAGCTATAGCGACCTGTGCGCGGGCTCGTCGAGCTCGCCATTCGCCGGCACGGGCAACATCTGCGCGAACCCGCTGCTCGCCGACAACGGCAGCCCGAGCTCGTTCGACGTGCACGAGACCAGCTCGAGCCCGACGATCGACGCAGGCTCGAACGGGCTCGTGCAGGGTCTGACGACGGACTACTACGGCTCCGTGCGCGTCCAATCTTCGAGGCTCGTCAGGACTGTTCAACTCGCGGGGACGTGCATCCTGGGCACGGGTTTTGCTCTGGCCCCGGCGATCGTGGACATGGGTGCGAGCGAGTACCCACAGGCGAGCGTGCCCCAGCCGGCGGGGGGTTGCGTCCCCAAAACCACAATCTCGCCCACCGTGTTCGCGTTCCCCGCGAGCACCGACCACGCGAGCGGCGTGCTCGGATTGACGTTCAAGGGCCTTGGAGCCGGCAAGCTCGCGGTGCTGGGAACGTTCGACGTGAGTAAGACGGTGGTGTCGATCGTCAAAGGCCACCGCACGCGCAGACACAAGCTCGAAACGGTCGTGTACGGCCGCGCGAGCTACACGGTCTCATCCTCGGGGACGGTCAAGATCCAGCTCAAGCCGACCAAACGAGCGCTGGCGATCCTCAAGCGCCGCAAGCACCTGCGGGTGCTGTTGTCGATCACGTTCACACATACGGGCGAGCTGCCGACGACGCACAAGCAGACGATCACGGTCAGGTACGTGAAGCCACACCCCAAGCGCCACGGCTGAGAACCGCCCGGCGACGCCGGCGGTGGCGTGGCCTGACGCGTGCGGCGATCAGCTGTTGCGTTCGTGCAGCAGGCGCAGGCCGGTGAGCGTCAGGAGGTCGTCGACCTCCTCGATCTCCTCGGTGTAGGGGACGACCAGCCGGGCGAGGCCGCCGGTGGCGATCACGTTGGTGCGCTCGCCGAGCTCGTCGTACAGGCGGCGCAGGATCGCGTCGATGGCGCCGGCGTAGCCGAACACGACCCCCGAGCGGATCGCGTCGATGGTGTTCTTGCCAATCACGCTGCGCGGCGGGGCGAGGTCGACCTTGGGCAGGCGCGCGCCGCGCTCGGAGAGCGCTTCGAGCGATATCTCGATGCCGGTCATGAGCGCGCCGCCGACGTAATCACCCTCGCGCGAGACGACGTCGAAGGTGGTCGCGGTGCCGAAGTCCACACACACGGCTAGCGCGCCGAAACGCTCGCGGATGGCGACGGCGTTGACGAGCCGGTCGGCGCCGATCTCGCGCGGGTTGTCGTAGCGGATCGCCATGCCGGTCTTGGTGCCGGGGCCGACGGCGAGCATCTGGTGGCCGAGGTAGCGCTCCGCCATGGCGGTCCACTCGGGCTCGAGCTGGGGCACGGTGGAGGAGACGATCGAGGAGTCGAGGTCGCCGAAGCGGTAGCCGCGCAGCTCGAGCAGGCTGCTGAGCGCGGCGCCGAGCTCATCGGCGGTGGACTGGCGCACGGTGGCGAAGCGCCAGTGCTCGAGCAGCCGCTCGCCTTCGTAGGTCCCGAAGTGGGTCTGGGTGTTACCGACGTCGACGGCGAGCAGCATTGGCGAGCATTATGCTCGCCAGCATGGCGGCGGCCCGTCCCAAGCTCTACGTGCAGCCCGCATCGCACCCATGCGCCGCGGTCGAGGCTGCGCTGGCGCTGAAGTCGATCGAGTACGACCGCGTCGACGTGCTGCCGACGAGCCAGCTGCTGATCGGTCCGCTGCGCTACGGCGGCGGGACCGTACCGGGCATGCGCATCGGAGCGGAGCGGGTGCTCGGTTCGCGCGCGATCATGCGCCGGCTCGACGAGCTGGCGCCCGAGCCGCCGCTGCTACCGGCGCCCGGCGAGCCGACGTACGCGCGGGTGCTCGAGCTCGAGCGTTGGGGCGACGAGGTCTTCCAGGCAGTAGCGCGACGGCTCCTCCCGGCCGCCCTCGTGCGCTGCCCGGCGGCGATGGAGAGCTACGTGGGAGACGCGAAGCTGCCGCTGCCGAGGGCACTGCTGCGCCCGTCGCTGCCGCTGACGGCGAGGGTGCTGTCCATCAAAAGCAAGGCACGCGACGGAAACGCCCAGGCCGATCTGGCGACGCTGCCGCGCCAGCTCGAACGGATCGACGGCTGGATCGCCGAGGGGCTGCTAGGCGGCGAGCGCCCGAACGCGGCCGACCTGCAGATCGGGGCCACTATCCGCCTGCTGATGAGCGTGGCGGACGTGCGGCCGCTGATCGCCGACCATCCGGCCGCGCAGCTCAGCCGCTACTTCCCGCCGATGGTCGGCGAGATCGACGCGGGAGTGCTGCCGGCCGAGTGGTTGGCGTCCCCCGTCGGCGCGTAGGTCCTCAATCGCGCAGCAGCACGCTGCGCGTGACCGTCACGGCCGCGCCGTGTAGGGGTGTGAGCGTGATCTTCACCGTCAACGTCAGGCGCCGGTGGCGGCGCAGCGCGGCCTTGCCCTTGGCGTTCAGGGGCACGGAGATGGACACGCTACCCGCGTGTAGCGACGAGCGCACCAGCCGCCCGACGCGCACCTGCGCAGGGCGCCCCGCCTTGGCCAGCGAGGCGCCGGCTGCAAACAGGGAGACTTCCAGCCGCCCGCCGGCGCCGGCCTGCGACACCTTGATCGATCCGTGCACCGTCGCTCCGCGCTGACTACCAGGGAGCTTGAGCGCCCTTGATCCTCCTTCCAAGGGCGAGCCGTGGCTAGCTTCGCTCGGCGCCGTGGGGACGGTCGTTGTTGTGGTCGTCGGTGTCGTCGTTGTGGTTGTGGTGGTAGGGGTTGTGCCGGTGGCGGTGCCTTCGACCACGACTTCGTATTTGGTGTAGTTCAAGGATGGCCCGCCGTTGAAGAGGGTGGAGCTTTCGAACTTGTAGGTCCCTGGTTGTTCGAACTTGCACGTGCCTTCCCATTTGGTCATGGCGCTCGTAGGCACACCGGAGCAGGCCGGCGCAGAGCCCATCCAAACAACGGCCGCCGCGGTCGCGTTGTCAGCGAACTTGACTTCGCCGCCGGCGGCGATCGTGACCTTGCTCGCGGGTGCCGGGTTCGCCCCCGAGCCAGGGAGTGCCCAGCATGGCCAGTTGGCCTCAACGCAGTTCTCGTTGACTTCGAGTTTCGCTTCGGACTGGCTGGCAGCGAGCGCGGGCGGCACGGCCACCGCCGCTCCCAGCAGCGCAGCGAGGGCAAAAAGCAAAAGCGTGCGCGGCCTCATCGTGAACTCACCTTTCTCGTGCTGGATGTCCGTCCATATGGCAACCGCTGGGCGCCGTGCGAGGCACAGCGGCATCCAGCTCGTTATCCCGTAGAGACGCCCGCGCGCTGAGATTCCTTCCCGTTCGCCCACGGAGCACTCGCCGGCGCTACAGTCGCCGTGGCGGATGTGCACAGCGCCGCGCGATTGCGACGCGCCGCCGATCCGATGCGCACCCTCGATCCACAATCCCTGACCAAGCACGTGGACCGCCTGTATCGCGCCGCGTGGGCGTTGTGCGGCTCGCGCGAGGACGCGGAGGACCTCGTCCAGGAGACGTTCGCTCGAGTGCTCTCGCGCCCGCGCGTGCTGCAGGGCGACGACGAGCTGTACTACCTGATGCGCGTGCTGCGCAACACGTTCCTGACTAGCCTACGCACGGCTTCACGACGGCCGGTGAAGGGAGCGGTGATCGAGGACGTGGTCGCGGCAGACCCCAGGCCCACGAACCGACCTGAGCAGGCGTACGAGGTTCAGGAGCTCTACGCGACGATCGCCGAGCTGCCGGAGAGCTTCCGCTTGGCGCTCGTCGCTGTGGATGTGCTCGGCCTCTCCTACAAGGAAGCCTCGCGCGCGCTGCGCGTGCGCGAGGCGACGCTGACGACGCGGCTGTTCCGGGCCCGCAAGCAGGTCGCCGGGCGGCTCACCCCTGACCCGCCCGAGCGCGTTGCGCAGACCAGACGGGAAGATATGGGCTCCAGCGGGGTCCTGTTCAGTGCGGGAGAACCATGACCGACAAGCCATCACAGACAGAATCGGAGATCATCGAGCGCGTGCGCTCGATCGACGTGCGCGCCCCGGAGCAGCTGCACCGCCGGATCGAGGCGATGGTCGCCGAGCGGGTGCCCGCGCGCCGGCGCGTGGCGCCGACGTTCCGCCTGGGGCTCGCGCGCGCGCTAACGGCCGCGGCGGTAGCGGTGGCGCTCGTGCTGGCTGTTTCCGGCGGCGGCAGCGGTTCCACGCTGACGTTGCACACGGCGGTCGCGCTGACGCAGCGCGCCGCGACGCTGCCGGCGCCGGCGCGAAGCCCGCGCAACGGTGCACTACTGGCGGCGGACGTCGAAGGCGTGGCGTTCCCGTACTGGGATGACCGCTTCGGCTGGCGCTCGACGGGCGAGCGCACCGACCGGGTGGACGGACGCGCTGTGACGACCGTCTTCTACGCTGGCAGCCACGGTCAGTGGATCGGCTACGCGATCGTCGCGGGCACGCCTGCGCCGCACGTTGGCGGCGGCGCCGTGAGTACGCTCGCCGGCACGCCGTACCGACTGACGGTCGAAGACGGCGCGAACGTCGTGACCTGGCAGCGCAAGGGGCGTCTGTGCGTCGTGACCGGGCGAGGGGTGAGCGGCGCGACGCTGCTATCGCTGGCCAGCTGGCACGGCGTCGGCGCGAGCCCGGCCTGAGCTGCCGCCGCGAACTTCCGTCACGGCGTCGCCGCTGAGCGCGAGGCCGACCCCGGCCGGCGTCACGCCAGCGGCAGCTCCAACGGCGGACCGGCCCAGCGTACGCCCTCCTCCAGCGCCAGCGCGGCGAGCTCGTCGGCGAGGCGCCTGCCGTCCGGCGTGCGCTGCTCGAAGTCCAGCTCGAGCGCGGGGATCAACACGAAGCGACGGGTCAACAGCTGCGCGTGCGGCAGCGTCATGCGCTCGTGAACGAGCTGCAGCTCGCCGAGCAGCAGGATGTCGATGTCGATCGTGCGCGGGCCATGCCGGACGGCCTGCTCGCCACGCCCCAGCTCCCGCTCCAGGCGCTTGGCTGCGTCGAGCAGCGCCAGCGGCTCGAGCGCGGTCTGCACGCGCACGCATGCGTTGAGGAAGGCCGGCTGGTCGGTCACCTCGCCGACGGGATCGGTGTCGTAGGTCGAGGAGCACGCGAGCACCGTCACGCCCGCGTCTGGAAGCGCGTTGACCGCGGCCTGCAGCTGCGCGCGGCGCTCGCCGACGTTGCAGCCGAGCCCGAGCAGCCCGACGCGTTGCGCGGTCGTTGTCATGTGCCGCACGCTACCGGCCAGCGTGAGCGCTCGGCGCGCGTGTCAGCCGCGCGTCGTCTGCACGCCCGCGGCGGCGGTCTTCTCGCCCATGATCTGCGCGAACGGGATCAGACCGGAGAGCGGGCGCAGCATCACGGTGAAGTCGGCGATCAGGCCCTGCTCGTCGAAGCGCAGCAGGTCGATCCCCTCGAGCTCCTTGCCCGCGACGCTCGCCTTGAAGATCAGCGCGTGGGCGCCGTCGCACTCGAGCTCGTCGGTGTAGCGGAAGTCCTCGAACGTCTGCGCCACCAGCGCGAGCAGCTCCATTACGGTGTCGCGACCTAGGAACGGATGGAAGGTGACGGGGCTGTGGAAGACGATGTCCTCGGCAAGCAACTCGCGCGCCGCGTCGATGTCCTGGCGCTCGACCGCGCGCCGAAAGGCTGCCGCCGCGCTCATCAGCCCTCCGCTTCGCGCCAGACCTCGACCGAGACCTCGTCGACGCTGAGCGCTATCGGAGGCTCAGGCTTGGCGGCCTTCACCCACACGCCCTCGAGCTCGTAGTCGGCGAGCAGGCGGTCTGCGATCGTGCTGCACAGGCGCTCGAGCGTCTTGTGCGAGCGCTGCTGTGCGATCAACGCGACGAGCTGGCAGACCTCGGCGTAGTCGACGGTGTCCTCGATCGAGTCGGTGACGGTGGCGTCGGTTTCGCCGACGTCGAGGCGCAGGTCCAGCACCAGCCGCTGGCCAACCTCGCGCTCGGCCTCGCTCACGCCGTGGTGTGTGTACAGCGACAGGCCGGTGATCTCGATCGTTACCGACTCGGCTGTCTCCTCGTGATCCTCGTCGAGGTCGCCGTCGTCGTCTAGCTCGTCTGCGTCGTCGTCCCCCTCGCCGTCCATCGCGTGTCCAACGTAGCAGCCGCCACGGCCAGCGCATCGCGCACGGGCGCGACGTCGTGCACGCGAAACACGCTCGCTCCGCGCTCGAGCGCGAGCACGTTCGTGGCGATCGTCCCCGGCAGGCGCCGCGCGGTGCCCACCGGCTCGGCCTCGCCGGCCGCGTCCGCGTCGGCGTCGGCGTCGGCGTCGGCGATGATCCTGCCGAGGAAGCCCTTGCGCGAGGTACCCACGACGAGCGGCCGCCCGAGCGTCGTCAGCTCTTCCAGTCGGCCAAGCAGCTCGAGGTTGTGCTCGAGCGTCTTGCCGAAGCCGATGCCCGGATCGAGCATGATGCGCTCCTCGCGCACGCCCGAGCCGACCGCGAAGCTCAGGCGCTCCTCGAGGAACGCCTTCACGTCGTCGACCACGTCCTTGTAGTGCGGTTCCCGCTGCATCGTGCGCGGCTCGCCGAGCATGTGCATCAGGCAGCACTCCACGCCACTGTCGACCACCACCTCGACCATCGCGGGGTCGGCGCGCAACGCGCTGACGTCGTTGACGATGCTCGCCCCCGCGGCGATCGCCGCGCGCGCCACAGACGCCTTGGACGTGTCGATCGAGACGATCGGCTGGGCCGGCTGCGCGCGCGAGTCACCGGCGAGCCAATCGGCTGCAATCCCTTCGAGCACCGGCAGCACGCGCCGCAACTCCTCGTCCGCCGGCACCGGCTCGGCGCCCGGCCGAGTGGACTCGCCCCCGACATCGAGGATGTCCGCCCCCTCCTGCGCCAAGCGCCGGGCATGGCAGATCGCGGCCTCGGCGCTGAGGAACGCGCCGCCGTCCGAGAAGGAGTCAGGGGTGACGTTGACGATCCCCATCAGGCGGTATGAGAGTCCCCCCGCCACAACCATCCTCAACTAAAAAGCTGTGCAACCATCGTTATACAGACTTTTCTTGCTGTAACTGGCGAACGAGCTCCGCGTCGAAACGTGTTCGCGGCTGCTGCGCCCACATGGCACGCGGCGCGGCGCGGCTCCGCCCCGCCGGCTCTAGGCAGGCTCGGGGCGCTCTTTGTCGCTGGCTCGGATCTCCGCCGTGCCACCAGCGAGACCGGGACGTGGGAGCGCGCGTGGTGCTTCGCGCTCGGTGCGGTCGACGGGGGCCGGCGGCGCGGGAAGCTGGGGCTTGGTCTCCTCCTCGACGCCGAACACCTCGTCTTCGCTCTTGCCGGCCAGCAGCGCAAGGAACTCCTCCTTCTCGATCGTCTCGCGCTTGACGAGGATCTCGGAGATGTTGTTGAGGTCGTGCTGGTGCTCGTTGAGGATCGTGCGGGCGCGGGTATGCGCGGCCTCGATGATGCGGCGCACCTCGTCGTCGATCTCGCGGGCGATCTCGTCGGAGTAGTCGGGCTCGGTCGAGAACTCGCGGCCGAGGAACGGCTGGCCGTGATCGTGGCCGAACACGCGCGGGCCGAGCTTCTCACTCATGCCGAAGCGCATCACCATCTGCTTCGCCGTCGCGGTGACCTTCTCGATGTCGTTGGAGGCGCCGGTGGTGATCTCGCCGAACACCAGCTCCTCGGCCGCGCGCCCGCCGAGCGTCATCGCCATCGTGTCCTCGAGCTCCGCGCGAGTTGTGAGGAAGCGGTCCTCCTGGGGCATCGAGATCGTGTAGCCGAGCGCCTGGCCGCGGGAGATGACCGAGATCTTGTGCACCGGGTCGGAGTGCTCGAGGAAGTGGCCGACGAGCGCGTGGCCCATCTCGTGGAAGGCCGTGATCAGGCGCTCTTTCTCGCTCATCACGCGCGTCTTCTTCTCGGGGCCGGCGATCACGCGCATGATCCCCTCCTCGAGCTCTTCCTGGCCGATCTCGCGCTTGCCCGTGCGGGCGGACAGCAGCGCCGCCTCGTTGATCAGGTTGGAGAGGTCGGCGCCTGTGAAGCCGGGTGTCTGCCCGGCCAGCGCGTCGATGTCGATGATCTTGGCGAGCGGCTTGCCGCGCGTGTGCACCTCGAGGATCTTCGCGCGGCCCTTGCGATCGGGGCGGTCGACGGCGATCTGGCGGTCGAAGCGGCCTGGGCGCAGCAGCGCGGGGTCGAGGATGTCGGGCCGGTTGGTGGCCGCGATCATGATGATGTTGTCCTTCGCCTCGAAGCCGTCCATCTCGACGAGCAGCTGGTTGAGCGTCTGCTCGCGCTCGTCGTGACCGCCGCCGAGGCCGGCGCCGCGGTGGCGGCCGACGGCGTCGATCTCGTCCATGAAGATGATGCACGGGCTGTTCTGCTTGGCCTGCTCGAACAGGTCCCTGACGCGCGAGGCGCCGACGCCGACGAACATCTCGACGAAGTCAGAGCCGGAGATCGAGAAGAACGGCACGCCCGCCTCGCCGGCGACCGCGCGCGCGAGCAGCGTCTTGCCGGTGCCGGGCGGCCCGTACAGCAGCACGCCCGTGGGGATGCGCGCGCCGAGCGCCTGGAACTTCTTGGGGTTCTCGAGGAATTCCTTGATCTCGTGCAACTCCTCGACGGCCTCGTCGACCCCGGCGACGTCGCGGAAGGTGATCTTGGGCGAGTCCGCGGACATGCGCTTGGCGCGCGACTTGCCGAACGACATCACTTTGGAGCCGCCGCCCTGGACCTGGTTCATCAGGAAGATCCAGAAGCCGAGGAACAGCGCGAACGGGAGGATGTACGTGAGCAGCCCCAGCAGCGCGCTGCTCTTTTCCGATTCGACGTTGAACGGCACGCTGTCGGCCTTGAGTTCTTTGATCAGTTCCGGCGCCGCCTGTTCGATGAAACCGATTTCGTAGGTTTCCTTGTGGCCTTTGGCGTTGACCTTGACTTCGAGCGCTTTGCCCTTGTTCTTGAACTGGACCGCTTCGACTTCGTGTTTGGGGAGTTCCTTGGCGACCAGCGCCTGGTAGCTGTGCGAGGGCCCTTTGCTGCTCGGGTTGACGAGTTTGACCGCGAGGAACGCCAGCACCACGACGATGAGGATTGGGAATGCGGCGCTCTTGAAGAAACGGCTCATGGCTGGTTCCTGAGGGTCTGGGCACCGTCTGAAGTCGTGGCCACCAGTGCCCTAGCGTACCATGCAGTGTTCGACTTTCCGGCGGTTGGGGAGCCCGCCCACCCGTGGCGAGCGCCCTGCGCCAGACGCCGGAGCACGTCTCGCTCTAGCGCTCCAGCGCGGCGACGAACGGCAGGTTGCGATAGCGCTCGGCGTAGTCGAGCCCGTAGCCCACGACGAAGCGGTCTGGAATCTCGAAGCCGACGTAGCGCGTGGGCAGATCGACCTTGCGCCGTTCCGGCTTGGTCAGCAGCGCGCACACCTCGAGCGTGCGCGGGTTGCGCGAGCCGAGGTTGCGCAGCAGGTACTGCAGCGTCAGGCCCGAGTCGACGATGTCCTCGACGATCAGCACGTCGCGGCCTTCGATCGCGGCGTCGAGATCCTTGAGTATCCGCACGACCCCCGAGGAGTCGGTGGCCGAGCCGTAGGAGGCGACCGCCATGAAGTCGATCTCGACGGGGATGTCGATATAGCGCATCAAGTCCGACAGGAAGAACACCGCGCCCTTGAGCACGCCGATCAGCAGCAGCGGCTGGGATGCGCCGGCTCGATAGTCGCTCGAGATCTGCTCGCCCAGCTCAACCACGCGGCGCTGCAAGTCCTCGGCGCTGACGAGCACATCCCCCAGGCCGGGCTCGCTGGGCAGGCTCGCGGTGATGGCCACGCCAGGGAGTCTAGTCGCCGTCCGGCGGCTGCCCTCCGAGGGTGGACGGGAAGCCGGCGGGTGGGGATGCGATCGTTCGCGGCGCTAGCTTGACCATCCGCAGCACGCCTTTGTCGATCACCGCACTCGCCTGACCACCTACGTGCAGCTCAGCTCGGCCGCCGCGGCGCCCAAGCGCGAGAATCTCGTGCACGCGCGCACCCGCCTGCGGCACATAGGTTCCGGTGGCGTCCTCGGCGAGGCGCACGACCACCAGGCGAGCGAGCGCGGCGGGCAGCTCCTGCAGGCGCGCGAGCGCGATGCTCGAGCGCCCGGCTAGCTCGTCGCTGACGAGACCGTCGAGCAGCTCAGTCTCCTCGCGCAGCAGCGCCGCTGTCCTCAGCACGCTCGCCTCCGCCGCTGGGTGCACCGCGCGCAGCGCCGATAGGAGTCCTCCGCGCACGCGCGCACGCGCGAAGCGCTCGTCGTCGTTGCTCTCGTCCTCGCGCCACTCGAGCCCCCGTGCCACGCAGTACGCGGTGGTCTGCTCGCGGGTGATGCCGAGCAGCGGGCGGATCAGCCGCCCCTCGCTCGCGACCATCCCCAGCAGCGCCCGCCGTCCCGGCGAGGCGGCCAGGCGATAGAGGATCGTCTCGACCTGATCGCTCGATGTGTGCCCGGTCGCGATCAACGCGTCGCGCTCGCGCGCCACACGCTCAGCCTCCGCGTAGCGCACATCGCGCGCCCACGCCTGCAGGTTGCCGGACGCCGGCGCAGACCGCCCGATGCGCACAACCTCGAATTCCACGCCGAGCTGCTCGCACAGCGTCGCGCAGTGACGCTCGTCCGCGTCGGAGGACTCGCGCAATCCGTAGTTGACGTGCAGCGCGCTGACCGAACCCGACCCGAGCAGCGCGACCGCCACGTCGAGCAGGCACGTCGAATCACGCCCGCCGGAGATCATCGCCACGAGCGGTCTGTCTCGCGCGAACAGGCCGCCGGCGTGCACCGCCTCGCGAACCTCCTCGCAGATCATCGCCGCACCTACGCCTTCCGCGATGACGCCGCGAACAGCTCGGTCGGCTCGGAGAACCCCTTCAGCCTGACCTCGCCGATCCGCCTGAACTCGAGACCGTCCACCTCAGCGGCCATCTCCACGACGGCGCGCGTGACCAGCACCTCGCCGCCGCCCGCGCGCGCGACCACCCTCGCCGCCTGGTTGACGTCGCGCCCGAAGTAGTCGCCGTCGCGATACAGCGCCTCGCCGTAGTGGATGCCGATCCGCGGCAGCGGGTCCCCTGCGGCGATCCCCCCGCGCAGCTCGACCGCCCAGCCGGTGAGCGCCGCCGCGTCCGAGCCCACGACCATCACCTCGTCGCCCAGCATCTTGATCACCCGTGCGTCCACCGGCAGCGTCTGTTCGACCGCCGCCACGAAGCGCTCGACCGCGCCGAGCGCCGCCTCGTCGCCGCGCTCGATCGTCAGCCGCGCGTAGCCAGCGAGGTCGGCGAACGCGATCGCAACGCGCAGGCGACCCTCCTCCAGCGCGTCCTCGCCGAGGTCGGCCTCCATGTGGCCGATCATGTCCTGCTCGACGAACTGCGCCAGCAGCCGGCCATGGAGGTAGTTCATAAACGGCGAGGAGAACGGCAGCACCTCGCCCACGAGGCCCTCCATCTCGTCGGCGATCTCCACGCTCGCCACACCCGAGCGCATCAGCGGCTCGTGCACGTACAGGTGGATCAGGCGCACCTCGGCGTCGGCGATCTGGGCGACCGCCTGTCCGTACACGCGCATCAGCTGCATAAACGCCGGCAGCGGCAGGCCCGCATCGAGCACCGCGGCGCCGTATTTGAGGATCTGCACGTCTTCCTCGGAGAACCCCTCCATCTGCAGCGCCCCCAGACCCATCGCCGCCTGCAGACGCTCGATCAGCTCCGCGTCGAGCCCTGACAGGCGCGCGGCCTCCCGCAACGAGTAGCGCGGCCCCGGACTGGCGAGCAGGTTCTCGAGCGGACCGACCGCCAGCTGGCCGTTCTCGCCCGCGCGCTTGATCTGCGCGAGCGTGTGCCCGCGTGCCCGCAGCCTCGCGACCACGCGCGCGTACGCCGCAGCCGCCGGCGTCCAGCTCCCCGCATAGCCCGGGATCAGCCCCCCCGCGACCCAGCGCTTGACCGTCGCCGGCGATACGCCCGCGCGCGCGGCCACCTGCGCGAGCGTCAGCTCGCCTGTCGCGCTGACGGGATCATCCGCGGGCTCGGCCACTCAGGAGCGCGACGCGACTGGCAGGAGGTAGGCGGGCATCCCGTCCAAAGTCTAAAGTCGCCGCCGTTGACGCACAGCGCCCCCATTCACATGCGCCCCACCGCGCCGCTGGCAGAGCGCGTGCTGCTGCCCGGCGACCCCGGGCGCGCCCTCGCACTCGCCCAGGCGCTGCTCGGCGAGCCACGGATGTTCAACCACCACCGCGGGCTGTGGGGCTACACGGGCACGGCGCCCGACGGTGAGCCGCTGACGATCCAGTCCACCGGCATGGGCGGCCCGTCCGCGGCGATCGTGCTCACCGAGTTGATCGCGCTGGGCGCGCGGCGCGCGATCCGCGTCGGTACCTGCGGCGCGCTCGTCGACGGTCTGGCGCTGGGAGACCTGGTGATCGCGCGCGAGTCGATCTGCGCCGACGGCACTTCGCGCGCGCTCGGCGCAGGCGAGCGCGCGCGCGCCGACGCCGCTCTGACAGAGGCGCTCGAGCGCCATGCACCAACCGCGTTGCGGGGCACCGTCGTCAGCGTCGACCTGTTCTATGGCGGCGACGAGCGCACCGCGCACCAAGACGCCATCGCCGTGGAGATGGAGGCGGCGGCGCTGTTCGCGACCGGAGCCGCCGC
The DNA here is from genome assembly GCA_035939335.1 of Solirubrobacteraceae bacterium. GTDB lineage: Bacteria > Actinomycetota > Thermoleophilia > Solirubrobacterales > Solirubrobacteraceae > Palsa-744. The sequence goes on along the minus strand of DASZFY010000053.1, from coordinate 71,090 downwards.
CTCCGTGCCGGTCGCGTGCATGCTCGCAGTCTCAGACACCTTCGACGCGCACGGGGCTCGTGTGCGCATCGACGACGACACGCTGCTCAGCGCAGCCGAGGCGATGGGCCGGGTGGCCATCGCTGCGCTGTCGAGCTGATCGCTCAGGCTTTCGCCGGTTTCGCGCGGCCGGTGCTCGCGCTCGCTTTGCGCGTTCTTGCTTTCGCGGCCGGCGCTTTGGCTTTCGCGGACGTCGTTTTGGCTTTCGCGCCGGGCGTTTTCGCTTTGGCGGGCTTGGCGCCGGCCTGCGGCTTGGCCGCCCGATCGAGCCTGTCGGTCACCTGCTGCAGTTGGTCCTCGATCGCCGACAGACGCTGCGCGATCTCAGAGCGGTCGACGCTGGCTGGAGACAGCGCGCGGTCCAGGCGCTCGACACCATCCTCGATGCCCTCCAGGCGCAGCGAGACCGAGCGCAGGCGCCGAGTCAGGCGTTCGATGTCCGCCGCCGACGGGATGTTGAGCGCCCCCATCGCGACCTCCTGGGCCTGCACGGCCTTCTCGCGCGCGTCGAACGCACGCCCGATCGCCCCGGTGAGCAGCGGGTTTTCCAGTAGCTCGGACAGCGCCTTGCCGAGGCGATCCTCGGTGCTCGCGCCGAGGCGCTCGCGCAGGCTCTTGGCGACTTGGCTCGCGTCGGACATGCTGTTGCGTACTCCGGTTTCGAGTTTGCGTCACGCGGTACGCGGCGCCTAGCGGTTTGTTGTTTGCAGCCTTCGGCCTGATGGGAAGGATACGGTGAAGCGATGCAGCAGCAGCTGTTCGTCTTTATCCAGCTCGAGTTCCCGTGGTCGCTCGGACCGGCAGATGGCCGCTACCTGATTCGCCGCACCCAGGACCACGAGCCAGAGCGGGTGGTCGTGCTCGGGACGCTCGAGCCAGCCCGCAAGCCGGCCGGCGCGCCGATGGTCGCGGGACGCGGCGACCCGTGGCCGCTGCGGCGCCTGCGCTCGCGCCCTCGCGCGGTGCCCGCCGAGCCCGAGCAGGCGCCCGTCACGACGACGCGCGTCACCGTCATCGACCCGATTGCCCTGTCCGCCGAGAACCAGGCGCGAGCGTGGCTGGCGGAGCTCGATCGCGAGCGCGAGGTCGCCGCGGCGGTCGCCGTGGTCAACCACGTGCTCCATTCGCATCGCATCGCCGCCGCGGATCCATATGTCCACGAGGTCTCCCCCGCGCAGGCGCTCGTGATCAGAGCCGGGTGGGGCGAGGGCGAGCAGGTCGCCGACGGCCGCTGGCTGCACGCGCGCGGCCTGCCGTGGCAGAGCGACCACAGGGCGCCGAGAGGCTCGTCAGCGACGCGGCGGGGCCCCGGCCGCGACCGCTCGTGGGCGCTGCGTCCCCAGGAGCGCCTCGCTGCGCTGCTCGGAGCGCGCAGCGAGGCGCTGGTGTGCGAGGAGCTCGCGCTGCGCGCGCGCCAAGACCTCGATCACCGACGCCTGACACACGCGACGCTCGAGCTCGAGCGCGCCTTCGCGCTCGCGCTGGTGGAGCTGCACGGCGAGCGCCGGCAGGATCTCGCGATCCGCATCGCCGAGCTCGAAAAGCTGCGCCCTGGAGTTCACGCACAGGCGCAGCTGGCGCTGGCGGGCGACGGCCAGACGCCGGACGAGGAGCTCATCACGAACGCCCTCGCGCGCCTGGAGGCGACACTGCGCGCCCGCACCGCGGCGGGCGTCTAGTGTGATGTCGATGGACCCCACGACAAGCGCCATCGGCACCTGGAGCGGCGGGCGCTTCATGCACTTCGGCGAGCCGCTCGACGACGAGCGCCTTACCGCGCTGCTGCGCCCCGGCGACGGGATCGACACGGTGATCACTGCCGACGCGTACGGCGCGGGCGACGCCGACACGCTGCTCGGCCGCGCGCTCGAGGGAGTCGAGCGCGACAGCTTCTGCCTCGTCGGCGCGATCGGCCACGACTTCTACACAGGCGAGCGCGAAGGCGCGAAGGGCTTCCCGCGCTTCACCGATCCGCGCCTGCGGCCATCGAGCGAGTACGCCGACTACATCCGCATGGCGAGCGAGCGCAGCCTGCAGCGTATCGGCGCCGAGCGCTTCGACCTGCTGCTGCTGCACAACCCTGACCGCACGGGCTACACCAGCGAGGCCGTCTGGGAGGGAATGGCAGCGGTCCGCGACGCCGGCCTGACGCGCCTGCTCGGCGTCGCGCCGGGCCCTGCCAACGGCTTCACGCTCGACCTGATCGACTGCATCGAGCGGTTCGGGGAGCTGATCGACTGGGGCATGATCATCCTCAACCCGCTCGAGCCGTGGCCGGGCGAGCTCGCGCTGTCGGCCGCCGCGGCGAACGACGTCAGCCTGATCACGCGCGTGGTCGACTACGGGGGCCTGTTCCACGACGACGTCCTGCCCGGCCACACGTTCGCGGAGTACGACCATCGCAAGTTCCGACCTGAGGGCTGGGTGCAGGCCGGCGGCGAGAAGCTCCAGCGAATGCGACCGTTCGCCGAACGTCACCGGCTGAGCATGCTGCAGCTCGCCTGCGCCTGGAACCTCGCTCAGCCGGCCGTGCGTTGCGTCGCACCGACGCTGATCCAGGAGCGCGGACCGGACGCGCGTCCGGTCGAGGACAAGCGCGCCGAGCTTGCCGCGCTCGCGACGTTCGAGCTCGACGGCAAGCGCGTCGGTGAGCTGCTGAGCGCCGAGGAGGTGGTCGCGATCAGGGCCATCGGCGACAACAGCGGCTGCATGACGCTGAAGGGCGCCAGCCCCGAACACGACGGGCCCGCTCGTCCCGATCGCTGGGCCATGGACGACGAGCTCGCGGCGCTCGCACACCGCTGGCAGATCGACCCCGAGCGTGACCTGCTCGCGGGCGCGCCATCCTCCGTCGCCTGATTCCGGAGCTCCCAGAGTCCGGTGCCGGGTGCCGGGATGCCGAATGCCGGGGTGCCGGGATTCGGTTTTTTACGACGGCTGTCGAGTGTGTTCGCTTAACTTAACTCTGTATAACGTTGGTTATACAGAGTTTTGTTTTTGGGACAACTTCCCCGTCCCCGGCCGGCCGGACGTCGTGCTCACGTGCCCGTGAACTGTGGGGCGCGTTTGCCCAGGAATGCGGCGATGCCCTCGCGGGCGTCGGCGCTCGTGAAGGCCTCCGCGAACGCGCGCTTCTCGGCCTCGATGCCCTCGTCTATGTCGCCGGCGGCCGACACGCGCTTGATCTGCGCGACCGCCAACGGCGCCTGACCGGCGAGCTTACGCGCCCACTGCAGGGCTGTGTCGAACAGTTCGTGATCCTCCACTAGACGGTTGGCGAGACCAAGCTCGAAGGCTTCGTCGGCGAGGATCGGGTCGCCGACGAGGTTCATCTCCAGCGCCTTGTTTTCACCGACCAGGCGCGGCAGCCGCTGGGTGCCGCCGAAGCCGGGGATGATCCCCAGCTTGATCTCCGGCTGGCCGAAGATCGCCGAGCGCGCGGCGATGCGCACGTCGCACGCCATCGCCAGCTCGCAGCCCCCGCCGAAGGCCAGGCCGTTGACGGCCGCGATCGTGACGATCCCGTTCGATTCGAATTCACGGAAGAGCGCGTGCGCGCCGTCGATCAGCGCCGCGCCCGAGGACTCGTCCATCGTCGTGAATGCCTTGATGTCAGCGCCCGCGCAGTACAGGAAGGGGTTCGATGAGGCGATCACCAGCGCCCGCACGTCCGAGCCCTTGACCTTGCTCCACACCTTCTGCAGGTCTTCCACCATCTGCGGCGAGATCGAGTTCATCTGGCCGTTGGCGAGCCACGCGATCGCCACCCCGTCCGCGCGTGTCTCCAGCTTGACCACCTCGGCCGGCTGCTCGGCGTCGGCCTGCGGATAGGCGTAGAAGCCCTGCCCGCTCTTCTGCCCCAGCCGCCCCTGGGCGACCAGGCGGCGCAGGATCGTCGGCGGCGTAAAGCGCTCGCCGTAGCGCTCCTGGGCGCTCTCCATGCGCTCGAGGACCGTGTCAAGGCCCTCGCTGTCGGCCTTCATGAACGGCGGCAACAGGCCGCGACGGGGGTCCAGGCCGGCGCCGGCCATCATCCCGAAGTCGATGTCGCGGTGAGTCGCCACGCCCTCCTCAAGCACCAGGCACGCCTCGAGGAACGTCTTCAGCGACAGCAGCTCGACGAGCTCCGCCACGTCGGGCTCGTTATCGCCCGGGACGTTCGGCTCGCCCTGCGGGTCATAGAAGCCGTCGCCGCCGGTCTTGGCACCGAGCTTGCCGTTGGCGACGAGCTTCTGCATGCTCTTGGGGACGTAGAAGCGTTCCTCCCCATAGGACTCCACGAGGTGCTCGGCCACGTGCAGGACCGTGTCCAGCCCGAGCAGGTTCACGAGGTAGTAGGGGCCGACCGGCACCACGCCCGCGGCGCCCACGCCCTCGTCGATCTGCTTGATCGACAGGCCCTTTTCCTCCTGCTCGCGCCACACCTCGGAGATGCCTGAGTTGAGGATGCGGTTGACGACGAAGCCCGGCACCTCGACGCATGTGATCGGCTGCTTGCGGATCGCCTGGGCGAACGTGATCGCCGCGGCGACCGTCTCCGCGGAGGTCTCCTCCCCCTCGACGATCTCGATCAACGGCATGATCGAGGCGGGATAGAAGTAGTGGAAGCCGATCACCTTCTCCGGTCGCAGCGTCGCTTCGCCGATCTCCGTGATCGACAACGAGGAGGTGTTCGACGCGAGGATCGCGTGTCCGGGGGTGGCGGCGTCGAGCTCGGCGAACACGCTCTGCTTGATCTCCATCCGCTCGGGCACCGCCTCGATCACGAGATCGACCTCACCGAAGCCCGCGTACGAGGTCGTGCCGTCGATGCGCGCGAGGATCTCGGCGATCTGCGCCTCTCCCTGCTCGGCTGTGATCTTGCCCCGCTCCACGAGCTTGCCCACCTGGCCCTGCGTCACGTTGCGCGCCTCATCGAGGCCCGCCTGTACGAGCGCGTCGTCGATGTCCTTGAGCACCACGGGGATGCCCGCGGCGGCGATCGTCTGGGCGATCTGGCCGCCCATGGTGCCTGCGCCCACGACGGCGGCTTTGAACACGAACATGCTTTGGTCTCCTCTGCTCGGCTGGGGGAGCGGGAGCCTAGCGAAGCGCGCGCTAGCATCGGGCTCGTGCTGTGGGGATCGAGAGGGTCGCGGGTGGCCGCGTCGATGGTTGCGCCCGCGCTGCTGGCCTTCGCCGGCGCGACGGCGAGCGCGAGCCCTGCTGCCGCGTCCGAACCGCTGCCGACAAAGACGCTCACCGTGAAGCTCACCTCAGGGCCAGAAGGGACCGTGAGCACGCCTGACGTCAGCTTCGGCTTCATCGTCGAAGGCGCCGAACAATCCGGCACCCTCTTCCATTGCGCGCTGGAGATACCCATTGCGTTGAAAGAATGCAGCTCGCCGTTCGCCCTCGGGCCGCTGACGCCGGGCTTGCACACCTTCTACGTCGAGGCGACCAATCGCGCCGCAAACGCGTACAGCCCACTCGCCTCGCGCACCTTCACCGTCGCCGCTCCGGCCGGCCCGGGCGCAGGCAGCAGCGGCGGCGCCACCCCGCCCAGCGGCGGCACGACCCCTGCCCCGCTGAGGCCAGTCGTTTCGTCGCTCGCGCAATCCGTAAGCAGATGGCGCGAGAGCAGTGCGCTGGCGCACATCGGCCGTGGCGGCGCCAAGCTGCCCAAGGGGACGACATTCAGCTTCACGCTCAACGAGGCCGCGACGGCTCATCTGGTCTTCACGCAGGCGCTGAGCGGGCGCAGCGTCGCCGGTCGCTGCGTGGCGCAGACTCAGCACAACCGCGCCCGCCATGCCTGCCGGCGCAGCGCGACCGCGGGCACGCTGGGGCTCGCCGCGCACATGGGCAGCGACCACGTCCGCTTCGCGGGCCGCCTGTCGGCCGACAAGGAGCTGAAGCCCGGCCACTACACGCTGACCCTGACTGCGACCGCGGCAGGGCTCACCTCCGTCGCCCGCTCGCTGTCGTTCACGATCGTCGCCTAGCGTCGATCCTCAATGCGGAGCGCCGAACGTGTACACCGCGCCCTGTGCGAGGTTCTTGCCCACCGCGTGGTCGGGTGCGCCCACTACGAGCGTGTCGCGCGCAACCGCGACCGAACGCCCGAGGCTGTCTCCAGTGGTCCCGTTCGAGGCGGTCAGCTCCGCGGTCTGGGTGGCGTTCGCCCAGCCCAGGCTCGGCTTCACGAACACGTACACAGCGCCCTGGTCCGTGCTCTTGCCGACTTCCCTGAACCTCGCGCCGGCCGCGATCACGTCGCCCGAGACCGCCAGCGACCGGCCGAGCGCTTCATTCTCGGCGCCGTCTGCTGCGGTCAGCTCAGCGGTCTGAGACGGTGAGCCCGCCCAACCGGAGGCGGGCATCGCGAACACGTATACCGCGCCCTGGCCGGCATTCTTGCCGACCTCGTGTTCAGGCGCGGCGGCGACGATCGTGTCGCCCGAGATCCCTACCGCTTCTCCAAAGAATTCGTTCGCGGCACCGTTTCCGGCGGTCAGCTCGGCGGCCTGGGTGGCGTTCGCCCAGCCTGAGGCCGGCTTCACGAACACATATCCCGCGCCCTGGTCAGCGTCGTTCCCAACCGTGTGCCGGTTTGCCCCTGCGACGATCGCGCTGCCCGAAACCGCGACCGAGGTACCCAGGGCGTCACCCGCGCGACCGTCTGACGCGGTCAGCTGAGCCTTTTGGGTAAGCGAGCCGAACCAGCCCGCAGCGGGCCTCGTGAACACGTCCACCGCCCCCCGCAGGGCGCTCTCGCCGACCTTGCGGCCGGGCACACCGACGACGATGGTGCCCCCCGAGATCGCGACCGATTCACCGAAGAAGTCCTTCGCCGCCCCGCTCGCTGCGGTCAGTTTGGCCGTCGGCGTGGCGTTCCTCCAACCCGACGCAGGCCTGACGAACACGTACGCCGCGCCCTGGCCGGCATGCCCGCCGACTTCACGGAATGGCGCGCCCACGACGATCGTGTTGTTCGAGACCGACACGGAGCCGCCGAACAGTTCTTCGGATTGTCCGCGTCCGGCGGTCAGCCTGGCAACCTGGGTGGCGTTCGCCCAGCCCGAGGCTGGCTTGGTGAACACATACACCGCACCCTCTTCGGTATTGGTCGCGGCGGCGAGGTAGTTGGGGGTGCCCACGACGATCGTGTTGCCCGAGATGGCAACCGATTCGCCGAATTCTTCACCTCTGAGACCGTGCGTCGCGGTCAGCTCGCCCAACTGGATGAACGGGTCGATCCGCAGCGGGTACCCCGTCGGCGCATCCGACGTCGCTGCCCCGGCCGGCGTTGCGAGCGCCGCACAGCCGAGCGCAGCAGCGGCGCCCAGGGGTGCCAGCCTTGAAAGCGCTGCCGTGGCATGCCCGGTACGCCGCACAGCGGCTATTGTACTACTTCACCAGCACACTATGCAACTACTGCGCACGGCGCCTGCCGCAAGGACGCCCGCGTATACGCCACGGGCGCCCAGCACGCCGCCCCTACGCCATCGCCGCCGCCGGCTCCTCCACCCGCCGCGGCAGCAGCGTCTCGCGCGCGATCACCAGACGCTGGATCTGCGAGGTGCCCTCGTATAGCTGCATGATCTTGGCGTCGCGGAACAGCTTCTCGACGGGGTAGTCCTTGATGAAGCCGTAGCCGCCGTACACCTGCACGGCTTCGGTGGCGGTCTTCATCGCGGTGTCCGCGGCGAAGCGCTTGGCGTGCGAGGAGACGAGCGTGTTACGTTCGCCGTTGTCGAGCATCACGGCCGACTTCCAAGCCAGCAGGCGGGCCGCCTCGATCTCGGTGGCCATGTCGGCGATGATGAACTGGATCGCCTGGTGCATCGCGATCGGCACGCCGAACTGGACGCGTTCCTTGGCGTAGTCCACCGCGAACTCCATCGCCGCGCGCGCGATACCCGTCGCCATCGCCGCCACGCCGGGGCGCGTGCGGTCGAGCGTCATCATCGCGAGCTTGAAGCCGTGGTTCTCCTCGCCGAGCAGGTTCTCGGCGGGAACCTCGACGTCGTTGAAGGAGATCGTCGCAGTGTTGGACGCGCGCTGGCCGAGCTTGTCCTCCTTCTTGTCAACGACCACGCCCCAGTCGCGCTCGACGACGAACGCCGAGATACCGCGGTGGCCGGCGTCCTTGTCGGTCTTGGCATACACGGTGTAGTAGTCGGCGTAGCCGCCGTTGGTGATGAAGCACTTGGAGCCGTTGAGCACGTACTTGTCGCCCCTGCGCACCGCGGTGGTGCGCATGCCCGAGACGTCTGAGCCGGCGTCGGGCTCGGTCAGGCAGAAGGACGCGAGCTTGGGCGCCTCGGTGAGCATGCCCAGGTACTTCTTCTTGATCTCCTCCGAGCCGCCGAGGGCGATCGGCGCCGTCGCGAGGCCGTTGCAGCCGAGCGAGGTCTGGATGCCAGAGCAGCCCCACGAGAGCTCCTCCTCGATCAGGCAGCCGTCGAGGTAGCTGGCGCCCGCGCCGCCGTACTCCTCGGAGATGTGCGAGTTCATGAGGCCGACGTCCCACGCCTTCTGGATGATGTCCGCGGGCCAGGTTCCGTCCTTGTCGTACTCCCACGCGACCGGACGTATCTCTTTGACCGCGAAGTCGTGCGCCATCTCGCGCAGGTTCTTCTGCTCATCGGTGAGCGTGAAATCGACCATTCTCGGATCTCCTAACCGGGTGGCACGTGAAATAGATTGACTGGTCAGTCAACCCAATTGGAGGGTAGCGAACCATGGGGCGATCGGCAACAATCGAAGATCGTGCTCGGCGCCTCTTCGATCGTGGTGTTGGCCCTGTATGTGAGCGGCGGGGAGCTGGTGGTGCTCGCCACCGTGGCGCTGATCGTGATCGTGGCGCTGGCGTTCCTCGCGACGGGCGGCAGCGCCAGCGCCTACGACCAGATCGGCGCCGGCGGCATCGCTCGCGAAAGCGAATACCGAGCCGACGCACCCGCGCCGCCGCCCGAATCGCCCGCGGCGCAGGCCGAGCGCGAGCGGGAGATCCGCCAGATGCTGAGCGCCCGCAGCGAACGACTCGTGCGAGCTGGACAGCCGCCGCTCGACGTCGACGCCGAGCTGGCGCGGCTGCTGGGCATCGAGCAGGGTGGGCGGGATTCCGATCGACCGGACGCGGGGCTCCTCGAGGAGGTGCGAACGCTCGTCGTGGCGCGCAACGAACGGCGCGCGCGCGAAGGCATGGAGCCGCTCGACGTGGACGCCGAGGTGGCGCGCACGCTCGAGGAGCTCGATCTTTGACACAACGTTGCCGCCGTCGGTGTATAAACGCCCCCATGACCAACCCGCGCCGCTTCCAGCTCGATGAGATAACGCTCCGCCCGGGCACCTACTTCAACCCCCAGACCGAGATCATGATCGTCGTCGACGACTCGCCGGAGGTCGACCACGAGATCTTCGAGACCGGTGACTTCGACGGTGAGGAGTGGGTGCTGATCTCCGAGGACGCTCCTCTCGATGAACCCAAGCGCGACGAGCTCGTCGAGCGCTTCCAGCTCTCGCACGGCGCCGGCGGCGGACTGCCGCCGGAGGACGAGGACCTGGAGGACGACGAGGATGATGAGGACGACGACGAGCTCGACGGAGTCGAGGAGCTCGGCCTCGAATCGGAGTGAGCTCGCCGGCGCTCGCGCTAGCATCGGCGCGGTGCAAGGCGCCAAGCGAGTAGCGGCGCTCGCTCTGGGCGTGCTCGCCCTCGGCGGCGCCTCGGCCCCCACGGCCGCGCTCGCGCGCCTATCGTCGAGCACGCTCGGCCCCGTGCACGTGCACGCCAGAAGCGCCGCCAGCCACAGCGCCTCCAGCCATAGGCCGACCGTGTCCGCGGCGCTGGGCAGCCTGCTGCACGCCGGCGCGATCAGCGAAGCCAGCTACCACTCCTACTACTCCGCCTACGTCGCCGCGAAAAGCTCGCTGGCGAAGCTCAGCGGCACGCGCAAGGAAGAACTCGGCGCCGTGCTCGCGAACGTCCAGACGATGGCGGGCGCCGGCGAGCTGATCCCGTCACGGCTGCCGGCGGTGTTCCTGACGCTCGAACGCAACCGGCAGTGGTGGACGACCGAATCGCTGCTCTCCGGCGACGAGCGCGTCAGCTTCCCCGAAAGCGAGATCGTCTGGGAGCACTATCCCGGGCAGGGCATTGAGATCCAGTGGCTGGCGACCTTCGGCGAGGCCAACGGCTTCTTCCTGTCGGGCCACGAAAACGCCAGCCTGCGCCAGCTGCTCGGCGAAGTCATCCCGCTCGCGACCCAGCGCGCGGGCGGGATCGCGTGGGAGTACCTGTTCGACTTCGACGGCGGCACGCCCCCATGGACTAGCGGCCTGTCCCAGGGGACCGCGCTGCAGGTGCTCGCCCGCGCGTGGTCGCGCTTTAAAGAACCCGCGTACCTGACGGCCGCGCAGCAGGCGCTCGGCGTCTTCGAGAAGCCACCGCCACAGGGCGTGCGCGTGCAGACCCACACCGGTGCGCTATACGCCGAGTACACGTATGCCCCCGGCGACAGGATCCTCAACGGCTTCATCCAGTCGCTCGTCGGCCTGTACGACTACACCGCCATCACCAAGGACCCGCTCGGGCTACAGCTGTTCGAAGCGGGCGACGCCGAGGCGCGCGCGATCGTGCCGCAGTACGACACCGGCGCGTGGTCGCTGTATGACCAGTTCGGCGAATCGAACCTCAACTACCACGAACTGCTCACCGAATTCCTTCAGCACCTGTGCGAACGCACGAGCAAGGGGCCGCCGCTGGCCCCCGCCGGCGCCGCGAGCGCGCAGATCGCTGGCGATCAGATCTACTGCACGACCGCGCAGCGGTTCACCACCGACCTGCGCACGCCGCCGGTGATCTCGCTGCTCTCGAAGAAGCTGCCCGGCGGAGCGCGCGCGGGCGTTCAGCTCTCGCTGTCGAAGCTCTCGACGGTCTCGATGACCGTGCGCCAGGGCTCGCGCGTGGTGTGGACGAACACCGCGACGGTCGAACACGGCAAGCCGCGGCTACTGTGGATCACGCCTGCGAAGGGCGGCACGTTCACGATCCAGTTCGTCGCCACCGACCTCGCCGGCAACTTCTCGACCGCGAGCGGCACCGTGCTCGTCAGCCACCGTTAATTGCTTCATGCGCCGCGCCTAGACTTGGCGCAAATGCCTTCCATCGACACGAGCAGGTCACGCCGGGAGCACGGATGACGCGACTTGTCCACGCGTGGCGCGAGCTGACGCACGAGCAGCGGCTCGTCGCGATGAGCGCGCTCGGCCTGTTCGCGTCGATGTTCCTGCCGTGGTACAGCAAGACGGACACGCTTGTGGTGCACGGAGCGGCGAAGGCCACGGACACCAGCCTCAGCGCATTCCAGGCGTTCTCGTTCGTCGAGGCCGCCGTGCTGCTCGTCAGCGCCGCCATCTTGAGCATGCTGTTCGCGCGCGCCGAGGGCGGTGACTTCCAGCTCCCCGGCGGCGACGGCGTGATCGTCATGATCGCCGGCGGCTGGACCGCGCTGCTGGTCTTCTACAGGCTGCTCGACAAGCCCGGGCTGCAGGGCAACGAGCGTGTCACCGCGACCGTCGGCGTCGAGTGGGGGATCTTCATCGCGCTGCTGCTCGCGCTGGGCCTTGCCTACGCAGGCGGGCGCATGCGCGCGCTCGAACGCCCCGAACCGCCGATGCGGCGCGCACGCGGCACACGCCCGCGCCTGCCCGTGGGCCCTCTCCCCCCCGGCGACCCGCGCCCGCCGGTAGATCTCGAGGCGACCGTGGTGACGCCGGCGCGCGTACGAGCGGGCGGGCGGGCGTCGCGCCCGACTCCGGTGCCCGCGCGCGAGCGCGGCGGGCGAACGCGATACCCCCCAGCGCCAAGCGCATCCTCTCCGGAGGGAGAGCAGCTGTCGTTCGAGGACCCGCCCGGCCGATCGGAGTAGCCGCCGCCTATCATTGCGCGGACGATGCCAGCCCCTCCGTCCCCGGCGCCCGCCTCCGTCGCAGATGTAGCCGCTGGCCTGCGTGGGGTCGGCTACCTGCCTGGCGAGTCCACCGCGCTCGTGTCGTTCCTGGCGACGAGGCTCGGCAAGCCGGTGCTCGTCGAGGGCCCTGCGGGCGTGGGCAAGACGGAGCTCGCCAAGGCGCTCGCGTCGTATCTCGGCCGCGAGCTCGTGCGCCTGCAGTGTTACGAGGGACTCGACGAGGCGAAGGCGCTGTATGAGTGGAACTACCGCAAGCAGCTGCTGCGAATCCAGGCCGAGGCCTCAGACACCGGCTGGGAGGCAGTCCAGGAGGACATCTTCGGCGAGGAGTTCCTGCTGGCACGGCCGCTGATGACCGCTATCGCCTCCGAGGAGCCGGTGGTGCTGCTGATAGACGAGATCGACAAGACCGACCAGGAGTTCGAGGCGATGCTGCTGGAGGTGCTCTCCGACTTCCAGATCTCGATCCCGGAGCTCGGGCGGGTGGAGTCGCGCACGCACCCCGTGGTACTGCTCACCTCCAACAACTCACGCGAGCTGACCGAGGCGCTGAAGCGTCGCTGCCTGTACCTGTGGCTCGACTATCCCGAGCTCGAGCACGAGCTCGAAATCGTCCGCCTACACTCCCCGGAATTGTCAGAGACCGTCGCCAGGCGCCTGGTCGAGGTGATCGGCATGGTGCGCGAGCTCGACCTGAAGAAGCCACCGTCGATCGCCGAGTCGATCGACTGGGCGCGCGCGCTGCTGCTGCTCGGCGTCAAGGACATCGACGCGGACACGTTCACCGAGACGATGTCCGTGATCGTCAAGCACCGCACCGACATGGACGTAGTGGCCGACCGTGTGGGGCTGAAGCTGCGCTCGCCAGCCGCCGATGTCGCCTGAGCCGGAGGGTCTGCCCGCACGCATCCTCGAGCTGGGCGAGGAGCTACGCCGGGAAGGCGTCGCGGTCGGCACCTCGGAGATGCTCGACGCGTTCGAGGTGCTGCGCGAGGTCAGCTGGACCTCGCAGGAGGACTTCCGCGAGGCGCTCGCGGCGACGCTCGCCAAGAGCCAAGAGGACCGCCGCGTGTTCGAGCTGGTGTTCGAGCGCTTCTTCTTCCGCGCTGCCGAGCTCGCCGCCACGCACGAGGGCATCCGCGAGCAGGACCTGGCAGCGTTTGGAGAGCTCTCCGACGAGCAGTTGGAGGAGCTGCGCGCACAGATCGCTGCCGCCCTGCGCGATGGATCGGAGGGCGCGATGCGCGACCTCGCGCGGATGGCTATCGCGGCATTCGCCCACCGCCAGGAGGGCTCGGGCGTGATCGGCGTGGACGTGCAGCGCATCCGCCGTGCGCTCGGGCTGCGCGCCGAGCCCCAGCCCGATCTGCCGCCAGAGGACCCTCGCCACGAAGGCCTGCCGCGCGACGCGCTGCGCCGCTTCGAGGCGCTGCTGCGCCGCGAGCTGGAGCGCGCGCAGATCGAGCGCACCGGCAGCCTGCCGGCGGCGCGGCCGCTCGGCGAGCTCGACCGCGCGCTGCCGTCCGGGCCGCTTGCCGACCTCGCGGCGGTCCACCGCGTCGTCGCTCAGCTGCGCCGGCGGCTGGCCACTCAGGGCATGCAGAACCGCGGCCACCGCCGCCACGCACACGTCGACGTCAGGCGCACGATGCGCGCGTCGCTGCAGACCGGCGGCGTCCCCGTGGTGCTCAAGTACCGCCCGCGGCGGCCCAAACGCCCGGAGATCTATGTCCTCTGCGACGTGTCCACGAGCGTCACCTCGGCGTCGGTGTTCTTCCTGTCGGTGCTGCACGCGCTCCACGACACGTTCCGCAAGATGCGCTCGTTCGTGTTCATCGAGCGCATCTCCGAGGTCACGGACATCTTCGAACACGAGCGCAACTTCAAAACCGTCAGCGAACGGATCTCCGGCGACGCCGGCGTGGCGGACATCTCCGGCTACACCGACTACGGGCGCGTGTGGTCGGAGTTCCTCGTACAGGTCGAGGACGACCTGCACCCCCGCGCGACCGTGATCGTGCTCGGCGACGCGCGCACCAACGGGCGCGATCCGCGCGCGGACGTGTTCGCGCAGATCGCCGCGCGCGCCGGGCGCACCTTCTGGCTGAACCCCGAGCCGCGCCTTTACTGGAACTACGGCGACTCGGTGATCGCCTCCTACGAGCAGTACTGCACCGCGTTCGAGTGCTGGACGACCTCCCAGCTGGAGGACTTCGTCAGGGCGCTCACCCGTCCCGTGGTCTCAGCCGCCGGATAGCCCGAGCGCCCGCGTGTGGCGCGCGCTAGCATCACGCCTCTACATCAGACACCAGGGGTGCTGGCGGGAAGGCCGGCTGAGATGGCGCACGGGAAGCGATTCCCCCGGCGCCGACCCTTAGAACCTGTGGGGTAATGCCCGCGAAGGGAGCGAAGTGCCCACCGAACTGCAGTCTCGCGAACGGTCTTCAGCCGTGGAGCGAGCGGGTGGCGACGGCGTTGCGGTGCAACGGGTCAGCCTCACCTACCCCCCGTCCGACCCCCGGCGCGGTGCCGGCGTCCACGCGCTCGCGGAGGTCTCGCTGCACGCCGCATCCGGCGAGCTGATCGCGGTCGTCGGCCCGAGCGGCTGCGGCAAGAGCACGCTGCTCGAGCTGATCTGCGGGCTGAGCACCCCCGACGGCGGGTCGATCGAATGCGCGCCCGCTGTGCTGATGCCCCAGCGAGACCTGCTGCTGCCATGGCTGAACGCGCTCGACAACGCGGCGCTCGCGCTGCGTATCGCCGGGCGCTCTCGTGTGAAGGCCCGCGAGCGCGCGCAACTGCTGTTTGCGCAGCTGGGCCTCGAGGGCTTCCAGGATGCACGCCCGCACGAGCTCTCCGGTGGCATGCGCCAGCGCGTGGCCTTCCTGCGCACGCTGCTGTCGGGCAAGCAGGTGCTGTGCCTCGACGAGCCGTTCGGCGCACTCGACGCGATCACGCGCGCGGAGATGCAGGCATGGCTCATCGAGGCGCTCGCGCGCGAGCCGCGCACTGTGGTGCTCGTCACACACGACGTGGAGGAGGCGGTGCTCCTCGCCGACCGCGTCGCCGTGCTGTCCGCCAGGCCCGGGCGCGTGATCGGCGAGTTGGAGGTGAGCCTCCCGCACCCGCGAGCGCGCACCGACGCCACGGTGATCGCCCTGCGCGAGCGCGCGCTCGCGCTCCTGCAGGACGGCGGGTGCGTCTCGGAGCCTCGCGCGTGACGCGCCGAAGCCTCGCCGCGGTCGCGCCGCCGGTGCTGCTCGTGCTCGCGCTGGTGGGCATCTGGGAGATCTACGTCGACGCGGGCTCGGCGAGCTCGTTCGTGCTGCCCGCCCCGCACTCGATCGCGAGCGCGATGTGGGACAACGCCGGCTTCCTCGCGGCCAACCTCCTGCCGACGGCCGAGGAGGTCGTGCTGGGGATCGCGCTCGCGCTGGCGCTCGGGTTCGCGCTCGCGGTTGCGATCCACTTCTCCCCGGTCCTGCGCCGAGCCGTATATCCGCTCGCGATCGGCTCACAGGCGGTGCCGATCGCCGTGATCGCGCCGCTGCTTGTCTTCTGGTGGGGCTTCGGCGTGTTTCCCAAGCTCGTCGTGATCGTGCTGATCTGCTTCTTCCCGGTGCTCGTCACGACCGTCGACGGGCTCGCCGCCGTCGATCCCGACCAGCTGAAGCTGTTGCGCACGCTCGGCGCCTCGCGCTGGCAGGCGTTCCGCCTGGCCGAGCTCCCGGCGGCGCTGCCGGCGGCGCTCAGCGGAGCACGGATCGCGCTGGCGGTGGGCGTGATCGGCGCCTACATCGCGGAGTCACAGACCGCCACCACCGCCGTCCATGCCGGCCTTGGACATGAGATCAACGCCGACCTGACCGCCCTGCAAACGCCACGCGCGTACGCTGCCGCGGTGGTGCTGTTCGGATTCGCAATCGTGTGCTTCAACGCCCTCGCGCTCGCCGAGCACCGCCTGGCGCCGTGGGCGAGCCAACCGAGAGGAGACGTCAGTTGAGAGTCCGCCCCGCCGTCCGCCGGCGCACCGCGCCGGTCGTGCTGGCCGTCTGCTGCACGCTCGCACTGGGTGCCTGCGGCGCCAAGCAGGACGTGACCACCTCGGCCGTCACCAAGCCGTTCACGGTGATGCTCGACTGGTTCCCAAACGCCGATCACGCTGCGCTCTACTCGGCGATCGCCGGCGGAGACTTCCGCGCGGTCGGGCTGAACGTCGAGCCGGTCATCCCCTCCGAAACGGCCGAACCGCTGAAGCTGCTCGCCGCCGGCAAGGTCGACGTGGCGATCTCCTACGAGCCCGAGGTCCTACTCGCACGCGATCAGGGGCTCAAAGTCGTCTCGATCGGGGCGCTCGTGCAGCGCCCGCTGACATCGCTGATCGCACTCCCCGAACAGCACGTGAGCAGCGTGGTGAGCCTCGCCGGCAAGACCGTCGGCACCGCCGGGATCCCGTATCAAGCGGCGATGCTGCGCACGATCCTGCAGCACGCCAAGATCGAACCGTCGCGCGTCAAGGAAGCGAACGTCGGCTTCAACCTCGTGCCCGCGATGCTCTCCGGAAAAGTCGCAGCGACGCTGGGCGGCTACTGGAACTACGAGGCGATCCAGCTGCGCCTGATGCACAAGCATCCGCTGGTGATCCCCGTCGATCAAGCCGGCGTTCCCACCTACGATGAGCTCGTGCTAGCGGTGCGCGAAGGCGAGGCGCACACCGACGGCCAGGATCTGCGCGCCTTCCTGCAGGCGCTCACCCGCGGCGAGCGCGCGGTGCGCGCCGATCCGGCAGCGGCCGCGGCGCTCGTCGTGAAAGCCAACCCGTCGCTCGAACCGAAGCTCCAGCTCGAATCGATCAAGCAGACGCTGCCCGCGGCGCAGCCAGCCAGCGCGAGCGACCCGTTCGGCTGGCAGGACCCGACAGCCTGGGCCGCGTTCGGCAGCTGGATGTATTCGCACGGGCTGCTGCAGCACGACCCCGACACCAGCGGTCTACCGCCGTTCACCAACGAGTTCCTACCCGGGCAGGGCATTTAGCGGTGGCGCGCATCGGCGTGCTCACCGGAGGCGGCGACTGTCCGGGCCTGAACGCCGTGATCCGCGCGGTGGTGCGGCGCGGCCTCGCCGAAGGCGGGAACGAGTTCCTCGGCTTTCGCTACGGCTGGGCTGGCGTGCTCGAGGACGACGCGATCGAGCTGACCCGGCAGAGCACCGCCGGCATCCTGCCGCGCGGCGGCACGATCATCGGGACCTCGCGCACGAACCCGTACGCCGCCGGCGGGGACGGGACGGCGCTCGTGCGCGCCACGCTAGAAGCACGCGGCGTCGACGCGCTGATCCCGATCGGCGGCGAGGACACGCTCGGCGTTGCGCTGCGACTGCATCGCGACGGAGTGCCAATCGTGGGCGTGCCCAAGACGATCGACAACGACCTCGGCGGTACCGACGTCACGTTCGGCTTCCAGACAGCCGTGCAGATCGTCACCGACGCGATCGACCGTCTGCACACGACCGCCGAGTCACACAACCGCGTGATGGTCGTCGAGGTGATGGGCCGCCACGCCGGCTGGATCGCGACGCACGCGGGCATCGCCGGCGGCGCCGACGCGATCCTCGTGCCCGAGCGGACGTTTGACATCGAGCAGGTCGTCGCGCACCTGCGCCGCCGCCACGAGCGCGGGCGCAGCTTCTCGATCGTGGTCGTCGCCGAGGGCGCGACGCCGCGCGAGGGGACCTTGCAGACGCGCGCGGACACGGCAACCGACGCCTTCGGCCACGAGCGACTCGGCGGGATCGGCGTGACGCTCGAGCAGGAGATCGAGCGGCGGACCGGCTTTGAGAGCCGCGTCACGATCCTCGGCCACGTGCAGCGCGGCGGCACGCCGGTGGCCTTCGACCGCGTGCTCGCGACGCGCTTCGGCGTCGCCGCGATGGACGCCGTGGCCGCCGGGCGCTTCGGCTGCATGGTCGCCGCGCACGCAACGGAGATCGTCGAGGTGGCGCTCGAGGACGCGCTGCGCGAGCCGAAGCTGCTCGACCCGGATCTATACGAGACCGCCGAGCTGTTCTTCGGCTGAGCGCCCTGGCGCACGCCTCCGCGCCTGCGTGCTTGACTTGAGCCACGATGGCGCAGACGACGCCGGCGGGAATGATGAAGGCGATGCTGTTCGAGCAGGTCGGGCAGCCGCTGCGCGAGGTGGAGCTGCCGATCCCCGAGCCCGGTCCCGGGCAGTTGCTGCTGCGCGTGCGGGCGTGCGCGGTGTGCCGCACCGACCTACACCTGCTCGATGGCGAGGTGGAGGTCCCCTCCCCGCCGCGCGTGCTCGGACACCAGATCGTCGGCACCGTCGTCGCGGGCGCCGACGCGGGCGCCTCTGGCGAGGCCGACGGCGAGCGTCGCGTGGGCGTGCCGTGGCTCGGCTGGACAGACGGCAGTTGTGCCTATTGCAACAGCCAGCGCGAGAACCTGTGCCCCAACGCGCGCTTCACCGGGCGCGACATCGACGGCGGCTACGCCGAATACACGGTCGCCGACGAGCGCTACTGCTTCGCGCTCCCCGAGAGCTACACCGACGAGCAGGCAGCGCCGCTGCTGTGCGCCGGGCTGATCGGCTACAGGTCGCTGCGGATGTGCGGCGACGCGCGCCGCGTCGGCTTCTACGGCTTCGGCGACTCCGCGCACATCCTCGTCCAGATCTGCCGGGGTGCCGCCGTCGGAGACAGTGGTCAGGAACGCGAGGTGTATGCGTTCACAAGGCCCGGCGACGAGGCCGCACAGGATTTCGCGCGCGCGCTCGGCGCCGTGTGGGCGGGCTCCTCCGAGGAAGCTCCGCCGCGACCGCTCGACGCGGCGATCATCTTCGCCCCGGTCGGCGCGCTCGTGCCGCAGGCGCTGCGCGCGGTCGCGCCCGGCGGCACGGTGGTCTGCGGCGGCATCCACATGAGCGACATCCCCAGTTTCCCTTACAGCATCCTGTGGGAGGAGCGCGTGCTGCGCTCCGTCGCCAACCTCACCCGCCGCGACGGCGAGGAGCTGCTGGCGCTCGCTCCGCGCGCCGGGGTCGAGACACGCGTCACCACATATCCTCTTGCCCGCGCCAACGACGCGCTGGCGGATCTGCGTGCCGGACGCTTCATCGGAGCCGCCGTCGTGGTGCCTTGAGGGCATCCGAACCGAGCGACAGGATGTCGGAATGATTCGGCACCCAGTCTGGTCGTGGTGTATTGTCCAATCAGCCAACTCGGCCGAGACGAGGGAGCGATGGCGAGTGTAAGTCCAGAGAAGACGAGGTGGATGCGGGGTCCCTCGACGCCGCTGCGTGGGGCGCTGCTCGGCCTGCTGCTCGAACGTCCGGGGCACGGTGGCGATCTGGCGAACCGTCTCGCTGCACGCCTCGGTGAGACCTGGCGGGTTGACACCAACGATGTCTACAGGCTGCTAGAGCAGCTTGAGAAGACAGGACTGGCCGTCTCTCGCGACGAGCCCAAGCGCAACAACCACCGTCGCACGCATCTCGTCTACTACCCGACCGATGAGGCCTCCGAGGCGCTGACGCTGTGGATGGAGACACTCCTGCCCCGCGAGCCAGTGCGTCTCGGGCTGCAGGCGAAGCTATCGGTGGCGCGGGAAGAGGACGGCCACAGGCTACTCGCGGCGCTCAGGGCCTACGAGCGCGAGTGCCTGATGCTGGCTCAGCTCGTCAGCCCGACCGACGGGCGCGGGCGCTCGTGGACGGCGCTGTGCCTGGACTGCACGCGGGACGCCGTCTACGCGCAGCTCGAGGTCGAGATCACGTGGGCGACGCGCACCCGCCAGCGCATCAACGAATTCCTGGAACGCAGCCAGTAGCGTCGCCACAATGACGCCGCTGCTCTCCTTTCTGAACGTCAGCAAGCGCTACCCCGACGGCGGTCGTGAGATCGCCGTGCTCGATCGCGTCTCGCTGGACATCGAAACGGGCGCATCGGTCGGCATCCGCGGCGCGCGGCGCTCGGGCAAGTCGACGCTGCTGCGCCTGGCCGCCGGGATCACGCTGCCGGACTCCGGCACCGTGTGCTTCGCCGGCCGCGACATCGCGCGGATGGCCGGCAGCGAGCGCGGTCGCCTGCTGCGAGGCGAGATCGCGTTCATGTGCGCGGCTGACTGGCGCGCGACCCCTGGCGAGAGCGTCGTCGACCACGTGGCGACGTCCCTGGGCAGCGAGGGCCTGACGATGCGCGAGGCGCGGCGCCGGGCGATGCGGGTGCTCGATCGGGTCGAGATCGGCGCCGCATGCGCGGGAGAGCCGACAACGTCGCTATCGCTGGACGAGCGCGCCCGCGTGATGCTCGCGCGCGCGCTCGCTCGTGAGCCGCGTCTGCTGATCCTCGACGAACCGGTGCTGCTGCCGAACCTCAGCGAGCGCGACGGCTTCAACGTGCTGCTGCGCGGGGCGGCGAGCGAACGCAACATCACGCTGCTGATGTCCTCCGAGGAAATGGCGGCCCTCCAGGGCCTCACGGTGATGATGTCGATCGCCGACGGCGAGCTCGTCTCGACCGAGCCACAGGGCGTCGTAGTGCCGCTGCCGGGACGCTGGCGCGCCGGGGCGGAGCGTTCCGGGCAGTGAGCGCACTCGAGCTGCGTGAGGTCGTCAAGCACTACTCGAGCGGCATCGAGACTGTGAAGGCGGTCGACGGCATCTCGCTGACTGTGACCGGCGGCGAGTTCGTGGCCCTGTATGGGCCGAGCGGGTCGGGTAAGACGACGCTGCTGATGCTCGCGGCGGGGCTCGTCACCCCCGACAGTGGCAGCGTCTCCTTCGACGGGCGCGTACTCGGCGAGCTCTCCGAGCGCGACAGCGCTCTGTACCGCCGCAGGGACGTCGGCTTCATATTCCAGGCCTTCCACCTGATGCCGCACACCTCGGCGCTCGACAACGCGACGATCAAGCTGACCGGCGATGGGTGCACGCTGCGCGAGGGCCGCCGGCGAGCGCTGCCTTGGCTCGAGCGCGTCGGCCTCGGCGCGCGTGTGGAGCACACGCCCGAGCAGCTCTCGATGGGCGAGCGTCAGCGCATCGCGATTGCCCGCGCGCTAGCCAACGAGCCACGGCTGCTGCTGGCAGACGAGCCGACCGGGAACCTCGACTCTAAGCGCGGCCGGGAAATACTCGAGCTCATGCGCGACATCTGTCACGAGCGGGGCATTCCAGGGCTGCTCGTCACACATGACCTCGACGCAACCACGCTCGTCGATCGCGTGCACACGCTGCGCGACGGACACATGGCCGACGGGATGGACCCGGAGCTGGCAGCGACATCGTCGTGAAGAGCCCGCTGAACCCCCCCATAGCGGGGGTCCGCCTGAGCATGCTTGCGCACCTGTACTGGATTCGGCTGCGCTCGCATGTCGTTCAGGAGCTGCTCGCGGGTAGCGGCATCGCTGTCGGCGTGGCGCTCGTGCTTGGCGTGCTCGTCGCCAACGCCAGCCTGACGGGCTCCGCGGGTGAACTGGTCCATCAGCTCGTCGGCTCGGCGCGGCTGCAGCTGGCGGCGCGCTCGCAGGACGGATTCGAAGAACGGCTGCTGGATTCGAGTCGCCGACTGCCGGGGGTCGCGGCGGCAGCTCCGGTGCTGCGCGAGGACATCGCCGTCGTCGGGCCGCACGGTCGCCAGTCCGTGCAGCTACTGGGCGTGACCACCGCCGTCGTGCGCCTCGGCGGCTTCGCCACACGCGAGCTGGGGCTCGGCGGCTTTCGCTTCACCGGGGGCTTGATCCTGCCGGCGAGCGTCGCCAGCGCGGTCGGCGCCGAACTCGGCGGCCGGGTCACCGTGCTCGCGTTCGGCTCCGCGCATACGACCACCGTGGCCGCGGTGGTGAAAAGCCCGCCGTTCGGCGTGCTCGCCTCAAGCCCCGTGGCCGTGACCCTGCTCTCCAGCGCTCAACGCATGAGCGGGCTGCCAGGGCGCCTCACGCAGGTCCTGATAGAGCCGCAGCAGGGCGCCGATTCGACTGTCGCCGCAGAGCTGCGAACGCTCGCCGCGGGGCGCGTGAGCGTCGCGTCAGCCGACCAGGAGCTGAGCCTGCTCGACGAGGCGGTCAAGCCGAACGACGAGTCGACGTCGCTGTTCGCGGCAATCAGCGTGATGGTCGGCTTCCTGCTGGCGCTGAACGCGATGCTGCTGACCGTGCCCGAGCGCCGGCGCTTCGTCGCGGATCTACGCCTGCAGGGCTACGACTGGCGGCAGATCATCGCGTTGCTGACGTTTCAGGCCGCCGTCCTCGGCGTCGTCGCGTCGGCTGTCGGCGTCGTCGCGGGCGACATGCTCTCGCATGCGTTCCTGCATCGCATACCCGCCTACCTGACGACCGCCTTTCCGGTCGGAACGCAGCAGACGCTGCACATCGGGACGATCCTGATCGCGGTGGGGTGCGGGGTGCTCGCGACGATGCTCGCGTCGCTCTCTCCCGCGCTGGACCTGCGCCCAGGCCGCCCGACCGACGCCGTGTTGCGAGATCGCTCGGGCGGAGGCGAGGTGCTGGCGCATCGCACGCCGCTGAGGCTCGCGCTCCTGAGCACGGCGCTGCTCGTGCTGATCACGGCAGCGGTGCTGCTCGCCCCCGGCCTGACGATCGTAGGCGGGATGGCGCTTGCGCTGGCGGCGCTGCTCGCGATCCCGAGCCTGTTCGCGTGCGTCGCACGAGCGCTGCGGTGGGTCGGCGAACGCGTGCCCAGCAGCTCGCTGATCGTCGTCGTATCCGAGCTGCGGGCAGTGACTACCCGCTCGGTCGCGCTCGCCGGCATCGCCGCCCTGGCGGTCTACGGGAGCGTTGCGATCGGCGGCGCGCGCGCCGATTTGCTGCGCGGCCTCGACGCCAACTTCGCCGAATACCTGGACACGGCGCAGCTGTGGGTGACGACCGGCGGCAATGACCTGACGACCAACGCGTTTAACGCCGAAGGCGCGACCACGGCGATCGCGCGCGCGTCGGGCGTCGCGTCGGTCCGTGTCTACCAGGGCGGGTTCCTGGACGTGGGCCCGCGGCGCATGTGGATCATCGCGCGGCCCCCGGGCGACGCCTCGCCGATTCCTGCCAGCCAGCTGCTGCACGGCAACCTCGAACACGCCACCCGGCTGCTGCACGAGGGCGGCTGGGCGGCGGTCTCGCAGGGCTTCGCCGCCGAACACCACCTCGCGCTCGGGAGCTCCTTCACCCTGCCCACGCCGAGCGGCGACGCTCGCTTTGGCGTCGCGGCGATCACGACCAACCTCGGGTGGTCACCGGGCGCCGTGATCATGAGCTCGCTCGACTACAGCCGCCTGTGGCAGACCACGCAGCCGTCGGCGCTCGAGGTGAACCTGCGCCCGGGCATCAGCGAAGCCGCGGGCAGGCGCGCGGTGTTGCGGGCGATCGGGCGACGGCCGGGGCTCGGGATCCAGACCTTCGGAGAACGCCGCGCGCAGTACGCCGCCGACTCGCGTCAGGGGCTCTACGCGCTCAGCGAGATCGCGACGTTGCTGCTGATCGCGGCGGCGCTCGCGGTCGCCTCGGCGCTCAGTGCCGCCATCTGGCAACGCCGTGCCCGGCTGGCCTCGCTGAAGATCCACGGCTACGACACCGCGCAGCTGTGGCGTGCGCTGTTGCTGGAGAGCATCATCGTGCTCGGCATCGGCTGCGCCGTCGGCGCCGTCGCCGGTCTCTACGGGCACGCGCTGGCGAGTCGCTGGCTGCGACTGCAGACCGGTTTCCCCGCGCCTTTTCAGATCGAGCTGGGGCGAGTGGTGCTGACGCTGGCGCTGCTCGCCGCGATCGCGCTTGCGGTGATCGCGCTTCCGGGCCTCGCGGCGGCACGCGCGCCGGCACGCGCGAGCCTTCAGGAGTGACTATGTATCGCAGCTCAGGCAGACGAAACTGTTCTGGTGGTTGCTCCCGCCCGAAGCCAACTCACGCTGGCGGGGGCGTTCGCAGGAGCCGCCTCCAGGTACTGGCTCGGGGTGTTTCCGCTCGTCGGACGCGAGCTTCGCCATTGGCATGAGCGCGCCCGCCAGATACCCGATCCGGGACTGCGCAGGCTCGCGCTGATAACCCAGCGCACGGAGCGCGGAAACCTAGAAGGCGCTGCCGCTTTCGCCGTCCTGGTCCCGCGCGCGCACCGTGAACGGGTGGTGCGCGCGGTAGTCGCCTTTCAGACCGCCTACGACTACGTCGACACGCTCGCCGAGCAGCCGAGCATCGACCCGATCGCCAACGGACGACAGCTGCACCTAGCGCTGCTGAGCGCGCTTGACCCTGACATAGCCCATCCCGACTACTACGAGCATTATCCTGAACATCAGGACAATGGATATATGCGGAATTTGATAGACACATGCCGGTTTGCCTTCCGCGCGCTTCCGTCACATGCCTCGGTGGCGGAGGCGGCGCTGCGCTCCGCGACCCGTATGGTCGCCTACCAGAGCCTCAACCATGGAGCTGGAGACCCCCGCAGGGCGCTCGCACGGTGGGCCGACCGACTGACCCCGACTGGCACCGGCCTGCGATGGTGGGAGACCGCCGCGGGCGCGGCCTCGTCGTTGAGCGTCTTCGCGCTGATCGCCGCCGCGGCTCAGCCAGCCCTGCGCGTCAGCGACGCGACGGCGACCGAGCGCGCGTACTTTCCATGGATCGGCGCCCTGCATGTGCTGCTCGACAGCGTGATCGACCGTGGTGAGGACATCCAGACCGGCCAGCACAGCCTGATCGACCACTACGCCTCAGCCGAGGACGCAGCCAACCGACTGAGCACAATCGCGGGCCGCGCGATGCGGGCCACCGAGCCGCTTCCAGGGAGCGTGCAGCACGCGACGATCCTCGCCGCGATGGTCAGCTTCTACCTGTCCGCCCCGGACACGTCCGCGCCCGCGACAGTCCTTGTCGCGCAGCGTGTGCTGGAGCGGATGGGCACGGCCGCGACACCGACGATGGCGGTGCACCGAGCCAGGCGCGCGGCGGTGCGCCTGCGCTCCCGCACCGCTACGCGCGCTGTTCGACTGCGCACTTGAGAGTCAAGTATTGGACTTTCCCCTTGCTCGCAGCGGCGCTCCGCGCAATGATCCCAGTGCGTGAAACTGGACTCATGTGTGGGCCATGCAAGGCACACCACGTCCAGGTCCCGCTTTCGTCTCGCCAGTGATCGGGCCGGGCGCCAGATGGCGCTCGGCCCGATGTTTGCATGCGACGCCGTGTGGCTGCGTCATACTCCGTCGTGTCGGGGCGTTCGACGTCGGCGCCGGACGTCATGTCCCTTCCCGGCATCCCGATGAGTTTTCTCATGCAGGGGTTATGAGTTCCTTAGCTCCGTTTCACAGACTCCTACCGTGGCACGCAGCTCACGAGGACGCGAGATGGCCGTTCACACGACCCACACCCGCGATGCCGCGCTACGCCAGCTCAGGCGGATCAATCGCTGGCTGATCGCCGGCAGCGTCGTGCTGACTGGCGCCTTCGCGGAGGCGGCCGCCAACGCCTTCCCCGGAAGGAAAGCCAAACCCGCCGCGGCGCGCAGCCACAAGCACACCCCAGGAGCGAGCAGCACGACGAGCTCATCCACTACTCCGCTCGCGCCGCCCGCGCAGGCCCCGCAGGCCGCAGGGAGCGAATCGGCGCAGCAGTCCACCCCCACCCAGGAATCCGCGCCCACCCAGGAATCGACTCACGAATCGGCCCCGGCCCAGGAATCCCCCCCAGCCCAGGAATCAGCTCCCGCCCAAGAAGCAGCTCCTGCACAGGAATCAGCTCCTGCACAGGAATCAGCCCCGGCACAGGAAGCGTCGAGCCCGGTCGTATCAGGGGGTTCCTGACGTGCGCCCGCCGACGCGCTCGCCGCAGTCGCTCGCGTCCGCGCGCTGGCAGGCGCTCGGGACGAGCGTAGTGCTGCGCGTGACCGAACCGGACGGAATCGAGCTCGCGCGCGCGGCCGTCGAACGGGAGCTCGACGCCGTCGACCGCGCCTGCAGCCGCTTCCGCGACGATTCCGAGCTCTCTCGCGCCAACGCCCGCGCGGGCCGGCCGACCAAGGCCAGCCCGCTGCTGATCGAGGCGCTGGCGCAGGCGCTACGCGCCGCGGAGCTGACCGGCGGCGACGTCGACCCGACGGTCGGCAGGGCGCTCGAGCTGGCCGGATACGACCGCGACTGGCGTCTGCTCGATCCTCCGACACGCGGGCGCGAGGCGCCGCCGGCAATCACCGCGCGGGTCCGCCCGGCGTGGCCGCAGATCGCGCTCGATCGCGCGAGCTCGACGATCAGGCTGCCGGCGGGGGTCAAGCTGGACCTCGGTGCGACCGCCAAAGCGTGGGCCGCCGACCGCGCCGCAGCGGCGGCCGAGCGGGCGGCGGGCTGCGGAGCGCTGGTCAGCCTCGGCGGCGATATAGCCACCTGCGGCGACGCGCCCGAGGGCGGCTGGCAGGTGAGGGTGACCGACGACCATCGCAGTGGCGTCTCGGCGCCCGGCCAGACGATCTCGATCGACTCGGGCGGCCTCGCCACCTCGAGCACCGCGGTACGGCGCTGGAGTCATGCCGGCCACACGATGCACCACATCATCGATCCCGAGACCGGCGCGCCGGTGCGCGGCAGCTGGCGCACGGTGAGTGTGGCCGCAGCCAACTGCACCGATGCGAACATCGCCGCGACGGCGGCGCTCGTGCGGGCGCGCCCGGCGGCCAAGTGGCTTGACTCGCTGGGAATGCCCGCGCGGCTGGTAGACCGCGAGGGACGGGTGCGGACCGTCGGCGGCTGGCCGACCGACCCTGTGGCCGGTACGCCCGCGTGACGAGCTACGTGCTGGGCGCCGCCGGACCGAGCGTCTACTGGTATCTGACCCGTTCGACGGGCGCAGTGTCGTTGCTGCTGTTGACGCTAGCGATCGTGCTCGGCGTGGTCGACGTCGAGCGCTGGAGCACGCCGCGGGTGCCGCGCTTCGTGCTCGACTCGCTGCACCGCAACGTGTCGCTGCTGGCGCTGGCGTTCCTGGTGGTGCACATCCTCACGTCTGTGCTCGACAGCTTCGCCTCGATCTCGATCGCCGATGCGCTGATCCCGTTCATCGGCTCCTACCGGCCGTTCTGGCTCGGGCTGGGCGCGGTCGCCTTCGACCTGATCCTGGCGGTGATCGCCACCAGCCTGCTGCGCGCGCGGATGGGCTTCTCGACGTGGCGCACGGTGCACTGGCTCGTCTACGCGAGCTGGCCGATCGCGCTGGTGCACGGCTTTGGCACCGGCAGCGACGCCAGCAGCACGTGGCTGATCGCGCTGAGCGTCGTGTGCATCGCGATGGTGGCGGTCGCTGTCCTGACGCGGGTGCTCGTCGGCTGGCCGGAGAACATCAGGGTGCGCGCCGCCGCCCTCATCGGCACCGGAGTCTTCGGGCTGTTCATCGCGCTGTGGCTGCCCTCCGGCCCGCTCGGCTCGGAATGGGCGCGCCGCTCGGGCACGCCGGCCTCGCTGCTGCCGCACTCGGCGACGGCGAAGTCCAGCGGGGGCACACGATGAGCGGGCCCGCGGCGACGAGCACCGGGGAGCGCTCGCGCGCCTCGACCCAGCGCGCGGAGCCGGCGCTGCCGCGGCTGCTCGCCGGCATCCAGCCACAGGGCGCGCTGACATTGGACGAGCACGTCGCGGTCCACGGACCCATGCCCGCAGCCGCTGGCCGAGGACGCCGGCGCGATCGCGAGCAGGCCGCGACGCTGATTGCGGAGGTCGCGCGCGCCGGGCTGCTCGGCCACGGCGGCGCTGCGTTCCCGACCGCCACCAAGATGCAGGCCGTCGCCGGCGCTCGCCGGCGCGCGATCGTCCTCGCCAACGGCGCCGAGGGCGAGCCGGCGAGCCTCAAGGACCGCACGCTGCTGGAGTCGCTGCCGCACCTCGTGCTCGACGGCGCCATCCTCGCGGCCGAGGCGGTCGGCGCCGACGAGGTGATCGTGTGCGTGTGCGAGTCCGCGCACGAGGCGCATGGGA
This sequence comes from Solirubrobacteraceae bacterium, assembly GCA_035939335.1. Classification (GTDB taxonomy): domain Bacteria; phylum Actinomycetota; class Thermoleophilia; order Solirubrobacterales; family Solirubrobacteraceae; genus Palsa-744. The sequence continues at coordinate 43,113 of DASZFY010000053.1, read as the reverse complement.
GCCTCTCGCGCGCGCTCGACGAACGCGCACGGGGCGCATCCGGGCGCGCGCCGGCGCTGAGCCTGACGACTGTGCCTAGCCACTACGTTGCCGGCCAGGAGTCCGCGCTCGTCAACTACCTGAGCGGTGGCCCGGCCAAGCCCACGTTCACTCCGCCGATGCCCTTCCAGCAGGGCGTCAGGCGGCGCCCGACGCTGGTGAACAACGTCGAGACGCTCGCACACCTCGCGCTGATCGCGCGTCACGGCGCGCGGTGGTTCCGCGAGCTGGGAACCCCCGGCCAGCCGGGGTCCGCGCTCGTGACACTATCCGGCGCCGTGGCTCACCCAGGTGTCTATGAGATCGAGCACGGCGCGTCGCTGTCCTCCCTGATCGCCGCCGGCGGCGGGAGCACCGCGCGCGTGCGCGGCGCGCTGCTCGGCGGCTACGCCGGCGCATGGGTCGCGGGCGAGCTGCTGAACGGCGTCGCGCTGTCCGACGAACACCTCGCGCCGCACGGCGCGTCGCTGGGAGCCGGCGTCGTGCTGCTGCTCTCCGAGGACGCGTGCCCGGTCGCCGAGACGGCGCGGCTCGCGAGCTGGCTAGCCGGGCAGAGCGCGCGCCAGTGCGGGCCGTGCGTGCATGGCCTGGACGCGCTGGCGAGCACGCTCGACGAGCTCGCTGCCGGCTCCGCCGGCTCCAGAGCCACGCAACGCATCGATCGCCTCGCCTCGCTGGTGGCCCGTCGCGGCGCGTGCGGCCATCCCGACGGGGCGCTCAACCCGATCCTCAGCGCGCTGCACAGCTTTCAGGCCGAGTTCGCCGATCACGCTCGCCACGGACTGTGCGAGGCGTGCGCGCGTCCCGGCGAGCTGCCCCTGCCGGAGCGGCCCGTGACCGATGCGAGGATGCGCGCGGCGGTATCGCAACGATGAGCCAGCGCGTGCGCGTCAACCCGATCGCGTGCGAGGCTCACGGCATGTGCGCCGAGCTGCTGCCCGAGCGGATCACGCTCGACGAGTGGGGCTACCCGATCGTCGACGAGACTCCGCTGCACGGCTCGGAGGTCGCGCATGCGATGCGAGCCGCGCGCGCTTGTCCGACGTTGGCGTTGCTGCTCGAGCGTGCGGGCGATGAGCGGCGGCGCTGAGGGTGGCGCTTAGGTTCGGCGCGCACTGGCGCGCTTAGCAGCGCGAGGATCGGGCCTTCGAGCTGGTTGACGTCGGCGTCCTCGATCAGATCGCCGAGCTCCTGCTCGATGACGGCGTCGTTACTGACGGTGGCCACGTCGTCTCGCCTCCTCAGCGTCACCGTCGGGCAGCGCTGCCCCAAGGCGTAGAACAACGCCGCTCGGGTCGCAGCTCTCGCCGTCAACCCCGCACAGGACCTCGCGGCTCGCCGCAAGCTCCCCGCGCGGCGCCTCAGCGGCCGTTGACCTCGACGATCATCGCGTCCCCCTGCCCACCACCCGAGCAGATGGCGGCGACGCCCAGCCCGCCACCGCGGCGACGAAGCTCGTGAACGAGTGCGCCGAGAATCCTTGCCCCGCTCGCGCCGAGTGGATGGCCAAGCGCGATCGCGCCGCCGTTCACGTTGACCTTGCTTTCGTCCACGCCGAGCGCGCGGATCGAGTTCAGCGCCACGGAGGCAAACGCCTCGTTGATCTCGAACAGATCGACGTCGTCGATGGTGATGCCCGCTCGCTCGAGAGCCTTCTTGGTCGCATTCGCTGGCGTCCTCGCAAGGTAGGCGAAGTCGTCGGCCACCTGCGCGTGCCCGATGATCCTGGCCAGGATGTCGTGGCTCTCGCGTTTCGCCCACTCGTCCGACGCAAGCACGAGAGCCCCGGCCCCGTCGTTGACGCCAGGCCCGTTGCCTGCGGTATGCGATCCACCCTCCCGGACCGGCTTGAGGCTCGCGAGCTTCTCGAGCGATGTGTCCCGCCGCGGCGACTCGTCGACTTCGACCGTCATATCGCCTCTCTTCGACTCGACTCGCACCGGCACTATTTCCTCCGGGAGCCGCCCCTCGTCCGTGGCTTGAATCGCCAGCTCGTGACTGCGGAGCGCGAACCGGTCCATATCCGGGCGCGTCAGCTCCAGCTCGCTGGCGACGTCACTCGCCTCATCCACCATTTCCCTTCCGGTGAACGGGTTGCGCAGCCCGTCCTGAACCATGCCGTCGAGTGCCGGCGCATCGCCCATCCGATAGCCGAATCGCGCGCCGTTCAGAAGATAGGGGGCGCTGGACATCGACTCCATGCCGCCGGCGACAGCGACTTTGAGGTCTTCTGCTCGTATCGCCTGATCCACGAGTGCGACAGCCCTGAGGCCCGACGCACACACCTTGTTGACGGTTTCAGAGGAGACATCGCGCGTGATTCCGCCCTTGATCTGCGCCTGTCTTGAGGGAATCTGGCCCTCGCCGGCTTGGAGTACCTGGCCCATGACCACGTGTTCGACGTCGTCGGCACGGACGCCGCTTCGATCGATCGCAGCGCTGATCGCATGGCCGCCCAGATCGGTGGCGCGCAACGACGACAATGCCCCACCCAGCTTGCCAAACGGCGTTCGTACGCTCGACACGATAGCGGTCCTCGGCATGGCGCTACCTCTCCATTTTCGATTTGGAGCCAGCGGCCACCGGCTCGACCGGTAGCAGCGGCTGAGCACGCTGCTCGTCGTTGGCGCCCGCACCGGGTCGTACTTTGAGCTCCCACGGATTGAGCTCCTCGCTGCATTGGCCGCACCGCAGCTCGGGGCGAGCGTCGTGACCGCACGCGGTGTGGACATATACGCGCGGCGGTCCACTCGGAGCGGCATATCGATCGCCCCATTGCATCAGCGCAACGAGCACGGGATTCATATCGACGCCCTTGCGCGTGGGCAGGTACTCGTGCGCGTCGGGATGCTTACCGTAGCGCCGGCGCCTGAGCAGCCCCTGGGCGACGAGCGTGTCCAGGCGATCGCTGAGGATGTTCGGCGCCACCGCGAGCTCGTCTCGGATCTCGGCGAAGCGCCTGCGCCCAAGCAGGATCTCGCGCATAACCAGCATAGTCCAGCGCTCGCCGAGGACGCCCAGCGCTGCGGCGATCGAGCAATTCTGGTCCTCGAAGGGCCGATACGGCATCGCGACTAGCCTAGCAGGGCAAGTTGCAGCCTGCAACCAGCTTTGCTAAGTTGCCGGGAGCTTGCAAACTGCAACACGACCCGGAGGGTGATCGAGGTGGCCCATCGTTGGAAGGTCCTGGTGGTGGTGTCGGTCGCCGTGTTCGTGGTGGGGCTCGATCTCTTCATCGTGAACGTCTCCTTCCCACAGATCGAGCGGGCGTTCAGCGGTGCGAGCGTGGCGTCGGTGTCGTGGGTTCTCAGCGCGTATGCCATCGTGCTCGCGGCACTGATGGTGCCGGCGGGCCGGTGGGCAGACCGCTACGGCCGACGGCGTCTGTTCCTCGTCGGCATGGCGGTGTTCGTGGCGAGCTCGGCGCTGTGCGGGGTGGCGGGCGCGCTCTGGCTGCTGATATCGGCGCGCGTGCTGCAGGCAGTCGGCGCCGCGTTCATGCTGCCAACGTCCCTGGCGCTCCTGTTGCCCGAATTCCCACCGGCCGAGCGTTCGGCCGCGATCGGCGTGTGGGCATCCGTTGGCGGCATCGCCGCCGCCCTCGGACCGCCCTTGGGCGGGCTGCTCGTAGGGGTGAGCTGGCGGTTGGTGTTCTATGTCAACGTCCCAGTCGGACTCGTCGCGCTCGCGTTTGCGTGGCGGCTGCTCTCCGAGACTCGCGACGAGACGCAGCAGCGCCCCGATCTGCTGGGCGCGCTGCTGCTCATCGGCGCGGTTGCGCTGCTCGCGCTCGGGCTCGTAAAGGCGCCGAGCTGGCATTGGGGCGATACTCGCACGCTCGCGTCACTCGTAGCCGGCATCGTCGGGCTGCTCGCGTTCTGGGTGCGCTGCCAGTCGCACTCCTCGCCGATAATCGAACCCGCGCTGCTGCGCGTGCGCTCGTTCGCTCTCGCCAACGCTGCGGCGGTGCTGTTCTCTGCCTCGTTCGCAGCGATGCTGCTCGGTTGCGTGCTGTTCATGACAGACGTGTGGCACTACTCCACGCTCACCGCCGGCTTCGCGCTCTCGCCGGGCCCACTCATGGCGGCGATATTCGCGCCACCGGCGGGCAGGCTCGCAGGCCGTGTCGGCCAGGCCATGATCGGCGCGCTCGGGATCGGCGTGTTCGCCGCCGGCTGCGCCTGGTGGCTGTGGCGGGCCGATGCCAGCGCGACCTACCCGCTTGCCATGCTCCCAGGGTTGCTGATCACGGGAATCGGCGTAGGACTCACGCTCCCCGCGCTCGCAAGCACCGCCGCCGCGTCGCTCCCGCCACAGCGGTTCGCCACGGGCGCCGCGATATATACGATGGCGCGTCAGTTCGGGTTCGCGCTCGGCGTTGCCATTCTCGTCGCCGTCCTGGGCACGTCCAGCAAGCCGGACGGCGTCGCATCCTTCAATCGCGGCTGGCTCTTCATGATCGTGTCTGCGAGCGTGGCGAGCGGCTTGGCAGCCGCAATCGGGACGGTCCGGCAGTACGTTCCGGTCGATCGCACTGCACGCGTCACTCCGTCCACCGCCGAGCGGTCCGTGCTGGCGGACGTGCACACCTCGTGAACCAAGTCGACACAGTGTTAGCTAACAGCCGTGAACGCCATGCTTAGTCTAGGCAGACAGCACTCGCTTCACTAGAGTGGAGATCGGGCGGAGATCGGGCTCGTTGCGGACTGTCCGTTCCCGCACCACACGAGAGAGGGGGTCAAATGCACGGATCGCAACGCTCTTTACTTGACCCGCTGCACCCTTGCTCGAGGATGCAAACCGCGAATGTGACGCAATGAGTACCATCGCGTCGACGATCGAGCTGCGTGAGATACGGACCTTCCTCACGATCGCTGAGGAGCTTCACTTCGGCCGTACGGCCGAGCGCCTTAGCCTTACACAGTCACGCATCAGCCAGACGATTCGCCAGCTCGAGATAAAGGTCGGCGGGCAACTCCTACGCCGCACAAGCAGACGGGTGGCGCTGACACCGCTGGGCGACAAGCTGCTGGCCGAGCTTCGCGACCCATACGAGGGGCTCTCGCATGTGCTCTCACGGTACGACCGTCGTTCCGACGAGATCACGGGCACGCTCAAGATCGCATCACTCACGCCACTGGCGCACGGCCCGCTGTTGGCGGACGTGATTCAGCGCTTCTCCGGCTATCACCCTGGCTGCGTCGTTCACATCAACCACGTGCTCAACCCTGAAGTGGTCGCAGCCGTGGAGCGTGGTAGCGCGGACATACTCGTGAGCTGGCTGCCGCTGCAGGCCCCTCGACTCACGTGCGGGCCCCTTCTGGCATCTGAGCCGCGTGTGCTCGCGGTGGCACGTGACCATCCTCTCGCCGGCCGCGACTCGGTGACGCTCGACGACATCGCCGACTACGACGTTATGGACATGAGCTGGATCTTCCCGGCCGAGATCTGCGAGGCGTTCGTTCCAAGGTTCACCTCCGGCGGTCGCCCGATCCGGCGGGTCCAGCTCAGGGCTCCAGGCATAAGCGAGCTCATCTCGCTCCTCGCGCAGGGTGTCGTCGTGCACCCGACGGTTGCTGCCTACCCCGATCTCTTCATGCATCCCTCCACAGTCGCCGCGATCCCAATCCACGGCTTGCCCCCGATGACGAGCGCTCTGCTCTGGGCCGGTGACGTCGCCGACCCGCGCGTCTACGCCTTTGTGCAGGCCGCCCGCGAGGTCCTGCCGGCCGGGCTCGCAAGCGGCGCCGCCCACGCGCAGCTGATCGACGACAGCTGCGTGCACGAGCAACCGCAGCGGGTGGCCACGAGCGCCAAATAGAGAACGGTCAGAAGAGACAGTCGCGCTCTTTCACGGCCGGCGAGCGAACCGCACCGACAACGGTACGGCGCCCCCTCGACCGCAAACGGCGCCGACGAACCCCGGGGATCGGGGCGAAGGTGGTGAACGACCAGCCCTCGTCGGCAGGGCTGCGACACCAGCCGGCGGACGGCAGCTCCAGCGTCGGGCAGTCGAGCGCGTCGAGCCGGCCGCCGAGCCCCACGCCCAGAGCCTTCAGGTAAGGCCTCCTTGAGCATCCAGCACACCAGGAAGCGGCGTACATCGCCGCCCACGTAGCGCCGCTCGGCCCGCGTGAACCACCGTTCGACGATCGCCTTCCAATCGTCCCGCGTGGCGATCACCTCGAGGTCCCCCCCACGGGCACGCGTCGTGCGGCTCCGCGCTACCGATCGCCGGCGACCGCCGGCTCGGCCGTCGTGCGCGCTGACGCGTCTGCCGGCTCGCCGAGCGTCACCGGCAACTGGTCGTAGCCGCGCATCACGATCTGCTCGCGGTACGACGGCATTCCCGCGAGAGCGATCTCCGGGAACCGCCGCAGGAGCCGAGGCAGGGCGATCTCCGACTCCATCGTGGCGAGCGCCGCGCCGATGCAGTAATGCGGGCCGAGGCCGAAGGTCAACGGCTTGGCCTCCCGCCGGTCGGGGTCGAACAGCTCAGGGTTCTCGAACCGTCGCGGGTCGCGATTGGCTGCCGCGACGAGCAGCGTGATCTTCGTCCCCGCCTTCACGGGAACGCCGGCGACGTCCAGGTCGACACCGGCCATCCGGCTGAGCGCGTGCACGGGCGGGTCGAAGCGCAGAACCTCCGCGACGAATCCGTGCGCCTGCTGCGGGTCGCTCACGAGCCGCTCGGCCTCCTCGGGGTAGGCGAGCGCTAGCCGCAAGGAGTTGCCGATCAGGTCCGTCGGGGACTCGATCCCGGCCTCGAACAGCAGCAGGAAGTTGGCGACCATTGCTTCGCCGCTCAGTACCTTCGAGGCGTTGTTGGCCTGAACCATCGCGCTGAGCAGGTCATCTCCCGGCGCTGCGCGACGCTTCTCGATGAGCGCTTCGAAGAACGCCGCCATCCGATCCATCGCGGCATCGCCAGGCTTGAGCACGCGCAGGTCGTGGATCGGCTCCATCGTCCTCGCGACGTCGGCGATGTCATCGCGCATGCCGAGCTGCTCCTCGCGTGTGATCCCGAGCAGCTCCCCTTGGACGGCGAGCGGAACGCGGAAGGCGAATTCCGACATAAAATCGATCGCGTCGCTGTTGGCGAGGCTGGCGAGCCTCTCGATCAACTCCTCGATGATCCGCTCGACCATGGGTCGCATCTCGATCACTCGCCTGGGTGTGAACGGGCCGTGGTTAAAGCGGCGCTGGCGCGCGTGGACCGGGTCGTTCGTGAACAGCATCAGTTGCGTCAGCCACCGCCAAGAGGAGTGACCCCGCCAGCCGGGGAGCATCTTGTCCTGGACCGACGCGTCAGTCGACAACAGCCGCTTGTCGCGCAGCGCGGTGGCGCACTCGTCGTAGCCGACGAGCACGAGCACGGGCCCCAGCGGGATCACCGGCCCGAGCGTCCGGAGCGAGTCGTAGATCGGGTAAGGGTTCTCCCGGCCCTGCTCGGTGGAAAGGGCGGCGAGCGCCTCGGCTGGCTGTACTGCGGTCTCAGGCATGCGCTTCTCCTTGTCGTTGTGTCGAAGTCTCCGCGCGTCCTAGAGCGGTGACATCACGAAGTCGCCCTTAGAAACCCCGCACTCCGGGCACCGCCACGAGTCGGGGATCTCCTCCCAGGGAGTCCCGGGCGGGATGCCGTCCTCGGGCATGCCGAGCTGCTCGTAGTACATGAAGCCGCACACTAGGCACATCCACGCCCGCGTTCCCACGGCCTCGCCGACAACGCTCATCGCGCGTTGCCCCCCACGGCCGCACACTCTCGATCCGCCACGAACTCCCCCACCGCGCGCTTGACCTCCGACGCCATCAGGATGCCCGCGTGGCCCCGGCCGGGCGCGCTCAGCACGCGCACGTCGCCGAGCGCGGCGGCGATGGCCTGCGTCTCGCTGAAGGGGACGACGTCGTCGTCCGGGTCGTGAATCGCGAGGATCGGGCAGGTCAATCGCGACCCGAGCGTCGCCACGTCCCAATGGCCGACGGGGACGCCGTTGCGGCGGTGCAGCTCCGCGTAGATCGAGTTCCAGGCCGATCGTGACCGCCACAGACCGTCCGGCTGCCAACGCTCGAGCACGCCGGCAAGCGTGCACGTCGGCGCGAGCAGGACGATTCGCTCCACCCCCGGGTCGTGTGCCGAGAGCGCACTGGCCGCGGCGATCGCGCCAAGGGAGTGGGCGACGATCACGCGCACCTCCCCCAGCTCGCCGATCACAGCCGCGGCGGCGTCGACGTACTCGGTCATCGTCGCCTGGTTGCCTGGCGAGACGCCATGTCCGGGCGCGTCGAAGGCCGCTACGGCGAAGCCCGCGTCACGCAGCGGCGCGATCAGCGAGAGCATGCTGCTCGAGTCGACGCCCCAGCCGTGCAGGAGGAGCGCGATAGGCCCGTCCGCCGGCCACAGGTAGCCGCAGCGCACACGTGGGCAGCCGCTCAGCTCGAACGCGCGCGCGCCGAGCGGAAGGGAGTTGTCGGGGATTGGGGTCAGTCCCCTCGTGACGCTGAACGCATCCGTCGCCCAGCGGCCGCCCGGCTCCGGAGCGAGTGCCATCACCGTTCGGTGGGCGATCCTCCGGACCCTCGACGGGATCATGTCGCGCCGGCCGTAGTCCGCGTGGGCGAGTCGGTCGCGTCGTCGGGCCTCACGTGGTTGCCCTCGAAGTCGGCGTAGTAGCCGGATTCGGTGTCGTAGAGATGCAGCTCGTGCAGGATCTGCCACAGGTGGCGGGGCCGCAGCCGCCGCTCGCGCTGCATTCCGGGATATGCCTCCTTCAGCGCCTCCTGCGCCCGGCGCAGGTTGTAGAAGGGAACGACGGGCGCGACGTGATGCGGGGAGTGGATCGAGATGTTGTGAGTCAGGAAGTGAAGCCAGCGGGGATACACGTAATCGGTCGTGACGAGCAGGCGGCCCGCGTTGGGCGTCCAGTGCTCGGAAGTCAGATACGGCACGTCGTTTGCGCTGTGGTGCATGAGCGTCGTCGCGCTGAACCACGCGTGGATCGCGATCCACGGCATCACGAACAGGATCAGCAGGCCCGTTGGCCCGGTGAGGTAGACGAGCACCAAGAAGTAGAGCGCGCTCGCGACGAGCACGAACGCGATCGAGCGCCGTACGTCCTTTCGCATCTGCTCGGCGGGGAAGAAGCTCGGGCGGAATCCCGACACTCGCCAGTAGTTGATCGTCCCGCCCCAGAAGGCCCACGTCCGCGTGCCGGCGTAGATCACTTTCTGCAGGAGCGACATATGCTTGTAGAGACCGCGCGGCAGCGGACGCCAGTCGGTGTCGAGCTCAAGGTTGTTCGTGTGGCTGTGGTGCATGTAGTGCACGTGCCGCCACGCGTGGAAGGGGTAGATCAACGGCAGCAGCGAGCCATGGCCGATGGCGGAGTTGAGCCGCTTGGAGCGCGAGAAGGAGCCGTGCCCGCAGTCGTGCGCGATGCAGTGCAGGCCCCACCCTCCCAGGCCGGCCACCACCCACAGCGGGATCCAGAGCAGCCATGTCGGCGACAGCACGATGCCTGCAAGCGCGCTGAGGTAGAGCACCCAGCTGACCGCAAAGCCGAGCAGCCCGCGCCATACCCGCGGCTCGAAGCACTCTCGCGGGATCGCGCGCGCGAGCGTCTCGCCCTCGAGCTGCTCGGACTTACGCAGGAACTCGGCGAAATGCTCGTCGGGTGCGGTAGGGAAGTTGAACACGGACATCGTTGGTCTGCCTCCTGTCTTCAGGCCAGATGCAGCTCGCCGGCCAGGAACCGGCTCAGATCGTCGATCGTCTGGTGCTCATAGAGCAGGCCCGGCGACAGCCGGCGCTGGACGATCTTCTCGAGCAGGCCGGAAACCTGCACCGCTACGCGGGAATCGAGGCCGTACTCCTCAAACGTCTTGCCCGTGTCGATCTCCTCCGCCCTCGCCTCGATGCGTGCGGCGAGATGCTCGGTCAGCCACTCGCGCAGCGCCGCCTCGGTCAGTGGACCATCGATGCGAGCAGTTGCCTTCTTACGTCGGAACATGGATCACGCTCCCGTCGTGCTCTCGGTGCAAGCGAACGCGTTACGCGGACGCTCGGTGGATTCCGTTACGGTGCTGCTGGATCGTGGCCTGGTCGGGCTCGCGTGCCTCCCAGACGAGGCCGAGGCGTCTGAACAGCGCGATCAGCCACCCGCTCAGATCGGGCTCCCACCATCTCACGGCATGCCGGAACGATCCCGGGAACGCGTGATGGTTGTTCTGCAAGCCCTCACCGAACGTCAGCACGGCAACCGGCCAGTTGTTCGCGCTGCGATCGTCGTTGTTGAACGGTCGGCCTCCGAAGGCGTGGCAGACCGATCCCACGCACCACGCCGCCTGGTTAGCTGCGAAGGTACGCGCCAGTCCGCCGACGACGAGCCCCGAGAGCGCGGCCATCGCCGTGTGGCCGACCGCATACCCGACGGCTGCCGGGATCACAAGCCCCAGCACGACCCAGAGCGGGTACGTGCGGTGGTAGTACATGAGACGCCGGTCGCGCAGCACCTCCGGCGCGAAAACCGTCCAGCGCGAGGACTCGTCGCTGAGCATCCACGGCATGTGCGCGTACCAGAGGCCGCGCAACCGCGCACGCCATCCGGCGCCATGCAGGTTCGGCGAATGCGGGTCGCCGTCGCTGTCACTGAACCGGTGATGGCGCCGGTGTGTCGTCACCCAGAACATCAGCGGCCCCTGCGCGCCCATCGAGCCCGCGATCATCAACGCTCCCTCGAGCGCCCGTGAGGTCTTGAACGCCTTGTGCGCCACGTAACGGTGGAATCCGATCGTGATGCCCGTCATGTGAACGAAGTACATGACGGCGAACAGCACGATGTCGGTGGTCGTCACCTGGCCCGTCACAATGAGGTATCCGGCGACGGCGGTACCGATCAGCGGCAGCGTCATGGTTGTCAGTGCCGAGAAGCGCTTGATGCGTCGACTGGCCGGATCGAGCTTCACGATCGCCGCCGCCAGTGCGTCGCCGGTCGCCGTCCTCGATGCATCGATGGTGGCAAGGGAACCAGTCACGCCATCCTTCCTTTCTGTTCTGTGCCTGTCTTTGTCGCGTAGCGGACGTCGGTCACCAGCCCGAGGTGGTCGAGCAGCGCGATGAACGAGCCGGTCGGGTCGAGCTGCCAGAAGCGGTGCCGGGTCCGCGCGAGCGCGGGCTCGGCGTGGTGGTTGTTGTGCCACGACCCGCCGACCGAGAAGGCGGCCAGCGGCGCCACGTTGTGACTGTTGTCCCTCGTCGCGTGCGGCCGGCTGCCGAACGTGTGCCCCAGCGAGTTGACCCCCCAGGTGACGTGGTCGAGAAGGAAGATGCGCGCGAGGCCTCCCCATAGCAGGCCGCCGAGCGCGCCGGTTGCCGTGCCGGTGAGCGCCCACCCCGCGATCGTCGGCAGCGCCAGGCCGAGCGCCACCCAGCTGAAGTAGCGGCGGTTGATCCACATCGCCTGACGGTCTCCCAGCAGATCGGGAACGTGCGCGCTCCAGCTGCCACGCTTGACCGTGAACAGCCATCCGACGTGCCCGTGCCAGAAGCCGCGCACGCCCGCCCACCGCCCGTCGCCACGCGGCATCGGCGAGTGCGGGTCGCCCTCGCGATCGGTGAAGGCGTGGTGCTGCCGGTGCGTGGCGACCCAGAAGACGACGGGACCCTGCGCCGCCATGCTACCGGCGACCCCCCACAGCGCTGTCACCCACGGCCGCGCGGAGAACGCCCGGTGGGAGAAGAAGCGGTGAAAGCCGCCCTCGATGCCTAGTGATGTGATCGCATACATCACGCACAGAAGCGCGACGTCCGCGGCGGTGATCCCGTGGGTGATCGAGAACCAGATCGCTGCCACGAAGCCGACTGTCGGGACGCCGACGGTCACCAGCGCCAACCGCCGGGCAGTGCGGTCGGTGTCGACCACCCAGCGGGAGTCCCTCCGCGAGCCGCCGGCCATGACGCCGGCTGTGACCTCGGGCGCGGCTCGCGGAGATGTCTGCGCCTCGCTCATCCCACCAGCGCGGGGTCCGCTTCGTCGAGCGTAAACGACTTCAGATTCCCCGCGAGGTAGAGGTCACGCGTCGCCCGCCGCCGCAGCTTGCCGCTCGTGGTCGTCTGGATGGCACCGACCGGCGCCAGGTGGATGTCGGCTGGACGGATGCCGTGCTCCGCCACCACGCCGGCAAGGATCGACGCCTGGACCTCCGCCGCCTCGGTTGCGAGCGCATGCGCGGCGCCGCGGTACTCGGCCACAACGACGAGGTGCTCCTCCTCTCCCTCGTCGACCGCGAACGACACGGCGAGCCTCACTTGCGCGTGAGCTTCGCGAACGGTCCGCTCGACGTCCTGGAGATAGAGGTTCCGGCCGGCGATTATCACAATGTCCTTGATCCGGCCGACGACGAACAGCTCTCCTTCGAGCACGAAGCCGAGGTCGCCTGTTCGCAGGTAGAGGTGATCGTCGTGCGCCTCGCTCAGGCGGGCGCCAAAGGTCGCGGCGGTCAGCTCCGGGCGGTTGTGGTATCCCATCGCGACGCTTGGACCGTGGACCCAGATCTCGCCCACCGCGTTCGGCCCCAGCCGGTGGCCGTCGGCATCGGCGATGACCAGCTCGTGCCCGTCCGCCACCACCCCGCAACTGACGATCGCCGTCGACTGGCTCGACTCAGGCGCGGCGAGCGAGACGGTGCCGGCCTCGAGCGTCGGCCGGCTGATGCTGGCGGAGCGAACCGGCGTCTCCACGGTCTTGCCCGACACGAACAGCGTCGCCTCGGCGAGCCCGTAGCACGGGATCATCGCGTGAGCCGAGTACCCGAACGGCTCGAAGCGCTTCCGGAACCTCTCCAACGTGCCGAGGCGAACCGGCTCGGATCCGCAGAACAGCTGTCGCAGCGCGCTCATGTCGAGACCGCTCAGCTCGTCGTCCGCGATGTGATCGGTGCACAGGTCGAAGGCGAAGTTCGGGGCGACCGAGATCGTGACGCCGTGCTCGGTCAGCGCGCGCAGCCAGCGCACCGGCTGCTGCACGAAGTGCACCGGCGAGAACATCACGAGCGGCCACCCTCCGTAGAGCGAGAACATGATCGTGCCCATCAGGCCCATGTCGTGATACGGCGGAAGCCATGAACAACCGACGCGGCACGACTCGGGCCTGGTGTGTCGGTCGAGCGCCGTGCAGTTGCTGATCAGGTTCGCGTGGGTGAGCACGATCCCCTTCGGCTCACCGGTGGATCCCGATGTGTACTGGAGCAGGGCGGCGCCTTCCATGCCGCCGTATGAGGCGGGCCGCATCTCGAACAGAGCAGCTGTGCTTGCGGTGTAACCGTCGAACCGCCACTCCGGCGGTGAGACGTCCGCCACGAGCCCTGCCTCGAACTCGTCGCGTCGCTGAGCGAACCGCTCGCCGGCGAGGATGAGCTCCGGCCGGCAGTCGCCGACGATCGTGCGAAACCTCGCCATCGTCCGCCGGCCGTCAGGCGGGAGCGCCGGGACGGCGACTGCGCCGGCCAGCAGCACGCCGTAGATCGCCGCTACGTAATCGAGGCCGGGATCGAGCGCGATCATCACCCGCGCGCCGCGGCCGGCCAGCCCTCGGGCGCGGAGATCGTCGGCTACGGAGCTCGCGTGAGCCCCGACGTCGCCGTAGCTCCAATCGACTGCGCTCTCGCTCGTTCCGTCGGCCATGAAGCGGTAGGCGAGCCGGTCGGGCTGCTCACGCACGCGGCGGGCGAGGATATGGAGCAGTGACTCCGTCACGGCGTTCCTTGCACGGCGCGGAGCACGCGCAGCTGCTGTGCGGAGCCGAGGTACGACCCATCGACGCCCCAGGCATCGATCTGCTCTTGGGCCCACCCTCGAGCGCACGCACTGGTTCGCGCGTGGAGCAGGATCCAGGGCGACTCGGCCTCCGATAGCTTGGGGCCGGGGAGCACGGTCAACTCGACCGTGGGCACGAAGATCGGCGTGTTCAGTACGGCTGCATACGAAGGCGCGAGCGCGTCCATCATGAACAGGAACCGGAGCTGGTCCGGCGGCTGCTCGTCCTCTGTCATCCGAATCCAGGCCGTGAGCTCGGGGTCGTCGCCGCCCGCGTACGGCCGATTGGGACCGACCGGGCGGATCTCCAGATAGGCGGTGATCGGCACGAACTCGACCGGCAGCGCGAAGCGCTCACACTCGCTGTGCGGAGCCGCCGCCGGCGCCAGCGGCTCGAACACCGGTGCGTCGAGCAGCTTCTCCGCACCGAACACCCCCGTGCCGTCGAGCCCCACACCATCCTCGCCGAGCGCCCTGGCCGCGAGCATGCTCGTCGTGCGCCCTTCGCGCAGCGTCGTCACCTCGATCTCGAACGCGCCCTCGAGCGGACGGTGAAACCGCGCAGTCGCGCTCCGTAGCGTCATGTCTGCCACCCGCTGCTGCATCGCGCGCGTGATCAACGCGAGCGCCAGGCCACCGTGGAAACCACCGAAGCCGGCGAGCTCGCCCAGAGCCTCCAGCTGTCCAGGTGTCTCGGTCGCGAGTAGCTGCCCTGGCGAGATCGGTGGTGTCACGTTTGGAGTTGTCAAGTTCGCGCTCAAGGTCGAGAGGCGTTTCGCGGCCTGCATGGTCGAGGTCCCAGCTTGGTCTGCTTTCTGTGAAAAGCACCCTCACTGCTTCCGGGCAATCATTGCTTCCGCCCACCCCGTGATCAACCGCAAAGAGCTAATCGCAGCGAGTAGCTCTGCTTCTCGATGTACACCGCGCTCGCCGCCGCGGCTACTAGGACGTCGTCCAGCGTGAGATAAACCGGCCCGATTCCGGCCTGCCGGCCTACTGCCGGGGGGTATCGGGATCGTGATCGGCGAGAATCTGCAACGCCTCAGCGTGGTCGGCGACCACGCGCTCGCTGATGTCGCAGATGCGCTCGCGAACCTTCTCGGTGGACATGATCCGCAGCTCGCCGCCGGGAAGCTCCTCGACCAGCACCGAGGAGCCCGGAGCGTAGCCGTGGGCCTCGAACTCCCGCGGGATCGAGATCACGTTGCTGTTGCCGACTCGACGGATCTTCACGACCTTCATCGCTCTAGTATATACACGTATAGCCTGATACGGGCCGCCCTTCCTGTCGCAGCGGCTCAATGGGCCATATCCTGCACAAACCGCGCGGCTTTAGATTGCTACGCCATCTGCGCCGAGCTACCGAGCAAATGCACGGCCGCCAACCCAGCCCACTCCCCATACGGAGCGAAGAATTCGCGCACCTGCTGCTCCTCAGCGCGCGCATGCGGATCCCCGCCGCTGAGCAGCCGCCCGACGAGCTTCAGTAGCGCCAAATCGCCAGCGGGCACCTGGTCATTCCGCCCCTGGCCGTGCAGCGCGAGCATCTCGACCGTCCACGAGCCGATTCCGGGGATCGCGCGCAGCCGCTGCCAGGCGCGCTCGTGCTCGGCGCTGTGCAGGTCGATACGTCCGCGCGCGACCTCCCGCGCGGCGCGCACGAGCGCGAGCGCGCGCGAGCCGGCAAGGTCGAAGGACTGCAGCAGCGCAGGCGCGGTGCCGGCCAGCAGCTCGACCGCCGGCAGGTCGCGCAGGCCGCCCTGCACCCCGTCCCAGTCGGCCCCGCGACGCCCCAGGGCGGCGACCACACGACGCTCGATCGCGGCCGCGCGCTCGTACTCAATCAGCTGCTCGCAGATCGCCCACGCGAGCGCCTCGAAGGGCTCGGGGCGGCGCCACGCGCGTAGCCACGGTCGCCGCCGTAGCGAGCGCCCGATCAGCGGGTCGTGCGCGAAGCGGCGCAGGAACGCCCGCAGGTCCTCGTCGACGCTCAGCGCAAAGCGCATCCGCGCGATGCCGTACGCAGCCGCCGCGCGGGTGGCGGCGCGCGCGCCGAGCACCACCACGTCGGGCGCCGGCTGAGCGACGCGCACGACGACCGGCAGCTCGCCGTCGTGGAGCAGGCGCTCGAGCACGCCGCCGCGGCGGCGCAGCACGCCGTCGCCGCCGTTCCAGCGTGGCAATCGGAACGGCCCGGCGGGCGTGACCTGCACGCGCAGCTCCACCAGCTCGCTCAGCGCCGGCGCCTCAGCGATCGCCGGAGCCGCCGAGCAGATGCACGTCGACCAGAAACGAGCGGCTGCCGACGATCTGCACGAGCTCAGCCGCCCTGCCTGTTCCGCGCTGGCCGGTTGAGCCGGCGCGACCGGCGACACGTCGTGCGCGACGGGTGGGCGAGCCCTTGCCGAGCGCGGTGGAGCGCCGCTGGCGATGATGGACCAGGCCGACGACCGCCGCTCCGGCGACGAACCCGCCGGCGGCCACCGCGACCGCCTGCACCGCCGGCATGACCGTGCCCGCGGCGCGTTGCGACAGTGCGTCGCGAACGGGCTGTGCGCGCACCAGGTGCGCCTCGTCCGCCAGCACCGGCAGCGCGTCGACCTCCTCGCCCTCGAGCTCCTGCTCGGGCGTGTGGAGCGGCACGGTTGGATCGGGTGACGCGCTCACCACGGGGAGTGTAGAGGGCGCCCCCGACTGCGTCTACAGCGGGCGCTCGTACACGCGGTAGCGGCGCTTGATCTCGCCGCCCATGCCCTCCATGGCGCGGTTCATGGGCTTGTTGACCTCCAGGATCCAGCCCATCTCGCCGCCCCGCTGCGGGGTGCGTTCGGCGGCGTCGAAGTGCATCTCGTAGAAGCGCGCCGCCACGCCGGTGTGCTGATACGCGGGCTTGACGCCGAGCGCGAACACGTACACCTGATCGATCTTGCGCCGCTCGCGCAGCGCGGTCAGCCAGCCGAAGGGAAGCAGCCGCCCGCGCGGGCGCAGCTTGCCCAGCACCTGGTTGTAGTCGGGCAACGTCAGCGCCGCCCCCACCACCTCGCCGGTGTCCTTGCGTTCGGCGACCATCGCCCAGTTCTCATCGAGCACCGGCCCGAGCTTCTTGGCGTAGTGGCGCACCTCGCGCTCGGTCAGCGGTACGAAGCCCCAGTTGCGTTCCCACGCGGCGTTGTAGACCTCCAGGAAGCGCCCGACCTCCGCCTCGAGGTCCTTCTTGCGGAAGTTGCGACACACGATCCCGTGCTCGGACTCGACCTTCGCCGCCATTTCCCAGATCGCCGGGTGGACTTTGTCGCGACCGCTGACGTCGAGGCTCCACATGTACATGTCCATCACCTTGACCAGGCCGACATCGTTCTCGAGCAGCGACTGGTAGTAGCGGTGGTGCCAGGGATTGAGGATCAGCGGCGGGTGCTCGAAGCCCTCGACCATCAGGCCCGCCTCGTCGTTGGTGGTGAAGCTCATCGGACCGATCATCGTGCCCGCCCCGTGCGCCCGCAGCCAGCTCTCGGCGGCGTCCAGCAGCGCCCGCGCGGCCTCGGGGTCCTGCTCGCACTCGAACCAGCCCCACAACCCCCAGTCGTTGTCCTGGAACTCTTGCAGGTGGCGATCGACGTGCGCGCTGATGCGCCCGACGGCGCGTCCGTCGCGCCACGCGAGGAAGTACTCGGCCTCGGCGTGCTCGAAGAACGGGTTCCTGGATCGATCCAGCTGCTCTTTCAGATCGCTCAGCAGCGGCGCCACCCAGTTGGGCTCGTTACGATACAGCCGCCACGGCAGCTTGATGAATGTGCCCATCTCGCGTCGGCTCCGAACGGGCCTGATCTCGACTGCCATCGGGCGCGAACCCTATATGCCAACCTCAATAGACGTCTTCGCAAAGGTCCGCGGTCACGAGCGTGAGGAGCTGCTCCGCGCCGCGCGCGACGCCGACCTGATGCCGTATTTCCGCACGGTCGAGTCGCCGGCGATGCCGGTAGTCGAGATGGAGGGCGCGCCGCGGATCATGCTCGCCTCCAACAACTACCTCGGGCTGACCGGCGACGAGCGCGTGATGAAGGGCGCCGAGGACGCGCTGCACCGCTACGGCACGGGCCTGACCGGCTCGCGCCTGATGAACGGCACCACCCCCCTGCACCTCGAGCTCGAGCACGAGATCGCCGAGTGGATGGACGCAGAGGATGCGATCGTGTTCACCACCGGCCATCAGGCCAACGTCGGCACGCTGGGCACGCTGCTGGGCCCGAGCGACACGGTGATCGTGGACTCGGGCGACCACGCTTCGATCCTCGACGGCGCGCTGATCTCCAAGGCGAAGATGCGCCCGTTCCGCCACAACCGCCTGGACAAGCTCGAACGGGCGCTCGAGCGCTCCGAGCAGGATGGCGGCGGCGTGCTGGTGGTCGTCGACGGCGTGTTCTCGATGGAGGGCGACGTTGCTCCGCTGGTCGACATCACCGAGCTGTGCGCGCGTCACGGCGCGCGGCTGATGGTCGATGAGGCCCACGGCGCCGGCGTGCTGGGTGCGCGCGGCGCTGGCGCATCGGAGCTGCTCGGGGTCGAGGATCGCGTCGATCTGCGTATGGGCACGTTCTCCAAGTCGCTCGCCGCGTGCGGTGGGTTCGTCGCGGGACCGGCCGAGGTGATCGAGTACCTGCGCATCTCCTCGCGTCCGTTCCTGTTCACCGCCTCGGCGGTCCCGGCGGCGCTTGGGGCGGCGCTCGCGGCGCTGCGGATCATCCGCTCGGACGAGGGCCCCGCGCTGCTGGCAGACGTGCTCGCGCGCGCCCGCTACCTCGCCGACGGGCTCAGTGCGCTGGGCTATCGCACGCTCAGCGGCGCACCCGTGCGCACCGGCCCGAGCGCCGATGCGCCGACCGAGACGATCGTCACCCCGATCGTCCCCGTGCTGGTCGGCGACGACTGGAAGGCGGCGCTGCTGTGGCGAGCGCTCTACGACGGGGGCGTGTTCACCAACTGCGCACTGCACCCCGCCGTGCCGCCCGCTGGCGCGCTGCTGCGCACCAGCGTGATGGCAACCCACGACGTCGCCACGCTCGACCGTGCGCTGGAAGTGTTCGCGCGGGTCAAGCTGGAGTTCGAGACGGAGCACGGCCCGCTGCCGGGGCCCGAGTCGAGCTGATCGCAGCCGATCGGCGCGCGCCGCGCGCTGCGCAGAGCCGGACCCGAAGCGGCCAGGTACTTGTCCATTTCTTCACAAGTGCGCTCGGCACCGAAAAAGGTCGCTTCTAGCGTACGAAGCGCCCGCCCGCCTGTTGACCGCTGACCCCGTCCTGGCATAGCTTCCACCTGCGCTCTGCAAGACCGTTCGAGGTTAGCCCCCCACACATCCGTCGGGAGAGGGGCGACATGGCGGGACAGCCGCGACTCGTCGCGGTGGGACCTCGCACGGACTGTGGGCGCGTACCCAAAATAATCAAAAGCAAGCACGTTCTCCTCCGGACTAGCATCGCGGGGAGAGCGGGGAGAGTGCACAAATGAACGCGACAGCGACGGTTGCCCCTGCCAGTCCTCAGTACATGCGCGCGCTTGAACGCGCCAACAAGGTGCGTCTCGCCCGCGCGGATCTCAAGCGTCGCGTGGCGACCGGCGAGCTGCACGTGGCCGAGGTGATCCTCGAATGCCCGTGGGAGGCTCAGAGCATGGCTGTCGCGGACCTGCTGATGAGCCAGCGCCGCTGGGGCCAGACCCGTTGCCGCAAGTTCCTCAGCCAGGTTCCGATGTCGGAGAAGAAGACGATCGGCTCGATGACCGAGCGCCAGCGCCACACGCTCGCGGCGATGCTCACCTCTGTGAACCGGGGTCGCGCGTGGACCGCGACCCCCTGGCTAACGGACAGCCTGACGAGAGCTTGAGCTCCCACCAGCCGGCGAGCATGCCGATCAGACCGAGCCGCGGCCGCACCTCCCACACCCCGCACACGCCCTGTCCAAGGTCGCGTACGGGGACCCGCGCGAACTTGTAGCGGCCCGGCTCGAGCCGCATCCGCTCGAGCTGCTCGCGCGCGCGGCGCTCATGCTCGACGCGCTCGTCGACCCGCGCGCGCAGCTCCTGCGTGCGGGCGACGAGCTGATCGCGCACGCGCTCCAGCCCGCCGAGGTCGAGCAGCGTCGGGGCGCCGCCCGCCCGCGCCGGCGCCGCGACCGGCACGGGAACGTGTGGGAAGCGCTCGGCGACGGTCGCCGAGAGCTCGCGCTCGAGCCGTGCGATCTGCGCACGCAGAGCCGCGCGCGCGTCGCGCTCGTCGATCTTGGCCCCCGCCTGGCCTTCCCGATCGATGACTTGCAGCTCGTCGTAGGTCACACCCGCCTCCTTCCGGCAGGAAGCAATTCTACCGAGCTTCGAGCGCCGTGCGGCACATCCACAACGCCTCCTCCACGTAGAGCGACGGCACGCCGTCGACCTGCACCGCGAACAGCGTGACCTGCTGTGTTGTGGCGCTCGGCGCATGCGCCGGCGCCAGCTCGCCGAACAGCGTCGCGAGCGCCGCCGAGGAGTCGGCCACGACCAGGCGCCCCGCCGGCAGCGATGGAGCGGCGGCGGAGCGACCGAGCGGCTCGCCCTCGCCACAGGCGCGGATGCCGAGCTGGCCGTCCAGCGACTGCGCGTCGAACGCCCACACGGGCACGCCGGTGTCGAGCAGCGCGATCAGCAGCGCGTCCTCGAGCAGACCGGCGGTGGGGAAGCCGCCGCGCAGCATCCGCTCCATCACGACCGCCTCGATCGGCGTGCGCACGACATCGGGGTCGAGGCCGATCTGACGGAAGAAGACGCGGTAGGCGCCGGGCACGGGCTCACGGCGGATGCCGACCGCGCGGGCGCCGCGAAAGCGATTCGACAGCTCGCGCAGCCGCTCGCGGATCTCCGGTGGAGAGGACCCGGTGAGCGGCTGCTCGCGCCTGTGAAGCGCCTCGCACACGAGCAGCGCGAGCCCCGGAAGCTCCTCCTCGACCTCGCGCGCGCGCCACCCCAGAGCCGACTCCCCGCGCGTGGGATCGGAGTCGGCGCGCTCGCTCAACCTGCTGACCCCTCCGCTGCGCGCCCGCGCGACGCGGCCACCAGCTCGCTCACGCGCGCGCGCAGGCTCGCGGGAGACGGAGCTGCCATTAGCGCGTCGCTCTGCACGGCGCCGCCGGGGTAGGCGAAGTCGACCTGCGGGCAGCTGAGCAGTTTGTAGAGGGAGCCCACGGCTCCGTCGCTGTCGAGGCCGAGCTGCAGCGTCAAGCCGAGCGAGCGCTGGAGCCGGCGCAGCTGGGCGCGGTTGCCCTCGATTGCCACCGCCGCGAAGCGCACGCCGGGGAACGCAGGCACGAGCGCCTGCAGCTCGCCGAGGATCTTTGTGCACGAGCCGGCGTCCACGAACAGCGCGAGCACCACCGGGCCCCGTTCGTAGAGCTGGCACACGTTCAGGATCTGGGGGCCGCGCTCGGCGCACGCGGGCACGCGCCCCGCGGCGCCCTGGTCCGCGCGCGTGGCGATGTCCGCGTCTCCCTGCAGGCTCCCCGACACCAGCGGCACGGCGAACGGCGCAAGCCTCTGGCCCGGCGCGATGCCGCTCAAGTCGGTGGGCCGTAGGAACAGCAGGTAGATCGCCACGAGCGCCAGGACCACCACCCCCGCGAGCCCGGCGTAGCGCCCGTAGCGGGCGTTTCGCGCCTGCATCGGGCTGCGCGGGCGCTCGTCCGTCGCGCGCCCGGTCGGCGCCATTACGAGCGGGCCCAGGCCTGGCGCAGGCGTCGCACGCTCGGCAGCGCCCGCCTGCTGGTCCCGCCTTCCGCGGCGGCGTCAGAGATCACGATCGTGGCGGGAAGCGCGAGCAGCACACCGACGAGCGACACGCTCAGGTCGATCAGCGTCACCAGGCCGAAGTCGCGGAGCATCGTGATGTCCGACAGCACGAGCACGCCGAAGCCAGCGATCGCGGTGACACCGGACGCGGCGATCGCCGCGCCGGTGCGGCGGTAGCTGCGGCGCAGCGCCTCGATCGTGTCGTAGCCGGCGAGCCGCTCCTGGCGGTGGCGCTCTGACAGCAGCACGCTGAACTCGGTCGAGATCGCGATCACGAGCGCGCCGAGCGTGACCGACATCGGGTTCAGCGGCACCCTGACGGCGAACAGGATCAGCGCCGACCAGCCGCTCGCGAGCACGATCGGGATCATCGGCACGAGCGCGCGGCGGCGGTCGCCGCGGAACGCCGCCAGCAGCACGAGCGCGACCGCGGCTAGCCCAACGAGCAATGTCTCCAGGCGCCGCCACGGGTCGGCGACCGCCGAGCCCGACTGCGCGGCGAGCACCGACAGGCCGACGAGGCTCGCGTGCACGCCGGCGGGTGGATGCAGGTTCGCGCGCATCTGTTCGATCAGCCGCTGCTGCTGGTCGAGCCCCATCAGGCGGATGCCGAACGCGAGCGTCGCGACGTGCCTGTCGGGCGTGATCACGTCCTGGGAGAAGTACGCCGGGATCACGCCCAGCAGCCCGGTGATCTCGCGCTGGGAGAGCTTCGGGACTGCGCTCGATGACTGGCCTTCGAACAGGTCTGGGAGCGAGAACGCCGGGCACAGGCGCGCCTTGCTGCAGCCCTTGGCGCGGCTGTAGCCGAAGTGGGCGAGCACTCCCTTCTGGTAGCCGATCATCCATTCGATCGTCGACGGCTTTGTCAAGTTCTCGCCTTCGATCATCAAGTCGATTTCCCCGCCCACGCCGGTGATCTGCTCGACGGTGTTGAGATTCTGCAGCGAGCCGAGGCTCTGCGGGACGAGCTTGGTTATGTCGGTCTGCACCTTGGTCTGAGTGTCGAGGCCCCACCCGAGCGCCGCGAGCGCGAGTCCCACGCACAGCACACGACCGGGGTGGCGCACCGAGCCGACGAGCGCCCCACGGCCGATGAGACGCGTGAGCGGGTTCTCGGCGACGAGCTCGCGTGCCCCGCTCCACGCCGGCGCCAGCACGCGCGCGGCAAGCCCGCCCGCGCCGCGGCCCGGCGCGGCGGGCGCTGGCGCAGCGGACGCCGACAGCGAGATCGCCGCGGCCCCGACGGTCAGCGCACACAGCAGCGCGATCGCCACGCCGACGACCAGCAGCACGCCGAAGCCGCGGACCATCGGCACGGGCGAGAGCAACAGCACGAGCATCGCGGCGGCGCTGGCGGCGCCGGCCGTTGCGATCGTGGGCGCGCCGGCGCGCGCCGCGCCACGCACGAGCGTCGGCGCATCCGCGTGCGAAGAGGGGGCCGAGCCGCCGAGCCCTTGGCCGGTGGCGCGCTCGGCCTCCTCCTCGACGCGCGCCTGGAACTGGATCGCGTAGTCGACCGCGAGGCCGACCAGCACGGGCAGCACGGCGATCGAGGCCATCGTCAGGGAGGCGCCGACGGCGGACAGCGCGCCGAACGTGAGCGCGGCGGCGAGCAGCGCGAGTGCAAGCGGCAGCAGGCGCGGGCGCCCGGAGAAGACGAGCCCGAGCGTCGCGGCCATCACGAGCAGCACGGCGATCAGCAGCAGCTCGATCGAGTGGCTGATCGAGCTGGTCAGATCGGAGACGATCACGGGCTCGCCGGTGACGATGTAGCTCTCGCCGTGGGTCAGGCGCCACTGCGGCATGCGCACCGCCTGGCGGATCAGCTCGATCGTGCGCGTCCGCTGCGCTTCTGAGAGCCCGGCCTTCATCCTCACGGAGATGAGCGCCGCGTCGCGGCTCGGGAACAGGTACGCGAAGCGCGACTTGGGAGTGCCGGCGACCTTGGTCGAGTCGAACACGACGTTCGAGACGAAGTTGGCGTCTTCGATGCTGGGGCGCGCGTTGAGTCCGTATTCGAGCGCGAGCGTCATCAGGTTGGTCTCGAATTCCGCGTGCGTGAGTTTGCTCGCCTGCTGTCCGAGCGTGCGCGCCTGCGCGCTCGGCAGTCCACGCGCGATCGCCGCGCGGTAGACGGTCCGTTCGGCCTGCTTGGCGGCCGCTTCGGCGTGTTTGCTCGCGCTGGTGAGCTGTTCATCGATCCGTTCGGCCGCCTCGTCGAGGAACGTGCCCGGTCCGAACGCCACCTTGACCGTGCCGGCGCGCGCGAGCTGCCCGCACGGCCCGTTGACCCCCCCCTCGACGCGGAGCGCCTGCGACGGCACGTTGCCCGACAGGCAGCCCTCGAGGCCGACCAGCCGCTCGATGTCGGAGCTGAGCACGAGCTGCTGCAGGTTGCCCTTGACGAGCACCGCGATCGGCTCTTCGCCGAAGCTGCGGTAGAAGCGCTGCGTGCCCTGGTACTCGGCGCTCGAGCTCGACACGAGCGTGCTCGTGGCCGCCGTTGGGCGCAGTCGCAGCGCGAGCCCGGCGGCGCCCAACCCGAGCACGACCGCGATCGCGATCACCAGCCGCGGCCGGCGCGCGGCGCCGCCCGCGAGGGCCGAGAGGATCCGCGAGGCGTTCACAGGTGAAGGCTAACCGGGCCTGTCATTCAACGCGCATCCGGCGCCGCCGGTTTACTCCATGCCCAGCGGTCCGGCCGATTCGCCGGAGAGGAACTGCCGCACGAACGGGTTTTCCGAGGCGAACAGCTCCTCCGCGGGACCGGATTCGACGATCCGGCCCTTCCACAGCACGGATATGTGCTCCGCGACGCGGCGCGCACTCATGATGTCGTGGGTGATCACCACGTAGCAGCCGCCGTTCTCGGCGTGGACCTCCTTGATCAGCTCGCACAGCAGGGCGGTGCGCACGGGGTCGAGGCCAGAGTCGGGCTCGTCGAACAGCACGATCTCCGGATCGAGCACGAGCGAGCGAGCGAAGCCCGCGCGCTTGCGCATGCCGCCCGAGAGCTCGTTGGGCATCTTCGCGCCCTCGCCGCCGAGGCCGACCTCGCTCATGCGCCGGTGGACGATTTCGGCGATCTCGTCCTCACCCTTCTCGGTGTGCTGACGCAGTGGGAACGCGACGTTGTCGTAGAGGTTGAGCGAGCCGAACAGCGCGCCGTCCTGGAACAGCACGCCGAATTTCCTGCGCATCGCGAACAGCTCGTCGTCGGAGAGGCTGGGGATCGATACGCCGTTGACGAGCACGTCGCCCTGGTCGGGGTACAGCAGCCCGACGATGTGCTTGATGCAGACCGACTTGCCGGTGCCGGACGGCCCGATGATCATCGAGATCTTGCCCTCGGGCAGGCCCATGTTCAGGCCGCGCAGCACGTGGTTGCGCCCGAACGACTTGTGCACCTCGACGAACTCGATCGCGTCAGGAGCGTTGGAGGGGCGGATCACCCCGGTATGGAAGGGGTACTCCTCCTCGTCCTCGCCGGGCCCCTGCACTGGCTCCTGAACCGCCATCGTCAGCCGCCGATTGGTGCGCGGGCGTTGGTGCCCCAGAAGATCTGCGTGCCGAATGCGTCGATCACGTTCACGAGAATCAGGTTTAGCACCATCGACTTGGCCGTCGCCCTGCCCACCCCGACAGGCCCACCACTGGCGTTGTAGCCGTAGTAACACGCCACAAGCACGATCGCGGTCGCCATCGCCATGCCCTTGAGCACGCTGAACAGGAAGTCGGTGGGATTCTGGAACTGCCAGAAGATCAGCAGGAAGCCCCCGCTCGATGTGAAGCCGAGCTGATCGACGATCGCGAGGTAGGAGGCGAGGAACGCGACGCCGATCGCGGTGATGTACATGAACGGCAGCACGATCCACGTGGCCAGCAGCCGCGTCGCGCACAGGAACACCATCGAGTCGACGCCCATCACCTCGAGCGCGTCGATCTCCTCAGAGATGCGCATCGCGCCGAGCTCGGCCACGATCCCGGTTCCGACCTTCGCGGACATCATGTAGCCGAACACGATCGGCACCGCCTCGCGCAGGTTGCACCAGGCGGCGAACACGCCCGCGTAGTTGGGCGTGCCGGTCGACTGGTTGAAGTAGCCGGCCTGGATGCCGCAGCCGCCGAGTCCGATCAGGAACACGAGGCCCCAGATGACGGTCGTCGAGCCGATGATCAGGATCCCCGCCTGGCGCAGCGACTCACCGAAGAACCTGAACACGCGCAGGCTGAACACATCGCCGATGATCGTCCCCCAGAAGCGCGCGATCTCGCCGGTGGCAGCGAGCCATTCGCGCGGCATCGCGAGCAGTTCGTTCACTTGATCACCAGGATCTGTGGGTGTGTCGCCAGGAGCGTCTGCGTGAACACGTAGTTGAACGCGCCGATCCCGAGGAAAGCGATGACGACGGCCTCGTTGACCGCGCGCCCGACGCCCTCGGCGCCGCCGGAGGCCGTCATGCCCTTGTAGCAGCACACGATCGCGATGATCGCGCCGAACACCGTCGACTTCAACACCGAACCCCACAGGTCCGTGATGTCGGCGTTGGCGAACAACGTCCCCCAGAAAGACCCCAACGACCCGCCGTTGTAGAGCTCCGCGATGATGCCACCGTAGATCCCGAACAACAACGCATAGATGTCGAACAGGCCCGTGACGATCATCAACGACAAAAAGCGCGGCACCACGAGATTCTTCACAGGGTCCACACCCAGCACCTGCAGCGCGTCGAGCTCCTCACGCACCTTACGCGCACCGAGATCCGCCGTAATCGCCGTGCCGGCGACACCCGCGACGACGATCGCGGTGACGAACGGGCCGATTTCGCGGACCACCTCGATCACGAAGAAGCCGCCCAGCCGGTCGAGCGCACCGAAGATGCGCAGGAAGTCCGCCGCCTGCAAGCCCGGGGCGCCGTAGTTGATCGCCACCGTCGAGACGAGCAGCGGGAACCACACGAGCCGCAGCGTGAACAGGAACTGCGAGACCAGCTCGCCCCCGTAGGGATACGGCGGGCGCAGGGCCGACCACACTGTCCGGCCGGTGAGGATCATCATGTCCCCGAATTCCTCGAGCACATGCCTCGCCGGGGTGCCCGCCCGTTCGGCGACGCTGCGAACCATCTTCTCCCTGCTCCTCCTCCGAGTCGCGATCAGCGGTCAGTGCAAACTCTACGCGATGCGCCGCCGGCACGCCGCGGCCTGCCGCCCGTTTTCCCGCGCAGGCCGAAAACAGTGCGCTACCCCCGCTGGTATCGTGGCGCGATCGTGAGGGGAGGGCGGAAAGGCTTCTGGGTGGTGCCGCGTCGCGCTCGCGCGATCCTCACCCGCGCGCCGGGGACCGCCGCGCTGGCGGCACTGGCACTCGCGGCCCTGTTGCTGAGCGGCTGCGGCGGCGGCGCTCGCGCGGACGCGGGCGAACCGGCGGGCACGTTTCCAATGAAGGTCCTTCAAGCGAGCTTCCCCACCACGCAGTCGATCGCGCGTCCGACGCACTTCTCGCTGCAGGTGCAGAACACGGGGTCCCGCACCGTGCCCAACGTGGCCGTCACGATCGACTCGTTCGACTACATCTCCGACTATCCCGAACTGGCCGCGCGCAAGCGACCGGTGTGGGCGATCGAACGCGGCCCAGGAGCGGTCGGCTCGCCGCCGGTGGAAACGCAGAACGTCAGCGAGCCCGGCGGGGGCCAGACAGCGTACGTCAACACGTGGGCGCTCGGCGCGCTCGCGCCCGGTGCGACGAAGACGTTCGTCTGGCAGGTCGTGCCGGTCAAGGCCGGCAGCTACACGGTCCACTACGCCGTCGCGGCGGGGCTCGCCGGCAAGGCAAAGGCCCGGCTGGTTACGGGCGCGGCTGTCGACGGGCAGTTCGCCGTCGAGATCAAGCCCGCGCCAGCGCTCAAACACGTCAACCCGAGCACCGGCCGCGTCGAAGTGGGTCAGTTCCCCGCGAGCCCGTAAAAGTCGACAGGCGCCGTTAGGCGCGGCGCCGACGAAACCAAACACGTCGGGCAGGCGCCGACCGCGCTGACGTTTGGCCGGCTGTCGAAAGATCTGACGTCCGATTTCGCCATTGGGCGATCTCCTTTGGCCCGCTTGGCACTACGATTGCGGTTGGCTTCGCGCGTTCGCGGGAGTCGGCGCATCTCACACTTTCTCGAGGAGGAATCGACCGAGCTCATGCCCAGGACCCGTCAGCAGAACGTTACCGCCGCGCAGTGGAGCGCCAACGGAACCGCGCTCGGGTCGCCTGACCTGACGATCGCGGACAACCAGGTCTTCGGAGCGAACGTCTTCTCCCCCGCCGTGCAACGGCGCAGGCTGCCCAAGCATGTGTACAAGGCGCTGCAGCGCACGCTCGCGCGCGGCGAGGCGCTCGACACCTCGCTCGCGGACGCGGTGGCGCAGGCGATGAAGGAATGGGCGATGGAGAAGGGCGCGACGCACTACACGCACTGGTTCCAGCCGCTGACGGGATCGACGGCGGAGAAGCACGACTCCTTCTACGGCCCTGCCGGGGACGGCACGGCGATCGCGGAGTTCTCGGGCAAGGAGCTGATCCAGGGTGAGCCGGACGCCTCGTCGTTCCCGACGGGCGGCATTCGCGCGACGTTCGAGGCGCGCGGCTACACGGCGTGGGACCCGACGAGCCCGGCGTTCATCCTCGAAAACCCCAACGGCGCGCTGCTGTGCATCCCGACGGCGTTCACGTCGTGGACGGGCGAGGCGCTGGATCACAAGATCCCGCTGCTGCGCTCGATGGACGCGCTGTCGGGCGCGGCGATCCGCGCGCTGGAAGAGCTCGGCGTCGAGGACGCGCAGCGGGTGTTCACGACGATCGGCTGCGAGCAGGAGTACTTCCTGATCGACGAGCAGTACTACTTCGAACGCCCGGACCTGGTGACGACGGGGCGCACGCTGTTCGGCGCAAAACCGCCGAAGGGCCACGAGCTCGACGATCACTACTTCGGCTCGATCCCCGAGCGCGTGCTCGCGTACATGCTCGAGGTCGAGCTGGAGCTGGCGAAGCTCGGCGTGCCGATCAAGACCCGCCACAACGAGGTCGCGCCGAACCAGTACGAGGTGGCGCCGATCTTCGAGAACTCGAACGTCGGCGCGGACCATCAGATGATCACGATGCAGATCATGCAGAACACCGCGCGCCGCTACGGCCTGGTGTGCCTGCTGCACGAGAAGCCGTTCGCGGGCGTCAACGGCTCGGGCAAGCACAACAACTGGTCGATGGGCACCGACACGGGGCTGAACCTGCTCGACCCGGGCGACACCCCGGCTGAGAACCTGCAGTTCCTGTTCTTCTGCGCGGCGGTGATCCATGCGGTCAACAAGCACCAGGCGCTGCTGCGCGCGTCGATCGCGAGCGCTGGCCAGGACCATCGCCTGGGCGCCAACGAGGCGCCGCCGGCGATCATCTCGATCTTCCTCGGCGCGGAGCTGGAGAAGGTCTTCGGTGCGATCGAGGCGGGCAAGGTGCAACCGTCGAAACCGGGCTCGTTCCTCGGGCTGGGCACGCCGGTGCTGCCGCCGCTGCCGCTGCACGGCGGCGACCGCAACCGCACGAGCCCGTTCGCGTTCACGGGCAACAAGTTCGAGTTCCGCGCACTCGGATCGAGCTCGTCGCCGGCGTTTCCGAACACGGTGCTCAACACGATCGTCGCGGAGTCGGTCGACGATCTGACCGACAAGCTGAAGACGGCGATGAAAGGCTCGAGCGCGACGCTCGAGAAGGCGGTCACGACGGTCGTCAAGGGTGTGTGGGCGGCGAACAAGCAGATCGTGTTCGACGGCGACGGATACTCCGAGGAGTGGCACAAGGAGGCCGAGAAGCGCGGCCTGGCGAACCTCAAAACGACCCCTGACGCGCTGCCGTGGCTGGTCGAGAAATCGACCGTCGCCGCGTTCAAAAAGTACAAAGTGCTGTCCAAGCGTGAGCTCGAGGCCCGCTATGAGGTGTTCACCGAGCAGTACGTGATGACGATCAACATCGAGGCCGAGGTGGAGGCGTCGATCGGTCGCACGATGCTGCTGCCGGCGACGGTGCGCTATCTGAACGAACTGCGCGCGAGCGGCTTGGACGAGCTGATCGCCGAGATCGAGCCGGTGGCCAAGGAGCTGCACTTCGCCCAGGTGAAGCTCGAGGACGCCAACCTCGACGAAAACCACCCTCACAACTCTCCGCAGAAGCAGGCCGTGTACATGCGCGACACGGTGATCCCGGCGATGGAAGACGTCCGCGAGGTCGCCGACCGCCTGGAGAGGCTCGTCGCTGACGACCTGTGGCCACTGCCTAAGTACTCGGAGATGCTTTTTATCAAGTAGGCGTGCGCGTGGTGCGCGGCGGCCGCGGTCTCGTTCTCGCGGCCGTAGCTCACCTGCCGCGCCGGCGTGCGCGTGGTGAAACGACGGCCGCGGGCCCGATCGCGGCCGTCGTCACCCGCCCCCGCTCCCCTACAGCAGGAAGTGGCGGCGCCCTGTGCGCTGCCGGTAGGTGCAGTCGAGCACCTGCGGGCAGCGCCTGAGCCAGCCGTAGTCGTGCCCCGGATGCGTGCCGAGGACGATCGCTAGCTCGTAGTCTTCGGGCCCGAAGCCGGAGGCGTCGCGCCGGGGGTCGGGATCGACGCTGTGCAGCGCCTCGCCGTCGATGAACAGCGCTCCGACGAGCGGATCGTGGAAGTCGACCTGCACGCCCTCGGCCGCCAACCGCGAGATGATCTCGACGGCGGGCGCGTTGGTGGCGTCGGCGACGCCGGGCTTGTAGGCGGCGCCGACGACGAGCACGCGCACGTCGCGCAGCTGGCGTCCGGAGCGCAGCAGCAGCTCGTGCGCGCGCATGGCCACGCGCCGCGGGCGAGCGGCGAGCGTGCGCATCGCCTCCTCGACGAGCGGCGCAGGGCGCCCGCGCTCGCGCAGCGGCGCGAGCAGTTGATGGGGGTCGACGCCGACGGCGTGGCCGCCGACTCCCGCGGAGGGATAGTGCGCGATGAAGCCGAACGGCTTGGTTGCGGCGGCGTCTGTGACCTCGATCGGATCGAGCGCGTGCGTGCGGCAGGCGTCGGCCATCTCGAACGCGAGCGCGATGTTGACGGCACGGTAGGTGCTCTCGTACAGCTTGACCATCTCGGCTGCCGCTGGTGAGGACACGCGGTGCAGCTCCTCGCAGAGCGGGCCGAGCAGCTCCGCGGCGTGGCCGAAGCACGTCTCGGTGACGGCGCCGAGCACTCGGGGCGTGCGCCGCGGCTCGTGCTCGCCGGCGTCGATGCGCTCGGGCGAGAACGCGACGAACACGTCCTCGCCGACGCACAGGCCGCGCTCGGACAGCGGCTCGACGAGCAGCTCGCGCGTGCTCCCCACGTACGTGGTCGATGTCAGCACGAGCGTCTGGCCGGCGCGCGCGTGCTCCACGACCGACGCGCACGTGCGCCTGAGCGCGTCGGTGCTCGCCACGCCCTGGCGGTCAACGCTCGTGGGCACGCAGATCAGCACCGCGTCGGCTTCGTGCACAGCCTGCAGATCGTCGGTGAGCGAGAAGTCCGCGCCGAGCTGCTCGCGCAGCTCCTCCCAGGTGGCCCGCGGGAGCTCGGCGCGCCCGTCGCGAATGTCGCTCAGGCGCCTCGCGGAGCTGTCGATCCCCACGATCCGAAGACCGGCGCGACGCAGCGCGATCGCGCTCGGCAGGCCCACGCGGCCGAGCCCCACGACCGCGACGAGCGCCCGGTCGGCGTTCGCGGAGCGGGTGACTCGTACCGCGCCTGTGTCCGTCTCACGCGGGTGCTCGCCGCGCCGGACGAACTCGGCGCCCTCGAAGCGATCCCTGACCGGTGCCCCAACCAGATCCTGCGGTGTCATCGTGATCTCCCCCTGCTCGCTTGACGCTCGCAGGCATCTTGCACCCGCGCGAAGCGGGTCTCGGAGATGTTCGACGCTTAGCCGATGCTCGCGTTCCACGGGGCCCACACGCTTGCCGGCCACTTCGGGCAACCGGCCCTGCCCGAGGCGGGACGCGGGGATGAAGCTCTCACGGGGGATTGATGCGACCCTTATCGAGCTCATGCCCAATGTCGCGCTCGCGATCTCGGTGCCGCTGAGCGCCCTCTACATGATCCTTGCGCCGCCGAGCGGCGACCTGGCGGCGGCGACGTATCGCAGCGACCTGTTCGCCCGCGCGGGGCTCACCCTGTGGGACACCGGTTGGTACGGGGGGCACTTCCTCCCCGGCTACTCGCTGCTGGCTCCCGCCCTGGGCGCGCTGGTGGGCAACAGGACGCTGTTGGTCGCCTGCGCGCTGGCGAGCTCGTGGCTGTTCAGCCTGCTGGCGCGGCGCGCCTTTCCATCGACCGGCGCGCATGCCGCCAGCGCGTCGTTCGCGCTCGGCGTGTGCGTCGGGCTGCTCTCCGGCCGCGTCGCCTTCGGGCTCGGGCTCGCGCTCGGCATGCTCGCGCTGCTGGTGCTGGTGCGCGGCCCGCTGCTCGCCGCGCTGGCGCTCGCTGCGCTCACGAGCCTCGCGAGCCCCGTCGCCGGCGCGTTCCTCGCGCTCGCGGGTATCGCGTACGCGCTGAGCGGCTCGCTTCGCGGCGTGGCGCTGTCGGCGGCGGCGCTGGCGCCGATCCTCGTTCTGGCGCTCGCCTTCCCCGAAGGCGGCTGGCAGCTGTTCGCGCCGTCGATGTTCTGGCCGGTCCTCGCCGCGGTCGTGCTGATGGCGCTCGCGCTCCCGCGCTTCGGTGAAGCGCTCCCCGAGGGAGTCCGGCGGGCGCTGACGTGGGGCGCGTGGCTGTATGCGCTCGCGCTCGTCGGCGCGTTCGTGCTGCGAACCCCCGTCGGCGACAACGCGGTGCGGCTGGGCGCGCTGCTGGGAGCGCCGCTGGCTGTCGGGTTGCTCTCGGAACGCAGACGCTGGGTGCTGGCGCTGCTCGCGCCCGCGCTGCTGTACTGGCAGCTCGAAGCGCCGATCAGCGACCTGACCGCGCTTGCGGGCACTCCCTCCGTGAACGCTTCCTACTACGCCCCGCTCGCCAGCGAGCTCCAGCGGCTGGCGCACGGCAGGCCGCTGCGCGTGGAGGTACCGATGACCGAAAGCCACTGGGAATCGGTGTATCTCGCCGAACATCCGCCGATCCTCCTGGCTCGCGGCTGGGAGCGCCAGCTCGACATTCGTTACAACGAGCTGTTCTACCGCCCAGGACTGAGCGCCGCGTCGTACACGTCGTGGCTGCGCGAGAACGCCGTGTCCTACGTGGCGCTGCCCGACGCGCGCCTGGATACAGCAGGCGAACAGGAGGGTCGGCTGCTCGCGCGCGGGCTGCCGAGCGTGCTCGAAGTGTGGCGCTCGTCGCACTGGCGTCTGTTCGCCGTGCGCGATCCCACCGCACTGGCGCAGCCGCCGGCGCTGCTGGGCGTCGTGGGCAACGACAGCTTCACGCTGCAGGCGCCGCACGCGGGCGCGTTCACGGTGCGCCTGCGCTACACGCGCTACTGGACCGTGCTGGCGGGCGACGGGTCGGTGCACAGCGCGCCCGGCGGCTGGACCGAGGTAGACGCGCGCCGCGCGGGCGTCATCCGCGTGGGCATCGAACTGGCCTAGCGCCGACGCGCGGCGGCGTGGCTGCGCCTGGCGGCCACCGTCGCGGGGCGCAGCGGCCTCGCTCGCGGGCGCCGGCTCACTAGCATTGCCTGCAATGTCACAGCGCGACTACCTCCAAGCGATCTCCGAGCACGTCGTCGTGTACGACGGCGGCATGGGCGCGACGCTCGAGCAGTTCGACCTGACGAGCGAGGACTACGGCGGCCTGCAGGGCAAGTGCCACGAGGCGCTCGTGCTCAACCGCCCGGACGTGATCGAGGGCGTGCACTCCTCGATGCTCGACGCGGGCGCGGAAGTCGTGGAGACCGACACCTTCCAGGGGTCGCGGATCAAGCTCGGCGAGTGGGGCCTCGCGGACTACACCGTCGAGATCAACACGAAGGCGGCGGAAATCGCGCGCAAGGCGGCGGGCGAGCACCGCTTCGTCGCGGGCTCGATCGGCCCGACCGGCTACCTGCCCGCCTCTGAGGACCCGTCGCTCGGGCAGATCCGCTTCGGCGAGCTGGTGGAGGTCTTCACCGAGCAGGCCGAGGGGTTGATCGACGGCGGCGCCGACCTGATCATCATCGAGACCGCGCAGGACATCCTCGAGGTCAAGGCCGCCGTGTTCGGCGCGCGCGCGGCGTTCAAGAGCAGCGGGCGCACGCTGCCAATCCACACGTCGGTGTCGCTGCTCCCCAACGGCGGCAAGATGCTGCTCGGCACCGACATCTCCGCCGTGCTCACGACGCTGGAGGCGCTGAAGGTCGACGTGATCGGGCTGAACTGCTCGACCGGCCCCGAGGACATGCGCGACGCGATCCGCTTCCTGGGTGAATATTGCCCGGTCCCCGTCGCGTGCATCCCCAACGCCGGCCTGCCGCTGCAGGGCCCCGACGGCGAGACGATCTTCCCCGAGAAGCCCGAGCCGTTGGCCGAGGCGCTGAAGGAGTTCGTCGAGCGCTACGGCGTCGGCATCGTCGGCGGCTGCTGCGGCACCACGCCCGACCACATTCGCGCGATCGCGGAGCGCGTCGCCGGACGGGCGGTTACCTCTCGTCCGACACCGCGCACGCCGCACCTCTCATCGATGATCGCCGCCACGCCGCTCGCGCAGGAGCCCGCGCCGACGATGGTCGGAGAGCGCGTCAACTCGCAGGGCTCGCGCAAGGCCAAGGAGCTGCTGCTCGCGGACGACTACGACGGCCTCGTGCAGATAGCCGAGGACCAGGTCACCGGCGGCGCGCACGTGCTCGACCTGTGCGTGGCGCTGACCGAGCGCCAGGACGAGGACGAGCAGATGCGGCTGCTGGCGAAGAAGGTCTCGCTGACGCAGCCCGCGCCGATCCAGGTCGACTCGACCGAGCCCGAGGTGATCGAACGCGCGCTCGAGCAGATCCCCGGCCGCGCGATCGTCAACTCGGTCAACCTCGAGGCCGGCCGTGCGAAGCTCGACCGCGTCGTGCCCGTCGCGCTCGCCCACGGCGCGGCGCTGATCGCGCTGACGATCGACGAGGTCGGGATGGCCAAGACGGCCGAGCGCAAGGTCGAGATCGCCAAGCGCATCCGCGACCTCTGCTGCGAGGAGCACGGCCTCGATCCGCAACTGCTGATCTTCGACTGCCTGACGTTCACGCTCACGACCGGCGACGAGGAGTGGCGCCCGTCCGCCGTGGAGACGATCGCGGGGATCAAAGCGATCAAGGAGCAGATCCCACACGTGAAGACCTCGCTGGGGGTCTCGAACGTCTCCTTCGGCGTCTCGCCGGGCGCGCGCGCGGTGCTCAACTCGGTGTTCCTGCACCACTGCGTACAGGCGGGCCTCGACCTGGCGATGGTCAACCCCAACCACATCACCCCCTACTCGGAGATCCCCGACGAGGAGCGCGCGCTCGCCGACGACCTCGTGTTCAACCGCCGCGAGGACGCGCTGGAGAAGTTCATCGAGCACTTCGAGTCAAAGGGCCCGGAAGACACGGCGCAGAGCGCGGCGGACCCGACCGAGGGGATGGAGCCGGAGGAGGCGCTGCACTTCCACATCCTGCGCCGCCGGCGCGACGGCGTCGAGGACCAGATCGACAGGAGCGTGCAGAAGATCGGTGCGGTACCGACGCTCAACGAAGTGCTGCTGCCGGCGATGAAAGAGGTCGGCGACAAGTTCGGCGCCGGCGAACTGATCCTGCCGTTCGTGCTGCAGTCGGCCGAGGTGATGAAGCGCGCGGTCGCGCAGCTGGAGAAATACCTCGACAAGATCGAGGGCTACACGAAGGGCACCGTCGTGCTGGCGACGGTGTTCGGCGACGTGCACGACATCGGCAAGTCGCTCGTCAACACTATCCTCACGAACAACGGCTACACGGTCGTGGACCTCGGCAAGCAGGTTCCGATCCAGACGATCGTCGACGCCGCGCAGGAGCACGACGCGACGGCCATCGGCCTGTCGGCGCTGCTCGTGTCGACCTCCAAGCAGATGCCCGCGTGCATCCAGGAGCTGCACGCCAAGGGTCTCACCTACCCGGTGCTGATCGGCGGCGCGGCGATCAACCGCGCGTTCAGCTACCGCGCGCTGTACCCCGGCGGCAAAGACTCAGACGTTGTCTACGAGCCGGGCGTCTTCTACTGCAAGGACGCGTTCGAGGGTCTGTCGGTGATGGACCAGCTGATCGACTCAGACGCGCGCGGCGCGCTCGTGCAGAAGCTGCTCGCCGGCGCGACCGAGTTCCGCGCCAAGGGCGACGCGCCCGTCGAGGAGCTGAACTTCGCCGATGACTCCGTGCGCTCGCCCGCGCGCACCGACGCGCCGATCCCCACGCCGCCGTTCTGGGGCGTCAAGGAGGTCCCCGTCGACCTCGACGAGGTCTACCACCACCTCGACACCCACGTGCTGTTCAAGCTGCACTGGGGTGGCAGGGGCGTCAAAGGCGAGGCGTGGCAGACGCTGCTGCGCGATGACTTCCGCCCGCGCCTGGAGCGCATGTGGCGCGAGCAGACCTACCTGCACCCGCGCGCGCTGCTCGGCTTCTTCCCGTGCTACGCGCTCGGCAACGACATCGTCGTGCTCGATCCCGCCGTCGCCGGCCCCGACGCGACGCTCGATCCCGCCGATCCCGCCGCAGAGCTCACCCGCTTCGTCTGCCCGCGCCAGCCCAAGGGCGATCGCATCTGCCTGGCGGACTTCTTCCGCCCCGCCGTCGGCCCCGAGGGCACGCCATCGCCCACCGGCGAGCCGCCAGCCGAGCTGGACGTGATCGCGGTGCAGGCGGTGACGGTCGGCTCCGAGGTGACCGAGCTGATGGCCAAGCTCGAGGCAGAAGGCGAGTTCGCCGAGCAGCTGTTCGTGCACGGTCTCGGCGTGCAGACCGCCGAGGGCCTGGCCGAGTGGCTGCACTACGAGGTCAGGCGCATGCTCGACATTCCGCTCACGCAGGGACGGCGCTACTCGTGGGGCTACCCGGCGGTGCCCGAGCAGTCAGAGCACTTGAAGGTGCAGAAGCTGCTCGACCTAGGACAGATCGGCATGAGCATCACCGACGGCTACGCGCCCGAGCCAGAGCAGTCGACGCTCGCGCTCGTCGCCCACCACCCGCAGGCGATCTACTTCGGCACCCGCCAGGGACGCCTGCTCCCCGACGGCTCACCAGACGACGTGATCCGCGGCTCGAACCGCGACCCGTCCCTGTTCGCGGACCTCGACGACGACGACCCGCCGGACGGCGCGGTCGAAGCCGAGGACGAGCCGGCGATGGCGGGCGATAGCTCTTCCTGAGCGGCTCCGCGCAGCCTGGCCAGCTCGACGCGGACGAAGCGGGTGTCGATCAGACCGGCCCGACAGCCGGCGCTGGGCAGGTGTCCGCGGCCACTTGCATATACGGTTTTCCGCGCTCGGACGGCGCCACTTGAGCTCCCCACGACCGGCCCATCGACCGGCCATTCGGGAGACTGAAAGGCTGCAATCTAGGAATCTTCGCGGGGCGGCGGGCGGAACAGGATCCGCTTGACCTCCCCGGCGGTGCCGCCGCCGAGGCGCAGCGCCGTTTGGAAGCCCTCGCCGCCGAGCTCACCGGCGTCGAGGGCGCGGCGCAGCT
The DNA here is from genome assembly GCA_035939335.1 of Solirubrobacteraceae bacterium. Lineage (GTDB taxonomy): Bacteria > Actinomycetota > Thermoleophilia > Solirubrobacterales > Solirubrobacteraceae > Palsa-744. The sequence goes on along the minus strand of DASZFY010000053.1, from coordinate 5,789 downwards.
CGTTGAGCGCCGCGAGGTCCTCCTCGCGAACCTGCTCGCGCGTGGTCTCGAGCAGGATCAGGTGGCGTGGACGCTTCAGCGCGGCGGCGAGGCGCACGAACGGCTCGCGCTCCTCGGGCTCGAAGCCGTCGGTGGCGAGCACGACCGTCTCCCTGTTCTCCATGCGCTTGGACACGGCGGCAAGCAGCAGCTCCTCGGCGCGCGCCTGCAGCTCCTGCTCCTCGACACGTCCGGCGAGGAGCGTGCGAACCTTCTCCAAGGAGAGCAGGCTGGCGCGATCCTCGATCAGCCGAGCCAGGAAGCGGTCGCGCTCGCCGGGAGATGCGCACACGACGACCAGCAGGCTCCCGGGCGAGTAGCGCAGGCGGTCGGCGGGCGCCAGCACGCGGCAGTGGACGGTGAGGTCGGCGGGGCGCGGCGGAGCGCCGTCGCGGCGCGGGCGATCGGAGGACCAGCCGGTCCGCTCGTCGTCTGAGATCTTGACGCTGCGCGCCGGAGGTCTTGAGGCCATGCCCCCCATCATGCCCTAAACCGGCGGGCGCACCCGTGCCCGCACCACGAGCGCTCGCGTTCGTGCACTGCGCCGCACGCAGCGCTCAGCTCGCCGGCGACTTGGAGGCGGCGATGAACGCGAGCTTGGCGTCGCGGTCGAGCGCCTTGATCCGTGTCTCTTCGCGCATGGCGGTCGTGCGATCGGGCATCGGCAGCGCGAGCGCGAGCTCGACCGGCAGGCGGCTGGCGGTGTAGCGACTGGCGGTGCCTTCGAGGTGGCGAGCCAGGCGCCGTTGCACGTCGTTGCTCCAACCCGTGTACAGCGAGCCGTCGGCGCAGCGCAGCATGTAAACCCAGGCATCGGTCACGCCCGACTCATACGCCACACGCCAGGCGAACCCTCCTTTGGGCCGCAAACAAGCCTGCCTGACAGCATTATCTCGATATTCGGAACAGTGATATTCCGAATGGCTATGCCAGAGTGTCGGCTCCTGATGCGACCGCGCCGCCGCGGGCGCCCGCCGAGGCGGGCAGTGGGCCCAACTGCACCGGCGCGGCGTGCATCGTGCGCAAGCGCACTTCACGCCATGACAGGCCCTCGTTGACGAGCGCGGGCAGGCCCATGATCAGCGCGGTCGCGAGCTCGACCGCTTGCAGGACGATCCCGTAGGCGATCGCGTCGGGTGTCGAGACGTGGTAGGCGCCGGCCAGCACGGCGACGCACGCGGCCTGGAACACGCCGACGTTGGCCGGCGTGGCGGGCACGACCGCGGTGACGTTGACGGCGAACAGAACGGCGGCGGCCGCGCCGACGCCGGCGTGCGAGTCCAGGCCGAGCGCCTTCAACAGCAGCCAGCAGGACAGCCACTGCAGCGCCCACGCCCCGAGCTGCGCGGCGGCGGCGACGATCGCGTGTCGCGGCTGTGCGAACACGCGCAGGCCGTCGCGCAGACGTAGCAACGAGCGTCGCACGACGGCGAGCAGCGCGCGCAGCCGTCGCGAGCGCGAGAGCGCGGCGGCTGGCACGAGCACGGGTGTGAGCGCGAGCGCTAGCAGCGCTGCCAGCGGCGCGAGCGCGATCAGCAGCAGCGCGTGGTCGTGCGCGTCGAGGCCGCTGACGCTCGAGAGCGTGACGCCGCCGAGGATCAGCAGCGCGAGCAGGTTGAGCAGCGTTTGCGAGACGATCGTGCCGAGGACGATCGGGAGCGTCTCGCGCGCTCGACCGAGACGCCGCGCGACGATCAGCGCGCGCGAGGGCTCACCCAGGCGGGCGGGCAGCGTGGCTGACATGAGCACGCCGATGAACGTGCCCTGCATCGCGTCGCGGCGTTTGACACGCCGCCACGTGGGGGCGGCGGCGAGGATCGCGTGCCACGAGAGCGCGCGAGCGAACATCGCCGCGCACATCAACGCCACGCCGGCGGCGATCAGCCCGGGCTTGGACGCGAGCAGCGAGGCGGCCACGCGCGTGACACCCACGCGCTGCAGCGCCATTGCGGCCAGCGCGGCGCCGGCGAGCGTACTGGCGAGCACCCCCGCGCGTCGCAGCGTGCGCATGCGCCGTGGGCGCCCCACGAGCGGCGGTCCGGGCGCCTCCAGCGACGGCAGCCGTTCGGCGGGGATGCGCGGCTGCAGGTCGGCGGGAGCGAGGCCGTAGCGCACAGCGGCCCGTCCCACACGGGTGGCCGGCGAGCCGACGCGCAGCGCCTGCTCGTAGCAGTCGAGGACCTCGGCGGCGACGCGCGGCCAGGCGAAGCGCTCGGCGCGCTCGCGCGCGGCGCGCGCCATCCGTGCACGCATCTCAGGAGCGAGCGCGATCGCGCGCAGCGCCTCGGCGAGCGCGAGCGCGTCCCCCGCTGGCACGAGCAGCCCGTCGGTGCCGTCACGCACGACGTCGCGATATCCGGGGATGTCGGAGGCGAGCACGGGCGTGGCGCTGGCGAACGCCTCGGTGAGCACCATGCCGAAGCTCTCGCCACCGAGCGACGGAGCGCACAGCACCTGCGCGCGCGCGAGCTCGGCGAGCTTGCGCTCCTCTGAGACCTTGCCGAGCGCGTGCACGCCGCGGTCGTCGAGCATCATGTGCGCGACCTCCTCGGCGCTGGCGCCGACGAGCGTGAGCGTCGCGGGGATCTGGTCGCGCAGCGCCTCGAACGCCTGCAGCAGCACCGGCAGCCCCTTGCGTTCGACCGCCTGCCCGACGAACAGGATCCGCAGCGGCCCGTGGCTGTCACTTTCCGCGCCCCTCGTGCCCGCCGCGCCCGCACCGCCGGCCCCCACCACACCGCCGGTCCCCACCGCGTCGCCGGCCTCTCCACACTCGCCGGCGTCGGACAGGTGGACGCCGTTGGGGATGATGCGGTAGCGCCCGCCGTAGAAGCGCCGCGCGGTCCACGCGGCGGCCTCCGAGACGGCGATGCGCGCGTGCAGGCGGTTCATGCGCCGGCGTCCGCCGAGCGGGCCCGCGGCGACGCCGTTGGTGAGCGCGTTCTCGGAGTAGGTGTGGAAGGTGCCCACCAGCGGCAGCGCGCCGGCGCTGGTGAGGGCATCCCACGACAGGAACGGCACGACGGGCTCGTGTATGTGCAGCACGTCGTAGCCGCCGCGGCGCAGCTCGCGGCGCAGCGCGAACACGGCGTCGGGCGTGAGCGCCATGTTCGAGACGGCGCCGTTGGCCGGCAGCCCGATGGTGCGCCCGAGCGAGACGAAGTCCGCGGACACGGTGCGCGGCTGCGGGCGCGCGCCGCGGTGCAGCCGCCGCGAGAGCGCGTCGTCGGGGTCGAACGGCGCGAGGATCCGCGCCTCGTGCCCCTCCGCGGTCAGCTCAGACGCGAGTGCCTCGATGTGGCGAGTGACACCACCCGGATACGTCCACGAGTACGGCGACAGGAGCGCGATCCGCACGGGCTCTACTCTATCCGTATGAGCACGCGCCGCTTCGTCAAGTACACGTTCCTGAAGCTCGACACCGCCTGGCGGCGCCTGGACAGCGAGCGGCGCGCGCAGGACAAGCTCGAGTTTGCGGCCGCGTGCGAGGACTTCGCCGACGGGCACCTGCTGCAGAGCTTCTCGCTGGTGGGCACGCGCGGGGACGCGGAGCTGCTGCTCGTCTCAGAGGCCGAGAACCTCGACCGCATCCACGAGTTCCACGTGGTGCTGGCGCAGAGCGGGTTGATGCAGTGGGCACAGATCCCGTACTCGTTCCTGGGCATGCGCAAGAGCTCGGAGTACTCCGAGGACGAGCGCGTGGTGCCGCGCGGCTTCCGCGGACGCTACGTGTTCGTGTACCCGTTCGTGAAGTCGCGCGAATGGTACGCGCTACCGGCGGACGAGCGCTGGCGGATCATGCAGGGCCACATCGAGGTCGGCCGCGAATACCCCGGCGTGGACAACCACACGACGTACTCGTTCGGCCTCGACGACCAGGAGTTCGTGGTCGCGTTCGACACAGACGACGTCGGCACGTTCCTCGACCTGGTGCAGCGGCTGCGCACGACCGAGGCCTCGCGCTACACGGTGCGCGACACTCCCAGCTTCACCTGCCTGGCGATGTCGCTCGAGCGCGCGCTGAACGCGCTCGACGGGGAGTCCGTGGCACTAGAGGCGCTGCCGTCTGTCTAAGCGCGGCCTGGCCCACCTGCGCGCGGGCGACCCGGTGCTCGCGCGGCTGATCGACTCGGTCGGCTCACTCGGCGACTCGCGAGACGGCCGTCCGGCTCCCGATGATCACTACGGCGCGCTCGTGCGCGCGATCACCGGCCAGCAGCTGTCCGTGCTCGCGGCGCGGGCGATCTACGGGCGCCTGACCGCTCGCTTCGACGGGCGCGCGCCGACACCGCAGGAGATCCTCGCCGACGACCCGGAAGAGCTGCGCGGCGCGGCAGGGCTCTCGCGCGCGAAGGTCAGCTACCTGCGCTCGCTCGCCGAGCACGTGATCTCGGGCGAGCTCGAGCTCGAGCTGCTCGACACGCTCTCCGATGAGGACGTAATCACAGAGCTCGTCGCGGTCAAGGGCCTCGGCCTGTGGACGGCACAGATGTTCTTGATGTTTCAGCTCGAGCGTCCCGACGTGCTGCCCGTCGGCGATTTGGGCATCCGCCGCGCGATCGAACGGGCGTACCGGCTCGACGGTCTCCCGGACGCGCCCACCATGGAGCGCATCGCCGAGCCGTGGCGCCCGCAGCGCACGCTCGCGTGCCGCTACCTCTGGCGCTCGCTGGCGAACGAGCCGGGTTAGCGCGCGGGCGCCTCTTCGCAGCGACGAGCCTGCGTCTACTCGGACGCCCTCGGCGGCGTGCCTACTGCTACTTCTTGTTGGACTTCTTCCTCGAAGTCTTCTTGGCCTTCGACCCGTACTTCTTGCGGGCGGCCTTTTCGCACGCGACGCGCTTGCTCTTCTTCTTGTATTTCTTACACGCCTTCAGTGCTTTCGCCAGCATCTGAGCCTTCGTGGCTTTGAAGGCGGCGACGCCTTTGCAGCCGGTGATCGCGACTTTGGTCGTCTGCGAGATGAACGCGCCGTTCTGAGCGGTGATTTCGGTCGGAATCGTCAGCGTCTGTTTACAGAGGTTGAAGTTTTCGCTTTCCGGCACACTGGGCGTGAGCGCGGAGTGCGGGCCGGCGGGGAACACCGTTTCGAATGTCGTGAAGGGCGCGTCGGGCGAGGTTTCGAATTTCGAGTACGTGATCCCGTTGTGGATGTAGGTCTTGCCGTCCAGCACGATCTTCACGCCTTCGCCCTGCAGCACGAACTCGACGTCCGGGAACGCCGCGCCGCCGTGTGAGACCAGGTAAGCCGGGCCCCTGAGCGGGTTCTTGAGCACGGGCGTGTGCACGACGCCTTCGCCGATCACCGACCCTTCGTCGCACGAGCCCGGGTTGGCATTGAAGGTCGCTTCCAGGCAGGCTTTCTGGATCGTCGTCAGGCGCGAGGGCAGCAGCGACGGGATCGTGAGGTCGACCTTGCGGATGTTGGCCTGGCCGAGCCCCGGCGATTCGATCTTGACCGAGAACGTGGTGCCGTCGACTTTGCTTCCCTGGCCGGCGACCGACGCTGTGAGCTTCGGGGCAAACGGCAGGCTTCCGCAGTTGGCGGCGAAGAACGGATAGGACACCTGATCGCTTGCACCTTCCGCGCCCGTGAGCTGACCGTTGACCGACATCTGCGAGCAGTTCGTCGGGTTGAACTGGAACGGAGCGTTCCCCGGACGTTCGACTGTGATGTTGATCTGTTTCAGTTGGACTGGCACGCCGTCGAGGATCGTGGGGATCGGCTTGACGGTCTTGGTCGTGACCGC
>DASZFY010000052.1:0-60775 GCA_035939335.1 Solirubrobacteraceae bacterium | reverse complement strand
GTGATCGTGATGTTGACGAAGCCGAAGGCTTTGCCCTTCAGCAGGAAGTTCCCGGTGCTTTTGCTTTTGACCGTCTTCGATTTACCGGCTTCCAGTTTGAGCCCTTCGACCTTCCAGATCGGCCCAGCTGCCGACGCCGACGCCGACGCGATGGCGGTCATCGCGAGGACGGCCACGAGAGCCAGTCCGACGATCCTGATGCGTTTCATGTGTTCTTGCTCCTTGTTGAGAGTTGGTCGACCGGCTCCGCTGCGGCTCGTCGTTTCAGGTCGGAGACTCACCGGGGCCGGCCCCTAGTTGTTTTCTATGTACGGCTTTGTATGTACGACGGCGTGATCCTAACGAGAGCTGAATACAGAAGCTAGTCGTGTTTCCAACTTCGGAGTATCATCCGTAGGCCCTGCCGGCCTCGCGGCCGGCGAGGGTTGGTCGGGCCGGCGCCGGAGCGCTCGTCTTTCAGGTCGGAGATGCCCCGGCGCCGGCCACATACCGCGCGGCGGTTTATCACACGGCGTGGATGCGCGTCGGGCGCGCGAGCGCCCCGGCGAGCGTCTCGGCCACACGCTCGACCTCGCCACCGCTCATCTCCGGGAAGAACGGCAGCGCCAGAGAGCGCGCGGCCACGTCCTCACACACCGGAAACTCGCCCTCGCGATGCCCGAAAAGCTCCCGATAAAAGCTCATGAGATGGATAGCCGGCAGGTACGGCTTGCTCTGAATGCCTGCGCTTGTCAACGCGCGGATGGTCGCGTCGCGGTCGACCCCGCGCGGGAGCTGCACGACGAACACGAACCAGCCCCGCGTGTTTCCATCTCTGTCAAGGCATGGCAGCTCTAGTCCCTCGATTGCAGTCAACCCCTCGCGGTAGAGCGCGGCCACGCGCGCGCGATCGGCGAGCATCCGATCGAGCCGCGCGAGCTGCGCGAGCCCCAGCGCGCACGCGATGTCCGACAGGCGGTAGTTGAAGCCGAGGCGGTCGTGGTCGAGCCAACCCATGTCCGGCGCGCGCCCCTGGTTGCGCTCGGAGTCGATCCGCTGCTTCAACGCGGGGTCCGCGAGCGTCACCATCCCGCCCTCGCCCGTCGTGAGCTGCTTGTTGGCGTAGAAGCCGAACACCGCCGGATGCCCGCGCCCGCCGACGGCGACGCCGTCGGCGTGCACCGCGCCCAGCGCCTCGCACGCGTCCTCGACGATCGCCAGGCCATGCTTGTCGGCGAGCCGCTCGAACGCGGGCATCTCAGCGGGGTAGCCGAAGATGTGCACCGGCAGCAGGGCGCGCGTGCGCGCGCCGATCGCAGCCGCCGCCGCGTCCGGGTCGAGGTTGAGCGTCACCGGGTCGATGTCCGCGAACACCGGGCGCGCGCGCTCGTACAGCGCCGCGTTCGCCGACGCGACGAACGAGAAGGGGCTGGTCACGACCTCGTCCCCCTCGCCCACACCGACCGCTCGCAGCGCCAGGTGCAGACCGGCGGTGCCGCTGCTGACGGCGCTCGCCAGCGGCGCCCCCACGCGCGCGGCGAAGCCCTGCTCGAACTCACTCAGGCGCGGGCCCAGCGACAGCTGGCCCGAGCGCAGCACATCGAGCACCGCCTGCTCCTCCTGCGGCCCAAGCACCGGCCGCGCGAGCGGGATCACCTGCTCGAGCCGAGCGCCGACTCCGCGGCAGCCCGCCGCTCGCCCTGCATGCCGTACTCGAGCGAGTCCACAAGCGCGTCCCACGACGCCGCGATCAGGTTCTCCGCGACGCCGATCGAGCCCCACACGCTGTGGCCGTCCGATGCGTCGATCAGCACGCGCGTGACCGCACCCGTGCCCTTCGTCTCATCGAGGATGCGCACCTTGAAGTTGACCAGGTCGATGTCCTTCAGGTGCGGGTGGATCTCGCCGATCGCCTCGCGCAGCGCGCGGTCGAGCGCGTGCACCGGGCCGTTGCCCTCGGCGGTGCGCACATAGCGCTCGCCGCCCAGCCAGATCTTGATCGTCGCCTCCGTGCTCGCGCGCCCGTCGGCGTGCTTCTCGACGATCACCCGCCAGGACTCCAGACGAAACAGCGGCTCGTACTCGCCCGCCTCCTTGCGCAGCAGCAGCTCGAACGAGCCGTCCGCGGCCTCGAACTGGAAGCCCTCGTGCTCGAGCGCCTTGACACGTTCGACCACGCTCTGTGCGAGCTCGTCGTCGACCGCGATCCCCGCCTGCTGGGCCTTCTCGACGATCGTGCCGCGGCCGGAGAGCTCGGAGATGAGCACGTCGCGGTCGTTGCCCACGACCGTCGGGTCGATGTGCTCGAACGTCTGCGGCTCCGCGCGCACGCCCGCCGCGTGCAGCCCCGCCTTGTGCGCGAACGCGTGCTTGCCCACGTACGGCTGCGCCGGGTTGGGCGTGCGGTTGAGCAGCTCATCGACGAAGTGCGCCGTCTCCGTCAGCCGCGCGAGGCGCTCCGCGGGCAGCAGCTCCACGCCCATCTTCAGCTGCAGGTCGGCGATGATCGTGATCAGGTTCGCATTACCTGTTCTCTCGCCGATGCCGTTGACCGTCCCCTGCACCTGCGTCGCGCCGCATTCGACAGCCGTCAGCGTGTTCGCGACCGCGCAGCCCGAGTCGTCGTGGGTGTGAATTCCCAGCGCCGCGGCGGGGAGCGCTTCGCGCACCACTGCGAACGCCGTCCTTATATGAGGAGGTAGAGAGCCCCCGTTGGTGTCGCACAGCACGAGCCGCTCGGCGCCCGCGTCGGCGGCAACCCGCAGGCAGTCGAGCGCGTAGGAGGCGTCGAGCGCGAAGCCGTCGAAGAAGTGCTCCGCGTCGAGCAGCACGCGCTTGCCCGCGCCGATGAGGAACGCAACCGAGTCGGCGATCATCGCCAGGTTCTCCTCGCGCGTCACGCGCACGACCTTCTCCACGTGCAGCACCGACGCCTTGCCCACGATCGTGCACGCCGGCGCGAACGACTCCGCCAGCACGCGCAGGCCCTCGTCCCGATCGGCGGCGACGTCGCGGCGGCGTGTCATGCCGAAGGCGACGATCTCCGCGTTGCTCAGAGTCTCCGCGGCGAGCAGCCCGAACAGCTCCAGCTCCTTCGGGTTCGACGAGGGGAAGCCCGCCTCGATCATGTGCACGCCGAGCTCGTCCAGCGCGTGCACCACGCGCAGCTTCTCCTCAGCGGTCAGCGTCAGGCCACCGCCCCCCATGCCGTCTCTGAGGGTGGCGTCGTATAGCTGTATGTCGGCCATCGGGCCGCTAGCCATGTCTAGCCCGTTGCGGTTGCGCTCGGAGAGGGCGCCTCGCCGGCGGGCGTCTCGAGGTCGACCGGGTGCACCACGTCGAGCCACTCGCGGTAGCGCTCCGAGCGCCCGTGGATCGCGTCGTCGAATGCCGCCTGCAGCACGCGCGTGATCTCGCCCGGCTTGCCCGTGCCGACCTTGTGGTTGTCCACCTCGCGCACCGGCACGATCTCCGCCGCGGTGCCCGACAGGAACACCTCGTCCGCCAGGTACATCTCCGCGCGCGCGACGTTGCGCTCTACCACCTTGTAGCCGAGGTCCTGCGCGATCTGCATCACCGAGCGGCGCGTGATGCCGTCGAGGATCGAGTTGTGCTGACCGGGCGTCGCGATCTCGCCGTCGCGCACGATGTAGATGTTCTCGCCCGTGCCCTCGCACACGTGGCCGTGGTCGTCGAGCAGGATCGCCTCTTCATAGCCCGCCTTCACCGACTCGACCTTCGCGAGCACGCTGTTGAGGTACTGGCCGCTCGCCTTCGCGTGCGGGATCAGCGAGTCGGGGCTGATGCGCCGCCACGAGGAGGTCATCGCGCGCACGCCGTCGCGCATGCCCTCCTCGCCCAGGTAGGTGCCCCACTCCCAGCAGGCGATCGTCACGTCCACCGGCGCGTCCAGCGGGTTCAGGCCCATCGAGCCGTAGCCGCGATAGACGATCGGACGGATGTAGCAGGAGCGCAGGCCGTTGCGCGCCACCAGCTCGAGCGTCGCCGCGCGCAGCTCTTGGTCGGAATACGGGACCTCCATGTAGAACAGCTCGGCCGAGCGGCGCAGGCGCTCCACGTGCTCGGCGTTGCGGAACACCGCCGAGGGGTGGGTGGGGTTCAAATCCGTCTCGTAGCAGCGCACGCCCTCGAACACGCCCGTGCCGTAGTGCAGGCCGTGCGTCAGGACGTGGACCTTGGCGTCCTCCCAGGCGACGAAATCTCCGTTCATCCAGATGAGGTCGGTGGGCTCCACGGTCGTTGACTCCTATTTGACGTTTTCGAGCACTGCCCTGGTCGCCTGCTCCGTACCGGCGTCGCCGCCCAGATCGGGCGTACGCAGACCCCTGGCGAGTGCACCTTCAACGCCCGATTCTACAGCCGCGGCCTCGCTTTCCAAGCCCAGGCCGTGGCGGAGCATCAGCGCCGCCGACAGGAACATCGCCAGCGGATTCGCCACGCCCCGCCCGACGATGTCCGGCGCGGAGCCATGCACCGGCTCGAACAGGCCGGGGCCCTCTCCGCCCAACGACGCGCTGGGGAGCATGCCGATCGAGCCGGTGAGCATCGCCGCCTCGTCGGAGAGGATGTCTCCGAACATGTTCTCCGTGACGATCACGTCGAAGTCGCGCGGCGTGGACACGAGCTGCATGGCGGCGTTGTCGACGAGCACATGCTCCAGCTCGATGTGTGAGAACTCGGCGGCGTGCAGCTTGCTGACTACCTCGCGCCACAGCCTGGAGGTCTCGAGCACGTTCGCCTTGTCCACGCTCGTCACCTTCGGGGCGCCCGAGCGGCGCTCCGCGGCCTCGAACGCGCTGCGCGCGATGCGCTCGATCTCCTCGCTGCTGTACACGCACAGGTCCGAGGCGGTGGTGGCCGTGCGGGTCTTCTCGCCGAAGTAGATGCCGCCTGTGAGCTCGCGCACGACCAGCAGGTCCGTGCCTTCGATTCGCTCGCGTCGCAGCGGCGAGGCGTCGTACAGGGCGGGCAGCGGCTTGACGGGGCGCAGGTTGGCGTACAGCCCGAGCCCCTTGCGCAGCCCGAGCAGACCCTGCTCGGGGCGCGGCCTGCTGGGATCGGTCGTGTCCCACTTCGGCCCGCCCACCGCCGCCAGCAGCACCGCGTCGGCGTGCCTGCACGCATCGAGCACGTCGTCCGTGAGCGCCACGCCGTGCACGTCGATCGAGGCGCCGCCAAACAGGTACTCCTCGAACTCGAAGTCGCCAAGCGTTTCGAGCAGCTCGACCGTCGGCTCCATGATCTCCGGGCCGATCCCGTCGCCGGGGAGAGTGACGATGCGGTGTGCCATGGCGGGCGACGCTAGCAGGACGGAGCAACGCAGAGGAGTAGGCTCCTTGGACGCCGCAAAGCCGAGCATGAGGAGGCCATGCCATGAGTGCCGCGAGCCGGGATGAGACGCCGCTCGATGAGGTGCGTGTCGGAGACCTCGAGAACTTTCAACACGGGCCGCCGCTCGAGCTGTTCCGGCGGCTGCGTGCCGAGTGCCCCGTGCACTGGACGGACCGCATCACGGAGTACCCCGACGAGGAAGGCTTCTGGTCGGTGACCACGGCCGATGACGTGCACGAGGTGAGCCGCGACTGGGAGACATTCTCCTCCGAAACCGGCGGCTTCACGGCGATGAAGAACGCGGGCCTGTCGCTTGAGATGCAGCAGGCGATGTTCATCGGTATGGATCCGCCGAAGCACGATCGCCTCAAGGCGCTCTTCCAGCGCGGCTTCACGCCGAAGCGGATCGCCGAGCACGAGGAGGCGATCCGCGCGATCACCATCGAGGTGCTCGACCAGCTCGAGGGCCGCGAGTCCTGCGATCTGGTGACCGACGTCGCACAGCCGGTGGTGTCGCGGGTGATCGGGAGCTTCATGGGCCTCCCGCCCGAGGACGACGAGGCCTGGGCGGCCCTGATGAACACGATCGTCACCGCCGGCGACCCCGACGCTACGCCCGACGGCACCCAGACGATCATGGAGGAGCTCGTCCCACAGGTGTTCGAGCGCTGTGGTGCGCTGATCTCCGAGCGCCGGCAGAAGCCGACGGACGATCTGACGAGCGTGCTCGTCAATGCCGAGATCGATGGCGAGGGGCTCGAGGACCATGAGATCGTGATGGGATTCGTGCTGCTGATGGCCGCCGGCAACGACAGCACGAAGGCGACGTACTGCAGCGGGATGAGGGCGCTGATGGAGGACCCGGAGCAGCGACAGCTGCTGCTGGAGGACCCGTCGCTCGTGCCGGCCGCGGTCGAGGAGTCGCTGCGCATGTTCCCGGCCTTCGCCCACTTCGCCCGCACGGCGACGCGCGACACGGAGCTACACGGGCAGCCGATCCGCGAGGGCGAGAAGCTGGTGATGTGGTACCCGTCCTCCAACCGCGACGAGACGCGCTATGAGGATCCCGATTACTTCGATGTGAGACGCAATGCGGAGCACCAGGCGTTCGGTGCAGGCGGCCGGCACTTCTGCCTTGGCACGGCGCTCGCGCGCCTTGAGCTGCGGATCCTGATCGAGGAGACGCTCAGGGCGTTTCCCGAAATGGAGATAGCGGACAGCCCGAGGTATGTCGAGTCGGGCTTCGCCAACCAGCTCAAGACGCTGCCGGTTCGACTGCGGCCATAGCTGCTCACAGCGCCGTGGTCACGGGACCATTGCGTTCGCGATTGCTCTCGTAGTCGGCGATCTCATCAGATTGCTGGAGCGTGAGCGCGATGTCGTCGAGACCCCCCAGCAGGCGGTGGCGGATCTCGTGGTCGATCTCGAAGGCGACCTGGCGGCCAGCGAAGCGAACCTCCTGCTCGCGCAGGTCGACCTGGCCGTGGCCAGCGCGCGCGAGCGCTTTGCAGTCCTCGTCGGAGAGCACGATCGGGAGCAGCCCGATCTTGGTGCAGTTGGAATAGAAGATGTCCGCGAACGACGGCGCGACGATCGCCTGGAAGCCGTAGTCCTGGAGCCCCCAGGGAGCGTGCTCGCGGGATGAGCCGCAGCCGAAGTTCTCGCCCGCGACGAGGATCGGGTTGGGCGGCAGGTCCCAGTCGGGCTCCTTGGCCCAGTCGTAAAACAGAAACTCTCCAAAGCCGCTGCGCTCGACCCGCTTGAGGAACTGCTTGGGCATGATCTGGTCGGTGTCCACGTCGGCACGGTCGAGGTGACTGACAGGCCCGCTGATTGTCTCGATGGGTTCCATTACTCATTTCCTTTCACGGGCCTCATACCGCCGAAGATGGCGGCCTCGGCCCACTTGAAGTGCACTTCGACCTGCTCGAAGCCAACATCGCGCAGCCAGCGCAACTGGTCCTCGACGGTGTCCGGCCGATCGTCGTCGTCCTCGAGGTCGGCCTGCTGCTGCGGGGACAATGAGTGCTCGTGGCGGGCGCCGCCGCTCTCGCCCTCGGCCTCCGGCGAGGATGCCGCACGCACGGCGTTGGCGAGCATCTCCTCGTCGAACAGGCCGCGCAGCGGGCCGTCGATGGCGACGTAATCCATGTTCACGAACATGCCGCCCGGCTCGAGCAGCTCGAGGATCTCGGCGAACAGAGCGGGCTTGCGCTCCGGCGGGAGGTGGTGGATAGCGAGCCCCGAGACAACCGCGTCATAGCGCCCGCCGGGCAGGGCGTCGCGCCACGCGGGCTCGTTGAGGTCGCCCGTCACAGCCTGCCAGCGCCCGGCGTAGTCCGCAAGGTTGACGCCCGCGCGGGCGAGCATCGGCTGGGAGAAGTCGACGAGCACGCCGGAAGATTCGGAGCCCGCCCCACCCGCGCCGAGCATCAGCTCGCTCATCGCGCCCGCGCCGGCGCCGACGTCGAGGAAGCGCTTGACCGCGCGCTCGCTGCGGCTGAACACGCGCGTGAGCACGTCCTCCTGCAGCTCCAGCAGCGGGATCAGGATCCGCCGGCGCTCGGCGAAGCTGGCGGCCAGCTCCTCCTGCTGCCAGTGGGCGCCGGGCGTGGCGACAACGCCGCCATGGCGCTCGTCCGCGCTCATGACCACTCCCTGATGTCCACGAAGCGCCCCTCGATCGCCGCGGCGGCGGCCATCTGCGGGGAGACGAGGTGCGTGCGCCCGCCGCGGCCCTGACGGCCCTCGAAGTTGCGGTTGGACGTCGAGGCGCAGCGCTCGCCGGGGGCGAGGATGTCGGGGTTCATGCCGAGGCACATCGAGCAGCCGGCGACGCGCCAGTCGAAGCCTGCGTCGCGGAACACCTGGTCGAGGCCCTCGGCCTCGGCCTGCGCCTTCACCTGCTGGGACCCGGGCACGACCATCGCGTTCACCGACGCCGCGACCTTCTTGCCGGCGACGACCGCGGCGGCGGCGCGCAGGTCGCCGATGCGCGAGTTGGTGCACGAGCCGATGAACACGCGGTCGATGGCGATCTGCTCAATCGGGGTTCCCGGTTGGAGCGCCATGTAATGCAGGGCGCGTTCCGTGGCCTCGCGGTCGGCGGGGCTGTCGAACTCCTCTGGCGCGGGCACCTTGTCGGTGACGGCGCGGACCATGCCGGGGTTGGTTCCCCAGGTGACCTGCGGGGAGATCGCGGAGGCGTCGATCACGACCTCCTTGTCGAAGGCGGCGCCGTCCTCGGTGGCGAGATCGCGCCAGCGCTCGATCGCGGCGTCGAGCTCCGCTCCCTGCGGCGCCCCCGGCAGGTCCTTGTCGCGAAACCACGCGAAGGTGGTCTCGTCGGGGGCGATCATGCCCGCGCGCCCGCCGCCCTCGATCGTCATGTTGCAGACGGTCATGCGGCCCTCCATCGACAGCGCCTCGATCGCGGGGCCGGCGTACTCGACGGCGTGGCCGGTGAGCCCGCCGACGCCGAGCTGGCCGAGCGTGCCGAGGATCAGGTCCTTGGCGGTGACGCCGAAGCCGAGCCCGCCCTCGTAGCGGATGCGCATCGAGCGCGGCTTCTGCTGGACCATGCACTGCGTCGCGAGCACGTGCTCGACCTCCGAGGTGCCGATGCCGAACGCGAGCGCGCCGAAGGCGCCGTGCGTGGAGGTGTGCGAGTCGCCGCACACGATCGTCATGCCCGGTTGGGTGACGCCCAGCTCGGGGCCGATCACGTGCACGATCCCCTGGCGGTCGGAGCCGAGCGAGTACACGGGCACGCCGAACTCCTCGCAGTTGCGCTCGAGCGTTTCGACCTGCACGCGCGAGAGCTCGTCCTTGATGCGCGCGGCCACGGGTGTGCCGTCGGTGGGCGTGTTGTGGTCGGCGGTGGCGAGCGTGCGGTCGGGCCGGCGCACGGTGCGACCGGCCAGGCGCAGCCCGTCGAAGGCCTGCGGGCTGGTGACCTCGTGCACGAGGTGCAGGTCGATATACAGCAAGCCGTCGGCTACCTCGTGGGACTCCCAGATCTTCTCGAACAGCGTCTTGGGCATCAGCTTCTCCTTAGTCCGGCGGCGACGACGGCCAGAAACTCAGCGTCCGTGTCGCGCTCCTTTGGGTTCTCGAAGTGGTGCGGCAGGTCGGCATCGAAGGTGACGCAGTCGCCCTTGTCGAGCACATAGCGCTGCCCGTCACAGACGAGCACGACCGAGCCGCGCTCGACGAGCGCGGTCTCACGGCTGCCGGGCTCGTGCATGGGCGGATCGTCGGTCGCGCCGGTGGCGCCGCCTGGCGCGAGCGTGTGCCTGGAGATCTCAGCGCGCTGGCCCGGTTGCGAGGACGTGAGCACCTCGAATCCGTGCCCGCGTCGCTTGTTGCCGCCGCGGGTGCTGTCGCCCGCGCGCACGATCGTGACCGCGCCGTCCTCGTCGAGGCGCAGGAGCTGCGAGAGCCGTAGATCGAGGCCCGAGGCGATCTTGGCGGCGACGGTCAGCGTCGGGCTCGTGTCACCGCGCTCGACCTGCGAGAGCATCGGCGCGCTCACGCCGCTGCGCTCGGCGAGATCGCGCAGCGACAGGCCCTCGGACTCGCGCAGCGCCTTCACGCGCGCGCCGATCACCGCGGGCGAAAGTGCCGAGGCGTGGTCGATCGAAGCGTCCAACGCTGTTACATCAGCGGTCATACAAATGTACGTTATCACAGACGTCCGCTGCCGGCCGAGAGTTGCATCCCAAGCGTCTGCCACCCTTGATCGTGTGACCTGGACGACTCGCCAAACGAGACCGGACGCGCGCCCGCCGCGTCGTTCGGCGCTACCCTTCTCGGCATGAGCACGCATGCTGTCGCGACGACCGCAGAGGAGCTGCTCAAGCTGCCCACGGGCGAGGGCAAGGTGTACGAGCTCATCGAAGGACATCTGCACGTGATGTGTGCAGCAGGCTTCGAGCACGGTCGCGTCGCCTCGACGGCGAACCGACTGCTGGCAGTCCACGTGCACGCCACCGGCAGCGGTGTGACGCTTGGCGCGGAGACGGGGTTCATCCTGGCGCGCGATCCCGACACCGTGCGGGCGCCTGACGCCGCGTTCGTGTCGCATGCGCGCGCGGACGCGGTCGGCACGACGTTCGGCTACTGGCCTGGCGGCGCACCGGATCTCGCGATCGAGGTGGTGTCTCCCGACAACAGCCGCCCGTACATGCGCGCGAAGGCCCTGAACTGGCTGGACGCCGGCGCGATCGCCGTGGTCGTGCTTGACCCCCGCACATGCTCCGCGACCGTGTACCGCGCGGGCGCGGACATAGGCACGTTCACCGACGGCGAGTTGGACCTCAGCGACGCGGTGCCCGGCTGGCGGGTCGCGGTCGCCGATTTCTTCGCCTGAGAGCGAGCGGCAACGCGCGACCCCGCCGGACCCCGGTAGGGGTCCCCTAAAAGACGCTCTCAGCCCGCGGTCTCCGGCAACCCGATCGCCGCGTCGGCCTGCGAGCGCGCGACCGCGACCGACAGCGCGCGCACGTACGCGCGGGCGGCGGCGTCGATGATGTCCGTCGACACGCCCTGACCGGCGCCGGTGAAGCCGGCGACCTCGAGCACCACCGACACCTCGCCGAGCGCGTCCTGGCCCTCGGTCACCGCGCCGATCGTGAAGTCGCTGAGCACGGGCGCGATCCCGGTGGCGGCGTTGATCGCCTGGAAGACAGCGTCGATCGGGCCATCGCCGGTGAACGTTCCGGTCGCGGACGAGCCGTCGGGCAGGCTCACCGACACGCGCGCGTGCGGCGGGCGCAGCGACGAGGCGTCCACCTCGAAGGACTCGAGCGCGTAGCCCGGAACCTCCTCGCGCAACTCGTCGGTGACCAGCGCCTCCAGGTCCATCGCCGTCACCTGCTTCTTGCGGTCGGCGATCTCCTTGAAGCGCTTGAACGCAGTGTTCAGCGCCTGGCCGTCCAGCTCAAAGCCCATCTCCTCCAGCGCTTTGCTCAGCGCGTGGCGGCCCGAATGCTTGCCCAGCACGATCGAGTTGCTGCGCAGGCCGACCGTGGTGGCGTCCATGATCTCGTACGTCGTGCGCTCCTTCAGCACGCCGTCCTGGTGAATGCCGGCCTCGTGTGCGAACGCGTTGCGCCCGACGATCGCCTTGTTCGGCTGCACCTGATAGCCCGTCAAGCGCGAGACCAGGCGGCTCGTGCGCGCGATCTCCGTCGTCTCCGCGCCCGTCCACAGGCCCAGGCTCGGCTCGCGCGTGCGCAGCAGCATCACGATCTCCTCCAGCGAAGCGTTGCCCGCGCGCTCGCCGATGCCGTTGATCGCGCACTCGACCTGGCGGCAGCCCGCTTCCAGGCCCGCCAGCGAGTTGGCCACCGCCAGGCCCAGGTCGTCGTGGCAGTGCACCGACACGACCACGTCGCGCAGCCCCGGCACCAGCTGGTACAGCTCTTCGAACATCGCCGCGTACTCGCGCGGCATCGTGTAGCCGACAGTGTCGGGCACGTTGATCGTTGTGGCGCCCTCCTCCAACGCGATCTGGATCACCTCGGCCATGTACTCGACATCCGAGCGCGAGCCGTCCTCGGGCGAGAACTCCACATCCTCGGTGTACTCGCGCGCCTGCGCCACCGCCGCGCGCACCTGCCCCTTGACGTCCTCGCGCGTGGTCTGCAGCTTGCGCTCGATGTGGATGTCGCTGGTCGCGATGAACGTGTGGATGCGTGGGCGCTCGGAGTCGCGCACCGCGTTCCACGCCGCCTCGATGTCCTGCGCGCTCGTGCGCGCCAGGCCGCAGATCACCGGGCCTTCGACCTCCCTGGCGATCGCCTGCACCGACTCGAAGTCGCCGGGCGAGGTGATCGGGAAGCCCGCCTCGATCACATCCACGCCCAGACGCGCCAGCTGGTGGGCGATCTCGAGCTTTTCCTGCTTGTTCAACGAGATCCCCGGCGACTGCTCGCCGTCGCGCAGCGTCGTGTCGAAGATCTTGACGCGGTCGGCGTCGTTGCGGGCGACCGGCGCATCAGCGCCGCCGCTGGGTCCGTCGTGAGTGCTCATGTCGTTCGTGCTCCTTCTATATCTCGCTTTTTGTTCCTCTCTGCTGGGTATGCGGCTACGCGGCCGCCACGCGCTATTCCCCCCGAGGGGGGAGGAGAAGAAGCTGTAGAAGCGAGAACTGGAACGACATCTACCGGGAGGGTAGCACCGCTCTGGTCAGGGGGTGAGCACTACCTTGCCGACGTTGCGCCGCTCGACGATCATCGTCTGAGCGGCGCCGGCACGCTCGAACGTAAACGCCTCGGCGACGACCGGTTTGACGGTGCCGTCGTCGAGCATCTCCCGCAGCGGCTCGATCCACGGCTCCAGCGTCCCGCGGTCCTTCCACAGGCTGAGCATGTTCAGCCCGATCACCGCCTTGGATTCGGACATCTGCTTGATCAGGTTGAAGCGCGGCATGCGCGCGACCGTGCGCAGTGCCGTGACGACGTTTTTGCGCTCCCCGGAGACGAGTGAGGAGGCGCCGAACACCACCAGACGACCGCCCGGACGCAGCAGGTTGTAGCTGCGGCGGAAGCTCGCGCCGCCGATCGCGTCCATAATCACGTCGAACTTCGGCAGACCACGCTCCCAGCCGGGCTTTGTGTAGTCGACCGCGTGATCGACGCCCAGCTCGGCGATGCGCGCGTGCTTGCCCGGCGAGGCCGTGCCGTAGACCTCGACGCCGACGCGCTTGGCGATCTGCGTGGCGGCGATGCCGACGCCGCCACCGGCGGAGTGGATCAGCACGCGCTCGCCCGGCTGCAGGTTGCCGTAGCCGATCAGGCCCGCCCACGCGGTTCCGTAGTTGACGGGGATCGCCGCGCCCTGCTCGAAGCTGAGCTCGTCAGGGAGCGCGACCACGTCGCCGGCGCCCGCCACCACCTGCGAGGCGTAGCCGCCGAACTGCGTGCCCGCGAGCACTCGCTGGCCGACGCTCAGGGAGTTGGTGAGACCCGCGATCCCATCCCCCACCTCCAGGATCGTGCCGGCGACCTCGTAGCCGACCACGCACGGGGTCTTGGGCGCGTCGGGATACAGGCCCATGCGCGCCATCACATCCGCGAAGTTGATCCCCGCCGCCGCCACCTCGATGCGCACCTGGCCGGAGCCGAGCGCCGGGTCGGGGCGCTCCTGCACCTGCAGCACGTCTAGGCCGCCGTGCTTGGTGATGACGACGGCCCGCATGCGAGCACCCTACTCCACGATGCTCAGCACCTGCGTTTGAAACAGGCCTCAGCCGAGATCGACCGACCAGCCGCCCACGAACCCGTCCGAGGCGACGATCTCCTGCACGACCGCGTCGGGCACGCGCGCGTCGGTCGTAACGACCATCGCCGCGAGACCCTGAGCGGCCTCCGCGTCCGTGGACGCCGACGCCGAGCGCTCGCCGGCCTGCTCGCTCCCGTCGGGGAGGTGACCGACGGCGGCCGAGGAGATGTTGATGCCGTGCGCGCCGAAGATCGTGCCGACGCGGCCGATCATCCCCGGCAGGTCCTCGTAGCGCAGGACGGTGACGTAGGGCTCGAGCTCGATCGTCAGCCGCCGGCCCTGCACCTCGACGAGGTGCGGCGCGCGATTCGGCCCGATGCCGGTGCCGGCGACGGCCACGCGCTCGGAGCCCGCGACCACGGTCACGCGGATCAGCTCGTTGAAGTCCTCCGCCTCGGAGACGACCTTCTCCTCGAAGACGATCCCGCGCTGCTGGGCCATCGTCGGCGCGTTGACGAGGTTGACCTGCTCCTCGCTGCGGCCCTGCAGCGCGCCGACGATCACCGCCAGCCCCAACAGGCGCGTGTCGAAGTCGGCGATCCTGCCGAGGAACGCCGCCTCGATCCGCTCGACGGAGCTGCCCTCGGCGAGCTTCATCGCGAGCTGTCCGAGCTGCGAGGCGAGCGGTAGGAACGGCCCGAGCATCTCCATGTCCTCGGCCGCGATCGCGGGGATGTTGACGGCGGTCGACACCACGCCGCCGGTGAGGGCCGCGACGACCTGCTCGGCGCTCTGGTAGCCGGCGCGGTCGGTCGCCTCGGCGGTCGAGGCGCCCAGGTGCGGCGTGACGACCACGTTGGGGTAAGCGAACAGCGGGTGCTCGGTGGTGGGCTCCTTCGCGAATACGTCGATCGCCGCGCCCGCGACCTTGCCCGAGTCAAGCGCCGCCTGCAGCGCGCCGTCGTCGATCAGCCCACCGCGCGCGACGTTCAGGATGCGCACGCCGTCGCGCATCTTCGCGAACGCGTCCGCGTCGATGAAGCCTTCCGTCTCGGGCGTCTTGGGCAGGTGGATGGTGATGAAGTCCGACTGCGCGTACAGCTCCTCGACGCCGTCGGTCTTCTCGACGCCGAGCTCGCGGTAGCGCTCGGCACTGACGAACGGGTCGAACGCGATCACACGCATGCCGAAGCCGCGCGCGCGCTGGGCGACCAGCTGGCCGATGCGTCCGAAGCCGAGGATGCCGAGCGTCTTCTCGTACAGCTCCACGCCGGAGTACTTCGAGCGGTCCCATTTGCCGGCCACCAAAGACGAGTACGCCTGAGGGATGTTGCGTGCGAGCGCCAGCAGCAGCGCCATCGTGTGCTCGGCCGCGGTCACCACGTTCGACTCGGGCGCGTTCGCCACGACGATCCCGCGCTCGGTGGCGGCCACGACGTCGACGTTGTCCACGCCCACGCCCGCGCGGCCGATCACGCGCAGGCGCCCGGCGCGCGCGATCAGCTCGGCGGTCAGCTTCGTCGCGGAGCGGATGACGATGCCCTCGTACTCGCCAATGCGCTCGGCGAGCTGCTCGTCGTCCCAGTCGACGCCGACCTCCACGTCGAAGTGCTCGCGCAGCAGCGCCACCCCGGAGTCGCCGATCTTCTCCTTGACGAGCACCTTCGCACGCGCGCCGTCGGTGCGCTGCTCGGCCGTGATGTCCGGCGTAACCGCGCTCATCGCTCACTCCGCTCGAGGACCCACTCGATACACGCGGTCAGCGCCTGCACGTCGGCGGTGTCGACCGCGGGGAACATGCCCACACGCAGCTGGTTGCGCCCGAGCTTGCGGTAGGGCTCGACGTCGACGATGCCGTTCGCGCGCAGCGTCGCCGCGAGCGCGGCGGCGTCGACGGACTCGTCGAAGTCGATCGTGCCGACCACCAGCGAGCGCTTCGCCGGGTCAGCGACGAACGGCGTCGTGTACGCGGTCTTCTCGGCCCAGCCATACAGGTGATCGGATGAGGCGCGCGTGCGTGCGGCGCACCAATCGAGGCCGCCGCCGTCGAGCATCCAGCGAATCTGATCGGCGAGCAGGAACAGCGTGGCCACGGCCGGGGTGTTGTAGGTCTGGTCTTTGAGCGAGTTCTCTAGCGCCGTGTGCAGCGACAGGAACTCAGGGATCCAGCGCTCGGAGGCGTGCAGCGCGGCGATCCGCTCCTGCGCGGCCGGGCTCAGCAGCGCGACCCACAGTCCGCCGTCGGCCGCGAAGCTCTTCTGCGGCGCGAAGTAGTACGCATCGGCCTGGGAGACGTCGACAGGCAGTCCGCCCGCGCCGGACGTGGCGTCGATCAGGACGAGCGCACCGGCGGCCTCGGCCGGTCGAATCACCGGGGCCATCACGCCGGTCGAGGTCTCGTTGTGCGCCCATGCCAGCGCGTCCGCTTCCGCATCGGCGGCGAGCGGGCCGAGCGCCCGCGGGTCGGGGGCGTCGCCGGGATCGGCCAACAGCTTGACCGGCTCCTCCAGGAACGGCGCGCCGACGCTCACCGCGGCGAACTTCTGCGAGAACTCTCCAAACGTCAGGTGCGCCGAGCGCCGCTCGATCAGCCCGAAGGCTGCGGCGTCCCAGAACGCGGTCGCGCCGCCGTTGCCGAGCGCTACCTCGTAGCCGTCGGGCGCGGCGAACAGCTCGCGCAGGCCCGCGCGGATCTCGCCGACGAGCGCCTTCACGGGCTTCTGCCTGTGCGAGGTCCCCATCACCGCCCCACCCTCCGCGGCGAGGCGGGCGAGCGCCTCGGGGCGCACCTTCGATGGGCCGCAGCCGAAGCGCCCGTCTCGGGGCCTCAACTCGTCGGGTATGACCAGCGGCGTCGGTTCTGTCAGGGGGCTCGTCGTCATCTTGGGCTCCTCGTCGTGTCGGACCTCGAGGGGAATGGTCGGTGCTGTGAGGGTGCCCAGGCGCGCGGCGGTGCTGCGTCGTCACTTCCCGGTGGTGGACTCCACCCGAGCGCCAGTCGCGACGACGAAGGCGAGTGTAGCGAACGCTGGGCGCTACGCCGCGTCGATTCCGGTGCGATCGCTCCAGTCATAGCCCGGACCGACCGGGATGATGCGCTTGGGGTTGAGCTCATCGTGGGTGGTGTAGTAGTGGCGCTTGATCTGCGCCATCGCGACCGTCGCCGCCACGCCCGGCCACTGGTAGAGCTCGCGGGCGTAGCGCCACAGGCTGGGGTAGTCGACGAGACGCCGGCGGTTGCAGCGAAAGTGCAGGTTGTAGACCTCGTCGAAGCGCGCGAGCGTTGGGAACAGCCGCCAGTCGGCCTCGGTGGGGCGCTCGCCGAGCAGGAAGCGCCGCTCGCCCAGCAGCTGCTCGAGCCAGTCGAAGCTGTCGAACAGCTCTGCGAATGCCCGCTCGTAGGAGGCCTGGCGGCGGGCGAAGCCGGCGCGGTAGACGCCGTTGTTGACCGTGTCGTACACGCGCTCGTTGATCGCGTCGATCTCCGCGCGCAGCGGCTCCGGGTAGAGCTCCAGCTCGGCACCGTGCCCAAGCCCGCCGAGCGACTCGGCGCAGCCCATCATCCGCACGATGTCGCTCGACTCGTTGTTGACGATCCGCCCGTCGCGCGTGTCCCACAGCACGGGAACGGTGACCCGTCCCTCGAAGCTTGGGTCGCTCAGACGGTAGGCCTCGCTCATGAAGGCCCAGCCGTGCAGCCGGTCGACGTACTCGCCGACCCAGGCCTCCCGGCTGCCTGCCCGCCCAACCTCGAAGCGCTCGCCGGTGAAGGCCCAGCCGCGCTCGTCGCGGAACGGCGCGAGGTAGGAGATCGCCACCGCATCCTGCAGGCCGGCCAGCTCGCGCAGGATCGCCGTGCGGTGGCACCACGGGCAGGCGAGCGACACGTACAGGTGATAGCGGCCCAGCTCGACCACGAACCCGTCGTCGCGGCCAGACACCGGGTCGATCCCCACCCAGTCGCGAAACATGCTCTCCTGGCGCTCGAAGCTGCCGCTTGTGAGCTCGCGATCGATCAGCACATCAGCCATGCCACAGGACCTCGCGCTTGACGACCGTCGCGGTCCAGCCGTCGGGCAGCCGCGTGGTCGCCACGCCGGCGGGCTGGTCGAACACCGACCCCTCCTTGACCATCAGGCAGAACTCGGACGCCGGGCCGAGCACGAGCTGGCGGCGCCACAGGCTCGCGTGGCACGGGTCCATACCGTCGCCCAGCAGCTCACCGAGCTCGCGGCGCGGCGCGCCTGCCGGCCGCGCGACCCAGATCGCGACGTTGGCCTCGCCGAGCGGCGTTGCGAGCTCTCCGGTGTCCGAGCGACAGCCCTCGACGAGCGCGTACAGGCCGCCCGCCCCGCCGCCGAAGCGCCGCGCGGCCTCGTCGTGGGTGCTGCGATGCCCGTGGCCGACGGCCGCCTCGTTGAGCACACCCAGCGCCGCGAAGTCATCGAGCAGGTACCAGTCCTCATAGCCTGGCTGACCTGGGTCGAGCGCCTCGCTGTCGAGCGCGTCAGGGTCGAGCGCCCCGGCGTCCGCGCGGTGCGCCGCCCACGGGGCCTCGTCGAGCTTGAACGACGCAGAGCAGCGCATGCCGACCGGCCGCTCGCGGGCGAGCGAGCGGTGAAAGGCCAGCTGCGCGCGCTCGTAGGCGTCGGCCGCCGTGCCCTCGAGCGGTCGATGCCAGAACACGTACGCGAGCACCGCTGGCCCTCCGCGCTAGAACGCGGGCTTGATCCAGTCCATGTGCGAGCGCAGCTCGGCGCCGACGTGCTCGACCTGGGTATCGGCCTGCTCGGCGCGCATCCGCTTGAAGCTCTCCTGGCCGGCGCGGTTCTCGGCGATCCACTCGCGCGCGAAGTCGCCGTCCTGGATCTCCTTGAGGATCTGGCGCATCGCCGCGCGCGTCTCGTCGGTGATCACGCGCTTGCCGCGCGTGTAATCGCCGTACTCGGCCGTGTTGGAGATCGAGTAGCGCATCCCCGCGAGGCCCTTCTCGTACATCAGATCGGCGATCAGCTTCAGCTCGTGCAGGCACTCGAAGTACGCCATCTCGGGGTCATAGCCCGCGTCCACGAGCGTCTCGAAGCCGGCCTGGACGAGCTCGGAGGCGCCGCCGCAGAGGACCGCCTGCTCGCCGAACAGGTCGGTCTCGGTCTCGTCCTTGAAGCTCGTCTCGATCACACCGCCGCGCGTACAGCCGATGCCCTTGGCGTACGCGAGCGCCAGCGCACGCGCGTTGCCCGTGGCGTCCTGCTCGACCGCCAGCAGGCCGGGGACGCCGCTGCCTTCGGTGAACTGGCGGCGCACGAGGTGACCGGGCCCCTTCGGCGCGACCATCGCGACGTCCACGCCGGGAGGCGGCTCGATCTCGTCGTAGTGGATCGAGAAGCCGTGGCCGAACATGATCATGTTGCCCTCGGCGATGCCGTCGTGGATCTCCGTCTCCCACACCTGCCGGTGCAGCTCGTCGGGCAAAAGGATCATCACGATGTCGCCGCGGCTGGCGGCCTCCACGACCGGCAGCACCTCCAGGCCCTGCTCGCGCGCCTTGGCGACAGACGCCGAGTCCTCGCGCAGGCCGACCACGACGTCGACGCCGGAGTCCTTCAGGTTGAGGGCGTGGGCGTGGCCCTGTGAGCCGTAGCCGATGATGGCGACGGTCTTGCCGTCGAGCAGCTGGAGGTTTGCGTCGTCGTCGTAGATCATGCGCCGCAGGCTATCCAACTTCTCGCGCTCTGCCTCGGGCGCTTGCCGCCGACGGCCTCAGGCGCTGGGGCCGATGACCTCAGGCGCCCGCCGAGGCGAGCAGCGTGACCCCCGGCACCGTGAGCGTCCCGTCGGTGGCGGTGTAGGGCGCGAAGCGCTCGGCCAACGATGCCTTGATGCGCTCGATCTCCGGTTCCGGGCACGAGAGCACGGCGTCGTGGAAGTTGCGCGACAGGTCGAGGGTGGCGTCCCACAGATCCTCGAAGTCGGGGTGCCGGCGTGTTAGCTCCACGGCGTCGACGTGGATCTCAGCGAAGCCGGCGTTCTCGAGCAGCTCCTTGACGCGCGCGCGATCACCGAGGGCGAACGGGCCCGGCGGGCGCTCGGCCGCAGGGTCGAGCGCTGGCGTGAGCCCGCGGGCGATCAGCTCCTGCGCCGGCTCGAGCGCCCACGGGTTGCGCTCGAGCGCATCCCACACGGCGAGCGCGACGCGCCCGCCGGGGCGCAGCACGCGCCGCGTCTCGCCGAGCGCGGCGGCGGGGTCGGCCATCAGCATGTAGCCCCAGCGGCACAGCACGACGTCGACGCTCGCGAGCGGCAGGTCGATCCATTCGGCGTTCAGCACCTGGAACTCGACGTTGCTGAGCCCGAGCGCGATCGCCCGCTTGCGCGCGCCGGCGAGCATCGCCTCGGCCTGATCGGAGACGATCACCCCGCCCAGCGGCGCGACCATCTCGGCGGCGAGCATCCCCGTCTCCCCCAGCCCGGCCGCCAGCTCGAGCACGCGCTCGCCGGGCTGGGGGCACGCGGCGTCCAGCATCCAGTGCGACGCCGGTGCGCCGAACGCGCGCACTCCCTCCTGGCGGCGCACCCACCCGCTGGCGGCCTCTTCCCAGCCCTCCAGGCTCGCCTGGCGGTAGGCGTTCGCGTCGAAGCTCACCGCAGCTCCCTGCGCAGCAACTTGCCCGAGCGCGTGCGCGGCAGCGGCTCGGCGGCCAGCACGACCCGCTTGGGCACCTTGAACGGGGCGAGCACGCGCGCGCAGTGGGCGCGCAGCTCCTCGGGCTCGAGCGCGGCGCCCGCGCGCGCGACGACGATCGCGGTGACCGCCTCGCCCCAGCGCGGGTCACTGCGTCCGAGCACCGCCGCCTCGAGCACCTGTGGGTGGGCCTCGAGCACCGCCTCGACCTCGGCCGGCGCCACGTTCTCGCCGCCGCTGACGATCGTGTCGGCCTTGCGACCGGTGACGAGCAGGCGCCCACGCTCGTCGAGCTCGCCGAGATCGCCCGTGTGCAGCCAGCCCTCCGCGCCCGCCGCGGCCGGGGCGACGGTCGGGCCCGCGAGCAGGATCTCTCCGTCCTCGGCGATCCGCACGCGCGTGCAGAACAGCGGCGGCCCGGCGTTCGGCTGCACATCTCCGCGGAGCGCACCCGTCTGCTCGGCGCCGTCCAGCCCAGCGATGTCGGCGATCTCGGCGACGGGCGTGGTCGTCGCCTGCGAGCAGCTCTCGGTGAGACCGTAGGTGAGGCTCACCGGGACGCCCGCCGCGTGAGCGCGTCGCACGAGTGCCGCCGGCACGGGACCGCCGCCCGTCAGCGCGCAGCGCAGGGCGGCTGGACACTCGAGGCCGGCGTCGAGCAGCCGTGCGAGCGTGGTCGCGACGAGGCTCACGAGCGTCACGCGCTGTTCGCGCAGCGCGTGCAGGACGCGGTCCTCCTCGAAGCGCTCGTGCACGATCGCGGTGGTCGCGTAGATCGCCGAGCGCACCAGGATCGACAGGCCGCCGACGTGCGACAGCGGCAGCGCACACAGCCAGCGCTCCTGCGGGTCGAGTCCGAGCGCGACGGCCGAGCCGAGCGCGCTCCACAGGAGGTTGCCGTAGCTCAGCTCGACCGGCCGTGGCGAGGAGGTGGTGCCGGAGGTGTGGATTACGACGGCGATGGCGTCGAGCTCGTGCACGGCGCCGATCGGCACGTCCGCCGGTGCCGGTCCCTCTCCCAGCGGGGTGTCGAGCAGCACATCGGCGCCGGCGGCGATCCCGGCGCGCTCGCCGGGCGCTAGGCGCAGGTCGACGGGCACGGCGATTGTGCCCAGCAGCAGGCACGCGTGCAGCGCCTGCGCAAAGTCCAGACCCGCGGGGAGCGCGATCGCGACGCGCGAGCCGGCGGTCGCTCCGCGTGCGGCCAACTGGCCGGCGCCAAAGCGCGCGGCCTCGTGCAGCCGGGCGTAGGACCAGTCCCCCCCAGGCGTCATCAGCGCGATGTGCTCGGGCCGCGCCGCGGCGGCGCGGACCAGCCATGCCTCGACCTCCATGGCTCACAGGCTAGCCTTCGCGCGATGAGCGTCACCTGGATAGCAGCGCCGGCCCCCGCCGGCGGGGAGTTCACGGACATCCGCTACGAGAAGTCGGCCGGGGAGGATGGGGCTCCATCGGGGATCGCGAAGATCACGATCGCCCGGCCGGAGGTCAGGAACGCGTTTCGCCCGCGCACCGTGATCGAGATCTCCCAGGCGCTCGAGGACGCGCGCGAGGACACTGAGATCGGCGTGATCGTGCTCACCGGCGAGGGCACCGAGGCGTTCTGCTCGGGAGGCGACCAGCGCGTGCGCGGCGACTCGGGCTACCTGAACGACGACGCCGCGGGCAAGGCCGGCGTCGGGCGCTTCCACGTGACCGACCTGCACATCCAGATCCGCCGGCTGCCCAAGCCGGTGGTGGCGATGGTCGCCGGCTACGCGATCGGCGGCGGCCACGTGCTGCATCTCGTGTGCGACCTGACGATCGCCGCCGACAACGCCCGCTTCGGGCAGGTCGGCCCCAAGGTCGGCTCCTTCGACGGCGGCTTCGGCGCGGGGCTGCTCGCGAACCTGGTGGGGCCGAAGAAGGCCAAGGAGATCTGGTTTCTGTGCCGGCAGTACTCGGCGCAGGAGGCGCGCGAGATGGGAATGGTGAACACCGTCGTGCCGCTCGAGCGCCTCGAGGAGGAGACGGTCCAGTGGTGCCAGGAGATGCTCGCGCTCTCGCCGTTCTCCCTGCGACTGCTGAAGGCGAGCTTCAACGCCGCCGAGGACGGCCTCTCCGGAATCCAGCAGCTCGCGCATGACGCGAACCTCCTTTTCTACGGCAGCGAGGAGGCGCAGGAGGGACGCGACGCATACCGGCAGAAGCGCAAGCCGGACTTCTCGCGCTTCCCCAAGCGCGCGTAATGTCGTGAGCGCGGTCCGCATCTGGGTGATGGCCGCGCGCGTGCGCACGCTGCCGGCCGCGGTGGCGCCGGTGCTCGTGGGCACCTCGCTGGCGCTCGGCGCGGGGCACTTCCATCCGCTCGCATTCGTCGCGGCGCTGCTGGGCGCGGTCTTCATCCAGGTCGGCACGAACTTGTCGAACGACTACTCCGACGCGCGCCGCGGAGCGGACACCGAGGACCGCCTCGGGCCGGTGAGGGTCACGGCGGGAGGACTCGTGCCCCCGAGCCAGGTGCTGCTCGCGACGTACGTCACGTTCGGGCTGGCGGTCGCGTGCGGCGCCTACCTGGTCGCGGTCGCGGGACCGGAGCTGATCGCGGTGGGCGCGGCGTCGATCCTCGCGGGGGTGCTCTACACGGGCGGCCCGCGCCCGTACGGCTACGAGGGCCTGGGCGAGGTGTTCGTGTTCCTGTTCTTCGGCGTGGTCGCCGTCGCTGGCTCGTACTTCGTGCAGGTCCAGCATCTGCCGTGGCAGGCGTTCGTGTGCGCGGTCCCCGTCGGTCTGCTCGCGAGCGCGATCCTGGTCGTCAACAACGTGCGCGACCTCGAGACCGACCGCCGCGCGGGCAAGCGCACGCTGGCGGTGCGACTCGGGCGGGCGCGCACGCGCACGCTGTACACGGCGATGCTGGCGGGAGCGTTCGTGACGGCGCCGCTGCCGTGGGTGTTCGGCTCGATGAGCGCTTGGCTCTTGCTGGCGTGGGTTGCGATGCCGCTGGCGGTGCGCCTGACGGCGACCGTGCGCACGCGCACCGACGGACCGGCGCTCAACGGCGCGCTCGCGGGGACGGGCGCGCTGCAGCTCGTCTTCTGCCTGCTGTACGCCGCGGGAATCCTCGCGAGCGGCGGTATCGGCTCGTGAAGCTCGAGATCGAGCGCCGCACGCTGGCGCTCGAGACGCCGCTGCAGAGCGCCTACGGCGCGGTCGGCGAGCGCGAGCTGCTGATCGTCGCGCTGACCGGTGCCGACGGCGTGGTCGGATATGGCGAAGCGGCGCCGCTGGAGGCCTACGACGGCGTGAGCGTGGAGCGCGTCAGACGAGCGCTGGAGAGCTACCGTCCGGTGCTGGCGCGCTCGGCGGACATGAACGGCGCGCAGCTGATCGAAGCCTGCAGGAGCGTCGAGGACCTGCCGGGCGCGCTCGCGGCGATCGACCTCGCGCTGTGGGACCGAGCGGGGCGCCGGGCGGAGAAGCCCGTGGCGGCGCTGCTGAGCGACGACCCCGCGACCGACGTGCCCGTCAATGCGACGCTTTCCGCGCTCGACCGCGCGGGCGTGGCCGAGCAGGCCGCGCGCGCGGTGCGCGACGGCTACGAGTGCCTGAAGCTCAAGGTCGGCGTGGGCGACGACGCGGGCCGCGTCGCCGCCGCGCGCGCCGCGGCGGGCCCCGCCGCGAAGCTGCGCCTGGACGCGAACGGCGCATGGAGCGTGGAGCAGGCGGTCAGCGCGATCGACGCGCTGTCCCCGGCGGGCCTCGAGCTCGTCGAGGAGCCCACGCACGGCCTCGAAGGGATGCGGGCGGTGCGCGAACGGGTCGCGGTCCGGGTCGCGATCGACGAGACGGCGGGCGAGGCGGGCGCGCTCGGCGCCGGGGTCGCGGACGCGGTGTGCCTGAAGATCTCCCGCTGCGGAGGGATCGCCAGCCTGCTGGTCGCGGCCACGCTCGTGCGCGCCCACGGCGCGGAGGTGTACCTCGCCTCGACGCTCGACGGACCGCTGGGCGTGGCCGCGGCGCTGCACGCCGCCGCCGCGCTCGCCTCGCGCGGGCCGATGCCGCACTGCGGCCTCGCGACGCTCGAGCTGTTCTCGGAGCTGGAAAATCCGCTGCCGGCATACGACGGACGGATCGAGCTCCCGACCGCGCCCGGCCTTGGAGTCGAGCCTTTCTAGCTGCAGCGAACTGTTCCAGATGCAGATATCCTCCCTGGATGGGCAAGGTCTTCGACGGGATCGACGCGCATCTATCGGAGTGGATCGCCGCACAGACGCTGTTCTTCGTCGCCAGCGCGCCGCTCGATCCCGACGGGCACGTGAACGTCTCCCCGAAGGGCCCGATCGACACGCTGCGAGTGCTCGACGAGCGCACCGTCGCGTACCTCGACATGATCGGGAGCGGTGCCGAGACGATCGCCCATGTGCGCGAGAACGGACGCCTGGTGATCATGCTGTGCGCGTTCTCGGGGCCTCCGCGGATCGTGCGCCTGCACGGACGCGGCGAGACGATCCTCGCGAGCGACGCGCGCTTCGAGGCGCTCGCCGCGCGGTGCGCGTTTCAAGAGCCGGGCGCCGCCGCCGCACGGCGCGCGATCGTGCTGATGGAGGTGACGCGCGTGGCGGACTCGTGCGGCTACGGGGTGCCGCTGATGAGCTTCGAGGGCCTGCGCCCGCACGCAGACGCTTGGGCGGAGAAGAAGGTGCGCGTCGGCGGCACCGAGGCGCTGCTCGACTACCAGCGCGAGAAGAACAGCACGAGCCTCGACGGGCTGCCGGCGGTCGAGCTCCCCGCGCGCGAGTCCGCCTAGCGAGTCTCGGGAGCGTCCTCGACGCTGGCTGCAATCGCGCCCGCCACCCCCGCCGGGCTCTCCAACGCCAGCCCATGTCCCCCCGGCACTACGACCAGCTCAGCGTCCGCCAGCCGCTCCACCATCCGCGCGCCGAGCGCGCGGAACTTGGCGTCGCGCTCACCGGCGATCACCGTCACCGGCATGTGCAGCTCGCCCAGCCGGTCCCACAGCGGCTGCATCTCCCCCGTGCCGATGCCGCGCAGCACCGCCGCGAGCGCGTCGGGACGGTTGCGCCGCTGGTCTTCGCGGCCGAGTGCGCGCACCTCGGGCGGGTCATCTGCGAACAGCGGCTGAGAGCGCCAGCGCTCGATGAACCGCTCGTACGGGATGCGTTCGAGCTGATCGGCGAGCTCGTGGTCGGCGCGTCGGCGCTCGGCGCGCTCTTTCTGGTCCTCGATGCCGGCGGTGCTCGAGACGAGCACGAGCCGCGAGACGCGCTCGGGTGCGGCCAGCGCGACGTGCAGCGCGACGCGACCGCCGAGCGAGTAGCCGCACAGGATGAAGCGCTCCGGGCTGTGCGTGAGCACGTGCGCGACGCACGCATCGAAGGTGATCGGGCGCGCGGCGTCGGCCGCCTCGCCGTGCCCGGGCAGGTCGAACGCCAGCGGCCGGTAGCGTTCGCGGTCGAGCGCCGCACCGACGGCGTCCCACGCTCGATGCGTGCCGCCGAATCCGTGCAGCAGCACGACGCTCTCTGGCATCTGAGGATCCTATGACCCCAACCACCGACATGTACACGCTGCTGCGGGCATTCGTGGACGAGCTCGTGCGATGCGGGATGCGCGCGGCGTGCACCTCGCCGGGCTCGCGCAGCGCGCCGCTGGTGCTGTCACTCGCGCGCGAGCCGCGAGTGCGCTGCTACTCGCACGTGGACGAGCGCTGCGCGGGCTTCTTCGCGCTGGGGCTCGCGAAGGCGTCGGGGCTGCCGGTGGCCGTGGCGTGCACGTCGGGCACCGCCGCCGCGGAGCTGCTTCCCGCGGCGATCGAGGCGCACGAGGCGCGCGTGCCGCTGCTGCTGCTCACCGCCGACCGCCCGGCGGAGCTGCGCGAGAACGGCGCCGGACAGGCGATCGACCAGCTGAAGCTGTTCGGCGGCGCGGTCAAGTGGTTTTTCGAGGTCGGCGTGCACGAGGCGGGCGCCGAACAGCTGCGCTGGATGCGCACGCTCGCGTGCCGTGCCTACTGGACGGCGCTGGAAGGCGCGCCCGGCGCGGTGCACCTGAACTTCCCGCTGCGCGAGCCGCTGGTGAGCGAGGAGGAGTTGCCCGAGGACACGAGCGGCCGCCGCGACGGCGAGCCATACGTGGTCCGCCGGACCCCCTCCCGACCGGGATGGGCGGGCAAGGACGCCTCGGACGCTCGCCTCAGCGAGCTGGTGGCCGGGGCGCGCCGGGGTGTGCTCGTCGCCGGACGCCACGAGCGTGACACCGACCTAGGGCGTGCGGCGGCCAAGTTCGCGGTTGCGTCTGGCTGGCCGCTGCTGGCCGATCCGCTGTCGGGCGCGCGGCGCGGAGAAGCGGCGATCGCCCACTACGACGCGCTGCTGCGCGACGAGCGACTCGCCGCGTCGCTGCAACCGGACCTGGTGCTGCGCGTGGGCGATCTCCCGGTGTCCAAGCCGCTGCGAGCGTGGCTCGCGGGCCTCGATGGCGTGCGCCAGGTGGCGCTCGATCCGGAGGGGACGTGGCAGGATCCCGCGTCGGTGCTATGCGAGTCCCTCGCGCTCGAGCCGGCGCACGCGCTGTTCCAGCTGGGCGAGGCGCTTGCCGAGCACCCCCCCGACGGTGCGCGGCCTGAGCAGGATTGGCTGGCGAGCTGGCGCAGCGCCGACGAGCGCGCCGCGGAGGCGATCGTCGGCGCACTCGACGGCGATCGGCTGAGCGAGCCACGGGTCGCGGCCGAGCTGGGCGTGCTGTTGACGGCGGAGACGACGCTGTTCGTCGCCTCCTCGATGCCCGTACGCGACATCGAGACGTTCTGGCCGGTCCGCCCGGACCCACCGCGCGTGCTCTGCAACCGCGGCGCCAACGGCATCGACGGCACGGTCTCCTCCGCCCTCGGCGTCGCCGCCCACGAGCTCGGACCGGCGGGCGGGCGGCGCCGGCCCACCGATCGAAGATCGGCCAGCGCCGGCCCGGTCGTACTGCTGATCGGCGACGTCGCGCTGGCGTATGACATCGGCGGCCTGCTCGCGGCCGCTCGCCTCGGCCTGAAGCTGACGATCGTGCTGGTGGACAACGGTGGCGGCGGGATCTTCGACTTCCTGCCGGTGTCGGGCGCGAGCGTCGCACGTGCCTCGGCGCGCTCCGAGGAGCCGGGCACTACTGGCACATCGGGGCTGGGCGACGATGAAGACCTCTACACGCGCCACATCGCCACGCCCACCGGCCTGGACTTCGCGAAGGCGGCGGCGCTGTACGGCCTCGAGCATCGCGCCGTCGCCACGACCGGCGAGCTGCGCGCGGCGCTGGAGCACGCGCTCTCGCCTGACGTTGGCTCGACGATCGTGCAGGTTCAGAGCGACCGCGCCGAGAACGTGCGGTTGCATCGCCGCGTGTGGAGCGTCGTCGCGAAGGCGACCGCGACGTGACGCGGGCGATCCGCCCGGTCTCACCTCCCTCGAGCGTCTAGCTGGTGCGCGTCGCGGTGACGGTGATCGCGGCGTTTTCTTCGAGCGGCAGCACGAGCGAGGCGCTTGTCTGACCGGGCGGGACGCTCAGTTCCACCGGGAACGGCGAGGTCAGGAACGCGTTGACGAACTGTTCGCCGATCTCTCCCAGGAACTGGCACCCGGGCGGACCGATGACGCTGACCGCTATGTGGGCGTCGCTGCTCTTCATCGCCAGCGAGAAGCCGCTGGCGGTGACGCTTCCGGAGATGTTGAAGTGAAACGGAACCGCCGGCACGGTGCCGCTTCCGACGACCGCGCCGTTTTCCGTGCACGGCCCCGAGAACGCGGCTACTTCGCCCGGCCAGCCCCCGCTGACGCCGGGCGCATCTGCGATCACGCCCGTCTTGCGATTGACGCGAAACGCGCCGGGGCCCCAGTTGAAGCTCCAGCCGTCGGATGCGGTGAGCCTTGCCGTGAGCGACCACTGCTCGCAGCCGTTGGGCGTCTGGCCGTTGAGAACTTCCTGCGCAGCTTCGAGCAGGGGCGAAAGCGCCTGTTCGTCGCCCGGCGTCTCGATGCCGAGCAGCATCGCGAGCGTGACCGTGCGCAGCAGGCCGCGCGCGGTGGTCGGTGTGAGCGAGCACGGGTCGAGCTTCTCGCACTGTTCGAGCGCTTCGGTGCCGATCTGATCGGCGTGGGCGATGGCGTTGTTGGCGAGCCCTTCCAGCCCGAGCATCTGAGCGGCGGCGGCAGTCGCGAGCCAGTCTCCGGCGCTCTGCGCTCCGCCTGCGCCCGTTTCGACCCACTTTTCGTAGGCGCGATCGGCGGCGCTCATCGCTTCGCGGGCGCCGGCGGCGTCGCCTCCCTGCTGCGCCGCCTGCGCGGCCGCGAGATCGGCGGCGACACCGGGGGCTTCCCGCGGATGGACGTGCACGGATCCGTCGAATTCGCAGCCTCCCATCGCCACACGCGCGCGTGGGCCGCTCGAGCTCTTGCGGGCGCGTGTGCGGAACGCCGCGAGCAGACGTCTGAGGGTGCGATGGGCGCTCGCGCGCGAACCGTGCCGGTACAGCGACAGCAGGTGCTTGGCCTGCGCGCGCACCGACGCCGACGCGCTGTGTGGGCAGACGCCGTTTGCGGCGGCCTGCAGTTCCGCGAGCTCGGCATTGACGACCGTGGCGGCGGTGTTTGCGGCCCCACCGGCGGCGGCTGTCTCGGCGCGTGAGACGTTCAGGTGCAGCTTCAGCTTGCCGGCGGCGCAGGCCCGCAGCGCACCGTCGCGGTTCGAGGCCGCGGCGACGCTCGGGGCGAGCAGCGTGGCTGCGGTTGCGAGCAGGGCGATGAGGACTCGGCGGATTGGCATTGGCGCTGGCAGGTCTCCGGTGGTCGACGCGCGATGTGACGCGCTCGGACCTCGCATCGTCGCCAGCGACGGGCTGCTTTAGCAACGCAGAATCGGTGCCGTCGCGCTTGGCGGCCCGTGACCGGGCAGCGGGCCTCAGCCCGCCAGCAGCGGCAGCAGCGCCTGCAGCTTGATCTCGGTCTCGGCCAGCTCGCTGGCGGGATCGGAGTCGCGCACGATGCCGTTGCCGGCGTAGCAGCGGGCGACGTTTTCGTGCAGCAGCGCACAACGCAGCGTGACGCAGAATTCGCCGTCGCCGGTGGCGTCGGTCCAGCCGACGGGACCGGCGTACCAGCCGCGGTCCAAACCCTCGAGCGCGGGGATCAGCGGCGTGGCGACCGAGCGCGGCTCGCCGCCGACGGCCGGCGTGGGATGCATCAGCCCGGCGAGCTCGAGCGCCTCCATCGGCGCGGCGAGCTGCGCGCGAATCGGCGTCGCGAGGTGCTGGATGTTGGCGATCCTCACCAGCTCGGGCTCGGGCGCGGCGGTCACCCAGATCGCGTGCGGGCGCAGCGTGCGCTCGATCCGCCGCGCGACGATGTCGTGCTCCTCGCGGTAGCTCTCGTCGCGCAGCAGCTGCTCGCCGAGGTGCGCGTCGACAGCGGGGTCGGCGCTGCGACGGGTGGAGCCGGCGAGCGCGACGGTGCTGACGCGGTGGCCCTCGCGGCGTACGAGCAGCTCAGGGCTCGCGGCGATCAGCGTGCTCGCGCCGCGCCCGACGCAGAACACGAAGCACGATGGGAACTCTTCGCGCAGCACCCCGAACACCGCCGCCGGGTCATACGCGCGTGGCGCGTGCACCTGGACTTCGCGCGCGAGCACGATCTTCTCCAGCTCGCGCGAGGCGATCAGCTCCCGCGCGCGCGCGACCGCCTGTTCGTAGTGCTCTGGCGGCATCGCGCTCGCCACCTGGAAGCGTCCCGTCGGCGCTGGGTCCAGCAGCGGAAGCGGCCGTGTGCGCAGCTCCGCCACGCGCCCCTCCAGGCGCGCGAGCAGCTCCTCGGGGATGTCATCGGGGCACGCCAGCGCCGCCAGCGTGAGCCGAGCTCGCACCCTCCCCCGGCGCTCGCTGCGCGACAGCGCCACCTCGGGCACGGTCAACGACGCCGGCTGAAAGCCCTGCCAGTGCGGCGCGGCGCCACCCTCGGGCGCGAAGGCGAAA
This sequence comes from Solirubrobacteraceae bacterium, assembly GCA_035939335.1. Classification (GTDB taxonomy): domain Bacteria; phylum Actinomycetota; class Thermoleophilia; order Solirubrobacterales; family Solirubrobacteraceae; genus Palsa-744. Next base: position 30,530 of record DASZFY010000052.1, on the reverse strand, counting down.
CCTCCGATGGCGATCGGACCCCCACCCACCCCGCCGCCGGCTGGCTCGTCGGCGGAATCCGTGACCGCGGCGGCGGACAGCGCGCGCCAGCGATCGGCGACGGCGGCGAAGCGCGTCTCGCCAGACGCGTGCAGGCTCGTGACCTCTCCGAGCGTCGCCAGCGCCGCACGGCCGCGGTCGGGCTGCTCGAACACGAACCACGGCTCGCCGGCGCGGCGCGAGGCACACGCCACCGCTGAGGGATCCACGTCGGCGTCGAGCGACAGCGACAGCGTCGCCAACACCTCGCCGCCGCTGCGCCGCGCACGCCTGACAGCCAGCGCGAGCCGCGCGGCGAGCCGCTCGCGATCCTCCTCGCTCAGTGTCAGCGCATGCTGAGCGAGCGTGAGCCGCGACATCAGGTCTCGGTGCGCCCTCGCGAGATCGCGATCTCGCCCGTGCGCATCATCTCGATCAGCCCGAACGGGCGCACCATCGTCTCGAACGCCTCGATCTTGTCGGTCGTGCCGGTGACCTCGACGATGACCGCGCGCTTGGTCACGTCGACGACCTTGCCGCGGAAGATCTCCGCAATCTGCATCAGCTCGCCGCGCTGCGTGCCGTCGGCGGACACCTTGAACAAGGCGAGCTCGCGCGCGACGGTGTCCGCGGGCTCGAGGTCGCGGATCTTCAGCACGTTGATGAGCTTGTGCAACTGCTTGGTGACCTGGTCGATCGGGTGAAGCGCACCGTCGACCGTCAGCGTCACGCGCGAGATCTGCGCGTCCTCGGTGGGGCCGACTGTGAGCGTGTCGATGTTGAAGCCGCGCCTGGCGAACAGGCCGGCGATGCGCGTGAGGACACCTGACTTGTTTTCGACGAGGATCGACAGCACGTGCTTGCGGCCGGTGCGCATGTTGGTGGAGGCTTCGAGCTCCTCGAGGCTGAGCGGCTCCTTGGTTCCTGGTTCACCCATGATCGCCCCCATCACCCCACCATCTCGCGCGCGGCTTGACCGGCGGGGATCATCGGGTAGGTGTTCTCCTCGCGCGTGACGCGCACGTCGACGAGCACGGGCCCGTCGGTGGCGATCGCACGCTTGCAGTCCTCGACGAGCGTGGTCTTGTCGGAGAAGCGCATTCCGGTGACGCCGTAGGCCTCGGCGAGCTTGACGAAGTCGGGGAACTCGCCCATGTCGACGTGGCTGTATTTGCCGTCCCAAAACAGCTCCTGCCACTGGCGGACCATGCCGAGATAGCCGTTGTTCATGATGAACACCTTGATGGGGATCTCGTTCTGCGCGCATGTGGCGAACTCCTGCGCGTTCATCTGCACCGAGCCGTCGCCGGCGACACAGCACACGACCCGATCGGGACAGCCGACGGCGGCGCCCATCGCGGCGGGCAGTCCGAAGCCCATCGTGCCGAGGCCACCGGAGTTGATCCAGCGCCGCGGCGCTGGGAAGTCGTAGAACTGCGCCGTCCACATCTGGTGCTGGCCGACGTCTGAGGTGATGATCGCCTCGCCGCCGGTGGCCTCGTACAGCGCCTGGATCATGAACTGCGGCTTGATCTCGGAGTCGGCGGTGTCCTCGTAGGCAAGCGGGTACTTGGCTTTCCAGCCGTCGATCCTGCTCCACCACGCATCCAGGCGCGCGGGGTCGGCGCCGATCGCGCGGTACTCGATGACGAGCTTTGAGAGCACGTTCTTGGCGTCGCCGACGATCGGGATGTGCGCAGGCACGTTCTTGGAGATCTCGGCGGGATCGACGTCGATGTGGATGAACTTCGCGCGCGGCGCGAACTCGGAGAGCTTGCCGGTGATGCGGTCGTCGAAGCGCGCGCCGACCGCGCAGATCAGGTCGGCCTCGTCCATCGCGTAATTGGCCGCGCGGGTGCCGTGCATGCCCAGCATTCCCAGCCACTGGGGATTCGACTCACGCCCGCCAGCCCCCTCTACCGTGGCGGGAAACGCGCCGAGCCCCATCAGCGTGCACGTGACGGGGAAGCGGTCGCTGCGCGCGAACTCGGTCAGCTCCGCGGCGGCGTTTGCATTGACGACGCCGCCGCCGGCGTAGATCACCGGGCGCTGCGCGGCGGCGAGCGCCTTGGCGGCCTGGCGAATCTGCTTCTGGTTGCCGTCGACCTTGGGCTGGTAGCCGGGCAGGTGCAGGTCGGTGACCGGCTCGTAGTCGATCTCAGCCCGCGACAGGTCCTGCGGGATGTCGACGAGCACCGGGCCGGGACGCCCGCTGCGGGCGATGTGGAAGGCCTCGTGGATCGCGCGCGGCAGTTCCTGAGGGTGCTGGATCATGAACGAGTGCTTGACGACGGGCATGGTGATGCCGATCGTGTCTGCCTCCTGGAAGCCGTCGGTTCCGAGCAGCTCGGTGCGCACCTGGCCGGTGATGAACACCACCGGCACGGAGTCCATCATCGCGTCGGTGATAGGGGTGATCAGGTTGGTCGCGCCGGGGCCGCTGGTGGCGAACGACACGCCGACTTTGCCGGTGGCCTTGGCGTAGCCCTCGGCCGCGTGGCCGCCGCCGGCCTCGTGGCGGACGAGGATGTGGCGGATGCCGCCGGTGACGAACGCATCGTAGGTGGGAAGGTTGGCGCCGCCGGGCAGGCCGAAGACGACGTCCACGCCCTCCGCCTTCAAACATTCCATCAACGCATCAACTGCGCGCATGCCGTCGCCTCCCTTCCTATTTGATTGGTGAAGAGGGGCCCAACCGAAGCCGGGAGACGCTCGCCTTCGGCTTGCATCCCCGTTTCGGCCAGCCGGCCTCTAGTGGGCAAAAAGCCAGTGTACCAGCGGCTTTAGGCCCCGCTCAGGAGGTCAGGACGATCCTATGCCAACCCCGATCGCCAAGACGATCGCGCCGCCGACGGTGACGACGAGCAGCGAGGAGCGCATCGAGACCTCTAGGAAGCGTTTGCGCACCCAGGCGATGGCGAACAGCTCGACGGCGACGACGCAGCCGGCGACGAGGAGCGCTTTGTGGACGTTGGCGATGAGGAACGGCAGCGTGTGGAAGATGCCGCCGAGTGTGGTCATGCCGCCGGTGATGGCGCCGCGCACGAGGCCGGAGCCGCGTCCTGTCTGTTCGCCGGTATCCGACAGCGCCTCTGACCAGCCCATGCTGACGCCGGCGCCGAGCGCGGTGGAGAAGCCGACGAGCAGCGCGGTGTGAGAGTTGGACGCGACGGCGGCGGCGAAGATCGGCGCGAGCGAGGAGACGGTGCCGTCGATCATGCCGACGAGCGCGGGCTGCACGACGCGCAGCACGAAGTCGCGCTCGTGCTCGAAGCCGGCTCGATGGATCCAGCGGGCCAGCAACGTGTCGTGGGTCGGGGGGGCTGCGTTGACGGTGCTCATGCAGCGACAGCGTATTCAAGCGGCCGGCTTAGGGCGGCCGAATTTGGCTTAGGGCAGCCGAATTCAGCGTGAGCTGCCGGCCGGCTCGCGCTCCCAGGATTCGGGCGCGATCGCGACGTCGGGGAAGTCGAGCTCGGTTCCGCAGCGCGTGCAGATCGCGTCGTAGATCTTGGTGACGCGCCCGCACTGCGGGCACTGGCGGCGCAGCTCGTCGCGCTCGGAGCGGTAGGCGATCGCAGCTAGCAGGCCGAAGAACGGGATCGCCCCGGAGATCAGGAACCACAGGATGAACGAGCTGCCCTTGTACCTGCCGACGATCCCGCCGGAGAGTCCGAAGCAGGTGGCGATGATGACGTAGGCCATCGCCCCAGGCTCAGAGCAGTACGCGCACGGCCCAGATGATCGCGACGATGGCGAGGATCACGGCGACCGTGCCGGCGATCGCCACGGCAATGCCGATGACGATCTTCAGCAGGATGTAGCCGGCGATCAGGACCACCAGCCCGGCGAGCACTGTCTTGCCGATGGAGCGGGAGCCCGAGCTCGGGCTGGCTGATGAATCGTTCATCTCGATCTATTCCCATGGTAGCGCGACCCGCGGGGGTGGGTGCGGCTTCAGTTGGTATCGCGGCCGGACAGGATCCCCTACCCCTGCCCGGCCGCTCTACCGGAACGCCAGCCGAGGGAAGCCGGCGTCAGGTCCACGGTGAGCATGTTTGCGCGGCGCGCTCTCGCTGCCTTTGGCCCGAAGTCCAAAATGTGACGTGGGGCCGTCTATTGACTGCCGAGCTGCTCGTGCACGAGTCGCGCGACCTCGGTGCCGTCGGCGCGGCCTTTGGTCTCGCGCATGACGTACCCGACGATCGGGCCGATCGCCTTGGCGTTGCCTTCACGCACGCGCTGCGCGGCGTCGGCGTTGGCGTCGAGCGCCGCGGCGACGATTCCGGCGAGCTCATCGCCGCCGTCGATCGCGGCGAGCCCCTGCTGCTCGATGATCGCCTGCGGGTCACCACCGTCGGCGACGAGCGTGTCAAGCACCTGGCGGGCGGCGCCGACGCTGACCTGCTTGGAGCCCACCATCCCCGCCAGCTCGGCGAGCGCCCGAGGGGTGACCTGGGCGTTCGCGGGATCGCCGTCATCGAGCCGGCCTGCCAACTCGACGGTGACCCAGTTCGCGAGGGTCTGTGCTGACACATCCACTTGGACGGTGAGCGCGGCCTCGAAGAAGTCGGCGAGACCGGCGCGGAAGGCGAGCTGTTGCGCGGTCTCGGGACTCAGCGCGAGCTCGCGCTGGTAGCGCTCGGCGCGGTCGGCGGGCAGCTCGGTCATGTCGGCGCGGGCGGCGTCGATCATTTGCTGGTCGATGGCGACGGGCAGCAGGTCTGGCTCGGGGAAGTAGCGGTAGTCGTGTGCCTCCTCCTTGGAGCGCAGCGAGGTGATGGCGCCGGATGCGGGGTCGAAGTGCAGCGTCTCCTGCACGACCTGGCCGCCGCCGGCGAGGATCTTCTCCTGGCGGGCGATCTCGGCTCTGATCCCGCGTTCGATGAAGCGGAAGGAGTTCATGTTCTTCAGCTCGGTCTTGACGCCAAGCTCGCTGGCGCCGGCGGGGCGCAGCGAGATGTTGGCGTCGCAGCGCAGCGAGCCCTCCTCCATGTTGACGTCTGAGACGCCGAGCTGACGCAGCGTGGAGCGCAGCAGCCGCAGCCACTCGCCGGCCTGCTCTGGCGAGCGCACGTCGGGCTCGGTGACGATCTCGGCGAGCGGCGTGCCGCCGCGGTTGAAATCGACGATGCTCGCGTCGGAGCCGTGGATGCGCCCGCTGGAGCCGACGTGGATCAGCTTGGCGGCGTCCTCCTCGAGGTGCACACGGTGGATGCGCACGTCGCCGAGCTTGCCGCCGCGACACAGGGGCTCGTCGTACTGGGAGATCTGGTAGCCCTTGGGCAGGTCGGGATAGAAGTAGTTCTTGCGGTGAAAGATCGAGCGCGGTGCGAGCTCGGAGCCGAGCGCCATGCCGATCATCAGCCCAAAGTGAACCGCGCGCGCGTTGGCCACGGGCAGGCTTCCGGGCAGCCCGAGGCAGACAGGGCAGATGCGCGTGTTGGGCGGCTCACCGAAGGACAGCTCGCAGCCGCAGAACATCTTGGTGGCGGTGGCGAGCTGCACGTGGATCTCGAGGCCGATGACGGGCTCGTAGCGAACATCTTCTTTAGAGGAGCCGCCTGCCGGCGTCTGGGGCGGCGTTCGCTGTGTCTCAGACACGGGCGGGCGCTCCATCGAAGCCGATTGCCTGCTCGAGCGCGTGCGCGGCCTCGAGCAGGCGGTTCTCGCTGAAGGCGGGGCCGGCGATCTGCATGCCGACGGGCAGCCCGTCGCTGAGCCCGCAGGGGATCGAGATCGCGGGGATGCCGGCGAGCGACATGGGCACGGTGCAGTAGTCGTTGAGGTACATCGACAGCGGGTCGGCGGTCTTCTCGCCGAGCTTGAACGCGACGCTGGGCGCGGTTGGCGTGACGATCAGATCGACGCTCTCGAAGGCGGCGCGGAAGTCCTCGGCGATCTTCGTACGCACGCGCTGCGCCCGTCCGTAGTAGGCGTCGTAGTAGCCGGAGGAGAGCGCGTAGGTGCCGAGCATGATGCGGCGCTTGACCTCAGGCCCGAAGCCGTCGTGGCGCGTGCGTGTGTACATGTCGAGCAGGTCGGTCGCGTCCTCGGCGCGCAGCCCGTAGCGCACGCCGTCGAAGCGCGCGAGGTTCGAGGACGCCTCGGCGGGCGCAATCACGTAGTAGGCGGACAGCGCGTGCGGCGCGTGCGGCAGGCGGACCTCGCTGATGTGCGCGCCGAGCGCTTCGGCCTGCGCGAGCGCGGCGCGGAAGGTCTCGAGCACGCCCGTTTCGATGCCCTCGCCACTCAGCTCCTCGGGTACGCCGAGGCGCACACCCTCCAGGCGCTGCGCGGTCGGCAGCTCGATCTCGTGCGGGAACTGCAGCGAGGTCGCGTCGCAGGGATCTTGGCCGATCATGTGGCGCAGCAGCAGCGCGGCGTCGCGCACGTCGCGCGTCAGCGGGCCGGCTTGGTCGAGCGAGGACGCGAACGCGATCATGCCGTAGCGGGAGACCGATCCGTAGGTCGGTTTGAGCCCGACGATGCCGCACAGCGCGGCCGGCTGGCGGATCGAGCCGCCGGTGTCGGTGCCGAGCGCCCACGGCGCGAGGCCGGCGGCGACGGCGGCGGCGCTGCCGCCGGATGAGCCGCCGGGGACGCGCTCGCGATCCCATGGGTTGCGCACGGGGCCGAACGCGGAGTTCTCGTTGGAGGAGCCCATGGCGAGCTCGTCCTGGTTGGTCTTCGCCAACAGGCTCGCGCCGGCGTCGTACAACCGCTGCACGACGCTGGCGGTGTACGGCGGCAGATAGCCCTCGAGGATCCTCGACCCCGACTGGCTGGGCACGCCCTCGGTGCAGAACAGGTCCTTGACAGCGAGCGGCACGCCGCCAATCGGCGCGCCTGCAGGTCCGGCGGCGGGCGAGCCCGGCTCGGGAGCGTCCTCGGCGACCCACGTGAAGCAGTTCAGCCCGTCATCGCCGGCGGCACGATCGGCGGCGGCGCGCGAGCGGTAGGCGTCGAACAGCTCGCCCGCGGACAGCGACCCCGCTGCAATCGCGTCGGCCACCCGCGCGGCCGACAGCTCGAGCACGTCGGCTGCGCTCACGCCTGCGGGCTCGGGACGAGGAAGCCGTCTTCGCTGACGGCGGGCGCCTGCGCGAGCGCGACCTCGCGCGGCAGGCACGGACGCGGCTCGTCGGGACGCAGCGCTCCGGTGACGTCGACAACGTGGGAGGTCGGCGCGACACCGTCGAGGTCGAGCTCGCCGATCCGCGCGACGTGGTCGAGCACGGCGGAGAGCTCGCGCGCCATCGGCTCGATCTCATCCTCGCTGAGCGCAAGGCGAGCCAGCCGCGCCACGTGCAGAACCTCGTCTCGTGAGATCACAATGGCGCGCATTCTATGGATGCCCGGCTAGGCGCCCGGCGATGGACGGTGGCAGCCGCAGCTCCGCGCTCGCGCTGCCACGGCGTGGCTGTCGTTCAGGCGCTCATGCGGGTGTCGCCTCCGGTGGCTCCGGGCCTTGCGGCGCAACCGGGGGCGTCGGCGGCGCAGGCGTGTCGACTACGGGCGCATCGGTGCCTGTCACGCTGGAGCCGGAGGTGCTGTCTCCCGAGACGGCGGCGCTCAGGCCGCTGAAGGCGCCGCTCGCCTGCTCGCGGACGTCCGTCAGGGAGGTGCCTTCGTCCTGCATCGCCAGATAGCCGCCGTATGTCAATCCGAGAGCGGCGATCAGCCCGAGCCAGATGCCGATCTTGATTCCGACGGACGCGGAGTAGTGGACGCCGGCGATCGTTCCGCTGGCGCCAGCGGCGGGGTGGTCGAGGATCCTGTAGAAGATGAGAATCGCCGACAGCGCCCCCAGCGCGGCTACGACCACGCCGGGCTGCACCGAGCTCTTGAAGTTGAGTACACCTGCGTTGATCGCGACGGCCGCGAGCGCGACGATGATCGTGATGATCCAGATCCAGCGGCTGTTGGTGAACGTGTGCCAGCCATTGGCGCTGTCGCTGTAGCCGACACCGCCGACCGAGGCGCTCGAGCTGACACCAAACCACTTGAAGAAAAACAGGAAGACGAAGAACGCGATGGCGCTGATCCCGACGACGCGATCGGAGCGACGCAGGCCACTGATATCGAAGCTCATTGGTGAAATCCCCCTTATTGATATGAATGCGACCGTTGGTCTCGGCCGCGAGCGGCCGGAGCTTGCATCCGTTAGCACAAAGTTCCGCGGCTCAGGCGTCAATCCTGCACAATCAACCCGAACCAGCCGTCAACTGCCGAGGAGAGAGAAGATGCAAGCTGTCCGCACTCCGGAGGAGCGCTTCACAGATCTGCCCGATTGGAGCTGGGACTCGCAGTACGCGCAGGTCAGCGCAGACGGGGACACCGTGCGCATGGCGTACGTCGATGAGGGGCCACGCGACGGGCGCGTGGCGCTGCTGCTGCACGGCGAGCCGTCGTGGTCGTACCTCTATCGGCACATGATCCCGCCGTTGCTGGCCGCTGGGCTGCGCGTGATCGCACCGGACTTGATCGGTTTCGGGCGATCGGACAAGCCGAGCGAGCGCGAGGACTACACGTACGACCGCCACATGCAGTGGCTGACAGATCTCGTGGTGGACCGCCTGGACCTGCAGGGCATGGTGCTGTTCTGCCAGGACTGGGGTGGGCTACTGGGGCTGCGTCTGCTGGGCGAGCACCGCGAGCGCTTCGCCGGGGCGGTGGCGTCGAACACGATGCTGCCCACGGGCGATCACGATCCGGGCGACGCATTCCGCGCGTGGCGCGATTACTCCCAGGGCGCCGAGGACCTGCCGATCGGAAAAATCGTCAACGGCGGCACCCACCGGGAACTGTCAGAGCAGGAGATCGCCGCTTACGACGCGCCCTTCCCCGACGCGAGCTTCAAGGCCGGTGCACGCCAGTTCCCGACGCTCGTTCCGATCACACCGGACGATCCGGCGGCGCCGGCCAACCGCGCCGCGTGGGAGGTGCTGAAAGGCTTCGATGGGCCATTTGTGTGCGCGTTCGGGGACTCCGACCCGGTCACGCGCGGGGCGGACGCGGTGCTCGAGAAGCTGATCCCTGGCGCGGCGGGACAGCCACACGAGACGCTGCCGGGAGTCGCCCACTTCTGCCAGGAGGATGGCGGGCCGCGGCTAGCGGAGATCGTGATCGAGCTCGCCAGCCGCCTCGACGGGGCGGCCTGAGCGCGCCGTTCTAAAAGGCGCCGCGCGCGCTCAGGGGTCTACCGCTAGGGCCGCGGGCGGGGCTCGGGCTGCGCGGGTTTGTAGAGCGACGGTCGTTCATCGCGCAGCGCCTGCCACGCCCCGACGAGGATCAGCACAGCGCCGGCGAGCGCCAGCCACGCGCCGAAGCAGACCTCGGTGGCGCGGTCGGGGCGCTCGAGCACGCGAACGACCGCGGCGATCACCGCAAGCAGCCCGAGCAGCACGCACCACACGGCCGTCGACACCGGCAGCTCGGGGCTGCGCTCGGTGAGCGCGCTGACGACCATCGCGAGCGCGGCGCACACCGCCGCCAGCAGCAGCACGACGGCGGGTCCGAACGTGTCCCACGCGTCGAGGTTGCCGACGGGCGCTTCATACCAGCGCTCGAACAGCGAGACGATCACGCAGATCGCGCCAACCAGCGCGAGCAGCTCGCCGAACCGCAGGCGCTTCACACGATGTCCTTGTCGACTTCGCCGAGCAGCGACTCGAGCTCGTGGTGGTAGCGGGCGGCGTGCAGCGTGTTGCGCAGCAGCAGCGCGATCGTCATCGGACCGACGCCGCCGGGAACGGGGGTGATGGCGGAGGCGACATCGACGACGGCGGCGTAGTCGACGTCGCCGACGAGGCCGCTCTTGTTGCCCGCCTCCTCCGGCGTCAGCCGGTTCATGCCGACGTCGATCACGACGGCACCGGGACGCACGAAGTCTCGCTGCACGATGCGCGCACGGCCGACGGCGACGATCAGCACCTCGGCGCGCGCGCACACCTCGCGCAGGTCGCGCGTGCGCGAGTGGCAGACGGTCACGGTGGCGTTGCGCTCGAGCAGCATCTGCGCCATCGGCTTGCCGAACAGGTTGGAGCGCCCGACGACGACCGCCTCGGCGCCCTCGAGCGCGACGCCGGTGTCGTCGAGCATCACCATCACCCCCGAGGGGGTGGCCGGGCGCAGCCCCCGGCGCCCGAGCGACAGCAGCCCGGCGTTGACGGGGGTGAGACCGTCGACGTCCTTGTCTGGGTTGATCATGCCCGTCAGCGCGGGCCCGTCGAGATGCTCCGGCACGGGCAGCTGCAGCAGCACGCCGCTGACGGCGCGGTCCTCGTTCAGGCGCTGCAGCTCCTCGGCGACCTGCTCGGACGACGCGTCCGCTGGCAGGCGCCGGTCGAACGGCACCATCCCGACCTCCACGCACGCGCGCTGCTTGCCGCCGACGTACACCGCGGATGCGGGGTCGTCGCCGACGAGCACGGTCGCGAGCCCCGGCGGGCGCCCGCTCTCACGGATGAATGCCTCGACTTCGCGCGCGACATCGGCGCGCACCCGCGCGGCGATCGCTTTGCCGTCGATGATCGTGGCGCTCATGCGCACCAGATGCTATGCGTTTGACGCGGCTGGGGAACGCGCGCGTCAGCGGCGGCTAACAGGGGCATACTCAGCCATGAGCTTGCGTTCAGAGCCGTCGCCGGCGAAACGCACGACTATCACACCACCAGGCTCGACGCCGGTGACGACGCCGTCGCCGAAGGCCGCGTGCACGACGTCCTCGCCGAGGCGAAACTGGTTGGCGACGGAGACACCCTCCTGTCCGGCTGCGACCGCCGCGCGTTCGGCGCCGGATGGCACGGCCCAGCTGCCGTTGGCGGAGCCGCGGCGTGCGGTCACGGTTGGGGCACCGCCGCCGGCCGACCAGCCTGCGCCGGGACGGAACGCGGTCTGCCGGGGTTCCTCGAGCAGGTCGGCGGGAATCTCGTCGAGAAAGCGGCTGCGCATGCCGTAGCTCTGCGCGCCGAACACCGCTCGCCGGCGGGCATGCGTGAGGTACAGCTGGCGCATCGCGCGCGTGACCCCCACATAGAACAGGCGCCGCTCCTCCTCGAGCGAGCCCTCCTCGATCGCGCGCGAGTGCGGGAACACGCCGTCCTCGCAGCCGGCGATGAACACCGTGGGGTACTCGAGGCCCTTGGCGTTGTGCAGCGTCATCAGCGTCACGAGACCCTCGTCGCTGCGGCTGTCGGCGTCGGCCACGAGCGCAACCTCCTGCAGGTAGGCGGCGAGCGTGTCCTGCCCCTCACCCGCCAGCGCGTCGAACGTGCGCGCGCCCTCGACTAGCTGCTCGAGGTTCTCGATGCGCCCTTGGGACTCGATCGTGCGCTCAGCCTCGAGCGCCTCGATGTATCCCGTCTGCGAGAGCAGCGCCTCGAGCAGGTCGCCGACCGGCACGCCTGCCTCCGCCGCCGCGTCGCCATTGCCGTCGTCGCGCGTGGCGCCATCTGCGTCGGCCGCGTCCGCATGCGCCCCGACTGCGGGCATGCCCGCGAGGCTGCGCAGATCCTCCATCGTGTCCATAAACCGCCGCAGCGCCTTCACCGCCGCGGCGCCGAGACCTGGGACCTGCTCGGGCTGGGCTGCGGCCTGCCACACGGGGATGCCCTGCGACTCGGAGTGGGCGAGCACGCGCCCGAGCGAGGTCTGCCCGATGCCGCGGCGCGGCGAGTTGACCACGCGGGTGAAGCTCACAACGTCGGCGGGGTTGGCGATCAGCGACAGATAGGCGATCGCGTCCTTGATCTCGGCGCGTTCGAAGAACTTCGTGCCGCCGATCACCTGGTAGGCGATGTCCGCGCGGGTGAGCGTTTCCTCGAGCACCCGCGACAGCGCGTTGGTGCGGTACAGCACCGCGATCTCCGCGCGCGAGGCGCCCTCGTCGATCAGCCGCTGTATCTCTCCCACGATGAAGCGCGCCTCCGCGTACTCGTCGTCGAGCACGCGCAGCTGGATCTGCTCGCCCTGTCCCAGTTCGCTCCACAGCCGCTTGGCGATGCCGCCCCGGTTGTTGGCGATCACCGCGTTGGCGGCGCGCAGGATCGTCTCGGTCGAGCGGTAGTTCTGCTCGAGCTTCACCACGCGCGCGTCGGGGAAGTCCTGTTGAAAATCGAGGATGTTGCGCACATCAGCGCCGCGGAAGCTGTAGATCGAGTTGTGGGTGACGAGCCCGTTGGCGATGAAGTTGTGAACACCGTCGATATCGAGGTCATATACCGGTGAATCCAATGGTGCCGGCTCAACCCTCTCGACGACGTCAAAGTCACCCTCGGCCGTCACCATCACCATGCCTGGCCGAAGCGAGGACGCCGGCATAAAGGGAAGCGAGTTGGTGACTCCCTCAGGGTTGCGCGCAAGCCGAGCGTTGAGATGGAGATGAAACTCCAGCTCGCCCCGAACCCGTTCTACCGTCGAGAGCAGGGTAGGCATGTCCGCCGACGCCGACTCATAACGCCAGCCGATCGACCCACGCCTGGCCGGTCGCACGCTTAGACCGAGCCGCTCCAGCGCCTCTCTACCTTGCTGGTCATAGCCAAACATCGCGATGCGATGCATCGGCGTTTCCCCTCGGCGATCGCCGCAGAGGGTGACCACCATGCGGCGCCGTAGACGCGGTGAACCTCGTCTGCCAGAAGTGTGGGCGCCCGAGGCGAAGTGCGGGAAGCGAAGACTCAGTCCCTCGTCGGCGAGCAGCTTTCGACCGGAGGCAACTGTGTCGAGAGTCGTGAAGACTCGATCTATCAGTGCCTGGTTGCCGACCAGGCTGTTCGGGCTCCGGGCGCCTCCGGGCCGGGCGTTGAACGGAATCGTCGGGAGACCGTATTGCGCCGAGAGCAACAGCTCGGCCACGCGAGCCTCAGCGTCGCTCGCGTGCACCGACACGACCCAGGCCGCGTCCCCACCCTCCTGCCTCATTCGATAGGCGACGCCCACAACAGGCTTGACCTGCCCCGCGGTGTAGGTTCGAGACGTCCCAACGCGAAACCCGACCCCGCGCTTCCACATCACATACGTCATATGCAGCTGAGGAGTCCGGCCGCGGACAAAGCCGGCGAAATGGATGTGCTCAGCCGTGCTGACCAACTGCCTGCCCGAGCGAGTTGTGACAGCGACCCCTTGCCGGCTCTGGGCATCGTGACGGCGCATAACCATCGCCGGCCGAAAGTCGCCGCTCCCGTGCGCGGCCAGAACCATGTCACCGGCCCACACATCCTCGATCGGCCGTTGTGTGCCATCCGCCATCGTGACGAGCGTTCCCTCGGCCAGGCACTGCGCGTCGTCACCGACAACCGCCAGGTTGCGATGTCCGACCGGGCCGCTGTAGGTCGGGCGATCGCCCGGCTGGGCCTCACCGCGCTGCGGTGGACGCCCGCCGCCGACGAGCAACTGCAGCATCCGGTACTGGGCATGGTTGGTGTCCTGGTACTCGTCGACGAGCACGTGGCGGAACGTGCTGCGGTAGCGCTCGCGGACGTCCTCGAACAGCTCCAGCAGGTTGACGACCCGGAACAGCAGGTCGTCGAAGTCCATCGCGTTCATGCGGTGCAGGTCGCGCTCGTAGATGTCGTAGACGTCGGCGATCATCTCCTCGAACTGCGAGCCGACGCGCTGGCGATAGGACTCCGCGTCGATCAGCTGGTTCTTGGCCGCGGAGATCTGGTTGTGGATCGCCGACGGGGTGAAGCGCTTGGGGTCCACCCCCACGGCGTCGGCCGAGCGCTTGGTCAATCGCCGCGCGTCCGCCTGGTCGTAGATCGTGAACTGGCGCGTGTAGCCGAGCCGCTGCGCCTCCGCGCGCAGGATGCGCGCGCACGCGGCGTGGAAGGTCATCACCCACATCGCGCGCGTGCCGTGGCCGAGCAGGCGCTCGACCCGCTCGCGCATCTCGTTGGCTGCCTTGTTGGTGAACGTGATCGCCAGGATCTCCCCCGCCTGCGCCTGGTCTGTGTAGATCAGGAACGCGATCCGGTGCGCGAGCACGCGCGTCTTGCCGCTGCCGGCGCCCGCCAGGATCAGCAGCGGCCCCTCGCCGTGCGTGACCGCCTCACGCTGAGGCTCGTTCAGGCCCTCCAGCAGCTCCTGGAGGTGCGCGGCGTGGGGGTTCTCCGCCATCAGACATCCAGCATAGATGCGCCCTCGGGCGACTCATCCTGACGGGGTGGATCGTCGTTCCCGGCCGAGAACAGAAGCCCACCCACCCGCGTGGCGTGCTTGGCACGCGAGCGACTGAGGACGCCGCCAGGGGCGACGAGGCGCCGGTCAGCCGCCAGCCGGATTGGGGCCCTTGACGGTCCGCAGAGGCCTGACCTCGGCAATTTTCTCCGGCTCGGCGTCGGTGTACTCGGCGAGCTGGCGTTCGAGCGCGACGATGCGACTGGAGAGCGCCTGGATCGCCTCGGCGATCGGGTCGGGCAGGTGGATCCAGTCGGCGTCCGGTCCCTCTACCCGACGCCCGTCGACGCGCACCGGGTGACCGGGGTTGCCGACGACGGTGGAGTTGGCGGGCACGTCGGTGATGACGACGCTGTTAGCGCCGATCTTCGCGCCGTGGCCGATCGTGATCGGGCCCAGCAGCTTCGCGCCCGAGCCAATCGTCACGTTGTCCTGCACCGTCGGATGGCGCTTGCCCGTCGCGAACCCAGTGCCCCCCAGCGTGACGCCCTGGTACAGCGTCACGTCGTTGCCAATGTCCGCCGTCTCACCGATCACCACGCCAGCGCCGTGGTCGATGAACAGCCCCTGCCCGATCTGCGCGGCTGGGTGGATCTCGATGCCGGTGAGCGCGCGTGTGAGCATCGAGATCAGCCGCGGCAGCAGCGGCACGCCAGCCAGTTGCAGCGCGTGCGCGACGCGGTAGGCGAGCAGCGCGTGGATTCCTGGCCAGGTGGCGAGGATCTCGGCGGGCGAGACTCCGCGCGCGGCCGGATCGCGGTCGCGCGCCGCCAGCACGTCGCGCCGCAGCTCCTTGACCACCCGTGGGAACGCCTCGAATCGGGCCATGGCAACAGCGTAGCCCGCGAGCGCCCCCATCAGGGGCACCCATAAAAGATCGTCTTACGGCGCGAAGAACGCTTGGGAGACGTAGCGCTCGCCCGAGTCGGGCATGACCACCACAATCCGCTTGCCCCGCGACTCCGGGCGCCCTGCGACCTGCACGGCGGCCCATAGCGCCGCGCCGCAGGAGATGCCCGCGAGCAGCCCCGCGCGTTTGGCGCAGTTCCACGCGGTCTGGATCGCATCGTCGTCGCTGACAGGGATCACCTCGTCGATCAGCTCGCGGTTGAGCACTGGCGGCACGAACCCCGCGCCGATCCCCTGGATGCGGTGCGGGCCGGGCGTGCCACCCGACAGCACCGCCGAGCCGCGCGGCTCGACCGCCACCACGTGCAGGCTCGGGTTGGCGTGCTCACGCAGGTACTCGCCGACGCCGGTGATCGTGCCACCGGTCCCCACGCCCGCCACCAGCACGTCCACGCGGCCGTCGAGCGCGCGCTCGATCTCCGGGCCGGTCGTGCGACGGTGGATCTCCGGGTTGGCGGGGTTGGAGAACTGGTCGGGCAGGAACACGTCGTCGTCGCGCGCCATCGCCCGCGCCGCCGCCACCGCCTCGCCCATCCCCCCCAACGACTCCGTGATCTCAACGCGCGCACCATACAGCCGCAGAAGGCTCTCGCGCTCGCGGCTCATGCCCTGCGGCAGCGTCAGCACCAGCTCGTAGCCCTTCGCCGCGCACACGAACGCCAGCGCGATGCCCGTGTTGCCGCTCGTCGCCTCCACGATCGTCGTGCGTCCCGGCTCGATCCTGCCTTCCGCCTCCGCCGCCTCGATCATCGCCACGCCGATCCGGTCCTTCACGCTCCCGCCAGGATTGAAAGCCTCGAGCTTCGCGAACAGCTCCACGCCGCTCTCAGCCGCCGGCGTGCCCTCGAGTATGCGTGGCAGGCCCACAAGCGGGGTGCCGCCAACCAACTCCGCAATGTTGATCGGGATTCGTGACATCGGGCACGACAATAGTGGGGCGGCTATGTGCTCGGTATCCCGCGCGCGCCCGCCCGGCACAGTGGCGCTGCTCAGATGTGGTACATGCTCGCGCCCGCGTCGCGCAGCTCGCGCTCGAGCACGTCGGCGATCGTCGTCTCGCCCAGCACCTTGCGTGCCGCCTCCGCTGCATCCTCGAACACGCCCTGCGCGTCGCGACCGAGCGGACCGTCGAGCAGCTCGACGACCTCCAGCACGGTGATCGTCGAGGGCTCCCGCGCGAAGCGGTAGCCGCCCTTGACGCCGCGCTGCGAGCTGATCACGCCGCCGCGGCGCAGGACCGCGAATAGCTGCTCCAAGAACTGCACCGGCACGTCGCGCCTGCGCGCCAGCTCACCGATTGGCACCGGCTCCGTGCCGCCGCTGCGCGCCAGCTCAGCCAGCGCGAGCACCGCGTATGGAGACTTGCTGGTGATCGAGATCATCGCGCCTGCACCGTGCGCGCGATGCTAACGCCTACAGCCAGCCGCGCTCGGTGGCGATCAACACCGCCTGCGCGCGATCGACCGCGCCGAGCTTGCCGTAGATGTTGTGCAGGTGCGTGCGCACGGTGCTGGTCGACAGCGTCAGCTCGTGGGCGATCTGCTTGTAGACCTTGCCTTCGGCCAACCGCTGCAGCACGCCTAGCTCCCTGCCCGACAGCGGGCACGGGTCGACGTGGCGCTGGCGCTGGCTGGAGGGGCTCGGCAGTTCGTACATCACGCGCCTGAGCTCGTCCGGTCCGAGCCCGACGGCGCGGGCTGTGTGGAGCATTTCTGCGGGGGACACGCGCGCGCCCTGCTCGTAGTGGGCGAGCATGTCCGCCAGGCGGATGAACGCGGCCTCGCCTTCGACGTCGGGGTTGTGATGGCGCTCGATCGGCGTCGCCAGTGACGCCGGCAGCCCCCAGCGGCGGATCAGCACGCCACCGACCAGCGCGTGGTCGACGCCGAGCTCGCGGCGCTCCTGGTGGATGCGCTCCTCGGGCGTACGCGCGCCTCGGTGCACCTGGGAGGGGTAGCCGGGGTAGGCGTGCAGCAGCACCAGCTTGCCGACGTCGTGCATCAGGCTCGTCACCGTCAGACGGTCGCGGTTCTCGTAACCGACCTCGATCGCGATGCGGTCAGCCGCATGCTGGGTGGCGAGCGCGTGCAGCCGGAAGCGCTCCGGCGCCGCGTCCCAAACGCTGGCGCGCTCGAAGAAGTCGAACGTGCGCACGCGGTTGGCGACCGCCTGCACGGTCTGCGGGCTCAGCAGCTCGACCGCCGCCACGGCGGTGTCGACGCGAGCGCGCCCGTCCAGGGCGCGGTTGGCCAGGCGCAGGACCGCGATCAGCAGCGCGACGTCGGACTCGACCGCGGCGACCACATCAGCGGTCGCTACGTGATCCTTGGAGACCACCGCAAGCAGTCGGTCGCGTGACTCCGCAAGCGCGGGGAATGCCTCGAGCGCCTCGAACGCCATCGTCAGGCGCCGGCCGTGGCCCTCGTTCTGGTGGCGCTCGCCAGACGCCGAGCCGGGCGCGATCGCGCGACGCTGGGCAGGAGGATTTGGGTCTACGCTCGCTTTGGTCAACTGCTTGGCCGGCGCTGAGGACTTCACCGCGCGCTTTTTCGCGGTGGTGAGCCTCTTTGGTGCGCTCGCTTTCTGTGCTGCGGCGGTAGCTTGCATGCGTTCTTCGATCCCTTCCTTGGGTTCGCCAATGCCTCGGTCCGATGTTCCGACGTTGCTGTCATATCGGCAGCCGTGGGCAAAGAATTTAGGGGTGGGTCGTTCAGCCGATCAGCGAGTGACCGCTGGCACTCGGTCGATCCGGCGCACTGTCTCCTCGCGCCCAAGCAGCACGACGCTCTCGAAGATGCCCGGCGAGACGGTCCCACCGGTGAGCGCCACGCGCAGCGGCTGGTAGACCTCGCGCGGCTTGACCCCGCGCCGCTCGATCACCGCCGAGAGCGCCTGCTCGACGCTCGCCTCGTCGAAGCTCTCAAGGCCCGTGAGCGCCGCGCGCACATCGGCGAGCACCGCGCGGCCGTCCTCGTCCAGCCAGCGCTCACGCGCGTTCGCGTCGTCGGCCGGACCGTCGAGCAAGGTGCCCGCGAGCGGCAGGAAGTCCGCGAGCGTCTGGATCTTCTCCTGGCTGATCCGCGCAGCGTCCTCGAGACCCTCGCGCCCCGTGAACGCTTCCACGCGGCGAGCCAGCTCTGCCACGGGCAGTTTGCGGATGTACAGCCCGTCCAGCCAGCGCAGCTTGACCTCGTCGAAGCGCGCAGGGTTGCGGCTGACGCGCTCCAACGTGAAGCGCTCGACGAGCTCGTCCGTCGAGAGCACCGTCGCGTCGTCGCCCGCGCCCCAGCCGAGCAGCGCGAGGTAGTTGCGCACCGCCTCCGGCAGATAGCCCGCGTCCCTCAGCTCCTGCACCGAGGCCGCGCCGTGGCGCTTTGAGAGCTTCTTGCCGTCCGGCCCGTGCAGCAGCGGAAGGTGCGCGTAGATCGGCGGCGGCACGTCTGGGCCGAAGCCCGCCGCGCGCGCGGCCTCGAGCACGAGCAGCTGCTTGGGCGTGTTCGACAGGTGATCCTCGCCGCGCACCACGTGCGTGATACCCGCGTCGAGATCGTCGATCGCGACCGCGAAGTTGTACAGCGCCGACCCGTCCGCGCGGGCGATCACCGGGTCGTCGAGGTGTACGTGCTCGAAGCTCGTGTCTCCGCGGATCGCATCGTGCACCACCGTCGCGCCGTCAGCTGGCACGCGCAGGCGCACCGCGCCCTCCTGCTCAGACTCGCCGCGAAAGCCCCGGTCGGCGCCGTAGAGCTCCTTGAACGCCTTCACGTCCTCGGCGGTTGCACGCGAACGGTAGGCGTGGCCGGACTCGAGCAGCGCCTGCAGCGCCTCGCCGTGGCGCTCGGAGCGCGCGGTCTGCAGGATCGGGCCCTCGTCCCAGTCGAGCTCGAGCCAGCGCAGCGCGTCGAGGATCTGCTCGATGTTCTCCGGAGTGGAGCGCTCACGGTCGGTGTCCTCGATGCGCAGCACCAGCTCACCGCCGTTGTGGCGTGCCAGCAGCCAGTTGAACAGCGCCGTGCGCGCACCGCCGATGTGCAGCGCTCCGGTGGGAGATGGTGCGAAGCGAACCCTCATAGGATGCGCCGCATGCTAGTCGCAGCCGTCCCGAGCCACACGCCATGCTGATCGGAGCGCACGTCTCGCCCGCCGGCGGCCTGCCGAAGGCGATCGCGCGCGGTGTCGAGCGCGGCTGCCGCGCGATCCAGATCTTCAACCAGTCGCCGCGGATGTGGCGGGCGACGGTCTACCGCGACGAGGATGTGGCGGCGTTCCGCGAGGCGATGAGCGACAGCCCGATCGACGCCGTGCTGATCCACGCGGTGTATCTGCTCAACTGCGCCAGCGAGGATCCGGACATCCGCTCGAAATCGCTCGCGTCTCTGACTCACTCGCTGCGGGCGGGTCACGCGATCGGCGCCGCCGGGGTGGTGCTGCACCCCGGCTCGGCCAAGACCGGGCACGTGGGCGACGCGATCGAGCGGGCGGCCGCGACCATCCGCGAGGCCCTGCAGGAGAGCGAGGGCTGCGAGCTGCATCTCGAGAACACCGCCGGAGCGGGTGGCACGCTCGGGCGCTCGATCGACGAGCTCGCGGCGCTGGTGGAGGGCGCCGGCGGGGACAAACGTCTCGGCGTGTGCCTGGACTCCTGTCACCTGTTCGCCTCCGGCTACGACATCCGCACCCCCAAAGAGATGGCGAGCGTGCTGCGCCAGTGCACGCGCAAGCTCGGTCGCGGGCGAGTCCGCTCGCTGCATCTCAACGACTCCCAGACCCCGCTCGGGTCGAACCGCGACCGCCACGCCAACCTCGGCGCCGGCGAGCTGGGCGAGGACGGTTGCAGCGCGTTCCTGTCCGCCCCCGCGGTGCAGAAGCTGCCATGCGTGCTCGAGACACCAGGCGAGAACCGCAGCGGCGCCTCCGCGCGGGAAGTGGCGCTCGCGATGGCACTGCGCGAGCGGGGAATCGCCGCCCGCGGCTGATTCGCGCGCTCAGGCGCTCGCGACGGCGGCGAGCGGCGCGGCGGGCGGGGAGGCCACGGCGGCGACAGCGGGCCGCGCTCCGACCGCGGCGTGCAGTTCGGAGAGCAGCGTCGGCGTGTGGCGCACGCGGTAGTCCTCGCCGAGACGCAGGCGGCGGGTGCGGCCGTCGCTGGCCTCGATCTCGACGATCACCTCGGCCTGGCCCCGGCACTCCCCGAGTCTCTCCCTCAGCTCGTCGATCGTGCCCTCGCTGAGATCCGCCGCGGCGATGCGCAGCTCGACGGGCTCGGCGAGCGCGGTGGCGCTGCGCGCGGCCGCGCTCGCCTGGTTGCTCGCCCGCTCGATCTCCTCCTGTGAGGGTGTGAACGCCTCGACGCTCTGCACCACCAGGCACGTCTTGCCGGCTTCCTTGTGGTCGACGCGCCCCTTCACGATCACCACCGCATCGACCGTCAGCGCCGCCTCGTGCTCGACCAGCGCCTTGCCGAACACGAGCATCTCGACCGCGCCCGCGAGGTCGTCGAGCGTCGCGAACATCATGTGATCGCCGTTGCGCGTGCGGATGCGCTTGGCCTCGGTGATGATCCCGCCGACCGTCACCCAGTCCTTGTCGCGGCGGTCCTCGAGCGCCGCGATCGGACAGTCGACCCGTGCACGTAGGGCGTCGCGCAGCGGCTTCAGCGGGTGCGCGGACACGAACAGCCCGATCGCTTCCTTCTCCGCCGCCAGCAGCTCCGGTTGGTCGAACTCCTCGACTGGGATCGGCGGGTGCACGGGCGCCGCGAACGCGCTCATCGCCGAGCCCGCGGCTGTTGAAGCGCCGGCGCTCGCGCCGTCTTCCTGCAGGTCGAAGATCGAGCCCTGACCGATCTGTGCGTCCTGCTGGACCTGCTGGCCTTTGGCCTGCGCCTTCTCGAGCACTTCGAGCATCCCCTTGCGGGTGGCACCGGTCGACCCGAGCGCGCCGCACTTGACGAGCGCCTCGATCGCCTTCTTGTTGACCGTACGCCCGTCGACGCGCTCGCAGAAGTCCCAGATCGAGCTGAACTCGCCGCCTTCCTCGCGCCCGCGTTTGATCGCCTCGACCGCCTGGTAGCCCACGCCCTTGACGGCGTCCAGGCCGAAGCGGATGCTGCCGAGGCCGCCCTCCCGGCCCGGCGCGCCGACCGTGAACTCATGGTCTGAGAGGTTGACGTCGGGCGGCAGGATCTCGATGCCCATGTCCTCGCAGCGCGCCACGAAGAACGGCACCTTGTCCTTCGTGGACATCACCGATGAGATCAGCGCGGCCATGTACTCGGCCGTGTGGTTGGCCTTCAACCACGCCGTGCGGTAGGCGATCAGCCCGTAGCACGCGGCGTGGCTCTTGTTGAACGAGTAGTCCGCAGACTTCTCGTTCGTGCTCCACAAGAACTCGATCACATCGGGCCTGGTGCCCGACGCGCGACAACCCTCGACGAACTCAGGCTTCAGCGCTGCCATCGCCTGACGGTTCTTCTTGCCGATCGCCTTGCGCAGGTCGTCCGCCTTGGCCCCCGAGAAGCCCGCCAGCTCCTTGGAGATCTGCATCGCCTGCTCCTGATAGAGGATCACGCCGTTGGAGGACTCGAGGATGTGACGCAGGCGCTCGTCTGGGTAGGCGATCGACTCCGGGTGGTGCTTGCCCTTGGCGTACACCGGGATCTGGTCCATCGCGCCGGGGCGGTAGAGCGCGTTGAGCGCGACGAGGTCGTTGAACTCGTCAGGGCGCACCTTCTTAAGCGCCTCGCGCATGCCCTCGGACTCGAACTGGAAGACCCCGATCGAGTCTCCGCGCGCGAGCATCTCATACGTTCGCGCGTCGTCGAGCGGCAGCGTCGTCATGTCCGGGCGCGCTCCGCTGGAGCGCTCGATGATGTCGAGCGCATCCTCGATCACATCGAGGTTGCGCAGCCCCAGGAAGTCCATCTTGAGGATGCCGATTTCCTCGATTGGCTTCATCGAGAACTGGGTCACCGTGCGGAACGCGCGCTCGCCGTTCTCGTCGGTGCCCGCATCGGCGAGCTGCAGCGGCACGATGTCCGTCAGCGGCCGGTCGGCGATCACGACCGCCGCGGCGTGGATCGAGGAGTTGCGCACGATTCCCTCCAGACCCTGCGCGACGTCGACGATCTGCTTCGCCGTCGGGTCCTCGTCGCAGGCCTTGCGCAGCGGCTGGCCGGGCTTCAGGCAGTCCTCGAACGACGGCGAGCGGCCCATGATCGGGTCGGGGATCAGCTTCGCCAGGCGATCGCCCGCTCCATAGTCGAAACCCAGCACCCGTGCCGCGTCGCGCGTGGCCGCGCGCGGGAACATCTTGCCGAAGGTGACGATCTGCGCGACCGACTCGCGCCCGTACTTCTCCGTTACGTACTTCATCACGCGCTCGCGTCCGCGCACCGAGAAGTCGATGTCGATGTCCGGCATCGACACGCGCTCGGGGTTCAGGAAGCGCTCGAACAGCAGGTCGTAGCGCAACGGGTCGACGTCGGTGATCGCCAGGCAGTAGGAGACGATCGAGCCCGCCGCCGAGCCACGGCCGGGCCCCACGGCGATGCCGTTCTCCTTGGCGAACTTGACGAAGTCCCACACGATCAGGAAGTAAGCGTTGAAGCCCATGCGGTCGATCACGTCGAGCTCCATCTCCATGCGCTCGAGCGCGGCGGCCGGCGGCGGGTCGCCGTAGCGCAGGCGCAGGCCCTCCTGCACGCGAGCACGCAGGTAGGAGCGCTCGTCGCTGGCGTCGGGCGTCGGGTAGCTCGGTATCAGCTGCTTGCCGAGCTCGATCTCGACCGAGCAGCGCTCGGCGATCTCGAGCGTGCTCGCGATCGCCTCCGGCCACTCGGCGAACGCGCGCGACATTTCCTCGCTGTCGCGCAGGTAGAACTCGTTCGTTTCGAACGTCAGCTTCGGCGCCGCGATCGTGCTCTTGGTCTGCACGCACAGGAGCGCGGTGTGGTGGTCGTAGTCCTCGCGGCGCAGGTAGTGGACGTCGCCGGTGCCCACCAGGCTGCCCCCCACCTCGCGCGCGATCTTGACGATCCCCTCGTTGCACTTGTCCTGCGGCGCGAGGCCGTTCTTCTGGACCTCGAAGTACACGTTCTCTGAGCCGAACACGCGCAGGAGATCGTCAGCGTGCGCGCGCGCCTCCTGCTCGCGATCCTCGAGCAGGCGCTGGCAGAAGCGCGAGGCCAGGCAGCCCGTGAGCGCGATCACGCCCTGCGAGTGGCGCTCGACCTGGGCCAGATCGACGGTCGGCTTGCCCCGCTGCAGGCCCTCCAGGAAGCCGGCCGAGGAGAGCTTGACGAGGTTGCGGTACCCCGCATCGTCGGCGGCGAGCAGCGTCAGGTGGTTGCGCTCGACCTTGCCCGTGGCGGTGTGGTCGTCGACCAGGTAGATCTCGCAGCCGACGATCGGCTTGACGCCGTGCTTGGCGCACGCCTTGTACAGCTCGACCGCGCCGTTCATCACGCCGTGGTCGGTCAGCGCCAGGGCCGGCTGGCCGAACTGCGCCGCGCGCGCGGCCAGCGCTTCGATCTTGCACGCTCCGTCGAGCAGCGAGTACTCGGAGTGGACGTGGAGATGGGCGCAGGAGATGCTGCTCACTGGGACTGCATGCTAGGCGTCGGCGCGGCGGAGGATCACTGGCCGCGCCGCTGTTTGCGCTTGATCCGTCGGCGCGCGAACCACGACAGGCTGTGCTTGTGCGCGGGAGGCCGCGCGACGGGCTCGCGGAGCACGACCCGTGGAGCCGGAGCGGCCGTCTGATCGGCCGGCTGAGCAAGGCCTTCGGGGCTGCTCGGCTCGGCCTGCTCGGCTGGCGCGTCCGCCGGCTCGACCTGCGCCACTGGTGCGTCCGCAGACTCGACCGGACCCTCGCCGACCGGCGGCGCCGCCTCGGCGCGCGCGCGCAGGCGCTCGACGGCTGCCGCCAGGGCGTCAGCCATCTCGGCGCCGCGGGTCTCGACGCCGCGGCTCTCCGGGGCGCTGGTCGGCGGCGGCTGGCGCGCGAGCGCGGCTCGGCCGCCGCCCGCGAGCGCGGCTGTGACCCGCGCGACGATGCCGTGCATCTCGCCCAGCAGCGCCTCCAAGCGCTGGTGACCTTCGCGCATGCGCTCGAGCAGGCGCTCGGAGCGCTCACGCGCCGAGCGCTCGACGTCGAGCCCGCGCTGGATCTCCAGCACCTGGCGCTCGAGCTCGGTAAGTCGCGCCTGCAGGCCCTGCTCGGCGCGACGCACCGTCGCGCGCTCCGCCGCCACCGCCTGCTCGGCCTCGGCGAGCTGGCGCTGCAGATCCTCGACGCGCCGCGCGAGCTCGCGAGCGTCGAGCTCGCTGGCGCTGAGACGCACCTCGAGCCGCTCGATCTCGACGCGGCTCTCGCGCTCGACGCTCAGCATCCGTTCCTCAGCCTCCACGCGCAGCTGCTGCTCGGCGTACTCGCGCTGCTTGACGCGCCGCAGCTCGTGTTCGCGCTCGAGCGCCGCGGCGCGCTCGACCTCGAGCAGCTCGTCGATCCGCAGCCGGTCGTCCTCGGCCTCGCGCAGCCGCTGCTGCAGGCTGGCCACGTGGCGTTCGAGCGTCTGCACTGTCGCTTCGGCGGCCTCGGCGCGGCGCATCAGCGCGGCCTCGCCGCTCTCGGCCGCGCGGCGGGCGCGGCGTTCGGACAGCAGGTCACCCTCGCTGCGGCGCGGGCGACCCTCGGGCCCGTGGCCCTGTTCGCCGTTCGGTGTCTCGCTGCCTTCCGCCATCACGCTGGTGGGCAACTTATGGGTCGCGCCGGACGGTGGGCGCGATCCGCGCAGGTCAGCTGTTACGCAGGCGCCAGGCCATCCGCGACTGCAGCGACCACAGCTCGATGAAGCCCGGAGCCGCGGACTGCGAGAACAGCCCGCCGGACTGCGAGAACGAAGCC
Organism: Solirubrobacteraceae bacterium; assembly: GCA_035939335.1. Lineage (GTDB taxonomy): Bacteria > Actinomycetota > Thermoleophilia > Solirubrobacterales > Solirubrobacteraceae > Palsa-744. The sequence goes on along the minus strand of DASZFY010000052.1, from coordinate 5,516 downwards.
AGGCTAGCGTCGTACACGGCATTCGGTGAAGAGCGCGTGACCACGCGCGCGTGACCCTTGTACAGCTTGATGCCGATCGTCCCCGTGGCGCGCTCGTTGACGCGCTCCATGTACGCGTCGAGGTCCTCGCGCAGCGGCTCCCACCACAGGCCCGCGTAGACGAGGTAGGCCCACTGGCGGTCGAGCTCGGGCTTGAACTGGTTCTGATGGATCGTGCACACGAGGCGCTCGAGCTCCTGATGGGCGAGCAGCACGATCGCCGCGGCCGGGACCTCGTAGATGTCGCGCACCTTCAACCCGACGATGCGGTCCTCGATGTGATCGACGATGCCGACGCCGTGGCGCGCTCCGATCTCCGCGACACGCTCGATCAGCGCGACCGGCTCCAGGCGCTCGCCGTCGAGCGCGACCGGGACGCCGCGCTCGAAGCTCAGGTCGAGCTGCTGCGGCTCCTCAGGTGCCCGCTCCGGGGGAGTAACGAGCTGGAAGACGTCGTCGTCCGGGGCGTGCTCGAGATCCTCGATCCAGCGACCCTCCGATGAGCGACCCCACAGGTTGTCGTCGATCGAGTACGGCGTCGCCTCCGCCCCGCCCTTGATTGGTATGCCGTGCTCGCGCGCGTAGGCGATCTCCTCCTCGCGGCCCATCTGCCACGAGCGCACCGGCGCGATCACCTTCAGCTCGGGAGCGAGCGTCGCGATCGTCGCCTCGATCCGCACCTGGTCGTTGCCCTTGCCGGTGCAGCCATGGGCGATCGTGTCGCAGCCCGACGCGCGCGCCTGCTCGACTGCGAGCTTTGCGATCAGCGGGCGCCCGAGCGCGGTGAACAGCGGGTAGCCGCCGCCGTACAGCGCGTTGGCCTTGATCGCCGGCAGCACGTACTCATGCACGAACTGCTCGCGCGCGTCGACGACGTGGCACTCCAGCGCGCCGAGCGCCAGCGCCTTGCCTTCGATGACCTCGTAGTCCTCGCCGGGCTGCCCGAGGTTCACGGTCAGGCACACGACCTCCGCGCCGTAGGAGTCCTGGATCCACTTGAGCATCACGCTCGTGTCGAGGCCGCCGGAGTACAGCAGCAGCACGCGGTGGACCTCCGCGGGGTCGGCCTCGTAGGATGCGCTGCGCAGTGTGGGGATCTCGGTCTCGCGACTCACGGCGGCGTAGGCTACTCGGGCTGCGCGGCGTTCGCGCCCTCACGCGGTCCCCGGACGCGTGCGCGTTCCATCAGCCGGTAGGTCGATGTGGCTTCTTCGAAGCCGAGCTTCGCGTACAGGCCCTGCGCGTCGGCCGTGTGCAGCAGCCAGCGCACGTCCGGGCCGAAGTCTCCTTCGATCATCTCGCGCACGAGCTCCACGCCGCGCCCGCGACCGCGGCACTCGGCGAGCACGTACACGTCGGCGAGATACGCGATGACCGCACGATCGGACACCGCCCGCGCGAAGCCCACCTGCATCTCGCCGCGGTAGAGCCCCACGACGCGCGCCGATCCGCGGATCGCGCGCTCGACCAGCTCGCGCGGGCGTCCCTGCCCCCAGTAGGACTCGCCGCTGATGAACGCGTGCACGGCGTCGACGTCGACGCGGGCGGGATCGTCGTCGAGCTCGAAGTCGCCCACCAGCTGCCGGCGCACCGCTCAGCCCTCCAGCGCGCGCGCGAGCCGCGCGAGCGCGTCGTCGATCTCCGTCTCGCCGACGATCAGCGGCGGCAGCAGCCGCAGCGTGGTGGGACCCGTGGCGTTGACCACGAGCCGCTCGTCGAGCAGCGCGCGACGTACGAGCGCGGGCGCCGGCACGTCGAGCTCGCACGCGAGCATCAGCCCGCGTCCGCGCACCGAGCGCACGTGCGCGAGGCGCTCCAGGCCGCCGGCGAGGCGCCCTCCGAGCTCGCGCACCCGCTCGAGCAGCGCCGCGTCATCGGTCGCCTCCAGCGCCGCCAGCGCCGCGCTGGCCACCACCGGGCCACCCGCGAAGGTCGAGCCGTGATCACCCGGCGCGAGTACGTCCGCCAGCCGCTCGCCGGTGATCAGCGCGCCGATCGGCAGGCCGCCGCCGAGCGCCTTCGCGACGGTCATCGCGTCTGGCCGCACGCCCGTCTGCTCGTACGCCCACAGCGTGCCCGTGCGGCCCATGCCGCACTGGACTTCGTCGAAGATCAGCGCCGCGCCGTGCTCGTCGCACGCCCTGCGCGCGGCCGCCAGCAGCTCGGCTGCGAGCACGTTGACGCCGCTCTCGCCCTGGATCGGCTCGATCAGCACCGCCGCGGTGCTCCCATCGACCGCGGCGCGCAGCTCCTCGGGATCGGCGGCCACCGCGCGGAAGCCCGGCACAAGCGGGGCGAACGGCGCCTGCTTGGCCTCCTGCGGCGTCGCCGACAGCGCGCCATACGTGCGCCCATGGAAGGCGTTGTGCAGCACCACGATGTCGCCGCCCGCGCGGGCCTTGCGCGCGAGCTTGATCGCCGCCTCGTTGGCCTCCGCGCCGGAGTTGCAGAAGAACACCTTGCCGCCGAGGCTCGAGTCCGACAGCCTCGCCGCCAGGCGCATCGCGGGCTCTGTGTAGAACAGGTTGCTCGCATGCATCAGCCGTCCGACCTGCTCGCGCACCGCCTCCACCACGCGCGGGTGGCAGTGGCCCAGGCTCGTCACGCCGATCCCGCACAGGAAATCGAGGTACTCGTTGCCCTCGTCGTCCCACAGGCGCACGCCCTCGCCGCGCACGAACTCGACCGGCTGACGCGCGTAGGAGCCGATCACGCTCGTGCGCTCCAACTCCTGGAGCTCCGCGAGGCTCATGAAATGCGCTCCCCCATGGGCGGGGTCATGGGGATGCCTCGATCTTGGTGCCGATGCCAGCATCGGTGAACAGCTCGAGCAGCAGCGAGTGGGGAACGCGCCCGTCGAGGATGTGCGCCGCGCTGACCCCGTCCTTGATCGCCTCCACGCACGCTTCGAGCTTCGGGCGCATTCCACCCTCAAGTGCTGGCAGTGCCGCCTGCACCCGCTCGGCGGTCGCCTGGCCGATCAGACTCGCCGGGTCGGCGGGATCCTCCAGCCACCCAGGGACGTCGGTCAGGAAGATCACCTTGTATGCGCCGAGCGCGCCGGCGACGGCACCGGCGGCCTCGTCGGCGTTGACGTTGTAGGAGTGCCCGTCGCGGTCGGCGCCGACCGAGGCGATCACCGGGATGTAGTCGCACGCGACGTGCCCGATCACGCCGACGTTGACGCGCTCGATGCGCCCGACGAAGCCGATGTCCTCGCCGCCGGGAGCGGCGCGGCGCGCGACGCGGAACAGCGAGCCGTCGTCGCCACACAGACCCACCGCCGGCTGGCCGTGGCGGTTCAGTCGCAGCACGATCTCCTTGTTGACCTTGCCGACGAGCACCATCTTGGCCACCTCCACGGTGCTCTCATCCGACACGCGCAGGCCGCCGACGAACTCTACCGGCAGCCCCAGCCTTTCCATGTAGGCGGTGATCTCGGGGCCGCCGCCGTGCACGACGATCGGGTTCAGCCCGACGTACTTGAGCAGCACGACGTCGCGCGCGAACTCCTCGCGCAGCGCGGCGTCCTCCATCGCGGCGCCGCCGTACTTGATCACCACCGTGCGGCCGTGGAACTCCCTGATGTACGGAAGCGCCTCGAGCAGCGTTGCGACGTCACGAGAGGACATGGCACTCCGTTCTTGTTGGATGGACTCGGGTGCTCATGTCGTGTAGTCCGCGTTCACCGATACGTACTCGTGCGAGAGGTCGGAGAAGAACACCTCGGTCTCGGCGCCATCGCCTGGCAGCGTGACCTCGTACTCGACCTCGTCGGCCTGCACCGCGCGGGCGAGCGCAGCCTCGTCGTAGGGGATCGCGGCGCCGCCGGCGCACACCTGGATCCCCTCGATCGACACGTCGAGCGCGAGCGGCACGTCGACGCCGGGGCGCCCGCCGAGGGCGCCGCCGACGGCCTGGACGATGCGGCCCCAGTTGGGGTCGCCGCCGTGCAACGCGGCCTTCACGAGCGGGGAGTTGGCGACGGCGCGTGCCGCCAGCTCGGCGCCGCCGGCCTCGCCGCCGCGGACGATCACGCGCGCGCAGCGCCCGGCGCCCTCGCCGTCGGCGACCATCATGATCGCCAGCGCGCGCAGCAGCGCGTCGAGCGCCTCGCCGAAGCGCAGCTCGTCCTCGCTCTCGGGGACGACGCTCACGCCGCTGGAGCCGGAGCACATCAGGATCGCGGTGTCGTTGGTGGAGAGCTGCCCGTCGACGGACGCACGGTCGAACGAGCGCTTCACACACACGCCGAGCAGCAGGTCGGCGGTCTCAGCACTCAGCGCGGCGTCGGTCTCAACGAAGCACAGCATCGTGGCGAAGCGCGGCGAGATCATGCCCGCGCCCTTGCACTGCGCGCTCAGGCGCACCGTGCCAGAGGGCAGCGCCAGCTCGAGGTTGGCGCGCTTCTCGATCGCGTCGGTCGTCTGGATCGCCCGCTGGAAGGCCGCGTCGCCGTCGGCGCTCAGCTGCTCGCGCGCCGCCAGGATCCCTTTCAGCACCGCGTCGACCGGCAGCTCATGGCTGATCGCGCCGGTGGAGGCGAGCGCGACCTCGGCGGGGTCGACGCCCGCGGCGAGCGCCGCCGCGCCCTGCGTCTTGGCGGCGTCGTCGAGCCCGCGCCGGCCAGTGGCGGCGTTGGCGCAGCCGGAGTTCGCGAGCACCGCGCGCAGCGCGTCCAGACGACAGCGCTCACGGCTGACGAGCACGGGCGCCGCCGGGGTGGCGGTGGCGGTGAAGCGCGCGGCGCTGACGGGCGCGTTGGAGTCGCACACGAGCAGGCCGACGTCGGGCCTGCCGCTGGGCTTGATGCCCGCGGCGACGCCCGCCGCGCGGAACCCAGCAGGCAGCCCCGCGTCGAGCCCAAGCTCGCGCACGTGCGCCGGCGCGGGCGTCCAGCGCGAGCGGAAGAACGGCCGCGACTCGATCTTCTCGGTGTCGGGCGCGCTCACAGCAATCCCCGAGTCTCGGGCAGGCCGAACATCAGGTTGAGGTTCTGCACCGCCTGCGAGGAGGTGCCCTTCCACAGGTTGTCGATCGCCCCGAACGCGATCACCTTGCCGGTGTGCTCGTCGGCGGCGGCGAACACTCGGCAGAAGTTCGTCTCTCGCACCTCGAGCACGCCCGGCGGGCGCTCGACGAGCTCGACGAACGGCTCGTCGGCGTAGGCGTCGGCGTACATCGCGCGCAGCTCCTCGGCGCCCACGGGGCGGGTGGTCGTGACGTAACAGCTCGCCATCTCGCCCTGGTCGAGCGGCACCAGGTGGGCCTGGAACTGGACCTTCAGCTCGGGGTGCGCGGGATCGAGGGCGCGCAGCTGCTCCTCGATCTCGGGCGTGTGCCGGTGCGCGGCGACCTTGTACGGAACGATGTTCTCGCCCGCCGTCGACAGGTGCGTGGTCTCGTCAAACACGCGCCCGGCCCCGGAGATGCCCTGCTTGGCGTCGATCACCACGTCGGCGATCAGCCCAGCGCGG